>CAYXWQ010000019.1:0-36589 GCA_964468865.1 uncultured Sulfuricurvum sp. | reverse complement strand
TTTGTCCTACATTGAGACTCCCAAGGTGATGCAATGCTTCAAGAATAGCAAACTGAGGCAGTGTCAATCCCTGCACTTCCATCCACGCTGTCTCTTTAGCCCGTATTTTCAAAAAAGCCCGGGAGAGCTCGATGTGCGTACGCAACACTTTGTCTTCATGGGTGCCATACCCTTTTGGGCGTTTCATTGATCTCTCCTTGCTTGAGTGGATAGGGCAATAATACTACTAACTAGTAATATTGTCAAGCCATTTTCAATATTTCCGTTCCACAACCCCTTCTGACGTTTCGTGGTATAATGATCCATTATACTTCGACGAGGAGCACTTCATGGAAACGAAATTTCAGAACGCACCGTTCAAGGCCTCTCTCGATGCCGGAAAAGAATACAGCTACTGCACCTGCGGCCTCTCCGAAAATTTCCCGTTTTGCGACGGAAAGAGCCACGCGGGGACAGGGAAAGAACCGATCCCCTTTTCCGTCGACGCCGACACCGACAAGTGGCTTTGCCGCTGCGGACGCTCGGGGCGCAAACCCTTCTGCGACGGGTCGCACCAGCAGGAAAGCTAAAGCAGCCTCTCCATCAGATACGCAATCAGCGGGAGGGTCACGAGGGCGATAACAATCCCGTATCCTACCAAAGCGGCGCTCAGCGCGGGGGCAAAGCCAGAGGCGATCGCGAGAGCCCCTGCGGTGATCATAGCAGGCATCCCCGACTCCAGTACGGCCGTCTTCAGCGCGAGAGGCTCGCTCCCCAGTGCGAACAAAACCCCAAACGCGATCAGCGGCATCACCAGCAGTTTGAGGCCCAACGCTTTGGCAAACAGGGGGTAATCGATCTCTCCCCCGAATTTCAGAGAATACCCCACCGAAACGAGTGCCAGAGGAACAAGGGTTGATGCCAGAATCTCGAGATACGGCCGCACTTCCAGCGGCATATCCCCGTAGCCAAGGGCAAACAGGAGAATCAGGAACGGCGGGAAGAGGAGGAGTTTTTTCACAATCAGCCGCGCGTGAAAGACGCCGCTCTCATAGCGGGCGATGACGGCGCTGCCGTAGAGCGAGAGCATCAGAAACGTGCCGAACTGATCGTACATCAGGACATAGGGGATCGCCTTTTCTCCCAGCAGTGCCTCGATGATCGGAATCCCCACAAACGACGTGTTCCCCAGCGGAATGACGAGGAGCAGGGCTGCCCTGACGTGCAGCGGATGGTTGCGGGTCATCGCGATGACGATCGCAGCCATGATCGGCAGCAGCAGCCACGGGACGATCACCACCCCGATCGCCGATACGTCAAAGCTGATCTTCGGAACCTGCAGCAATACGGTGGCCGGAAGCGACACGTAGATGACAAAGAAATTGAGGCTTTTGGAAAAATCGGCAGGGGCGGGAGCTTTTTGGAGCAGCACGCCGATCAGCAGCAGCGCGATAATAAATGCAAACGGCTCCATGGTCACCCTTTTTTGGAACGAATACTAATCGGTTGAGCCTTTTGGTACAATAAAAAAAAAGAAAAGGGGCTCAATGAGCGATCGCTACACCTCACCGAGAATATCACTCACCGCCATACTCAAATGGCAGCTCGCCAAACGTTTCACACAACGAAAGGTTCCCGAAGCACCGATGGCGGTCGAGTTTCAGCAGGAACTCCCCGAAGGGGAATGCGCCCTGTGGCTCGGGCATGCGAGCGTGTGGATGAGGGTGGGAGAAACGACGGTCGCGATCGATCCCGTGCTGGGGGATATTCCCATGTACCGCCGCCATACCCCCCTGCCCGTTCCCCGCGAACAACTCCATGCCGACCTGATCCTCATCACCCATGCCCATTATGACCATTTCGACAAACCCTCCGTACTGGAGATGCTGAAGCGAAACCCCGAAACGATCATCATCGCGCCGCTCGGGTTCTGGCGGTACATGAAAGGACGCATCGCGCGGGAGCGGTGTTTTGAGCTGGAGTGGTGGGAATCGGTGATGGCCGGAGGGCTGTTTATCACCCTGACCCCTGCCCGCCACTGGAGCAAACGGACCCCTTTTGATACGAACAAAGCGCTGTGGGGGGGATACATCATCCAAAACGGCAATCATACGGTTTTTCATTCGGGAGACACCGCGTACGGGGAGCATTTCGAGGAGATTGCGGAACGTTTCGAAATCGACGAGGCATTTTTGCCGATCGGGGCGTACCGTCCCGAAGCGATCATGAAGCACAACCACCTGAACCCTCCCGAAGCGATCCGGGCATTCCATGATCTGGGTGCGAAAACCCTCATCCCGATCCACTACGGCACATTCCGCCTCTCCGATGAACCGATGGACGAACCGCTGCAATGGTTCGGCAACCTAGCCGGACGGGTGGAAAACCCCCGTATCGCCAGAGTGCTCCGTATCGGGGAGGTTTACCGTTTCAGGACGACGTCGACGGCCAGATCGACCTGATCGCGTACCGTCAGAAAGACCATTTTCGGCGGCTTGATCCCAAAATCCGACATCTTCATGACGCTCTTGGCCTTGATCCGGACTTTGCCCTCTTCTTCGGCAATGCTCCCCTCAAAACTCATCGGCTTGCTCACCCCGTGCAGAGTCATCGTCCCTTTGAGGAGATAATTGTTTCCCCCCCTCGGAACCACCTCTTTCACCTCGAACGATGCCTTGGGAAATGTGTCGGACGCCATCGCCTCGTACATATGCGCATCGCGTTTTTTGTTGTCGCTGACGAAGTCGGTGATGCTCACGTCGATACTGCCGCGCAGCGATTCGGGCCCGGCGTCCATCATCAGTTTCGAATGGGCTTTTTTGAACACCGGATCGATCGAACTGTCCCCGAAAACTTCCGTATGGGCTTTGATCACCCCTGAGTCGAAACCGAGGCTTCCCCCCCACACCGATGCGGCCAAAAGAACCGCTGCGATTACCGATTTTGTCATATTCTGAACCTCCTACCAAGAAATGGATACACAAGGGCAAAAAGCCCCAACACTGCCGCCGCGATCCAGAGCTGATGCTCCAGCGCGACACCGTTCGCCGCCGATGCGGCAAACCACCCTACCCCGATCATCGAGAGCGCGATCAGCCGGACATCCCGCATCGAGATCAGTTTTTGAAATAACAGGACATTATAGTACGAAATGACTACAGGATAGGCGATCGAGAGCAAAATCGGCTCCTGGCTCCAATAGAGCAGATAGCTCACCGCAAACAGCATCCAGATCACGCGGGTCTGCGACAGCAGCTCATGGCCGTAGCGGTAGGCCAGATAGACGCCGAAAAGGTGCGAGGTGACGATCAGTACCGTATACTCGCTCCAGATGTCCATCTCCCCCGAGCGCGAGAGAGTCTCGAAGAGGGCCGAATCGGCGAAAATCCAGAGCATCATGACCCCTACGCTCTGCCAGTCGAACCGTTTCGTTTCGGGAGCGCTGATGCGGGGCAGCCGGGAAAAACGGAGCGCCACGACCGAGACAAGGGGGAGTATGACGGCGATGACGTCGCGCTCGGCATAAGGATAGGTGTAAAACGCCGTCCCTATGGCATAGGCGATTGAGAGCCCCAGCGCCAGATGGAGCCGGCTCTGCGAACCGAAGATATAGAGGAGCAGCGGGGTCGTATACCCCACGACGAATCCCAGCGTCAGGAGCATCCCCAGCGAATAGTTGGGGTAGAACCACGAGATGATCATCTGTACCCCGAAGAGAAAACAGAGCTCCTGCCGGATCGCATGATGGCGCCAGAAAGCGCTCATCAGCGCCCCGATCACCCCGCCGATGGGGAGGGTGAAAAGATCGTGGATATGCGAATCGAACGCCCCGACAACCCCCGTCTGCGTGATGAGGAGGTAGTAGAGCAGCTGCGAGCTCAAAACGATCACGAGAGCGTTCATCGACTCCCCCGCAACAAAAGCCAGTAAACCAGAGCAAACGTCCCGTCGTACAATGCTACCAGAAGGGCGATACCGTCCATGCTTCCGGCCATGTAGAGGGCCGCGAATACCGAAGCGCACACGGCACGTATCGTCGCACTGAGCGAAGCCATACGGGGGGCGTCGTGGTGCAGACCTGCCAAGTGGACCATCCCCGTCCCGATCATAAACGCAAACACAGCGTATTCATACGTTCCGCCAAAACCAAATCCCAGCAGAGGGAACAGTGCCGCACCGGCGAAGATGAGGATCACCCCCCCACCCGCATCGCTCAAAAAGCCGACCAGATGGTAGCGCTTCAGCGCCGAATCCAGAGGGATCCGGAGCCGCTCGTACGCGATGAAGAGGACCATAATGAGGAGCAAAGCGCCGAAAAGGGCGCGAAGGGTCAGGAAAGGCTCGACCGTGCCGCCGAACCCTCCCGCTTCGATGATCCCCGCCACGCTCAGAGCGATCGCCATCAGGGCCATCAACACCGTCCAGACAACGGCATACACGCGGCGGAACAGATCCGGCAGAAGGTGATGGAGGATCGAGAGCGCCATAAACGCCACCCCCAGCCCCATCGCGACATGGGCGTGCCCCACCACCAGGTCGTTACGGTGGATCAATGCGCGTATTTCGGGGATAAAGAGGAAATTCCCCTGCACATCGACAAAGACGAACGCCGCAATGGAAAGGATCAGATAGGGGTTGGTGCGAAAGCCCACCCCAGCATCGCGGAGCCATACCCACAGCAGCGGCAGATACAGCAGCGTCAGGTACTGGAAAAACCACTCTTCGTTGTAGCTGAGGCTGTGGAAAAAATTGCGGATGACCAGCGAAACGGCATAGCCTGCGAGGGGGAGGATCCACAGCCAGTGCCACCGGGGTGTGAACTCTCGCGTCGCACAGAGCTTGATCAGCAGATAATAGATCGGGATCAGGGTGAAACTCATCCCCAGCGTATTGTCCCCATGCGGTCCGACGAGGGTCTGCTCCACCTGGCCGTAATCGGGGTTCATCAAAACCACCAGCGCAACCGGTGCGGCGATGACGGCGAGGAGCGATACGTTGACCCACACGGGGCGTTTCTCGTAGCGGCGCAGCGCATCGACGAGGGCGAGGAGATAAAACAGCCCGCTAAACGCCAGCAGAAAGTTCAGCTGATAGGGAAAATCGTAAAACGGCAATCCCCGGATGTTGCCGAAGAGGAGCGCCATGCTCATAAAGAGCAAAAAGAGGTTCCAGACGACGAAATAACGGCGCAGATGCTCTATGGCGGTCTCCGACAAAACCCCCTCTTTCTGGAACAGGGCAAACGGCAGCAGCGAGAGGATCAGCGGAAAGAATCCGTACAGCATCTGCGAAATATGCAAGGAACGGGCGCGCTCGGGGGAGAGGAGGGTCATAGAAGCGTCCAGCCCCAGCATCTCTACCGCATACACAAGCCCCGCGAAAAGTCCAAGAATCAGCCATACTAATGCGAGAGGAAGCTCATCATTTATGAATTTTTTTAACAACGCCGTCCTCCATTTCGATAATGATGTCCGCGTAATCGGCGATCTTTTTGTCATGCGACGCGACGACGAAACCCGTCCCCTCCCCGGAAAAGCGTTTGAAAAGCTCATACACCCCGAGGGCATTTTTTGTATCCAGATTCCCCGTCGGCTCATCGGCAAACACCACCGAGGGGCGGTTGATCAGGGCGCGGGCGATGGCGGCGCGCTGGCGTTCTCCCCCCGAGACCTCATCGCTGTAGCGCCCTTCCAGACGCGCAATCCCCAGAGCTTCGAGCAGCGGGTCGACCAATGTCTGATCCAGCGCCGCCAGCGCGACATTCTCCCGCAGCGTCAAATAGGAGATCAGGTAATGAAACTGAAAAACAAACCCGATGTTGTGCCGCCGGAAACGATCGATATTCCCCAGCTCGCCGAGTGTTTTCCCGTCGTATCGGACACTGCCGCGCGATGGCTGCAGCAGCGTTGAGAGGATCGAAAGGAGGGTTGTTTTCCCGCTTCCGCTCTCGCCGATGATGGCGGTAAAACTCCCCGGTTCAATCACGAGGTCGACTCCGTTCAAAACCTTTTCATGACCGTAAAAATGTTCCAGAGCGTGCGCTTCGATTCTCATGCCCCACCCCTTTGGATCAAACTCATAGGATCGATGCGGGAGGCGTAGAGGGCCGGGAGAAACGTCCCGACCAGGGCCATGGTGACCGAGACGACAAAGACATTGAGCATCAGCGCCGCCGTAATCTCGCCGTTGATGTACCCCTGGAATTTCTCGGCATGCTCGATCAGCTCCAGGATCCCCAGCGATGCCCCCAGAGCGACCGCATACGCCGCAATCGCAATCAGGAGCGTCTCGCTCAGAAGTTTGCCGATAATCACCCCCGAAGAGAGGCCCACGGAGCGCATGATCCCAAATTCCGCCTTGCGGTCGTTCACCACCATGCTCATCATGCTCACGATCCCCAGAATCCCCATCAAAAAAGCCATGGCCCCGATGACATCGGAACTGGTCTGGATGATTTTGAACTGGTTGTACGAATCGATGAAGCTGTCGGTCGTTTTCGCCTCCAGATCGCTTCCCAGGGCGTTGATCTCTGCGACGAGAGCGTCGCTTCGGGAGAGGTCGGAGAGGCTCACCAGAAAGATGGAGGCGCTTTTGTGAAACAGCTCCCCCGCATCCGAAAGGTTCATCACCACCCCGCCGTCTTCGAACCCGATCCGGCTTTTGAATACGCCGCTTACCCTAAACGTCTGCTTGGAGAGGAGAATCGTTTCGGGGTGCTTGAGGGTTTCATAGATTTTGGATCCCAGCATCACCTCGCCCTCTGCGGGATAAGAGCCCTGTTTGAGGGTGTAGCTCTTGAAACGGTTCTCGCTCACTCCGTAGATCCCGACGATCGGAAGGGGTTCGACGGGGGCGGCTCCCAGGATCAGGGCGCTCGCTTCTTTAACCCCTTCCATCGTCACGATCGACGAAACCAGCGAACGGTTGATGTCACTGAAAAAGGTATCGGCGATCCCCTTTTGGGTAACGATGACGTCGCCGTCGGTTTTGAGCATCGCGCTGTACATGCTCACAACCCCGCCGGAGATGGCGCTGATGAGAAAAATCGCCGCGATCGAGACGCTCATGCTGATAAAGATGAGCGCCGTTTTAAAGCGGTTTTTGCGAAGGGCCTTGAGCGGGGTGATCACTGTTCGATCGCTTTTTTGAGCTCAGCGGCGGTTTCGATGAATTCGATTTTCGTCAGGAAATTGCCCCGGAATTTCATCACGGTGATTTTCTCCTCTTTCCCGGGGAAACGAAGCCCCTGCTCCTCGTCCCGGATCAGTAAAACGGTGTGGGGGTATTTACGCATTTTCGGGAGGGCGAAACTCTCGGTGATGAAGTTAGGCATCAGGCTGATGTCGGCGACGAAGGCCGCTTTGTGCTTGGCCAGATACCCTTTTGGCTGCGCCGCGAGGTATTCGTTGACCGTGGCCCCCGTCCCTTTCTCAAACGCCATGATCAGCGTTTTCGGCATCGCTTTGAGGGCATGCTTTTTGCCGAACTGATCGGAGAGGTCCAGCGGCATGACCGACTGCCCCACCTGATACGGAGCGCCCCACAACCCTGCCGCCATCAGCAACGTAATGATAACCTTTTTCATAATAATCCCTTATGTTTTGAAGTGCTGGAAGTATAAATGAAAAAAGGATAATTAACGGTTAATAAAATGGTTCCTGTTGTGATAGAATAAGCCATACCAACCGGCCGGATTTCGGGGTATGTAGAGGACACAATGAAAAACAGCTTCAGCCGCACCGTTCTCATCGGGAGCATCCTCCTCTTTATCCTTGCGATCGCCCTTCTCAGCTGCTACGAGTACAGCCGCAACAAAGCACGCCTCTATCAGCAAATCGACGACAAACTGCTCACCTCCGCCGTCGGAGCCTCAATGCTCCTCTCTCGCGAATTTCACGACCGCGCCATCACCTCCCGTGCCGTCTCTGCCGCCGAGGATCTGGAAAATATCGACCGCCTGAGCCGGTTTGCCAAAACCATGAAGGTGATGTACGTCTATACCGTAATGGAAAAAGAGGGGAAAATCCATTTCACCTCATCGAGCGCTACCGACGAAGAGCGCCGCACCGGCATCAATCTGACCCGCTACGGCGATATCTACGACGATGCCGACGACGCATTGCGCCAAACGTTTCAAACCGGAGAGACCCGGTTTGGTGAATACACCGACAAGTGGGGGACGTTTCGGAGCGTTTTCGTCCCGGTCAAAAGCCCCTTGGGGGTGACGTATGTCGCTGCCGCCGACATCCGCATCGACACGATCCATCAGATTCTCCAGAAAGAGGCGGTCGGCCTTCTGGTCCGCGTTGCCGTTGTTGTGGCCCTGAGCCTCCTTTTTCTGGGGTGGAAAGTGCTCCGCGCCAACCGCCACCTGAAAGAGGAGAAAGAGATCCTTGAACAGGAGATCGAAGAGGGGGAAAAAAATCTCAGGCATGCCAACACCGAACTCAATGCCATTTTGGACGCGACCGAAGAGAGCATTTTTTTGCTCGACAGATCCGGAACGATTCTGACCATCAACCGTACGGCAGCGGCACGGATTGGGGAAAACCCCTCCAAGCTAATCGGGCAGTGCGTCTACGATTTTTTCCCTCCGCAAGTGTCGAAGCGGCGGAGAAAAAATGTCGAGCAGGTTTTTGAGACCGCCGAGATCATCCGCGTCGAGGACCGGCGGGAGGGGATGTGTTTTTCCCTCAACTACTACCCCGTTTTTGACGAAAACGGCGGCGTAAAATCGATCGTCGTCTTTGCGCAGGACATCACGGCACGCAAAAAAGCGGAAAACGAACTGCGCAAACTCACGATGGCGGTGGAACAAAGCCCCAATTCGATCATCATTACCGATCGCCAGGAGAACATCGAATACGTCAATGCCGCTTTTACTGCCATCACCGGCTATTCGTCTGCCGAAACGATAGGCAAAAATCCGAAATTTCTCCAGTCGGGGAAAACTCCGCCCGAAACCTTCCAGGAGATGCGGAGCCATCTCCTTCGGGGGGAGAGCTGGTCAGGAGAGTTTGTCAACCGATGCAAAGACGGGACCGAATACACCTTTTCGGTGGCGATCTCCCCTTTCTGCCTCCATAACGGAGAAATTTCCCACTACATGGCCATCGAGGAAAACATAACCGACCAAAAACGCTCCGAAGACCACATCCGCCGTCTGACCGATTTTGACTCCCTGACCGGATTGCCCAACCGCCAAAAACTGCAACTCGATATCGATGAGCGCCATCCCTATGCCTGCGCCATCCTGAACATCGACAATTTCAAAGAGATGAACGATTTCTTCGGGATCGCTTCGGGAGACACCCTGCTGCGACGGAGTGCGGAGTGGCTCAGGACGATGGGGTTTTCACCCTACCGGATCGGCGGGGACGAGTTTGCCGTGTTGTTCTATGAAAAACTGACCCAGGAGCAGCTCCACAGCCGGATCAGCGCGCTCCTCTTGGCGCTGGATGATGAGCGTTTCATCGTCGACGACGAAACGCTCGACGTTCAGATGAGCGTCGGGGTGGCTATGGGGGAAGGGAAGCTGCTGACCCGTGCCGATATCGCCATCCATACCGCCAAAGAGCGCAAGATCCCGATCGCTTTTTACGAGCAGGCCGAAAACATCGAAGAGGAGTACCGGATCAACATCGCGATGGCCGGAGCGATCCGCAAAGCCCTGGTGGGGGGACGCATCGTCTGCCATTACCAGCCCATCGTCAACATTGCCACCGGCGCCATCGACAAGTATGAGACCCTGGTCCGTCTGATCGACGAAGAGGGGCACTGCGTCCCTCCGATGCAGTTTCTGCCGATCGCCAAAAAAACCAAACTCTACCCCCGCATCACCAAAGAGGTCATCCACCAATCCTGCCGTCTCTTCGCCGGGCGGAGCGAAGAGTTTTCGCTGAACATCTCCATCGCCGACATCCACGACCCCTCTACCGTTCAGGAGATCATCTCCACGATCACCCGCACAGGGACGGCATCGCGGATCGTTTTTGAAATCCTCGAATCCGAAGGGATCGAAAACTATTCCGAAGTGGCCGAATTTATCCATACCGTCAAAGCACTGGGGGCCAAAATCGCCATCGACGATTTCGGAACGGGGTATTCGAATTTCGAACACGTACTGCGCCTCAATGTCGACTACATCAAAGTCGACGGCTCCCTGATCCAGGGAAGCGCCGAGAACCCCCGCCACCGCGTCATCGTCGAGACCATCGTCGATTTCGCCGCCAAAATCGGGACCAGGACGATTGCCGAATTCGTCAGCGACGAAGCGACGTTCAACGCCGTCAAAGAGCTCGGAATCGACTACGCGCAGGGGTACCACACCGGGAAACCCGGCCTGATCGAGTGAGAAAAAAGAGAGGGGATTATTTGTGGCGGATCGTCGCGATCAACTCTTCGAGCCGCTTGTGCTGATCGAGGGTGAGGAGGAAACTCTTGTCCATCACTTTGTCCAGATGGTTCATCTCTGTCAGGGTGATCCCGAAAGGGTCTTTCTTGATGATCTTGCTCACCCCGTTGACAACCGTTACATTGTCGAGTTTTTTAGCCGCATGGCGAACGAAGTAGGTCAGGAAGTAGCCGCCGCTGTGGTCTTTCTCGATCGCGACGACGGCACGTTCCGCCTTGCTCCCCGCTGGGACTGCGCCGGGGGCGATCGTTTTGAAATCCTCGATTGAGAGGTACCCTATGTACACCTTCGTATAGATGTCGTGATAGCGCTGGGTCGAACTGCGGCGGAAAAACTCGACGTCGATCGGATCTTTCCCCCGCAGGGAGCGGAGCATCCACGATAACGTCGCGTAGTACTTGAACGATGCCGTTTTGATCTCTTCGGCATGGGCTATCTTATGGCTGTCGACACGACGCATCGCCTCTCTGGGAGCATCGGTGCTGATGCGGTCCAGGATATGGCGGGCGCTGTAGGGCTTTGTGAGCCATACCGACGCGTAATCGGGCAGTTCGGAGGTCCCCGTCGCCCCTTCATTCAGGACGAGCACCGCTTTGACCTTGTAGCGGGGGAAGAGCACTTCGAGCAAGGCCCGTTTTTTACGGAGCCGCTTTTTGAGGTTGCTGACCGATTTAACGAGGGTCATCTCGACAAAATAAAGCTCTTTGTCGGTGAAAAGAAGCCCGTCGAACTCCCCGATCTCTTTGTGGCGGGCACGATAGATGATCTGCCCTTTCCAGCTCACCGACAGCGCATCGCTCTGGGCGCGGGTGCGGTGCTTGTGGGGCCCTTTGATGATGAAGCTTTTGATCTTGGGTTCGTTGGCCGCGAAGCGAAGCAGCTTTTCGTAGATGTAGTTTTCATACACTTCCCCCTCGAACGAGCGGTAGGCGCTGACATACCCTTCATCCTCCATCGTGAGCCCTTTGGCTTCCAGCGAGAGAAGATGATCCGTGTTGTAGTCGTAATAGAGGAGGTTGTCGCCGAGGTCTTCGTCCCCTTCGGGGATGACGGTTTCGTTAATCGTGAGCATGACAGACTTTATGAGTTCAAATTAGGGTACCGTTTCTGACACCCGCCATAATTGTACCTTATTTTTGGTATGAATGGGGAGCAATAACGCAAATCTAATCCGACACATGCTATACTTATTATTATGCAAAGACACACCGAAGAACAGATCCGTGCCCAGTTCGTTACCTCGCTGATGGAGTATTTCAAAATCGAAGAGGACATCAACCTCCGCGCCCACATCGCCGATCTTATCCGTTCCATCCACCCCTCTCAGTACCGCGAATTTTTCCGCCGTCTTTCGGCGGGAAGGATGGCTTTCAAAAACGGTTTCGAGAAAATCGCCAAGGTCGCAGGGGAGTTCGAACACGAATCGCTCACCCCGATAGAGCGTGAAGCCGCGGAACGGACCGATCGGCTCTACCACCTGATGTACGACCTCCGCCGCGACGTGACGCTCGCGCGCGATCCGGAAAAAAGTGCGCTGGAGCGGTTCGAAAGCATCCGCTTCAGCTCGATCAAGCGCTCGGGAGAAGAGACCCCCTTACTGGATGAAACCGACATCAACGTCGTCAAGACGCTCGGGAAAAAATGGATCTACGATTATGTCTCCCTCGATCACGGCCTCTTCGAAGCGCGGGTGAGAAGCGAGTACATGGGGGAGATCCTCCGGCGCGAACGCTCCAAAAACGACGCGATCGCGGCACCGGTCAAAGCCAGGCTCCTGAAACGATGATTTTTCTCCCCCTCTCCCTGATCGACCGCGACGATCTGAGCCTCCTCGAGCGCGCGCTCCTCCCCCTCATCTCGCGCCATACCCAGAAATGGGGGGAAAAACCGGGAGAAGTCGAAGCGGGACTCCTCGCATCGACGCTCCGCCACAGCCCCCGCGAGGTGGTCGAAGCGCTCGACGCCCTCGTCAAAAAAGGGATTCTCTCCTCGGCCCGGCGCAAAACGCCCGAGGGGATGATGGTCCGCTACGCGTTTTCCCCGATACAGACGGTCCCGCCGGCCGTGAGCGCCCCCGTTGCCGCCGAATACGTCGACAGCAACTACTACCTCAACCTCTCCAACAACGCGTTCGAGGAGCTCCATGCCTTCGCGCTGGAGCTGTGCGACCGTGAAGGGGTCCGCCGCGAGGTGTTTGACGATTTCAACCTCTATCAGCGCTCCCAGAACCGCCGCTCGTTCGACTGGTGCGCCGAGTTCGAACGGTGGGTGCGCAAAGAGACCGCCTCGAAGGCCCCGGCTCTCACCGGAAACCAGGGGCTAACGGATGCCAAACCGGCTCCCGAGGAGTTCGAAATGGCACAGTATTTCATCCGCCGTCTCGCCTCGATCGACCCGCAGTTCGAGGAGCCGTTCGACGTCATGAGCTGGGCCAAGCAGATCAAGGTACTGATCGATGCCCACGGATACACCCTCCTCGACATCAAAGCAGTCATCGACTGGCTCTTCAGCGTCAAAGGGGACTGGTTCCGTCCCAATGTCCCCGACGCCTACCATCTGCGCAAACACTTCAAACGGCTCGTCGCCTACACACGCTCGCACCGCGACGGCAAAACGAGGCTGCCGGACGATATCGACCTGTTCGACCTTTACGAGCAGATGTGACCGGAAGAGGCGTCGTGAGATCTTTTGTCCGCATACTCTTGCTGATCGCACTGACGCTTCTTTCTCTGCGGGCCGCCGATTCGGATGATACCCCCCATGCCCAGAAGCGCGCAGAGGCTCCCCCTCTCCAGCTCACCTCCCAGGAACGCGAGTGGCTCCAAAACCACCCCGTTATCCGCACCGCGATCGATACCTCCCGGGCGCCGTTTGAATACACCGACGAAACGGGAGCGTACAAAGGGATCGCGGCCGATTATCTTTCCCTCATCTCCGAAAAACTCGGTATCCGTTTCGAACCCGGCAGCGATGCCAAATGGGCCGATGAAGCGCATCTGATGCAAAAGCGCCAGGTGGACCTCTATCCCTGCACTACCAAAACCCCTCAGAGGGGGAGCGACGCCATTTTCACCCCCCCCTATCTTTCTTTCAGGATGGTGATCCTCACCGATGAGAATGTCGGCTATCTGAGCGGAATCAGCGATCTCCAGAGCAAAACCGTCGCCGTGGTCCGGGGATATTATCCGCAGGATATTCTGAAACACCATTATCCT
This sequence comes from uncultured Sulfuricurvum sp., assembly GCA_964468865.1. GTDB lineage: Bacteria > Campylobacterota > Campylobacteria > Campylobacterales > Sulfurimonadaceae > Sulfuricurvum. Next base: position 22,981 of record CAYXWQ010000019.1, on the reverse strand, counting down.
TTTCTCAACAGGCTCGACGTAGGGTCGGTCGGCGAGGGGCTCGAAGCGGTGGCAACGGGCAAGGCGTTCGCGTTTATCGACAACACCGCGATCATCACCCATGCGATCAAAAACGAAGGGTACTCGGGTCTCAAAATCTCCGGCGAACTTCCCCACCGGTTTGAGCTCTCTATGGGGGTGCGGAACGACTGGCCTGTTTTCGCGGCGATTCTGGAAAAGGTCCTCGCCTCGATTACCCCCGAAGAGCGCGATGCCATCTACAACCGCCACATCACGATCGAGTATACCCAGCAGCTCTCCTGGGAACGGATTGCCCAGACGATCGTCCCGCTGGGGGCTATCCTCGCCATCTTGCTCTATTACACCCGAAAACTGCGCACCATCAACCTCTCCCTCGCCGCCGCGGTCGATGCCCTTCATGCAACGGAACAGGAACTTCGCGCCGCCAACGAAGAGCTACAGCGCCTCTCGACGACCGACAAGCTCACCGGCCTCTCGAACCGCCACCGTCTGGACGAAACGCTCCGGCAGGCGGTCGAAAAATCCAGACGCTACGGCCGTCCCCTCTCGCTCATCATGATCGATCTGGACCACTTCAAAAAAGTGAACGACACCTACGGGCACCAGAGGGGAGACGACGTCCTTCAAAAAAGTGCCGCAATCTTCCGCCAGAACTGCCGGAGTACCGATACGGTGGGACGATGGGGAGGAGAAGAGTTTTTGATTGTCTGCCCGGAAACCGATCTGAACAATGGCGTCCTGCTGGCCGAAAAACTGCGTGAAGCGCTCAGCGAAAAAGCGATGTTCGAAGCCCACACCCAAACCGCCAGCTTCGGAGTATGCTCCTACAGGGAAGGCGATACCCCCGAAATGCTGGTCGGCAGAGCCGACGATGCCCTCTATGAGGCAAAAGCCTCCGAACGCAACTGCGTTCGCAGCTGCCCTATCGGCTGAGGACGAATTCGATACGGCGGTTTTTGGAGCGCCCCTCTTCGGTATCGTTGGGGGCGACCGGGTCGAGAGCTCCCAGGCCGTTGATGCGGATACGCGACGGATCGATCCCCAGCGCAACCAGATAGTCGGCAACCACTTTTGCACGCGATTCGGAGAGGATCTCATTCGTGTCGTAGAGGTGCTTCAGCCGTTTGGGAGGGATGCTGTCGGTGTAGCCGTTGATCAGGACGGAACGGTATCCGTGCGCCCTGAACTGCTCGGCCCATTCGTTCAGCCGCTCTTTCCCCTTGCTGCTCAGGGCTACGACCGCCTGATTTTCAAACAGCTGAAAATTGCGGAAATAAGCGGCAGGCTCCTCGCCCGATACGGCGGGCTTGACGCTCGCAGGCTCGGGTGCGGCCGCGATCACCGCAGGCTTGTCGGCCACTTTTGCCATCACAGCTTTCGGGGCTGCCGGCGGAACAACCGGCTCTGCCCCGGAGACGGCCGTCTTCGCGACAGCTTTCGGGGCCGCTATATCCCCCGCAGCCACCCGTACCGAAGCCGCTGCCGCAGACTTTTCAACCGCCGGCTTGACGGATTGCAGTTTCGGGGCGGGAAGAGAGACGTGAAGAGGAGCCTCTCCCGGAGCAAGACGCTCCAGTTCCATCATGATGCACGCCCCTTTGACGTCGCGCGCCATGAGGGTAAAGGTGTTCCCTTTGCGCTGCCACTGGGGGTTTTTCAGCGGCTTGAGATCCTGGTCGAGCCCCTGAAGGCTTCGGACGCCGTACCCCTTGGGGACATTGACCGTCAGAATATTTTCGGCGGTGACGCACTCCGCACTCCCTTTGCAATCCCCCCCGCTGAGGAGAATTTTCACGATCCCCTTCTCATCGGAAACGAGAAAATCGTCCCGGAACGCGCGCTGAAGATAGGAGTAGCGGTCGGTATTATCAAACGAAACCTTCACCGTTCCGTCTTTGAGCTTCTCGACACGGTGGCCGGAGGGGCGGACATACACGATCCGCTCTGCGTCGAACCCTTTCTCGAACATGAAACCGTAGTTCTTGTTCCGGTCACCCTGGTAGTTGAAATGGAAAATTCCCTCGCTGAAATCGGCCTCGGGATAGAAAATCATCTCCGACACGTCACCTGAAAGCGCACTCCACCCCAATCCGAAACTCATCAATCCTGCTGCAATCTTTTTGTGCATAATCACCTCGTTGTAATGAAGCGATGATACAATAAAGGTCTCTAAATTTCGGTTAAAAGGGTTTTTATGAACCTCCTATCGCTCTACCTGAACCGCCCGCTGACCAAGGCGACGATCGAATACACCCTCGACATCACCCTGAACAAAGGGGTGGAAAACGGCTATTACGGGCACAACGACACGCTCCACCTCGTTCTCTCCCCGTTCGGGGTTCTGACCGTCATCGCCGAAGAGAAGAAGAGCATCCTCGAAGCCCTCGCCGCGCTGGGGGTCATGCTGGCAGACGAAAGCGACCTCATCACCCAGGACTACCCGATCCGGATCGATCCTTCGCTCGAAATGCCTTTCGAGGTGACCAACGAAGCGATCTCTCTGCGGACGATATCGACGCTGAACCTCAACGTCATCGCCCTCGCCATCTCCCAGAGCGTCGGGCTGGAAAAATACGAGAAACGGTTTGATTCGCTGTTCGCCCAGAGCCGCCGCATCGTCGAATCGATCCATACCTACTCGTTTACACAGCGCGGCAGATTGATGCAGTTTGCCAAACGGCTCGCCCTCACCCGCCACGATATGGTCAGCGACCTCCTGCTGCTCGACAAACCCAATATCCTGTGGGACGACGAAGAGGCCGAAGCGCTCTACAACCGCCTCGCCTTTGTCCTCGAGCTCTATGACCGCCACGAGATAGCCCTCTCCAAACTCTCCCAGATCAAAGAGGACGTCATGCTCGTCATGGACATCATCAACCACAAAAAAAGCGAATTCCTGGAGTGGATCATCATCATTCTGATCGGCGTCGAAATCGTCATGGGGGTGATGGAGATGGTTGCATGATATTCTGCACCGCGAAAAGAGACAATGCCTCTCTCAGGGCCGCCTAGGCGTATGTCGAAGGGCTATAACAGCAGTTTTTCGAATTCCGAGGCCGGAACGGGAGGGCTTTTGAAATACCCCTGATACATCGTGCACCCTTTGGAACGGAGGAACTCGATCTGCTCTTCGCGCTCGGTCCCCTCCGCCAATACCTGGAACCCCAGCGCCTCCCCCATCGCGATGATGGCCGAAACGATCGCCATGTCATCCTGGTCGTAGGGGATGTCGTCGATGAAGCTTTTGTCGATTTTCAGTACATCGATCGGAAACCGCTTCAGATACGAGAGGGACGAATACCCCGTACCGAAATCATCGATCGCCAGCCGGATTCCGTGCGCTCTCAGGGCGTGGAGCATCGCGACCGCCTCCTCCTGGCGCTCCATCAGCGCGCTTTCGGTCAGTTCCAGCTCGAGGCGGCTGGCGGTAAACCCGCTCTTTTTCAGGGCTGCCTCCACCATGTTAGGGATATTCTGATGGCGGACCTGATGGGCTGAGAGATTGACCGCCAGCGTCAGGCGGTGTCCCTGATCCAGCCAGATTTTCCCCTGCCGGCATGCCTCGTTCAGTACCCATTCCCCGATTTCGCGGATCAGCCCCGTCTCTTCGGCGACAGGAATGAATTCGGCCGGTGAAATGCGTCCCCGCTGCGGATCGTTCCACCGCACCAGTGCTTCGGCCCCCACTATCCGTCCCGTCCCCAGATGGACCTGAGGCTGGTAATAGACTTCGAACTCGCCGTTGACGATGGCCCGGCGCAGACGCGTTTCGCATTCGATCCGGCGACGCGCCGAGTCGGTGAGCTCGTCCGTGTAATAGAAGTAGGTGCCCCGCCCCTCCGATTTGGATTTGTACAACGCCGCATCGGCATGCTGCAGCAGCATGTGCGCATCCTCGCCGTGATTGGGGAAGAGCGCGATCCCCGCACTCGCCCCGATATGGATCAGCGCCCCGCCGGAAAGTTTGTACTCCATCCCCAGCGTGTCGATCATCTCCTTGGCCAGCCTCCCAGCGTCTTCGGGGAGGGAGAAGTTTTCGAGGACGACGGCAAACTCATCCCCCCCGAGCCGGCCGATCAGGTCTCCGTCCCGCAGCCGCGAGGTGAACCTCGACGCGACCAGCCTCAGCAGCTCGTCCCCCGCTCCGTGGCCGTAGCTGTCGTTGATGTCCTTGAAACGGTCGAGGTCGAACATGATCAACGCGATCTGGCTCTTCGTGCGGCGCGCCTGATCGATCGAATTTTGCAGATGCGACATCAGCAGGGCGCGGTTCGCCAGACCGGTGAGGGGGTCGTAGTTCGCCAGCGTCTCCAGCCGCTCCTCGTAGAGCTTGCGTTCGGTGATCAGCTGCACCGTCCCCACTCCGGCCGCCAGCTTCCCCTCGCTGTCGGCTTCGAGCCGCGCGTTTTCGCGAACCCACTTGAGCTCCCCGCCGACGATGATCCGGTGCTCGACCTCGTACGCCGCCCCGTTCAGCGCCGCTTTCCAGGCATAATCGACCTTTTCGAGGTCGTCGGGATGGATCGTCGAGAGAAACATCCCATAATCGAGCGGCGTACCGATCTCGATCCCGAATATCCGGTAGGTCTCGTCCGACCATTCCAGCACGTTCTTAGCCACATCGAGCCTCCAACTTCCGATGTGGGCGAGCGCCTGCGCCGCACCCAGATCGGCATCCTTCCTCCGGAGCTCCTCCTCGTGGCGGACCCGTTCGGTGAAATCCTGAACGACCCCGATCCCCTTGATAGCCCTCCCTTTGTCGTCATACACAAACTCGGCGCTCGTTTTTACCCACCGGATATCGCCGTCCCCGTGGTCGATCCGGCAGATGGCGTCGTAGACCCCCTCCTGCATCGCCTGGGCAAGCTCCGCTTCGACCCTCGGCCGTTCCTCCGCGACGACGCGGTCCAGTACGGCCCGGATCGATGGTTTCTGGCTGAACGACAGACCAAAAATCCGGCTGCTCTCCTCGCTGCCGCAGAACTCGTCATTGAGGATGTCCCACTCCAGCGTCCCGATGTGGGCCAGAGACTGCACCCGGTTGATCTCCTGATCCTTGCGTTTGCGCTCGGTGATATCGCGGTATACCGCCATCACGTACGGAATCCCCCCCAGCTCGATCAGGACGGCATTGACCCAGACGTCGATCATTCCCCCTGTTTTGGTGCGGTGGAGGCTCTCGAAGCTGTCATGCCCCGTCTTGAGGATCGTCTCGACATGGCTGCGCGTCTCCTCGACCGATTCGACCGCTTCGATCTCCGGAACACTCAGGGCGGCAAACTCCTCGGCCGTATATCCCAGCTGCTCGTAGGCGGCACGGTTGAACTCGACCGCCCTCATCGTCGCCGTATCGATCAGAACGATCCCATCAGGGAGGGTCTCGAAAAGCTTCCGGATTTTGAGGGTGCTTTGTTCGATCCCCTCTTTTTCGCTCCGGAGTTCCCGTTTTCGCTCGTTGATCTTCGCCATGGCCGCGCTTTTGCGCTCGATGGTGCGGATCAGAAACTCGAAATAGGCCCCATGCACGGCCCGCAGAACGTCATGCCGGTTCAAAAGCCCCGCGAGGTTCCCCGATCCGTCCACGACGATGAGCTGATGGACCCCGTGCTGCTCCATCACCAGCGCCGCTTCCTGGAGCGAAAGCGACCGCTCTACCGTGCGGATGTCATCCCTCAGCAACCGATCGATTTTCTCCGTAAAGGCCGCATCGCCTTGGGTATAGTGACGGGCGATGTCCCGTTCGGTGACGATCCCCGCGGGAGAATTCCCCTCGAGCACCACGGCATAATCGCATCGGCGCTCGCTCATGAGCGCCGCCGCCTCTTTCAGCGTCGTTTCGGGGGTGACGATGAGAGGGGAGCCGTTCATCGCCTCGGCAACGGTTCTGAATTTCGCTAGATGCTCAAACCCGATATGGCGGATGAAATCCCCCTCGCTCACGACCCCTCTGAATTTTCCCGCTTCGTCGACGACGATCAAATGGCGAAACCCCTTCTCCTCCATGCTCAGATACGCATCGTGCATCTGCACCGTTCCCGGCATACAAAAAGGGTCCGGGCTCATCACCTCGCTCAAAAACGTTGCGGTATCGGTCTCGCTGGCGACCGCGTGGAGGGCATCGCGTTCGGTGAAAATCCCGACAGGGTGCTCTGCCTCATCGGTAATGACGACGGAGCTGATCGAATGGTATTCCATCACTTCCATCGCACGGGCGATCGTATCGGTCGAATAGAGGGATGCCGTTTTCGTCGAAACGAGCGATTGGAGAGTTGTCAGTTTCATCTTTCACCTTTCATAAATTCTTATGATTATACCGTTTCGCCGCTATGAAAACCGTAAAATAACGGACCCTGAACGGGGTAAAAACACACAACGGTTTCGTATCGTAAGCTATAATAGCCCATAGATTTGTACAAGGGTATCACATGGACACCGTCACCGAACATCGCACCTGGGTCAACCTCAAGACGATCATGAAAGAGCGTCTGAGCCTCTCGACAGACATGGCCGACGACGATGTGATCGACGAGCGGATCCGCAGCGAGGTCGAGATGCGGGGGGCGACCCTGTGGATTTTGATGTTTGCGATCTTCGTCGCCTCGATCGGGCTCAACGTCAACTCCACCGCCGTCATCATCGGGGCGATGCTGATCTCCCCGCTGATGGGGCCGATCATGGGGATCGGCTACGGGGCGGGAATCAACGACTTCTCCCTGCTGCGCCGCTCCTTCACGAGTCTGGCCTTTGCGACCCTAGTCGGGCTGTTCACCTCGACCCTCTATTTCCTGATTTCCCCGCTCGACACGGCCCATTCCGAGCTCCTCGCCCGCACCTCCCCCACCGCATGGGACGTCCTCATCGGCCTTTTCGGGGGGTTGGCGGGGATTATCGCGATGACCCGCAAGGAAAAATCCAACGTCATCCCCGGGGTCGCGATCGCCACGGCGCTGATGCCTCCGCTGTGCACCGCGGGGTTCGGGCTTGCAAGCGGCCAGTGGGAGTTTTTCTTCGGAGCGTTCTATCTCTACACGATCAACTTCGTCTTCATCGCGCTGGCCTCGTTCATCGTCTCCCGGGCCTTCAACGTCGCCGAAAAAAAATATGTCGATCCCGCCCTGGCGGTACGGGCGCAGCGCTACATTATCGCCATCGTCCTTGTAACACTCCTCCCCAGCTCCTACCTCGCCTACCGTCTCGTCGGCGAAGAGGTGTTCCGGGCCAGGGCGTCCAATTTCGTCACCGACGAATTCGATTTCAAAACGACCAACGTCGCCCAGCTGAAAATCGATCCCAAAACGCACGAGATTAAGGTGTTTCTGATCGGTGAATTCATCCCCCAGGAGGTGCTTGACGAAATCCGCTCCCGCCTCGTCAAAAAAGGGCTTGAAACCGCCGTTTTAAACGTCTACCAAAACAGCAACGGCCAGACCATCGACCTCTCCAGCCTGAAAACGGGGATCATCACCGACCTCTACCAGACAAGCCAGCAGACCCTCAAAGAGCAATCCAAAGAGATCGAAAAGCTCAAAGAGCAGCTCGCGGTGCAAAACCGCACCTCCCAGGAAAGACGCGAGCTCTATCGCGCCGTTCCCGCCGAGCTCAAGGCTCTCTTCCCCAAAATCGAGGAAGCGTTCCTCTCCGTCTCCTATACCTCCACGGGCGACCAGAACCTCAGCGCGGGGAAACTGATACTCAACGCCTCCAGTCCCAAACGGATCACCGCAGATGAGCGTTCACAGATCGAGGAGTGGCTGAAAGTCAGGACCAAAAACAACAATGTTTTGGTCATCATCCGCTAAAATGACGCCACCAAAACGAGGAGTGAAAATGCGGATTATCGCGATTGCCGGGGCAGCGTTCTGTACCCTTTTGTGGGGAAACCCCCAGTGTTATGTCGAAGGGTATCCCGGCCTCGTCGCGTCAGCCGACGAATCGGCCCTCACCCTCACGGACAGCACCCGTTTCCCCTACAAAAACACTCTCCCAAAAAACAGCTGGGACGAGACCATCGACCATGCCGATCTGGCCACACAGCTCTCCCAGCGCTACGACGCGGGGGGCAGCGTCACCCCTCCCCCCTACCTCCACAGCCCCGGGCGGCTGCGCTACCAGCCTTTCTTCCAGGCCCTCTACGGCAAGGACAAAAAAGAGATCGAAAAAAACCTCGTCACAATCGAATGGCCGACACTGAAAGGCTCCGTCAAACTCCCCGTGACCAAAATCGCCGGAGTCGACAAAAAACTCTATGCCATCGGACAGGAGATCGCAAAACTCCCCAAAAAAGAGCGCATCTGGGCCGAGGGGGCGACCACCTACGCCTACCGCGTCATCAAGGACACCGACCGCCTCTCGATGCACAGCTTCGGGATCGCGATCGACCTCTCCCCCGATACGACCCAGTACTGGAAAGACGAGGCCTCGGCAGAGACGGCCAGAATCGGCTACAAAAACACGATGCCCCTCTCGATCGTCCGGATCTTCGAGAAATATGGCTTCATCTGGGGAGGACGGTGGTATCACTACGATACGATGCACTTCGAATACCGTCCCGAACTCCTCGCCCCTTCCTGCGTAGTCCAGGCGCAATGAACCGCTGGATGGACATCGCCTGCGATGAGGCGCTCGCAGGGATGAACGAAAACGAAGGGGGCCCTTTTGGCGCGGTCATCGTCAAAAACGGCGAGATCATCGCACGCGCCCACAACGAGGTCCTCAAAACCAACGATCCCACGGCCCACGCCGAAATCCTCGCCATCCGCAGGGCCTCCGAGGTTCTGGGAACCTTCGATCTCTCCGGGTGCGTCCTCTACACGAGCTGCTACCCCTGCCCGATGTGCCTGGGAGCCGTTTTCTGGGCACGCATCCCCACCGTCTGCTACGGTGCGTCGATGGAGGATGCTGCAGCGGGGGGGTTTGACGACGCGCATTTCTATGCGATGATCCAAAACCCGCACACCGCCCTCGACCTTCGCCCCGCAGGGACCGAAAAAGCAAAAAAGCTTTTCGAACGGTGGCTGGCCAAAGAGGACCGCCGGCTCTACTAGGGATGTGACCGTTTTGTAACCATAGAGATTTACACTTCCGCATTTTTCCCAAGGTATCTCTATGGCTTCTTCCCCGCCGCTCCGGTTATTTTCCCGTCTCTCAATCCGTCAAAAAATCATCCTGATGGTCGTGCTGACCCAGCTTTTCGCGATCGTCTCCCTCACCATCGGCCTGATCGGGATGTATCTTTCCAACGCCTCTTTGTCGCGGGTCCACTCCCAGAGCCTCCTTCCCCTCCAGCATCTGCGCTCTTCCAAAAACGCTATCGAAAAAGAGATGCTCGTCACGGCGACGGAGCTCTCCGAAGGGGTCGGCGATTTTTCGGCCGCTCCGGAGAAGATCCGCATTTCCCGCGAGAAACTCGCCTCGAGCTGGAATGCCTATCTGGAAGGCTCCAAAACGCCCCGCGAAACCGCCGCGCTCGAAGAAGCCGAAACGGCGATGGAGAGGGCCGGGCGTTCCGTCGAGCTGCTCGAAAAAGCGGTCATTTCGCGCGACATCATGCAGATCCACGATCTGATCCAGAGTGATTTTCCCTACAGCCTCGCCCCTGCATCGGCCGCGCTCGATGGGCTGATAGAGCTCCAGATTTCCAATGCGCAGGAACTCTATGCCGCCTCGCAAAAGGAGTTCGAACGGACCCTTCTGCTGATCGTCATCACCCTGCCCGTCGGACTTGTGATCGTGCTCCTCCTCGTACGCTTCATGAGCCGCGATCTGCTGGCCAAAATCGGCAGCATCTCCCGCATCACCCACCACCTCAGCACCGGCAACCTGACCCAGCGGATCGCCTTGTCGGGAAGCGACGAACTCGCCGTGGCGGCCCGGGAGATGAACAGCTCGATGGAGGAGCTCCAGAAAATGGTGGGAGAGATCAAATCGGCATCCCAGGAGAGCATCTCCACGGCCCAGGAACTCAACGCCGTCTCCTCCGCAATCCGCCAACGGCTCGAAGCCGGGACCGCCGACATCACCCAGACCCACTCCCAGATCATGACACTCCGCTCGATCGTCCAGACCTCCGCCGCTTCGGCGCGGGACACCCACGGCAAAATCGACGAGGCCAACCGCAATCTCACAGAGGCCGACGGCCAGATTTCACGGATGAACGACGACATCCAGACCGTCGCGGCGATGCAGCAGAGCCTCGCCGACGAGCTCCGGGAACTCTCCTCACAGGCACAGGAGGTCAAGGGGGTCCTCGACATCATCGGCGACATCGCCGACCAGACGAATCTCCTCGCCCTCAACGCCGCGATCGAGGCTGCCCGCGCAGGAGAACACGGCCGGGGATTCGCCGTCGTCGCCGACGAAGTGCGCAAACTCGCCGAACGGACGCAGGAGGGCCTCTCGCGCATCAACGGCACCATCAGCACGATCGTAGGCGCCATCGTCTCCACGAGCCACAAAATGGACCGCTCGACCGGATCGATCCGGACCGTCTCGCACGATTCCAATGCCGTCCGTCTCGCGATCAACACCTCCTCCACTCTCATCTCGGTGGCGGCGGAGAGTGTACGCCTCTCGAACCAGAACCTGGTTTCGCTGACCCAGGGGATGAACCTCATCTCCGAACGCATCGACTCACTCAACACGCTCGCCCTCTCCAACGCGACGAGTATCCGCGACATCAGCGGCGTCACCCTCCGCCTGGATCACAGCACCGCGGGGATCAACGAAAAACTCGCCAAATTCCGGACCTAGCCCGGAAACTCGACCACTTTTTCGGTCGGGCCATCCGATCACTCCGAAGGCCCGAACCATTTGCAAACCATTGTCTCTAAAATAGTATAATTACACACTTTTTTCCTGGAGTTTATGTGTTCTCTTTTTTGCGCCAATCTCTCTCCATGCAGCACCGCACAGTGATATTCGTATCGGCAGTTTTTCTAACCCTTGTTGCCAATGCAGCATTTTTCAAACACGTTACAGAAATCTACCCGCTTTCCTGGGGTACCGCTGCGTTTATCGCTTCTCTTGGGATCCTGTTAATCTGCGTCACGGTTATCTTGTTGACCCTCTTTACATGGCACAAGGGGACCAAACCCGTGTTGATGGCCATTCTGGTCATTTCGTCTTTTGTCGCCTATTTCATGGATACGTACGATGCAGTGATCGATACCCATATGCTCGACAATATCCTGCAAACGAATCTCTCCGAATCTTCGGATCTGTTCAGTTTTAAGTTGGTATTGTATGTTCTGCTGATCGGCGCGATCCCCTCGTGGCTGATCTATAAGGCTGAGCTGGAAACCGTTTCGTTGCGAAAATCCCTGATCGAAAAAGGGAAAATTCTCGGGATGGCACTGGGAACAGCCGCAGTGGTTCTGGTCGCGTTCAACAAAAACTACACGTCGTTTTTCAGAGAGCACAAGCCCCTGCGGTATTACGCCAACCCCGGATATTACCTCTACTCGGTCGGAAATCACCTCCAAAAGACCTTCTCTCACCCCTATTCAGGTCTGTACACAGTCGGCAAAGATGCCAAAATACCCGAAACTGACGGAGGCCGGGAACTGGTGATTCTGGTGGTGGGGGAAGCGGCACGCTGGGACCATTTCTCCCTCAACGGCTATTCGCGCGAAACCAATCCTTTGTTGAAACAGGAAAACGTTATCAACTTTACCCAGTTCAGCTCGTGCGGCACCGAAACAGCCGTGTCGGTGCCGTGTATGTTTTCGGTATTCGGCCGGGAAGAGTACGAAAAAGAGAAAGCCAGGCACACCGAAAACGTCCTCGATGTCTTTAAGCATGCCGGGGTAAACGTATTGTGGCGGGACAATAATTCCGATTCCAAAGGGGTGGCGGATCGGGTGGAATACCAGGATTTCAAAGATCCCAAAAACAACCCGATGTGCGAGGACGGAGAGTGCCGTGACGAGGGGATGCTGGCCGGCTTGGACGACTACATCGAAGCCCATCCCGAAGGGGACATCGTCATCGTTCTGCATCAGATGGGAAATCACGGTCCTGCATACTCCAAACGCTACCCGAAAGACTACGAGAAATTTACCCCCGCCTGCAAAAGCAATCAGCTGGAAGCATGCAGCGAAGCAGAGATCACCAATGCGTATGACAACGCGATCCTTTATACCGACCGGTTTCTCTCCAAAACGATCAATTTTTTGAAAAAACATGACGATACATTCGAGACGGCGATGTTCTATGTCAGCGATCACGGCGAATCGCTGGGAGAAAACGGCCTGTATCTGCATGGATTCCCCTACGCCATCGCTCCCGAAGCCCAGAAACATGTCCCGGCTCTCATGTGGTTTGGCAAACAGTATGGAATCGATCGACAGAAACTCGAGGAAAAAGCCAAACAGCCGACCTCTCATGATGCTTATTTTCATACGGTGCTTAATCTGTGCGAAGTAAAAAGCACCGCTTATCATTCTGGCAAGGATATTTTGTATGGTATCCACCAATAAGGCGCTCGTCGTCACTTTTTTGCTTATGGGAGGGGTGATCCTCCTTTTCGGTCTGAACGGGAATCTGGACGTATGGGTTCAAAACTATTTTTACCATCCCCAGACACACTCATGGATTATTGTGAGGGGAGAGCACCCGTGGCTCGATTTTATCCTCTACGACGGGATCAAAAAGCTGCTGATCATTTTTTATTCGCTCCTTCTGATTGCTTTGATTCTGGCCTACAAACATCCGTGGGTCAAACAGTTCCGGCGTGAAATCATCATCCTGGTGCTTTCGGGAATCTTTGTTCCGACGACGATCGTCGCTTTGAAAACGATCACGAATGTCCCCTGCCCAAGAGACTGGCAGATGTATGGGGGCGAATATCCGCATGTAGGGGTATTCGATCCCTATCCCGCTGAATTCTGTCAAAAAAGCACCATCAGATGCTGGCCTGCGGGACATGCGAGTTTCGGATTTTCGCTGTTGGCATTTATCGCCATCGCCCGCACGAGACGAGAAAAATGGATGGCCGTCATAGGTTCATTGAGCGTGGCATGGAGTATGGGATGGTATAAAATCCTCAAGGGGGACCATTTCCTCAGTCATACGATTATCGCGATGGTGATGGGGTGGTTCATCATTCTGCTGATTGTCCGTTTGATGGATCGATTTTTTCCGAAAACGATACCCTTGTCTGCAGCCGAACCGTCAAATCCCGCCTAGATGTACATAGCCATTCAAACTTTTTGAAAATACCGCTCTTGCTGATTAACGCTCGCTAAAAATCCTTCATAATTGAGCGTGACGTTGCGCATTATCACATCGAAGGTTTTGGAAGGGTTCTGATAGATGTTCATAACAATATGCCGATTGAAACGGACCGTATAATCCGCGTTCAGCGTCTCTGAAAAATCAGGATGGATGAAAAGTGCTTTGGATTGGGGCAAAAAATGGACCAGGAGCCCTGTTTTACTGCATCGGAATTGCTGACTGCACAGTTTTGTTTCCAGATCGGATGATACCTGTTCATATCCCGAGGGGAGGTTCTCTTTGCCCGCCGTTTCTTCAGCGAAGAGAGGGGCAGAACCCAACAGCCCCGTCGTGAGCAATGCAGAAGCCAATATTTTTTTTCGAGATATTCTCTGTTCATTCATTGCCAAATTCCTGTCGATTTTTTTTACTTGGATACAAACCATTTTACAATCAGATGGTAAACAAATCCTGATCCACCGCTATTACCATGTCGAAAAGCCAACGCTCCTTCTCCAGGAGCAGGAGATCAGAGGCAGTAGCCGGAAACCTCCGCACTTATCCCAGGAATTCGACGACCTTCTCGACCGGACGGCCGATCACCGCACGGCTCCCTTCGATGAGGATCGGGCGCTCGATCAGACGCGGGTGTTGCGCCAACGCATCGATCAGCTGCGCTTCGTCCTCGACGTTCGCCAGCCCCAGCTCCCTGTAAAGCTCCTCTTTCGTCCGCATCAGCTCCCGTGCCGAAACCCCCAGCATTTTGAGCAGCGCCGCGATCTCGTCGCGACTCGGAGTCTCCTCGAGGTATCGGACGACGTTGATATCCTCCCCCTTCTCCTCCAGCAGCTTGAGCGCTTCGCGCGATTTCGAACATTTCGGGTTGTGCCAGATGGTCATCATTGTTTTCTCCGTTTTTAATTGCCATTATAACCTTGTAACGGTACCTATGCACCGAAATGAACAGATAATAAAAAAATAAAACTAGTAATATTTTTTTAGTAAATTAACATAAATGTAACACTTTTTTTACATAATCAACCACTTTATTTTTACTTCAGGAGTGGTGATGACTAAAATTTCCCACAGCATTCTTCTCTCTGCCCTGCTCGGAAGCTCGTGTATCGCTGCTGAAAACATCGGCGTGATCGGGATCGACTCGACCACGATCGACGACCGTTTTCATACGTCACGGACCGAAGCTTCCTCGACGGCTGCCATCGATGGCCAAACAGTGGATGATGCCCATATCGAAAACCTTCAGCAGGTACTCCAAAGCATTCCGGGGCTGACGACCGAGGTCAAATCAGGCGACACCATCAAAATCCATATACGCGGCGTCGAAAACCAGCGCTACATGGGGGAAAAACCCGGTGTGGCCGTCGTCATCGACGGAGTCCCCGTCTTCGAGCGGACCGGGGCGGTCAATATCGACCTCGACAACATCGCCTCGATCAAGGTGATCAAAGGGGGAGCGTCCTACCTTTTCGGGGATGACGCTCTCGCGGGGGCCGTCATCATCACGACCAAAAAAGGGGCCGTCAATAAATCCATGGCAGCGACCGAGTTCGGAAGCTTCGGGTATCAAAAGCTCCTCGCCGAAACCTCGTTCGCAAAAGAATCGTTTAACGGCCGGCTGCAGGTGAGCGAGCGCAAAGGGGACGGCTACTGGAAAGATTCGGATTATCTGGCCCAGTATGCCAACGGCAAACTGCAGTACTACATCGACGATACCAGCGACCTCACCTTTGGTGTCGAAGCCTCCAAACGGGAAAAAGACTCTCACGGCACTGTCGAGGGGATGACGCAGGCGCTGACCGATCCCACCAGTGAAGAGGGGCGCGACTACACGCGCAAATACGACGTCGAACTCCTCAAACTCTTTTTGACCTACAGCAAAGATTTCGGCGACGCGTCCAACCTTCTCGTGAACCTCTACCAGTACGGCGACGACACGCAGTTTGTCAGCGCGCCGCAGAAATACAGTTCAACCGGAGCGCCGGTTACCGCCGATGACGCCTATACGACCGGCAACGACTACAGTCAGGTTCAACGCGGACTCAAAAGCGAATACCGCAGTTCGGGAGAGAAAATGGCCTATCTCATCGGTGCCGATATCCGCAACAATGTCTATGAGAACAAAACCTCCTATCTCGTCGATTTCAAAACCAGCCCCTCCCCTTTTGCTCCGGTGAATATGGCCGGAACCATCACGGGTGACAACAAAACGACCGAAGAGGTCTACGCCCCCTATCTGGAGATCAAAGTGCCGTTTGGTACGGCGACCACCCTGACGCTCAACGGGCGCTACGACAACATCCGTCTGGACTATGCCGACCGTTTGAATGCTCTTGAACTCAAAAAGGATTTCGATGTCTACTCCCACCGCGTAGGGCTCACCCACGCACTGAACGATTCGGCCACCCTCTTTGTAAGCCGTTCCACCGGGTTCCGTGCCCCTTCGATCGATCAGCTTTTTAACGGTACCGTGTCACTCGATTCCAAAGTGCTCAACAACCCCGATCTCAAGCCCGAAGAGGCGATCAACTACGATCTGGGAATCCGGGGAACGCTTCCCCTCGCAGACAACGTTCTAAGCTATGAAGCAACCTTGTTCTGGCTGGATCGCAAAGACTACATCATGTCCTCCATCGGGCAATACGCCGCAGCAACCGTCGCCAACCCGCAAAAATACGACAATATCGGCGGCATGCGGAGCAAAGGGCTTGAACTCTCTCTTAAAAGCGATTCTCGTAAAACCTTTTCGTTCGATATGGCCTACACCTATCTGGATGCCTACTTCACACAATACGATAATTTCTATCTCGGTCTTGGCAATCCCTACGTCCCGGCCACCTACACGCAGGTTCACTACGACCTCACCGGCAATACGGTACCGCGTACCTCCCGCCATACCCTCAACCTCATCGGGAATTACAATGTGACGCAGTCCACACTCTTCTCTGCCGAGCTGACGGCCAAATCGAGCTATTACGCCGACGAGCTCAACCAGCTCAAAATGCCCGGATACGGCGTCGTCAATCTCCTCGCCCGCCACTCCGAGAAATGGGGAGATTTCACGTTTGACCTCTTCGCCCGCGTCGACAATCTCTTCGACAAATTCTATTTCAACACGGCCCGGAGCAGTTCGGACCGTGACTATAACGGCGTCTACGACGAAGAAGACCTCTCCCTCACCGTCAATCCCGGCCGCACTTACACCGCCGGTCTTTCGGTCAAATTTTAAGGAGCCGGTATGAAACAGGCATTTCTCACTCTCGCGCTGGGGGCTTCGCTTTGGGGGTACGGCGAGGGGGTCGTTTACTGGACGCCGCACGGATGCGACGAAGGAAAAGCGGTCGCCGCCAAACACGGCGGACACGGCAAAGGGGAGAGCGCCATGTTCGCACTGATGAATACGCAAAACAATGCCTCGGCAACACTCATCCTTCCCGACCTGTCCGCCAAACCCTTAACGTTCACGCTCAATACCGTTATGCTCCCCAAACCTCCGATGGGCGGATATTACGCCATGCTAGCCGAGGGCAACACTGCGGACGGCGTGTTCAGCGCCGTCCGCTACCTCTCCCTTCAGGGGCGTCCGGCAAAACTATCCCCTACGAAGCTCACCGCCCTTCCCAAGGCGGACCTCGAGATCGTCCCCGATCCGCTCCACCGCGAGCACGACCGCTATACCGCGTCCAAAAGCTACCGGTTTTTAGTACGCTATAAAAACAAACCGCTGGAAAATGCCCAAGTCACGCTGGAAACACACGACACCCCGGCTCAGACCTACACGACCGACGCCGCAGGATCTTTTGTGCTGGAACTTCCGAACGACTTTACAAACATTACATTCGGGCAAAACGACAAAACGCCCTCCGAGTTTCTCCTCACCGCTCGGCACCGTGAGGGGGAGACCTTCTATACGAGTACCTTTTCAATGCCCTATTACGCCAATCCCAACGACTTTTGGCAATCGCAGGGCTGGGGGGCCGGAGCCATTTTTGCCGGCTTCTTAGGGGGAATGCTCCTCTATCGACGAACCAAAAAGGCAACACATGGATAAATTATTGACCTTGACGGCCCTTCGCCGTGTCATTCAGCTCACAGCATTCGTCTTTTTCGTCTACGGCGCGATGATTTTCGCCACTTTTTACACCGGAGACAAACTGACACAGGCCCTTCCCGCCCTCTCGTGCGCCTATGACATGAAGGGAGGGGATTACTGCGCCCTGATCCCGCTGCAGCACCAGATGGATCACCGCGTCGCCAATCTTTTCACCCAGGGTGCCGGGCTCGCAGAAGCGCTGATGCCGACGCTGATCACCCTTGCTACCGTCGCCGTTTTAATCGTGATTTTAAACAAAGCGTTTTGCGGCTGGCTCTGCCCTCTTGGATTTTTTCAGGAAACGGTTTCGATGATCGGAACCAAACTCGGTTTGACCCAAATCGCCTCTCTTTCCCGTGAGACGATCACCAAAATCCGTCCGGTCAAATGGTTCATTTTTCTCTTTCTGGTGCTCATTTTTCCTCTCCTTACCGGTATCGGGGTGCTGGGACACGAATGGGGATCGCCGTTTTGCTCCATCTGCCCCAGCCGGATCATGACGACGGCAATGACGGGGGATCTGAACCAAATCTATATCTCGCAGGCGGGGTGGGGCTATTTTACCCTCTCACTGATCGCCGACCTCCTTTTTGGCCTCATGATCGCCCTCGCGCTGTTTGTCCGTCAACCTTTCTGCCGCATCTGCCCGATCCTGCCGATGCAGACGCTGTTCAAAAAGATCGGGCTGCTGCGCCTCGTCAAAAACGGTTCCTCTCATTGTGACTCGTGCGGAAACTGCGTCAAGGCATGTCCGATGGATATTTACGAGATCCAAAACCATGCCGCAGGCGAAAACATCACCCATACCGACTGCACCCTGTGCGGGCGATGCGTCGAGTTTTGCCCTCACGATGGGGTGATGAGCTTCAAATATGGCCCCGCAACCCTCTTCGCATCCTCCAAAGAATCGTTCAAAAAACGGACCAAAATTGACAAATGGTGGAAGGGATAACCGATGGAAGCGATGACGCTCCTCTCCCTTTTTATCGTCGCCCTCGCCTATGGGGCTACCGCGTGCATGCTTAGCTGCATGCCGATCCTCTCCCCCATTCTCCTCGCCAACAGCGCGACACGCCAGGAGAGCCTTCGCGTTTTACTGCCGATTACGCTTGGGCGTATCAGTGGATACATCACCCTCTCTCTCGCCGCCTATGCGGGTGCTTCCATGATCAAATCCTTCATTGCGGACAAAGAGATCATGGGATACCTGCTAGGGAGCGTCACCCTCATCCTCGCAGTGCGGTTGTGGTTTTCACTCAAAGCCTCCTCCTGCTGCACGACCAGCCACCCCCGCACACCGCAGGGGAGCATTGCCTTGTTTGCCACCGGGGGACTGCTGTCGATGTCACTGTGCGCCCCCGTCATCACGATGATGGCCCTCTCCGCCGCATCCCACTCACTGGCATGGGCGATCGCTTATGGAGCGGTCTTCGGGCTGGGGGCGACCTTGTTGTGGTTCCTCTTTTTCTCGGTCATCCTCACACGGATTCTCAAAGAGAGCCTCATTCACCTTTCCCGCTACCGAAACGCTCTTCACCATACCGCTCCGCCCCTCCTCGCCGGGGTCGGGATCGCCATTTTCAACGGATGGATACACCTATGAAAATCGCCCAAAAAGCATTGACCCTTTCCCTCTCTCTCCACACCCTTATGGCACTGTGCACCCTGTGGGTGCTTGATTCCAGCCATCCCAGCCTTGCGGAAAAACCCGCCGAACACAAGATGATCCTCCTCTCTCTTTCGGCACTCCCGCAACCGCGGCCCCAGTCCCTTACCCCATCCGAACCCGCAGAACAACTCCCCTTGCAAAAAACCGTCCCCACCGGACCGGTTCTTCCCGTGCCATCGAAACAGCCTGCTGCGGAAATTCACAAACCGGTTTCAGAACCACTCCCACAAGCAACCGCCATCGCTCAGCCATCCCCAACGACACCACAGCCGGTTTCGGTCCCTCCCGCTCACCCGGCTCCTGCTGCGGTTGAAAAACCTGCGTTCTCCCCCCCTCCGCCGCCTCCCAAAGCGGATAACCGTGCGGAAAAAAGCACCTTTTACACTTCCCTGCGTTCGCGCATCCAGCAACAGCTCCGCTATCCCACCGCCGCGCGACGTCGCGGAATGGAAGGAAGCGTAGCGGTGCGGTTCATGCTTGACCCGGGAGGAACGATTCGCAATGTCACCGTATCCGGCGGCGAGGGTATCTTTCACAGCGCCGCGATAATGGCCGTCGAATCGGCTTCAGGCATTGCCGTTCCCGAAGCGCTTCGGAACGATTTTCCCAATACCATCGAGCTGGTCCTGGAGTTCCGGCTGAGGGGGCACTCCTGATCACTCTACGCCGCTAGTGAAAATAATTCAGTTTTTCTTATAGTTATGGGGGTTATGATTAACCGACAACTCATCATAAGGAGAGAACAATGCGTTACGCGATGTTGACACTTGGCTTTTTCACGGCGGCGGCGCTGGCCTGCGGCAACCCCTCATACGGGTGCGGCGGCGGATGTGCAAAAGGAGGCGGAGCTTCCCTGATCGAGACGGTGTCGTTCGCCCTCGAGGAGATGGGGCTCGAAGACAACAGCGACATCCGCACCGCAATGCACCTCTACCAAAAAGAGATGCGATCTATGCGTCCGGAAATCCCCGACGAAGCGTTCAGCGACGGCCATTTCTACCCGGCCGTCTATGCACAAAAAGCGATGCCCTCACGGGCGATGGAAGCGCAGATCGACCTCTTCGAGACGATCTACATGCTCCTTGACGAAAAGCAAAAACAGGAGTTTCCCCTCCTGATGAAGATGTATCAGCACCATATGCAGTTCGCTGCGCGGGGAGGGAGATATGGCATGTGCGACGGCACGGGGCCACGCTACGACAACCGTTGCGGCAGCCCGGAGTGCCCTCCCGTCCCCCGCAAAAGGATGGCCCCCTCTAAACGCTAAGGGTCGCTGTGGTATAATCGCCCCCATTATTTAGCCCCTTGAAAAGGTTCTTGATTATGGGTCAGACTATTACCGAAAAAATATTTTCCGAACACGTTGGGAAACCTGTCTACGCAGGTGAAATCGTCCGTTCTCCGATCGACATGGTCATCGGAAACGACATCACCACCCCAATCTCGATCAAAGCGTTCGAAGATCTGGGCGCGACCAAGCTCGCCAATCCCGAAGGTTTCTCGATCGTCCTCGATCACTTCATCCCTGCCAAAGACATCGCGTCGGCCAACCAGGCCCGTATCAGCCGTGATTTTGCCAAAAAATACGAGATGAAACACTTCTTCGATGAAAAAGACATGGGGATCGAACACGCCCTCCTCCCCGAAAAAGGGCTCGTCGTCCCCGGCGACGTCATCATCGGTGCCGACTCCCACACCTGTACCCACGGCGCGCTGGGGGCGTTCTCGACCGGGATGGGTTCGACCGACCTTGCGTTTGCGATGGTCACCGGGGGGAACTGGTTCAAAGTCCCCGAGAGCATCAAAGTCGTCCTCAGCGGCAAGCCGGGCAAATACACGACCGGTAAAGACATCATCCTCGAAGTGATCCGCATGATCGGCGTCGACGGCGCCCTCTACCGCACCCTCGAGTTCACCGGCAACACGATCAAGCACCTCAGCATGGACGACCGTTTCAGCATGTGTAACATGGCGATCGAAGCGGGGGCCAAAAGCGGCATCGTCGCATATGACGAGATCACGGCCGAATTCCTCGCCGACAAACCCCTCGCCCGCGAGCCAAAAATCCACTATTCCGACGACGACGCGACCTACGTGCAGGTACTCGAAATCGACGTCGCCAATCTCGAACCGGTCATCGCCTATCCGTTCCTCCCCAGCAACGGCCACAGCCTGAGCCAGGCGGTGAGTGACCACATCAAAGTCGACCAGGCCTTCATCGGCAGCTGCACCAACGGCCGCCTCTCCGACCTCAAAATCGCCGCCGAGATCCTCAAAGGCAAACGGGTCCATCCCGACGTGCGCCTCATCGTCACCCCGGGGACCCAGCGGATCCTGCGCGAAGCGACGAAACTGGGTTACATCGACATCATCGTCGACGCTGGCGGCGTCGTCTCCAACCCTACCTGCGGCGCTTGCCTCGGAGGGTACATGGGGATTCTGGGAGACAACGAGGTTGCCATTGCGACCACCAACCGTAACTTCGTCGGCCGGATGGGTTCACGCAGCTCGAAAGTCTACCTCGCCAACTCCGCCGTCGCGGCGGCATCGGCGATCACGGGCTACATCACCGACCCCGCAACGATCCTCGGCTGATCGCCCGCGGTCGGGCGCCCCCGCTTTCTCTCCCCGTTACATGCTATAATCGTTCTATCACTCCATCAAAGGATATTCCATGAAACGCACCGTACTCGCCTCTTGTATCGCCCTTTCCCTCACAGTCGCTTCGTTGTCGGCATTCGATTTCGGTTCTCTGATCCAAACCGTCGCCCCGGTAGCAGCCCCTGCCGCCGACACCACTCTCGCTTCCAATCCTCTGATCAAAAACATCACGACCGCCACAGGGGTCACTCCGACGCAAGCGGTAGGAGGAACCGCAGTGATCCTGAACGAAGCCAAAACCAACATGGCACCGAGCGACTATTCGGCCCTCTCCAGCCAGATGCCCCAGCTGGGGACGATCATGTCGGCCGCCCCCACGGGACTGATGGGAAGCGGCACCGTCGCGTCGCAGTTTGGGGCGCTGGGGATGGACCCTGCCATGATCGATAAATTCACCCCGCTGATCCTCCAGTACATCCAGACCGGCTCTACCCCCGGTATGGCGCAGCTCGTCCAAGCGGCGCTGGTTCCGTGAGGTTCACTCTCCCCTGCATCCTCTTCGCCGGAGGAAAAAGCTCGCGAATGGGGGAGGACAAATCACTCCTCCCTTTCGGCGGCTTCGAAACCCTTGCCGAATTCCAGTATTCGAGGCTGAAGCAGCTCTTTGAAACGGTCCATATCTGCGCCAAAAGCGACTCCAAATTCGCTTTCGATGCCGATATCCTCCTCGATCCCGAAGGTTCCGAATTCGCTCCCACTGCAGGCTTCGTCAGTGCTTTTAGCGCGCTCGATGAGGATCGGATCATGGTGCTGAGCGTCGACACCCCCTTCGTCGGCGAAGAGGTATTCCAAGCCCTGATCGATGCCGATGGTAGTGAGCTCGACGCCGTCATCGCCAAAACCGCCTCAGGAACCCACCCGATGTGCGGGATCTACCACCGCTCGCTTCAGGGTGAGATGGAGCGTATGCTGCGCGAGGGGGACCACCGGCTGGGCAAACTCCTCGCCGCTTCCCAGACCCGCTACGTGATGTTCGAAGACGAAGAGCCTTTCGCCAACCTCAACCATCCCCACGAATACCGTGAGGCCCTCGAGCGGTGCCGCAGCGAAAACGGATAAGATGAAAACCCTCTTCCCCCTCATCCTGATCCTCTTTTTTACCGCAGTCCATTATCTGAGCTACAGCCGGGTCGTTTCCCGTCTGCACATCTCATCCCGCACCCGCACATGGCTGAGATACCTCCTGCTTCTCAATATGGCCGGGATCGCCGGATACGTTGCGAGCCGCTATCTCCTGAGCACCCCCCACACGCTCTATTTCGCCCTCTCCCTCTCGATCGGGATCGGCTTTCTCCTCTTTTTCGGGA
>CAYXWQ010000018.1:0-37295 GCA_964468865.1 uncultured Sulfuricurvum sp. | reverse complement strand
TAGAGGGGATTTTGAAAAACATCCCGCGCAAACCGATCCACGCCAAAAACACCAAAGGGCTGATTGACGCAGTCGCCTCGATGATCGCCTCTTTCGGCGGCGAGTTCGTCGAGGGGCCCTACAAACTCGTCCTCTCCACCGCAACGCTGATCAAGATGGTCGGAGAAAGCGAAGGGGGAGTCAGCGTCAAAAGCCGCCTCGAAAGCCTGCTCGGAGCCAATTTTTTTGTCGTTTGCGAAAGCATCGGGGACGACAAAATTCTCGCCCTCTCGCAGCGGGGCGGTGATTTCGCCCTCTACAACAGTCTGGATGTCAGCATCGGATTTTCCGAAGAAAAAGAGGACGCTTATGCCCTCTTTATGACCGAAAGCTGCACGTTCCGCATCCTCAACCCCGAAGCGGCGCTCCTGATCACCCTGTAGCCATCACCGAATAAGTCGCTCTTGGCTGAGGGAGCGACTTTCGAACTTTCCGTCCGTATACCTGTGAGGGAGGAAGTTCACAACCTCTGTGTCCGCCATTAGGCTATAATGGTGAAAATAATCCAAGGTTTCACTTCCATGTCAAAACATCCGACTCTCCTACAGCAATTCCGCTCTTTCTGCTTCCAAAACAACGCTGCCGATATCGAAAAAGCGATCGAATATTTTGCCGTTTTCGGCGGCATGGGATGGAACGTCGACATGAGCAAACCCCTGGAGGAGCTGATCGAGGAGAAGGTACTGGCAAACTACCGCTATCTTCACGGCGACATCACCAAGATCACCCAGAGCAACAAAACGCACCATGCCCTCCTCACAGCGCTCGCCGTCGGGGACCGTCGGGAACACTCGGCATTCCGGCGCGCCAACCTCCAGCGGCGGGATGGGGAGTCCTCTGCGGAGTTCCTGATCAAAAACGGCCTGCTTATCCGCGAAAAATCGCAGGAGGAACCGGCGGATGAGAACGAAGAGATATCAGACCGCCTCCTCTTCAGCGCCCCTTTCATGCGGTTTTGGTTCTCTTCCGTCTCTCCATACTACAAAGGGATCAAAGAGGGGGACTACACCGAGGTCAAAAAGCGGTGGGAAAATACGAAGCAGGCGTTTTTCGATCCCGTGTACGAAGGGCTCGTCATCGCCCTCGTCAAACAGAGCTTCAAAGAGGACTGGATCACAAAAATCGGTTCCTACTGGGACAAAAACGGCGAAATCGAGATACTGGGACAAACCAAATCGGGTAAAGTTGTCGCCGGATCGTGCAAATATTCCAAAGCCAAAGCCAACAAAGCCGAACTGGCCAAACTGCAGGAAAAATGCGCCCTCGCGAAACTGAACCCCGATCTTTTCGTCATCTTTTCCAAGAGCGGATTTTCGAGCGAGTTTAAAAAGGAAAAAGGGGAAGGGCTGAAACTGTTCGCCCTGAAAAACCTCAGAACACTCATGGAAGGACTCAGCGAAAAGGATCTTCTGGTCAATACCAACAAGAAATACTGATCCTAAAAATCGCAAACTACTTTGCCTGCACAGTTTTTCTTGATGATCAAAATGGTATAATTATTATAACTAAATGTTTCAAAAAAGGAGTTTTATGAACGTCAATGCCATTCGCAAAGTATGCCGCCCGTTCCGTGTTATTCTGGGGGTTGGCCTGATCGGTTACGGAGTCGTAAGCGGTAACGCATGGTTTTATCTCGGAGCCATTCCTCTGATCGCAGGTATCGTCAATTTTTGCCCTTTGTGCAAAATCACCGGTCAATGTGACATTATCTGATTCAACGTTTACAAAAGGATTTCCATGGCATTTGCAACCGCAAGACATATATTGGTAGGGACGGAAGAAGAGTGCAACGCTCTTAAAACCGAGATCGAAAACGGCGCCAGCTTCGAAAGCGTCGCCCAGGAGCATTCAAAATGCCCTTCGGGCAGAAAAGGGGGCGATCTGGGCCGTTTCGGCCGCGGGCAAATGGTTCCTGAATTTGACAAAGCGGTATTTACCGGCGATGTCGGCGTTCTGTACGGCCCCATCAAAACCCAATTCGGTTACCATCTTCTGGAAATAACCTCCAGAGGCTAAACTCCTCTGGCATGCAGCATACCCCAGAACCTTCCTATGATCTGATCGTCGTCGGTGCCGGTGCGGCAGGAATGATGGCCGCCATCACCGCCGCGCGTCAGGGCAGCAACGTCCTCCTCCTCGAAAAACTTTCCAAAATCGCATCAAAGCTCAAAGCAACCGGGGGCGGCCGGTGCAATCTCACCAATACCCTTTCCAATGAGGATTTCATGGCCCGTTTCGGACGGGACGGAAGGTTCATGACCCCTGCGCTCGAAGCACTCGACCATCGCGCGCTGATCGCTTTTTTCGCCGAAATCGGCGTAGAGAGCCATGCCCCCGACGGCTATCGCGTCTTTCCCGTATCGCACAGCGCCGTGACCATCATCACCGCGCTCGAAGAGGAGATGGAGCGTCTGGGGGTCACCCTCATCACCTCGGCGCGGGTGGAGCGCCTCGAACACGACGGCGAGCGCATCAGCGGGGTCAGCACGCCGGAGAGGACCTACCGCGCGCCGAACGTCATCATCGCCACGGGCGGGCTGGGGTACCCTCAGCTGGGAGCCGAGGGGGACGGTTTCGAAATGGCCTCCGCCGTGGGGCACAAGGTCACCGATCTCTACCCCGCCATGATGCCGCTGCGCACCAAAGAGACGTGGGTGGCCGCATGCCGTGCCGACACGATCCCCAAAGCCGAGCTGCGTGTCGATCTGCCAAAAGCCAAAAACCTCCGCGCCAAGGGGGATCTGATTTTTACCTCCAGCGGCATACGCGGCCCCGTCGTCCTCGATTTTGCCCGCGAGGTCAACCCTCTGCTCGCCAAATACGGCGAAGTCCCCCTCCTGATCAATCTGACCAGGGGGCTCAACGAGGAGCAGATCCTCGTCCACATCAAAAACGAGATACACAAAAATCCCGAACAGTCCATATTGACCCATATGAAAACGCTTCTGCCCGAACCGCTGTCGCGCGAACTGTGTACTCTCGCCGGGGCCGACCCGGATGCGGGGTTCAACAAACTGCCGGGAGCCGTACGCGACCGCCTGATCAGAGTGCTCGCATGGACGCCGCTCACCGTCACCGGACACGACGGGTTCAAAATGGCGATGATCACCCGGGGCGGCGTGTCGCTCAAGGAGATCCGTCCCGAGAGCATGGAAAGCAAACTCCTCAAAGGACTCTATTTTTGCGGTGAAGTGATGAATCTCGACGGCCCTTGCGGCGGGTACAACCTCCAGTGGTCATTTTCCAGCGGCTATCTGGCGGGACAGCTGGGAAAATCGCCGGCCTGAAATCCAGGATCGTTTCGCTATACCGAAACGACGCAGTTTCTCCCCGATTTTTTAGCGCGGTAGAGCGCCTCATCCAAACGTTTGAACAGCTGTTCTTTCGAATCGCTCTGGCGGTAGCTGGCAACGCCGAAGCTGCACGTCAGATGCCCCGCCCCCTCAAAATACGCCGTCGAAATCGTCTCTTTAATCTGTTCGGAGAGTTTGATTGCTTCATCCAGCGTCGTCATCGGCATCAGGACCACAAACTCTTCGCCCCCCCACCGGCAGAAAACGTCGGACGTGCGTATCCGGCTGCGGATGATATTGGCGAGGGAAACCAGCACCTTGTCCCCTGTGTCGTGCCCGTAAGTGTCATTGATTTTCTTGAAAAAATCGATGTCGAGCAGAATCAGCGAAAACTCTTTTTTGTACCGTTCGGAGGTTTTGAAATACTGCTCGAAGTGGAGATTGAATTTCATCCGGTTTCCTGAGCCCGTCAAAGGGTCGGTCAGGGTAGCCTCTTCAAGGATTTCTATCTTTTTCTGCCGTTTGGTGATATCGCTCATGACCACCAGGATATGCTCCTCCGCGGAGTGTTCTATCGGCCGTACCAGCAGCTCGAAGATGTAGTGTTTCCCCTCCCAGTTGAGCAGTACGTTCAGCCGTTTTTGCTGATGCTGGAGCATGTAGCTGATCAGCGCCCCACCCTTGAGCCCTGATGCTTCCGTGTTTTCGCATTCATAGGGTTCGAAATAGTTGCACAGGCACGCATGTTCCTGACACAGAGCGCTGATTTTTTCCACCCCGAAAAATTCGGCGCAAGCACGGTTGTAATCGATCAGCCTCCATTGACGGTCTACCGTGAAAATGAGGTTTTGTTCCAGATTGAATATCGTTTTCAGATAGCCGTTTTTCAGGCTCAGTTCCTGCGTTCGCGCCTTTACTTTCTCTTCCAGCGTCTGGTTCAGTTTTTTCATCCGGCTTCTTTGGCGCTCCTGCATCCAGAAAAAACTCCACAGAAGGATATGAACCGCCCATATCAGCGTAATCATCACATAACTCTTTTGCGTCAAAGAGAGTTTCAGCCCATCCAGATGGTGTGTCGAGAGGCTGATGCTGATCCCTCCGCGCAAATCTCCGATCTCGTACCGTGTACGGTCATGGCAACGGAGGCAGGAGTCTTCGATGTAGAGCCCTCCCATATAGCGTAGCTTTTTTTCCGTCTCGTCAAAACGGTAATAGACCTTTTCTTTGGGATGCTCTCTCAGATACGTAAACGCTTCGTGTTCAAAATCGCCGGAACGGTTCAGCGGGTTGATCGGATGATCGCTCGTGATCCGATAACTGAAATCCTCTCCCTGCGTCATCTCGGAGAGCTGGCGCGTCATCCATGCAGGGTTGATCTTGATCAGCGTCTCGCCGCTGTGTGTTTGAACCGCGGCGTCACCAATCATCTCTTTGAGATAGGGGTTGGGTTGAAGTTCCCCCTCAGTGCGGACGAACACCCCTCCGAAATGGGCTGCCCATGCGCGTGTCACGGTAATATTGTTGTAGTGGACAGCCGCTTCTTTCAGGATATGCTGTTTGGCCTGTTCGATGTCCCCTCTGGCGTTTTTGATCTCCAGAAGGGTGATCAAAGCCGCTGAAGAAAATAAGACAACGGTGAAACCGGCCAGGCGGCTGTTGAGGGGAAAAGGCATTCGAAACTCTCTTTGAAATAGGGGTCGTAGACTAAAAAAATGATAATCAGGGGCGGAATTATACCCTATTTCCCTTCGCCCGCCGCGTGCGCCAGTTCCCTGTCAGGGAGCGGGAGATCGGCGTTGCCGTTTTTTGGCTATCATGCGCCCAAAAAAAAGGTATTGCATGTTCCTCGAGTATTTCCTCTCTTTCGGCCTCTTTTTCCTGACCGCCCTGGCCGTCTTCGCCCTCTTTTTGTTTCTGTACGCGAAAGTCACCCCGTATGACGATTACCAGATGATTTTCGGTGACAACAACACGGCAGCGGCCCTAGGCCTGGGCGGAGCCGTCGTAGGGCTTTGTATCCCTCTGTACAGCGCGCTGGTACACTCCGTCTCCTACGTCGATTTTGTCATGTGGGCAGGGGTTGCCATGGCTATCCAGATTGTTTTCGCATTTGCCCTTACCCGCCTCAGCGGCAAATTTTCCGTCGAACAACACATCCGCAGCGGCGACGTTTCGGTAGGTACGACCATGGCGTTCATGTCGATTTCCATCGGTCTGATCAATGCCGGTTCCATGAGCTACTGAACCCAAGCATACCCGCAGAAGATCCTCTTTTGCGGAATTAGAATAAAAATTCTTCCCCTCATATACACAAAACGCCATTTACCGGCTACCAAAAAGACACCCCCTTCTTCATAATGGCAACAAGCGATCGGTACCTGTGATATCATTATCGCATCGCCACAAGGAGCATTCCGTATGAAAGCATTGTTTATCCTCATCACCCTATGGAGCAGCCTCATGTCCGCACAGAGTATCTACGATTTCGACGTCCTGAACGTACGCAAGGAAAAAACCACCCTCAACCCCTATCGGGGCAAAGTGATGCTGATCGTCAACACCGCCAGCCGCTGCGGATTTACTCCACAGTTTTCTGGGCTGGAAAAGCTGTATCAGGCCCACAGGAGCAAAGGATTTGTCGTGCTGGGCTTCCCGTGCAACCAGTTCGCCTCCCAGGAGCCCCTGAACGAGGCGCAGATCGAAACATTCTGCCGGGTTGATTATGGTGTGACGTTCCCGATGTTCGCCAAGATAGAGGTCAACGGAGCGAACGCCCATCCCCTCTACCGCTATCTCAAACAGCACGCCCCCGGCGTCCTGGGGAGCGAGGCCATCAAATGGAACTTCACCAAATTCCTCGTCGACCGCAACGGCAAAATCGTCCGCCGTTACGCCCCCTCCACTACCCCCGAAGCGATCGAAGCGGATATCAAGGCGCTGCTGTGAAACCCTACATCCCCACCCCTTTTGATTTCGATCCCGACGAAAGGGGGCATTTCGGAAAATTCGGCGGGCGCTTCGTCCCCGAAACGCTCATGCCCGCCCTCCTCGAGCTTGACGCCGTCTACAAAACCTACCGATTCG
Source organism: uncultured Sulfuricurvum sp. (assembly GCA_964468865.1). Lineage (GTDB taxonomy): Bacteria > Campylobacterota > Campylobacteria > Campylobacterales > Sulfurimonadaceae > Sulfuricurvum. The sequence continues at coordinate 30,879 of CAYXWQ010000018.1, read as the reverse complement.
ACCCGCAATTCTGGTCGGAGATCAACGCCTTGTTCGACACCTACGTCGGGCGTCCCTCACCGCTTTATCTGGCCGAAAATCTCTCCCAGGAGCTGGGGGGATCGATCTTTCTCAAACGCGAAGACCTCAACCATACGGGCGCACACAAAATCAACAACACGATCGCCCAGGGGCTCCTCGCCAAACGGATGGGGAAAACGAAAATCATCGCCGAAACGGGAGCCGGACAGCACGGAGTGGCCACCGCCACGATCGCCGCTCTGATGGGGCTGGAGTGTGAGATATTCATGGGGGCCAAAGACGTCGCCCGCCAGGAGCTCAACGTCTTTCGGATGAAACTGCTGGGGGCGAAGGTGCACCCCGTCACCTCCGGAAGCCAGACCCTCAAAGACGCGATGAACGAAGCGATCCGCCACTGGGTCACCCATGCGCGTGACACCTATTACGTCATCGGGACGGCCGCGGGTCCCCACCCCTACCCTCTGATGGTGCGCGATTTCCAGGCGATCATCAGCTACGAGGCAAAAGCGCAGGTGCTTGAGCGGCACGGAAAACTCCCCGATTACGTCATCGCCTGCATCGGCGGAGGGAGCAACGCCCTGGGGATGTTCGCCCATTTCATCAACGAAGAGAGTGTCCAGTGCATCGGGATCGAAGCGGGTGGTCATGGCCTGGCGACGGGACAGCACGGGGCGAGTCTGGCCCTCGGGCGTCCGGGGATTTTGCACGGTCAGATGAGCTATCTGCTCCAAAGTGACGAGGGGCAGATTCATGAAGCCCACTCCATCTCCGCCGGGCTGGATTACCCCGGAATCGGCCCCGAGCACTCCTATTTGATGGAACAGGGCAAAGTGGTCTACGACAGCGTCACCGACGCAGAGGCGATGGAAGCGTTTGTCTGGCTCAGCCGTCGCGAGGGGATCGTCCCCGCATTCGAGAGTGCCCACGCGATCGGCTATCTCAAAAAAATGGGGGATTCGATCAAGGATAAAACGGTGATCGTCAGCCTCTCGGGACGGGGAGACAAAGACATGATTCAGGCGATGCAGCTCCTCGATCTGTGAGGCGTCATCGCATGTGCCTGATCAGCAGGTAGACTTCCCCGTTCGCATGGGTTTCATCCATTACCGTGTAGTTGCTGATCAGCCGCTGGGTCAGGACGGTGATCTGCTGATCGCTCGTCGTTCCCGTATCGCTGTTTTTATGGACCGATGTGATCGAACGGACGTCGCTTCGAAGCTGGGTGGCGATGTCGTTGAGCGCTTTGCTCTTGGCTTCCAGAAAACTTTTTCCGTTCCCCACGCCGTATACCAAGTTCTCATCCATCATCGGATGCTCCAGGGCATAAGGAGGGAGAGGATCACGTTCTTTTTTGAAGAGGTCAAACGGCCAGAAAGCATACGCAGACTGCACGATGATAAACAGCGCTAGGACAACTCCTCTCATCGCTCAGTACTGCGGCCGGACGACGTCGCCGACATCGACCAGCGTGTTGTAATCGGAGTTGTCCATGACGATCCATGCATGGTTGAGGCTCACCTGATTGGAGACGGTCGCGGTCCCGATCCGGATCTTGTTCGAAAGGGTCTTGGCGTCGATTTCGTTTTTCTGGACCACTTCTTTGTAAACCACCACTTTTTGTTCAGGACGCAGTCCGTTCCCCAGCCCCATATTGGCCATAAAGATAAAATCGTCCGGGTCTTTCACCGAGACTTTTTTGCTGATGATGAGTCCATCAGGGGCGACGTCGTTGGCCATTTGGCGCAGCAGTTTCCCGACGGTATTCTGAATCGAACGAATATGCTTTTCGCGGGGAACGGCACGCGGGATACGCCCGTTTTCGGCATAGCTGAACCGATCAGAGGATTCAAAAAACCGTTTCTCTCCTGCAGGCGAGGTCAGCTCGGCGCTCATGACGCTCGAAACCGTGTACGACCAGTAGGGGTCGGTGTAATATCCCCCTTTTTGGGTTTTGACGTACTCGGGGGGAAAAAACTGTCTGGACGATTCGAGATTTTGGAGGGTGAGGCGAAGGGTATGCGCATTCTCCTCGTTGATCCAAAAGATGCTGCTGCGGTCGTTCCGGGCGAGGAAGGCATCCCGAATCGTATCGCCGTACGCATCCTCCCCTTCGACGAGGAGATTCGCACTGAGTCTGGGCTTTTGGACCTTGTAGTTTGCCTTCTCCTCATCGACGATGGCCACCGACGAGACATCCTTGTACTGATACAGATCGATTTTGGTCGAACATCCGGCCAGCAGCAAGACGCCCAAGGTCCCTGCAATGAAACTATCGAGCCGTTTCACGGTCCAGTTCCCCGATCACGTTGTCCATCATCACGGCGTTCGGATCCGGCTGATGCGAAGCGCATCCGGACACCATCGCGGCCGCCAAAAGGATCAGTAATGCTGTTTTGATCATTTCGCATCTCCGCTTTCGAGTTCTTTCCACATCTGCGTCGCCTGAAACTTCTGCCACATGGCCTCCTCGTTGCCAAACGAGGATTGGATGCTCGATTTGAGCTGGCGCTCTACGATGGAAGAATCCAGAGCGATCAGCGTATACAATACCCCCGTCTCATTGTCGATAAACAGCTTTTTCTGCTGCGAGTTTTTCAGCGTCACGTCGGCGACCTGTTTGGTTGCGTACTGCACCGCATGATCGATCGTCTGATCCTCGCCGATCCCAAGCTCCTGGGTGGCCCGTTTGTACATATCCTTGACCCGGAGCTCCATCTGCCGGGCCAGTTCGGCGCGCGCCACGGCAGCTGCCTCGATCCGCTGCAGTTCGACGTCCCCCGCCTTGTTCGGCTTGGCCGATCCCGATGCGGCGTATTTGTCCCCCAGCACGGTAGGCTCCTGATACCATTGCGGCAGGTCATTCAGCGAATTGCGTGTTTCGGGCTGCTTGCTGCATCCTGCAAAAAGGATCAGCGCAATCCCGAGCGCCCCAAGAATCTTCATCGTCATTACGTTTCCTTGTGATTGTTTTCACTGTTATGGTGCTATTCTAATGCGAACTTATTGTGAAAGAGCTTATTTCGTGTACAATAAGACTACACAGGTTTTTCAGAGGAAACAGATGGGAGCCACCAACCTAGAGATCGCCAACGCTTTCAACGAAATCGCCGAACTCCTCGACATCGAAGGGGCCAACCCCTTTCGGGTGCGCGCCTACCGAAACGCGGCACGGACGATCCTCTCGTACCCCAGCGAAATGGGCACCCTCCTCCTCGAGGGATTCGATCTCACAACCCTCAAAACGATCGGAAAAGACCTGAGTGCCAAAATCACCGAGATGGTTGAAACGGGAGAGCTGCAGTTCCTGCGTGAGCTCAGAAAGGAGGTCTCCCCCGGTCTCGAAGAGCTCCTCAAACTTCCCGGGCTGGGACCCAAACGGGTCCACACACTCCACGAAACCCTGGGGATCAACTCGCCGGCCGATCTCAAAACGGCGCTGGAGACCGGAAAACTGGGGGAAGTGAGCGGTTTCGGCCCCGCCATGATCGCAGCCCTGCGCACCGCGCTGGGGAAAAAAGGATCGGACGACAAACGCTACCGCCTCGATCAGATCCGTCCCGTAGCGGAGCGGATCGTATCGTGGCTCAACTCCTCGCAGGGGGTGATACGGATCGAAATCGCCGGAAGCATCCGCCGCAGCCGCGAGGATCCAAAAGACATCGATATCGTCGCTTCCTGCACCGATTCAAAAGAGATCATGGAGCGTTTTACGACGATGGAAGAGGTCCAAAGCATCGCGATGAGCGGACCCACCCGCTCTTCGGTGATCCTCCGCGGCGGCATGCACGTCGACCTGCGCGCCGTTTCCGAAGAAGAATTCGCAACGACGCTGCACCATTTCACCGGTTCCAAGGCCCACAACATCGAGCTGCGGACACTGGCCTCCCGCGCAGGGCTCAAAATCAATGAATACGGGGTATTCCGCGGCGACAACAGGATCGCATACAAGAGCGAAGCGGCGATCTACGAAACGCTTGGATTGCCCTACATCGTTCCCGAACTGCGCGAAAACCGCGGCGAGATCGAAGCGGCCCTCGCAGGCCGCCTCCCCCGCCTCATCGAAGTCTCTCAGATCCGCGGCGATCTGCACGCCCATACCACCTACAGTGACGGAATCAATACGATCCAGGAGATGGCCCTGGCCGCCCGGGAACGGGGGTACGAGTATCTGGCGATCACCGACCACACCCACCACCTCAAAATCGCCCACGGCCTCGATGAGGCCAGAATCCTCGAACAGATGGAAGCGATCGATCGGCTCAACGCATCACTGGAGGGGATAACCCTGCTCAAATCGGCCGAAGTCGATATTCTGGATGACGGTACGCTCGATCTTCCCGATTCGGTTTTGCAGAGGCTCGATTTCACCGTCTGCGCCGTCCACTACCGCTTCAACCTCTCGGCCAAAGAACAGACGGCGCGGATTCTCAAAGCGATGGAGAATCCCTGCTTCACGATTTTCGCCCACCCTACCGGACGGCTGCTCGGGCTGCGCGCACCCTATCCGCTCGACATGGAAACAATCATGCGCACCTGTGCCGAGCGCCGCATCATCCTCGAGCTCAACTCCCAGCCCGACCGCCTCGACATTCACGATCTGCACTGCCGGATGGCCAAAGACGCAGGGGTCAAAATCGCGATCTCCACCGACGCCCATTCGATCCGGGATCTGGATCTGATCCGTTACGGGATTTCTCAGGGACGCCGCGGCTGGCTCGAGGCGGATGACGTCATCAACACCCGCAGTTTGGACGACGTCATTGCACTGCTCCATCAGCGCCGTTAATCTTAATTTTAAAAAACTAGGACTATGATACAAAAAACGGAGGGTATTATGAGCACAATCAATCTGAACGAATTCAAAACGCAACTGGAGGGGATGAAGAGTTCTCTGGAAGCGAATATTGCACAGTTGCGCGAAGAACTGGAGTTGGTCGCTACCGACGAGGGAATCAACGATATGGAAGATCTGGCATCGCTGGAAAGCGAAAGCATGCATCACAATGCCCTGCTCGCACAGCAGAAGCATGAACTCTCAGAAGTCCTCCATGCCCTCTCCAAAATCGACAGCGGCACCTACGGAATCTGCGAAGAGAGCGGCGATACCATCCCGGTTTCACGACTTCGTGCCGAACCTCACACCCGTTACTGTGTCCGGGACGCCGAAAAACTGGGTCGCTAGGCCTCCTCACGCCACCCATCTTTTCTCTCACCCCTTTTCAATCCCATCCCCGGCATAGGGGATTTTGGGATCCTTCTGTATTCGTCTGAATAAAATATTATTATATTTATGTATATTATTTTTGTTTAGAAAAGTTAAATAGCGGTAGTCTATGATTAACGAATACTACGCAAGGAGTTCCACATGTGCAGAACACTATCCTCACTTGTTTTAGCCGGATTGTTAAGTTTCATCCCATTGCAGGCAGTAGATTATGATGGGGAAAAAAGTTTTCTTTTGGAAACGAGGTACGATGTCTGCGTCACTCCTCCGCAGGTCGATGATGCGCTTCAAAAAGGGATCAGGGTCATCGATTTGAAAAAGGCCGGCGAACTCCACGGACAAAAAGCCTATTTCTATGATGCGCGGGAAAAACGCCATTTCCAAAAATCCCGGATCAAAGGGGCCAAACCGGTCCATTTTGACGTATCCAAAGCCGAATACATTGTCATCGAACTCCCAAAAGCCAAAGACGAATCGCTCGTATTCTACTGCTACGGGGAATCGTGCGCCAATTCGTACGAAGCGGCATTGGCGGTCCGCAAACTCGGATACAGCAATGTCTACTGGTTCCTCAACGGTTTTAACGAATGGAGCGAAAAAGGGTATCCCGTCGAATAGCCGCCCGATCGAAGAGAGATGCGTTTATGGGTAATCACGCTATAATGCCGTTATCATTTGCGCGTTCGGTCTGCGCTTGACACTTCCGCACTGACCGCTTATCTCTCCTCGTTCATGAGGACTATGTTCCAAGGACTCTCCATGTCATCAACCATCAAACGTCAAAACCATCGCATCCACCCCTGCAACGCGTCTCGTAAAAATGAGCTTTTGGCTCATCTTATCGCCCAGCACAGCGGCAAAAGCATCCTCGTCCTCACTGCCGGGGAGACAGAACGCATCACCCTTCCCGAAGGGAAAAACATCACCCTCCTCAGCGATGCGGCACTTGCCCAGTCGGGTGATCTTGCATGCGATATCCTGATCAGCTATGACCTTCCCGAAAAAGCCATCGTCTATATGACCCGTTTCGCCAAAGGACGGGAACTAGCGCTGATTTTACTGGGGACAGAGGATCAAAAATTTCTCTACGGGATTGAAACCCTTCTGGGGCGTACGATCATCCAGGAACCGGTCCTCGGGTTTGAGCCCGATTTCGGAATCGCCGCAGAGCAGAAAAGCAAAGAAGAGGCCAAAGCCCGCCGCGCGGCGCGCGACGAAGCGAATGCCAAACGCGACGATCGTCCGAAGCGTGATTTCAAACCGCGCTCTGAGGGCGAACGCTCCGGCGGAAAACGCGAAGAGAGAGGGTTCCGAGACGACAAAAGAGCCCCCCGCAAACCGTTCTCTGCCGACGATGCCAAAAAACCGGACAACCGCGGCAGCCGGGATTCAAAACCCCGCTTTGTCGGAAAAGACGAAAACGGCAAACCGATTTTTGAGGGAAAAACGCGCGAACGGAACCATTACATCGACGGAACGCCCCGTTCCGATGCCGAAAAAGCCTACAGAACCCCCTACTCCAGCAAACCGAAGTTTTTCGGAAAAGAGCAGAAAAGCTCCGACGACGCCAAACCTGCCGAGGGGAAAAAAGAACCTTACAAAGGGGATAAAAAGCCCTACGGTGAGAAAAAACCGTACGGAGAGAAAAAAGCTTTCGGCGACAAGAAGCCCTATGGAGAGAAAAAGTCTTTCGGGGAGAAAAAGCCTTATGGGGACAAAAAACCCTACGGTGACAAAAAGCCTTCCGGAGATAAAAAGCCCTACGGAGAGAAGAAACCTTTCGGCGACAAGAAGCCCTACGATGCCAAAAAGTCCTCCGATGCCCCTGCGGCACCCAAACGTCCGCCCCGCCGCATCGACGTCAAATCCTTCAAACCTTCGGATAAAAAACAGTAGGCTCTAAGCCTGCTGCCTCATCATCGACCCCTTTTTTTCCTCCAGCCGGTCATAGAGATCGAGCATATTGTGATAGTGCGGATGAAGCGTCACATCGATCAGATACGCCTCATGGTTCAAAACCTTCACCGCGTGCAACACTTTCTCGCGTCCGAAAACGTTGAACAGCGCCTCTTCGTACTCCTCCCACACAAGTTCCTCTCCACGCATCCGGATCAGTTCGGCGAGAAGATGCCCCGTTTTGTTCGACCCGAACTCCAGCAGCGATAGCGCCTCCTCATCATTGCCCGCGAGCAGATGGATCTGCGCTTTGAACTCGGCCATCGTGAAATTGGTCCGGAAGATCACCCCGATGTATTTTTCGACATTCAGAGTATCCTCGAGCGACTCGATATTCTCGAGAATCTCTTCGGGATCACATTCGTCGAAATGCAGGACCATCTCGCGGATCCGCTTGCCGCTGTTTTTGTTATTGTAGACCATATCCTCGATCGGATACACCTCCGAAAATCCCGGAACGATGATCTGGCACGAATAGAACCCAAGGTAGTCGTATTCGCGCAGGTAGATCTCTTTTCCCTCTTTTCGGATTATCGCTTCGAGATAGGCGTATTCGTCTGTGCTCCCCTCTCCGGTATAGTTCCACGGGGCAAAATCGAAGCTTTTTCTGGTGCTGAGAAAAGAAAACCCGAGCTTGCCATTGGAATCGATGAAATGCGATTCGAGGTTGAAACTATCAGACACGAGGCTCATATCAAACGTCGGGACCTCGAACGCATCGAGCTCGTCGAGGTTGCGCCCCTGCATCAGCTCGGTCATCGTCCGCTCCAGCGACACCTGCAAAATCGGATGGGCACCGAAGGAGACAAAAAGGGTCGAATTGGCCGGATTGATCAGCGAGATCGCCGTAACGGGGAATCTCCCCCCCAGCGATGCGTCCAGCACCTCGACGATGTAGCCCTGGGAACGCAAAGCGATCACATCGGCATAGAGCCGCTCGAACGTCCGGATCACCTCATCAGGGTACGCCGGAAGCGCGTAGCCGTTTTGAATGATCTCGATTTTTGCGTGCCGCTCGCAGATTTCGCTGAGCGCCTGCACCTGTGCTTCGAGCGGCGTGTTGCCGGTGGCCAGGCCGTTGCTGACGTAGAGATTGCTCAAAATGTTGAGCGGGACATAGACCCTCTCGCCGCTGCTTCGCTTCGTAAACGGCAATGAGACGATTTTATCCTCGTAGCCGCTGTTGAAATCGACCCATTCCTCATCGCTCATCTCGCCGTGAGGGTCGTAGATTGCCCGCAGATCATCGCAAAGATACTCTTCATCGAAGCCAAACGCCTTTTCATCGGGATAGTAGCGGCGCTCCGGCAGGTAAAAATCGATAAAAAAGTTGTTCGTCTGAAGCCGCTCGATGTACTCCCCCAGTGCGCTGGCATACGAAGCCTCCGAACATATCCCCTTGCCGTTGGAGTAGATATGGTTCGGGGCTTCGGTTGATGCGAGGTTGACGGAATAGCAGTGCTGCAGCGGATGTTTTTCGGCTGAGAAGCTCAAGCCGCAGCCCACTTTCTCCAGAGCGGTTCGCATGACGGCGATCGACTCCTCCAGCGGAGCATTTTTCGAAAGTATTTTCATAAAGAGGGGGTTCGCTTTCTTAGGATCTTGTAATCGGATAAGACGGGAGTATAACAAAAAGAGCCCCAAAAAATCATCTGCGGCCGGAGTTGTGGTATTATTGATTAAAATTATGTTGGGGGGAGACTGATGACACCAATGACCTTTTTCATCCCTCTCTTCTGTCTGGCCGTTCTGAGCACCACCGGTGCCAGTGCCGCAGAGAGTGACACCAACGCAACCGCCACCGTTCAGGAAGAGAATTGGCTGGAAGTGAAAATGGACAATTTCCATCACTACATCTCCAACAAAGTGCTCCTCTTTTCCTCCGGTCTCGATTCATTTTTCTCGGATGGGTTCGACGATGACGAGACGCCCATTAGCGAGGAGAACAACGAGAGCGCTCACGCCCTTGACAGCGAAGCCCCCCTCTTCCCCAAACCAAAATTCAAAAAAGAAGACAACGAGGCAACCTACCAGACATCCGCAGAGTTCGATGAGTTTTTCAAGGATCAAATCTACCTCGACGCCACCAATAAAAGCTATGTGAGAATACGCGCAGGGTACGAGTATGACAAACGGGGGGATTCTTCTTTTGTTCACAATGTCTCGGCCCGTCTCAGACTCCCGCGAACGAAGGATCAGCTGCAGCTTTTTATCGGTGACGATGAACCTCAGGATCAGACCGATCCGTCCAAGATCCAGCAAACCGACAAAACCGAAGGGGTCGGTATCCGGTACTTTTTCCCCGCGCTGTACGGACGTCTGTACAGCAACGCATCGATCGGTTTTTCCGGTATCGACAACCCCTATATAAAAACACACCTAGAATACCCGATTTTTTTGGATGAGTGGCTGTTCAAAGCGACACAGAATTTCAAATATTCGCTGGAAAACAAATTTGACGAATGGACGACCCTGTATCTGGACCGGAAGGTTTTAAATAACAATATCATCCGGATATCGACACAACGCTCCACCAACAGCGAAGTGCGCGGCATGGAATACACCGCGCAGATCTCTTATCGAAACACCCTGAAGCACGACATCGGCTACAACTACTATATTGCCCTTAACGGCCGGACAAAAGACCTCCCCGAAGCGCTCTATGCCAACGGCATGATACCGCAGGAAGGGGTCTACAACTATTCGACCGGAGTGGTATGGCGCCAGGCGATTCGGAACGATTATCTGTTTTATCAGATAGAGCCCATCGTCTCGTTTCACGAACAGTACGACTACAAACCCAACTATCTCATGCGGTTGTCGTTCGAATTGTATTTTGGCAATAAATAAGCAGGCTTCCTCTCTTTATGCTACTATTCGTTCAAAATTTTTAACTGATTTTTAAAAGGGACCCATGGCTATCATCTCCATCGCATCCACCAAAGGGGGAGTAGGTAAAACCTCCCTCGCCTTTTCACTCGCCAAAGATCTGGGCTACCGCTACGCGACCAACGACATGTCCGTAGCACTCAACAAATACCGCAACGCCCGCTATTACCCCAACAAGATCCCCCTCTATCCCGACACCGTTTACGATTTCGGGGGATTCGAGAGTCCCCACGTCGAGGAGATCCTGCTGCAGTCCGACATCATCCTCCTCCCCACGACGAATGACGCCAACTCGATCATGAAAAGCCTCGTCTTCATCAAGAAATTCCGCGAAAAAACGATCCTCGTCTTCGCCAACATGCTCGAAAACCCCAACGACGCGGCTCTCATCCGCGAAAAGATCCACGAACACTTCCCGGGTATGGCATTTACCTACCTGCGCCGTACGAAGCTGCTCAAAAACGCTCTCGAGAGCGGCATGAGCGCGACCGAGCTTTTTGAATCCAACAACCACACCCAGCACCTCTACCGCCAGGCGTACGGCGAGTATCACAAAATTCTTAGGCTGTTCACGACCGACGGGGAGTATTTTTCAAAATAACAGTCAAATAACCGATCTTATTGGTCAGCTATCTGCGCAGCATACGCAACAACGCAATCTACAATAAGGTTCGGATGGAGACTATGGGTATTTTGGTCGCGATCGATTTCTCGGAAAGCAGTTTTACCGTTCTGGCCAAAGCATTGTCTTTGGCTGAAAAAAAAGGGGGTGAACTGCATCTAATCCATGTCATTGAAACTCCATGGTATACGCTCAAAGAGGATATGAAATCGGTTCGGAACCATCTATGGGAGAGACTCAGCAGCGCATTTCCGACACTTCACAAAAAAAAATTCCACTGCCTGCGGGGAAACGTTGTCCGTGAAATTTACGAAACGGCAACAGCGATCCACGCCACACTGCTGGTCATCGGAAGCAGCGGGGAGAATTATATCTTCAAAGAGTTCCTGCTAGGTTCGACGACCAAAAGCATCGTCCGAGATACCGCCGTTCCCGTTCTCGTCGTCAAAAATGAGATTCCTTTGGATCCGAAACGGATACTGATTCCGACAAACTTCTCTGACTACTCCCGCTCTGTCATCCATCAGACGTCAGCTCTTTTCCCTGATGCGGAAATCATACTGCTCTACGCGTATGTACTCCCTTTTGAAAGAAGGCTCAAATCCTACGGGTTCAATGAAGACGATATCGGCGACTACCATGCGGTGATAAAAGCAAAAGAAGATGAAAAAGCAGATATTTTTGTCGCTTCGTTGCAGATTCCAGAAGAAAAACTCCAGATAATGACGCGCAAAGAACCTCTTTCTCCCGATTTTTTTCTCGATATTTCGACACTCTATCAATCCGATCTGATCGCCATTCATACCTCAGGTTCTTTCAGCTTTTTCTCGTTTGACCTGCTCGAAGAATCTCCTCTGGACGTGTTGATCTTCTCGTTTTAATTTTCGAACTCGTTGACCACCTGCCGCATCTTCAGCATCGAATCGGGGTTGAGGGAGATCGAGTCGATCCCCTCCTCTACCAAAAAGCGGGTGATCTCGGGATAATCGGAGGGGGCCTGGCCACAGATGCCGATGTATTTGCCCCGTTCCCTGCACGCACGGATTGCGCTCGAGAGCATCCGTTTCACCGCTTCGTCGCGTTCATCGAAAACCGAAGAGACGAGCGCGCTGTCACGGTCTACCCCGAGGGTAAGCTGGGTGAGGTCGTTACTGCCGATGCTGTAGCCGTCGAATATCTCCAAAAACCGGTCGGCGAGGATGACGTTGGCGGGGATCTCGCACATCGCATAGATCTTTAGGCCGTTTTCCCCCTGCACCAGCCCCGCTTCGTTCATCACCGCAATCGCCTTTTTCCCCTCTTCGGGGGTACGGACGAAGGGGAGCATCACCGTCACATTGGTAAGCCCCATCTCGTCGCGCACTCTTTTGAGCGCTTCGCACTCCCACATAAACGCCTCTTTGTACTGAGGCGAGTAATAGCGGCTCGCACCCCGAAACCCGATCATCGGGTTTTCTTCGTCCTGCTCGTAGAGACGCCCGCCGGCCATGTGCTTATACTCGTTCGATTTAAAATCGGTGGTTCGAACGATGACCGGTTTGGGATAGAACGCTGCGGCGATCATCCCCACCCCTTCGGCGATCTTGTCGATAAAAAAAGTTTTGGGGTCCTCATACCCCCGCATCGCCTCCCGGATGATCTGCGCATCCTCGATCCCTTTCCCCTGCGCCATCTCCACCAGCGCCATCGGATGGGCGTTCACGTAATGGGTGATGATGAATTCCATCCGCGCCAGCCCTACCCCGTCATTGGGGAGCTTGGCCACTTTAAAAGCGATTTCGGGATTGCCGACGTTCATGTACAGCTTCGTACGCGTCGAAGCCAGCTGCCCCAGCTCGATCTGTTTGATCTCGTATTCCAGCGCCCCCTGGTACACCTCTCCGCTTTCTCCCTCGCCGCAGCTGACGGTCACCTCTTCCCCATCATGCAGCAGCTCGGTCGCGTTGCCCGTTCCGACGATTGTCGGAACGCCGATCTCCCGGGCGACGATCGCCGCATGACACGTCCTTCCCCCCCGGTTGGTGATGACGGCTGAAGCCTTTTTCATCATCGGTTCCCAGTCGGGATCGGTGATGTCGGCGACGAGGACCTCCCCCGCGTTGAACCGTTCGCTCTCATTCACGGAACGGATGATCTTGACCTTTCCCGAACCGATCTTTTCGCCGATCGCCTTGCCGCTGAGGAGCGTTTTTTTCTCCTCCCCTTCTTTGATCCGGTACTGTTCCAGAATATTGTCAGAGAGTTTCCTGCTTTGCACCGTCTCGGGTCGGGCCTGGACGATGTAGAGCTCGCACGTTACCCCGTCTTTGGCCCACTCAATGTCCATCGGGCGGTACTCCCCCGCTTGCGCCGTGTAATGCTCTTCGATGATCATCGCGTATTCGGCCAGGGTGGCGACCTCCTCGTCGGTGATCGAGAAACGGTTTTGCATGGTTTTGGACGTCGCCAGGTTGACCGTATGGTGACGGTCGTCGTAGCGCATCGTGAGCGCCTTCGAACCGAGCTGGCGTTTGAGGATCGTCGTTTTCCCCTCTTTTAGGGTCGGTTTGAAGACGTAAAACTCGTCCGGATTGACCCGCCCGCCGACGATGTTCTCCCCCAGCCCCCAGATCGAGTTGATGAGGATCAGGTTCTCCGATCCCGTTTCAGTATCGATCGTGAACATGACGCCGCTGCTGGCCAGATCGCTGCGCACCATCTTCTGCACCCCGACCGAGAGGGCAATGCTGAAATGGTCATACCCCCGGCTGTGACGGTAGCTGATAGCACGGTCAGTGAACAGCGAGGCAAAACACCGCTTGACCGACTCCACCAGCATCGCTTCCCCGCGGATATTGAGATAACTCTCCTGCTGTCCCGCAAAACTCGCATCGGGAAGATCCTCCGCCGTCGCGGATGAGCGGACCGCCACATCGACCGCGGGAGAGCTGTACTGCGCTTCCATCGCCGCATACCCCTGCGCGATCTCGGCCTTCAGATCCTGGGGCATCTCTCCCGAGAGCATCAGCGTCCGAACCGCCTCGCCGCACCGTTTGAGCTCCAGGGCATCGGTGATGTCAACCCCCTCGAACAGGGCACGGATCCGCGGTTCAAACCCGTTGTGCGCGACAAAGGCACGATACCCCTCCGCCGTGACGGCGAACCCTTCGGGAACCTTGACCCCCAGCGGTTTGAGAGAAGCGATCATCTCTCCAAGCGAGGCGTTTTTTCCCCCGACCAAAGCGATGTCATTCAAACTCAACGAATCGAGACGGCGTGTGTAACGCATAAAAACTCCTTTGCCTGCTTTATATGGTATAGGATACCATATTTACCACTCTGGTACAATACGGTTATCATTTACCGGAAACGCCATGCACACCATTCTCCTCACCACCCTAAACGCCCGCTACGCCCATACCGCCCTGGGGCTGCGCTATCTCTACGCCAACCTGCACGAGCTGCAGGAGCAAACGCGCATCATCGAATTTACAATCAACGAACAGGTGCAGAGCATCGCCGAACGGCTCCTTGAGCATTCCCCCCGCATCATCGGGATCGGCGTCTATATCTGGAACGCCTCCCAGACGGCCGAGCTGATCCATATCCTAAAAAAAGTCTCTCCGGAAACGCTCATCGTCCTGGGAGGTCCCGAAGCGGGATACCATCCCCATCGTGTCGATCTCTCCAAGGCGGACTACATCATCAGCGGCGAGGGGGAAGTGGCATTTTATGAGTTGTGTAGGACATTGCTTTCTTCCGTCATCCTCGGGCTTGACCCGGGGATCCATCCCAAAGAAAAAAACTGGATTTACCCTGCGGGCACTTCGCCCGCCTTCGCGGGAATGACGGACGGAAAGCCCCGTTTCATCCGCGCCCCCCTCCCCGATCTTAAAAGCGTTATCCTCCCCTACGGCGCCTACAGCGACGAGGACGTCGCACACCGCTATGTCTATGTCGAAGCCTCCCGTGGATGCCCGTTCGAGTGCGAATTCTGCCTCTCCTCGATCGACGAAAAGGTGCGCAATTTCCCCCTCGATCAAATCCTCGCCGAATTCGAAATTTTGTGGGAGCGATGGGTGCGCAGCTTCAAATTCATCGACCGCACCTTCAACCTCAACATGCGCTTCGCCAACGCGATCCTCGATTTCTTCCTCGCCAAGGAGCCCCCCTATTTCGCCCATTTCGAGGTGATCCCCGACCATTTTCCCGAATCGCTGCGAACAAAAATCGCTCAATTCCCTCCGGGTGCCCTGCAGCTGGAGATCGGGATCCAGACCCTCGATCCCGCCATCGCTGCGGGGATCAACCGCCCGCTGAAACTGGAGAAGATCTTCGAGAACCTCCATTTTCTCGAAAATGAGACCCACGCCCACATGCACCTCGACCTCATCGTGGGACTCCCCGGCGAGAGACTGGAGGGGTTCGGAGCCAATCTGGACAAACTCGTCTCCCTCACCCACAGCGAGATCCAGATCGGGATCCTCAAAAAACTCTCCGGCACCACCCTCTCGCGCCACGACATAAAGCACGGGATGATCTACAGCGACATCCCCCCCTACGATATCCTCTGCAACAACCTCCTCAGCTACACAACGATCCAGCAGATGAAACGGTTCGCGCGATTCTGGGACATGTACTACAACAGCGGCAATTTCGATCGCAGCGTGCGGCTGCTGTGGGGAGATGGGAGCGTGTTCGATGCCTTCTACGCCTTCAGCCTCTGGATCTACGGCCAGACCCTCTCGACGTGGAAGATATCGCTCGACCGGCAGACGGAGCTCCTCTATACCTATCTGTCCGACAGATGCGATCCGGGGATCCTCAAAAACGCACTGGCAGAGGATATTTCCAAAACACCCGGCAGAACCGTGCCGCGCTATCTGAGAGAAGAGAAACAGACGCCATCACAGGAACATTCCAAAAATGTCATTCCCAAACGGCAGGCAAAACGGATATAAGAGGGATTTGTCAGAGTGCCCGCGGGTGACGAATCCGCGGGCGAAGGTGTGCAGGGTAAAAACGCCTGCACGGCAAACTTAACATAAGAAGAATGAAGGGCCCGAAGGCCCGGGAAGATGTGCCCGCAGGTGACGAATCTGCGGGCGGTGCGCAGGATGACGAGTCCCGCACGGCAAACTTAACATAAGGAGAATTTTTTAAAGGGCCCGAAGGCCCGGAAGAAAGCTTCTTAGAATTTCAGAGAAGCGATAAGGCGGATAGACTCGATATCACGCCCAGCATACATTGCAGGCTGAATCAAACCAAGATTACCAGCAGCAGCAACAGTATCGTTGTTTACATCAGTATAAATCGCGGTCAAACCTAGCGGTCCGACTTTACCAGAAGCAGAGACATCCCATGCAGAGATATCGTTGTTGTTTACATCAAACAAATCATTAGCTTCACAATAGCTGGCTGCCAGAGTTACGCCAGGAATCATCTTCGTAGATGCACCAACTTTCCATGCTTTAGCACCCGGAGTTGTTACCACACTGTCCATGTAAATTGAACCAAGCCCGGTATAGATACTTGTTTTATCTCCTGTTGCGACATTCGCAAATCCAAGAAGGCCGTCTTCATCTGCCTGCGAGTAAGCAGCATACACATTCACGCTAGAAACATCAACAGCAGCTTTTACTGCCCAAATGTTTGACTCATCCGGTTTTGCACCAAAACCAGCAACTGCAAGATCATCTACATTGCTTTTCGGATCCAGTTGTGCATACTGCGCACCGAGTGATACCATTCCAGCAACTTTTGTATCGGCCTGCAACCAGAAAGCGTCAGCAACTTTTACAACATCGTAATACCATGCCTGTAATGTTGTATTAGGAATAGATTTATTTACTGCAGCAAATGCATATGCTCCATCCGTACCGAACGTTCTGAAGTTTTCCATATCAACCGTTCTACCAGTACTTCCCATCAAAAGATTAACGCCGAGACTTTCTCCAGCTGCAAAATAACCAGGGAATTTATTATTGACAGCTGTTGCTGTTTCTGCAGAATCATTGTAACCGTTGTGTTTACCAACCCATGCAGCGACCAATGTTGTATCAGGGATATCGTTGTTCAAAACAACAGCACCTTCGAAAGTGTTTTTAACAATATTCCACGTTTCAGTAAACGCAAGTGGAGTATCCAGCTCCATACGTCCCACTTTCACTATTGTTTTACCCATAGAAGCTGCCAACCACAACTGGCTCATCGTAGAAGAATCTTCCGCACGTGTTGCACCGCCGGGAGCCATCGTATCCTGTACGAGGTTGTTTTCAAGCCCAAGAGTACTGAATGCCTGCACTTCCGCACCAGCACTGATATTTTGAAGCAGATCAGCTGTAGCACCCAATGTCAATGATGTACCACCAGCAGCTGCACCACCATATGGTGCACCAGCTCCTACCGCACCATTACCCTGTTTAAAGAGACCTGTATCAGCTGTTTCCCCAGCATATTTCTGGACATCCGATGTTTGATAGATCAGTTTCGCTTCACCGTTTACTTTGACGTTGTCGATCGCGAATGCGCTTGTTCCAAGAGCCATTACGGCAACAAGACTCAGTTTTCCTAGTTTCATTCATTCTCCTTCAATAATCCGTCCTGAATAAGATAATCTTATCCGGATCACGGGAGTCAGTTTAGGGGGGCTTTTCTTAAACCTAACTTTAATGATATAATTTTTTATGATACACAGACAAATTTGTAAGAGTGCGTGACAAAATTGTGATAAAAAGAAAAAATTATACTATGTTCCACATTTTTTGAAATTTTTAAATTAAAAAAAGAAATATTTGCAGAAATTACCTGAATGATAAGTATTAGTATAAAAAGAAAAGATTGAGGAACAATCTTCCTCCCCGCACACCCGGAGAGAAATAAAAAGAAGAGGAGATTACCAGTTACGGATGCGGATATGGCACGAGGTGCACTGACGGAGAAGCTGGGTGTAATCTTCCAGCGCGTCATCCATCCGTCCCGCGTCGATCGAGGTGATCAGATCGTCCGAATAGAGGCGGAGCATGTGGGCCGTTTTCTGGGCAAATTTGTAGGCGTATACCTGGTCTTTGGGGAGAATAACCTTGACCTCTTCGCTCTCGAGTGATTTCAGAGTCCCCTGGAGCTTTTTAACCCCCAGCTTCATCTCCTCGCTGGAGCTGTAGAGACCGCCACGCTGGATCTGCTCCATCGCGTCCATCATCGTCCGCATCTCCTTCATCAGTTCCAGACGCGGATCAGGTTTTTCAGCCGCGTTAAGCGACCCGACCAGCATCGTTCCAAGCGCAAAAGCTGCTAGTGTTTTTTTCATGCGAAACCCCTTTAGTATTGAATGATTTCTTTGGAAAACTCGTTGAGTTTAACCGTTTTAGCCGACACCGAGACGAGTTTCTTCGCTTTGGCAGGTCCGCCATAAAATTGCTTGAGTTCCGGTTTGAACGCCTGGAAATAGTCATGAAATTTATCCTGACCCAAAATCCCGACAGCCCAGAGGGTATCATCGGCTGCGTGTTCGAGGACGACGGCGGAGAGAGGCTGGGTCGCTGCACCGCCGAGGACTTTGGCACCTGCTGCCGGGTCGAACGCCGAGAGGTGGGATGAGCAGACAATCACCCCTCCCTTATCGTAGGCCATCGTTTTCTGCGTCGTTGAAACATACCCGATGAAACTGTCATTGGGGGTCGGGTGTGTCAGCTGATGGGTACAGATCGCCACGTAAGCAACGATCGTGCGCTCCTTGCCGACGCCGCTTTTCCAGACGTATTTTTCACCGCTCTCCGAGACGAGTTCGACGTCGCTGGAGGTCGGTTTGGGAAGATTAACTAACAGACACGGAGTCGAGGCGTGCGGATAGTTAAATACATAGGAAGTCTCTTTGGCAAGTGCGGACGCCTTGATCGGCTGACCGGCCGCATCGACAAGCTGCACTTTTTCGTACGCTTTATAAAGTCTGCCGTCCGATGCGTAGAGATTTCCACGAAACAGTGCGGGACTTACGGCGATAACCGTAGCTCCGGCAGCAACGACTTTCAAAAAATTTCTTCTATCCATGAGTATATCCGTGTGAATGATTTTGGGTGTTTAGTGTAGCAGATGTTGGTTTAGATTTCCTCCCCGGGCGGGGAGAAAACGCGTTTTTTTAGTTGAAAAGATCGCGCATGGCACCTCCGTACCAGTCGCGGAGCGCTTTGCCCAGACCGGTAGAGCGGAATTTGCCCGTGTTGGGATCTTTCGGAACACTTCCTTTTCCGAAAATGACCGGTCCCTGAATAACAAATTCATGGTTGACCATGATCGCTTCATCGGGGTTCGCACCGACCATCGAGTAGCAGACGTTCGCCGATTTGAACGGCAGAGCCGTCGCGACGCTGTATGTTTTGCCGTGCAGTTTGTGGGCGATCTCTTTGGCGCACTCTTTTCCTGACCAGATCGCTGACTGTCCTGATGGAGGGATGGGATGACCGACGATATCACCGACCGCATAAACGTTCGCGTCTGTAGCCGTCTGGAACGAAATACCGTTCATTTTGACTTTTTTGAACGAATCCGGAGTGGTTGCGAGTCCCGCCATTTCGACGACCGGGCTGGACATGTTGTGCGGGATCAGGTTGAACACGCTGTATTTGATCGTATGGGTTGTTTTGACCCCTTCGGCATCCTCTTTGTCTTTGAAAACCGTCTGGACATAGGTGATCTCTTGTTTGTCGAAATTGACGTCAACGATCTTACAATTGTCACGGTGCTCTACCATGCCGTTGTTGAGTTCTTTCCACGCTTCTTTGAACGCGGCCCCTTTAGCGATCTCTGCTGTTTCGTTGAGGATGATGACTTTCCCTTCGATCCCTTCGTTTTTCATGTGCTGGGCGATCATGCTCGCACGTTCGAACGGTGCGGGAGGGCAGCGGTATTTACCGGCAGGGACGGTGATGACGACATCCCCTTCTTCGAGACCTTTCACCAGACGATCGAGGGCAACGTGTTCACCGCCGGGGACGAGGGCCGCAGGGGCTACACGCTTGGCTTTGGCGATTTTCGCAGCGTCCCAGTTGGGGAAAGAGCTTTTATAGTTGTAGTCGATACCCGGTGCAAGGACAAGGATGTCATATCCTACGCCGCCTTTGGACGTATGGACCACTTTGGCAGCACGGTCAATCCCCGTCACTTCCGCGTGCAACATCCCGTAACCGTTCTTTTCAACCGCCTGTGCGTAGTCGTGTGTCAGGGTGTTCAGGTTGAACCCTTCCATGCCGGCGAGGTTGCAGTTTGATGTCGGGCATGACATGAAGCTGTCGTTTTTCTCGATGATCGCTACATCGAATTTCGGGTCGATTTTTTTCAGTTCTTTGGCAACGGTCAGACCGCCCCATCCACCACCGATAATAACAACCTGATGCTTACCGAGCATTTTGCCGGATGCCGCAGAGCCTTGAGCCGATGGTGCCGCACCGGCAGCCGCCGTACATCCTGATACAGCCGCAGCAGCAGCGCTGATACCGGCAAACTTAAGTAAGTCACGTCTTGAAAGTTTCATACTGGGATTCTCCTCTTCTTCGATTAGCTTCGAACGCGAAAACAATAACCAATTCGTCATCGCTTGAGGTGCATCATAGAAACTTTATTCTTAAAGATTTATAATTATATATGAAATATCAAGAAAAATACCGAATAAGATAATATTATACGATTTTATGTGATACATTTGTGATATCCATCAAATAATCCCATTCATGATATGATACGTCAACGAATCGACAAAGGAACCCCATGCATATCGAAGAGTGCCAGAGTCTCGAAGAAGTCCGCCAATACATCGACAAACTGGACGATCAAATTGTCGAATTAATCGCCGCGCGCAACGGCTATGTCAAACAGGCTGCGAAGTTTAAACACTCGATTGACGAAATCAAAGGAAAAGAGAGAATGGAAGCGGTCATGGACCGTGTCCGTTCCCGCGCTATGGAGTTCGGCGTATCGCCAAACCTCCTCACCACACTCTATACGATCATGATAGATGAAATGGTGGAAGCGGAAATTTCGGAATTCAGAAACGCCAGGTCACTATGATTTAATACGCTTCAGGAGCATAGCCCCTCAAGCGGCAGGGACATGTTTGTCCCTTGCAACCCCCTAAAGCTACCCGCATCTTCCGGATGCGGGAGAAATCAGGAATCCAAGTACCGTATTTTCAAGAATTAAAACCGCGTCACTTCTCCGCGGCAGACGGCCATGATTACTTTCCCCTTCAGCGTTTCATTTTTGTAGAGGCTGTGATGATGGGGGACCTGTGTCGTCTGGCTGGGATCAAACACGATCACATCGACTCTCCTGCCTACCGCTATTTCTCCCGCTTCTATCCCCACCTGCCGGGCCGGAGCACGCGATGCCAGTTCCATCAGCCGATCCATTCCGATAATGCCGGTATCGACCAGATAGCTGTATGCCAGCGGCAAATACTCGGCAATCGCCGTCGTTCCAAAAGCGGCGTCGTAAAACGTGATGTCTTTGTGGACGTCGGAATTTGGCTGATGCAGAGCGCTCAGCGCATGGATATCCCCTTTTTGGAGCGCTTCGATCAGGGTCAGCCGCTTCGTCTCGCCAAGGAGCGGAGGGTTGATTTTCGCATCGGTGTCGAATCCCATGCACGCGGTGTCGTTTTTGAGCAGATGGTGTATCGCGACTTCGGCCTCGACTCTCACCCCTTCACGCTTGGCCGCCGCGATCATTTGAATCGAGCGGGGTTCCGTGACGCTTTTGAAAACGATCCGGATACCGAAATGGCGGGCGATTTCAATCATCGATGCCACGTGTACCACTTCCGACATTTCACTGATCCCCGGAAGCCCCAGATATCCCGCCACGCTCCCATCCGCCATGACGCCGCTTTCAAAGAGGCTTTTGTCTTCGGCTTTGTAAAACAGCGGTCTATCGGCCATTTTCAGGTACTGTGCGATCCGGCTGATCAGGTTGTAGTCATCGAGCGTCGCGGTATGGACGGCAAGCGAACCTTTTTTGAGCATAATGGCAATGTTGCTGAGCGCTCCTGAATCCATCAGGGCGCTGACCGTGCTCTCGATCGTTGCCCCACCTCTTAGATGACGGTGCTGCTGAACAAATTCGAGGGTGATTTCATTGTCGATGCGGGGAGTACAGTCGCTGGCGAGAACGACGGTGGTCACTCCCCCCTCCAGCGCATAGCGTGAAAGCTTTTCGAGGTTTGTGCGGTTCAGCTGAGCGTCCTTGAGACGCACATCCGTATCCACAAGGCCCGGAAGGAGATAGCATCCCTGCGCCGATACGATCTCGTCGCCGGAGAGGTTGCTTCCAATCTCGGTGATGACCCCCTCTACGATCCGTATATCTCCCGAGCGTTCCCCCGCTGCATCACAGATAATGGCACCAGAAATGATCATCGTTGCTCCTCTTCGCTATAATTACGTAATTTTAAACTAAGAAGGTTTAAAAAGGGCAGATATGATCAAAATCATCTTTTTTTTATTTCCCATCCTCCTCTATGGCGGGAGCGATCTCTACAGCGAGGGGAAAAAACTCTACTTCGCCAAAGGGTGCAACGGATGCCATGGGGTTTCGGCCGGCGGTTCGAGCCAGTACCCTTCTCTGGCGTATCGGCGCAAACCTTTTCTGGCACACAAACTCAAAGAGTACCGTGCCAAACGGGGAGCGACCCAGCAGGCTCAGATGATGATTCCGTTCGCCATGGGGCTCAGCGACAGAGAGATCGACGCCCTGACCACCTTTTTGAGCGACTACCGGGAAAACAAAAGCACCTATCGACCCGATTTTTCGATCAAAGGAGACGGAGGTTCATGAAATTACTCGTCAGCGCACTGGAACATTCGGCCAACGTCCATCTGGGCTATCTGGCCAAAGAGCTGGGTGAAGAGGTCCGGTTATCCGGAATTTTTGATGCCAGCCTCGGAGAGAGCATCGTCGATCTGCGTGCCACATCGGTCATGGGGTTTGTCGACGCGATCAAAAAACTCCCCTTCTTTTTCCGCCTCAAAGACCAAATGGTCGAACTTGCAGGCGATGCCGACAAAGTACTGCTGATCGATTCGTCGGGATTCAACCTCCCGCTGGCCAAGGCGATACGCAAACGCTATCCGGACAAAGAGATCATCTACTACATCCTCCCCCAGGCGTGGGCATGGAAAAAGGGGCGTATTGCGGTGCTCGAGAAAACAATCACCCGATTGTGTTCGATCCTCCCCTTCGAGCCCTCCTACTACTCGCCCAGCGCCCCTATCGAGTACGTCGGACATCCCCTCCTCGACGAAATCGCGGTTTCGAAAAAAGATCTCACCCCTAGCGGAAAGATCACCTTTATGCCCGGAAGCCGTCCAGGAGAAATCAAAAAACTGATGCCGGTTTTCCAGCAATTGAGACCGATGCTGGACGCCCGTGCGCTGCTCGTGATCCCTCCGCACTTCACCCGCGATAAAATCGCGGAGCTCTACGGCGATGTTTCAACATTCGAAATCACCCATGAGGCGCACGAAAGCCTGGCGGATTCGGATTTCGCGTTTATCTGCAGCGGCACGGCCACCCTCGAAGCGGCCCTGATCGGCACCCCTTTCATCCTCGCCTACATTGCCAAACCACTCGATTACACGATTGCCAAAGCGCTGGTCAAGCTCGACTATGTGGGACTGGGGAATATCCTCTTTTCCCATCAGTACCATCGTCCTCTTCACCCCGAGTTTTTGCAAAACGAAGTGTATGCCCAAAATCTGTATAATGCCTATCGCGAAATGGACAAAGAGGCATTTTTCAACGATGCCGCCCGCCTACGCGCCCTTCTGGGTCACGGCAGCGCCAAACGTGTCAGCGAAATTATCAAGGATTCCCAATGATCAGACTTTTTTCATGGATCAACACCTCTGTCAGCCACTTAATGGACGAGAAAATCATCCCCTATGTCTTTACCCTCAGCGACTCGCCGATGCTGTTCCGGGATCTTCTGCAAACGAACAAAATGTATCAGGACGGATTAAAACTCGAAGGAAAAATTCCGGGGTTCAGAATGAGTATCGGGAAAAGCTATATCGTCTTCATCGCTCTGTGGCATTTGATACTGCTCCCCTCATCGGCTATTTTCCACTCCGCCCTGGCCAAAATCGACTGCCATCTGCTGATCATCATGGCCGTCTTGTTTACGGGGATGTTTTTCGCATCGTATGCAATTTTCAAAGAGTATCTGATTGACAGCGTGGCACTGAAAATTATCAAAAAAGGGTGGATGAACCATTTTCCCCATTTCGACTATAACCTGCACGCCAAAGAGGTCGCAAAAATCTATTCCGAAGCGCTGGACAAAGAGATTCCGCATAAAAACCTGCAGCTTTACATCCTTGACCGCCTCGTAGAGAGTTCCAAATAACCCTTTCGAGGGTTATTTTTTGTATTTTTTCACAATCCCCAGAAAGTTCGGGATATTTTCCGCGCCGTCATGACGCCCTATTTTCTTCCCGCTGTCCTTCAGGAAATGAAATGTCGGGGTACCGATGTAGCCGAGACCTTCGGGAACGAAGTCTTTGTGAATATCGATGTAGACGGGGACAAAATATTTGTGTATTTCAGCAGCCACCGCTTTTTCCTCGAACACGACGTCGTTCATGTATTCGCACGCCGGGCACTCCTCGCGTGAGAGCATGACCATGACGTTTTTGTTCTCTTTTTTTGCCTGAACAAACGCTTCCTCATACGAAGGTGCCCATTTGAGCTCTGCCGCCGCCGAAGAGACGATCAGTGCCAATGCCAGTATCCAGCGTCCCATGCTATTCCCCTTTCACTGTATTCAGATGGGTCAAAAACTCCTGCGGCTCTTTGAACCCGACCACATCGGCACTTTTG
The DNA here is from genome assembly GCA_964468865.1 of uncultured Sulfuricurvum sp. GTDB lineage: Bacteria > Campylobacterota > Campylobacteria > Campylobacterales > Sulfurimonadaceae > Sulfuricurvum. Next base: position 6,319 of record CAYXWQ010000018.1, on the reverse strand, counting down.
ATCCGTTCCCCGCTCTCGTCAAAAAACAAAATCGCCGGAGGGCCGAAAATACCGTATTTGGAGCTGATCGCTTTGGCCGCGTCATCGTTGGCGGTCAGATCGACTTTCACCAGTACGAAACGGTCCATCTGCGTTTTGACCGCTTCATCGCTGAACGTTTTGGCATCGAATTCCTTGCACGCCGTACACCAGTCGGCGTAAAAATCGACCAGTACCCGCTTCCCTTTGTTTTCGTCCAAAATCGCTTCGAGCTCTTCGATCGAGGTGATTTTTTCAAACGTTGCATGCTGCGCCGTTTCGACTGCCACTCCCCCTTTCGAAGAGAGGAAGGGCTCCAGCGGATGGAGCGGATCTTTCGCACCGCTCATCCCTCCTACCAACAGCGACATCCCGTACAGCAAAATGATAAACCCAACCGCTTTTTTGTTGGCCCGTCCGCATCGGATGCACGCTTCGCCCAAAGGTTCCAGCGCACCGATGTTGATCGCGACGAAAACAGCCAGCGCCCCCCACAGCATCATCGAAATGTTCTCATCGAGGATACGGCTGATCATCCAGATCGCAACGCCGATCAGCATGACGCCGAAGATCGATTTGACCGTATCCATCCATGCTCCCGGTTTGGGCATGAACTTCCCGGCACTGGTCCCTACGGCGACGAGGGGGATACCCATACCGATGCTGAGGGCGAACAAAGCGACCCCGCCCAGCAGTGCATCACCGGTCTGTCCGATGTAGATGAGCGCTCCGGCCAGCGGCGCGGCAACACACGGTCCCACGATCAGTGCCGACAAAAATCCCATGATCGCAACACCGGCAATGCCCCCTTTTTTCCCGCCGAGACGGGTAAGGCGCGATTGCAGGGCATTGGGAATCTGTAGTTCGAAAAGATCGAACATCGACATCGCCAGTACGACGAAAATCAGGGCGAACAGAGTAATGATCCACGGCGTCTGAAATGCGGCCTGCAGATTCGCTCCGAACAGCCCCGCCAGAATACCGGCGATCGTGTAGGCGGCCGCCATCGACAAAACGTAAACGACCGAAAGCCAGAACGCTTTTCGGGTCCCCAGCCCTTCCCCCTGAGCAACGATTACCGAAGATATGATCGGGATCATCGGAAAAACACACGGCGTCAATGCCAGCAACAGTCCGAAACCGAAAAAGCTGAGGATGATAAACCAGAGGCTTCCCCCCTCGATCACCTGGGCGATCCGGTCGGTTTCGGATTGGATCTCGGCCACGGCGGTCTCTTCGGTGCTCTCGGGGATGGCTTCGGATGCCTCTTGCTCTACCGACGCTTTCTTCACTGCCGGCGCTTTGAGGATAGAAGATCCTCCTTCCTGCACAAGGGCATCGGCATCGATCGTCGTGCGTAACGTGACTTCCTGGGGCTCGTAACATAGCCCTGCAGAGGAACACCCCTGGAAAGAGAGTTTGACCTCCACAGTGTGATCACCACTGAGCTCTTTGGTTTTTACCAGCGCTATGCGGATGGCAGGGGACGTTTCAAACGCGATTTCCCCGTCATGATCCACCGGTTCCGCCATCGACACCGATTTAAAATCGATCCCGTCTTTTTGATCGGTGTCTTCAACCTTGACTTTGTCGGCATACAGATAGATTTGATCCCCCAGTTCTATCTCTACGGCAATCGTTTTACCGTCCGTAGTACTGATTTTGGGCTTAAACGCTTCATCAGGCTGTAAAAACCCCACTCCCCACACACTGACGGAGATAAATAAAAGCAACAACAATCGCATATACAAACCTTCACTATCTTATTTAAGGCCATTTTACCGCATTTATCTGTGTCACAGCTCACTGAGCAACATTGTTAATATTTTTCAGCTTACTCATAGCATCAGATGTTACACTACCCCAATTTATTAGGAGAACCCCCATGTCCAACCGCCTTGCCCTCGAGGATTCCCCCTACCTGCAGCAGCACAAAGACAATCCCATTCACTGGTACCCGTGGTGCGACGAGGCGTTTGAACGTGCCCGCAACGAGCACAAAGCGATCTTCATCAGTATCGGCTACAGCAGCTGCCACTGGTGCCATGTGATGGAGCACGAAGTGTTTGAAAACACCGAAATCGCCGATTTTGTGAACCGCCATCTCATCTGCATCAAAGTCGACCGCGAAGAGCGACCCGACATCGACAAACACTATCAGGAACTCCACATGCTCCTCAACCGGCGCAGCGGCGGATGGCCGCTGTCGGTCTTCTGTACTCCCGAAAACAAACCCTTTTACGCGGCGACCTATATCCCCCCCTACACCCATGATCGGATGATGGGATTCAGCGAGCTCACTGCCATCATCGCCCAAAAAGTGGCCGGAAATGACGAAAAACTCTTACAGAACGCCGATGAGATCAGTGGCTATCTCCGCCCAAAAAATGATCCTGTTCAGGCAACCGCTTTGAATACGAACATCATCAAGCAGTTCACGATGCAGGCCCGGCACAATTATGACGAAACCAACGGAGGGTTTTCCAAGGCGCCGAAATTTCCCCACGCCTCGACGCTTGACACCCTCCTCACCATCGACAGGCTGGCCTCTGATCCGTCGCTTCGCGTCATCATCACACACACCTTGGATCAAATGGCGCTCGGAGGGATGTACGACCTGATCGACGGAGGATTTTGTCGCTACAGCACCGATGAGGCGTGGCTGGTTCCCCATTTCGAGAAAATGACTTATGACAACGCCCTGTTGTGTTCCCTCTACGCCAAAGCGGGTATCGTCTACGGCGACGAAAACTATCTTCGGATTGCCCGCGAGTGCGCCGATTTTATGATGAATTTCATGATGGAGGACGACCTTTTCTACAGTGCCAGCGATGCCGACAGCGAGGGGGAAGAGGGAAAATATTTTGTCTATTCATACGATGAAATCATCGGCATCCTGAACCGCATCGGCATCCCCGACGCACAGCAGGCGGCAGAAGTCATCGGAGCATCACCCGATGGAAATTTCGAAGGACACTGCGTCATCCGTCTCTCCTCTTCCGTACGGCCCGAATGGTTCGAGCCGTTCAGAGAGGAGCTTCGCCGTCTGCGGCGAGAGCGTGTCTACCCTTTTATCGACCGTAAAGTGATCACGGCGTGGAATGCGATGATGATCAAAGCGCTGTTTGTGCTGGGAAAAAACGATCCGCACTACACGCAGCAGGCCAAAAAGACGCTGACCCGGCTGATGGCGTCGATGTCGACCGATGGAGTACTCAAACACTCGGCACTGATCCATAAAGAGGCGAAAATCGATGCCTTTTTGGAAGACTACGCCTATCTGTGTTCCGCACTGATCGAAGCGTACCAATCAACACTGGAAGAAGCCTACCTGATCGAAACGCAGCGGTTTGCCAACAAGGCGCTGGAGCTCTATTATCAAGAAGGGAAATGGTATTTCAGCCGCGGCGCTTTCACCACCGTCGGTGAAATCGATGACGGGACCTATCCCAGTGCCATGGCCGTGATGGTCGACGCCCTCCTGTCGCTAGGGTTGCTGATCGATGAAAAATACCGCCGGTTTGCTTTTAAAAGCCTCGAATACGTCTCGCTCAAACTGATGAAGACCCCGATCTATTACCCCACGCTTACCGCTCAGGCCATCCGTTGGCTTAACGAAGAACGGCTCGTCAAAGCCGCAAGCGAACGGCTTCTGCAGATCCGAAAGCCGTTCGGACACCCATTTGTGCTGCTCAAAAACGATGAAACGCTGGAAAATTTTCTGATCTGCGGTCAAAATGCCTGTTACGCCACAGCTGAAGATGCCGCAAAGATTGACGAAGTACTCCATTCGACGCTATAATCGAACACTCATGTGAAAAGTTTATCAAGGAGTAAAGATGGGAGCAAAAAGCGCCATGGCAAAAACGGAAATCGCCGAATCCCCTAAAATTGAGGACGTTGTCCACGAAGAGCGGCGCGATAAAGACAAAGAGAAGATCATCGAACGGCGCAAAAAAAGCGATAAAGAAGAACGCCTTCCGGTATGGATCAAAAAATCGGTCCTGGAATACGAAGCGGAACTCAAAGAACTCCAGATTGAACTCCTCAAACTCCAAAACTATGTCAAAGCAGAAGGGCTCAAGGTTCTGATCATATTCGAAGGAGTAGACGCTGCGGGCAAAGGGGGGACGATCAAGCGGATCACCGAGCACCTCAATCCGCGCGGTGCCCGCATCGTGGCGCTCGAAAAACCTTCCGACGTCGAAAAAACACAGTGGTATTTTCAGCGCTATACCCAGCACCTCCCCAGTTCAGGGGAAATGGTCTTTTTCGACCGCAGCTGGTACAACCGCGCCGGCGTCGAACCGGTCATGGGGTTTTGCACCGAGGACGAACACCGCATGTTTCTAAACGACGTCAGCGACTATGAGCGGATGTTGGTTGATTCGGGCATCATTTTGTTTAAATTCTATTTTTCGATCTCCAAAAAAGAGCAGGCCGAGCGGTTCAAAGAGCGCAAAACCGATCCGCTCAAACAATACAAACTCTCCCCCGTCGATGCCAAATCGCAGGAACTCTGGGACAAATACATCGAAGCAAAACACGCGATGCTCCGGGCGTCGCATACCGGAATCGCCCCCTGGATCATCATCCGATCCGACAACAAGAAAAAAGCGCGCCTCAACTGCATCAAACACATTCTCTCGAGCATCGACTATCCGACAAAAAATCCCCCCGATCTGACAACGTCTAAAAAAATCATGGTGTGGGGCGGTGAAGAGATCAATCTGATGGATGCGGCCAGGCTGAATGAGGAAAGAACGGGGAGAAAAAAATAAACGGGAAAGGAAACCTGCCTCTACCGAGGCAGAAACCTATTTCAGAAAATTCAGAATCTCCGTTTCGATGTTCTCTTTGTCGATAACGATAGCCTGTGTGACAGGCTTGGTGAAGAGCCCCTTGATCATCGCCGGGATCGGTGTGTTGGCCATTTTGGAGATTGCCTCGAGAGCATCGATATCGCGCGCTCCCGTTTCGCCGCTCAATGCGTTCGCAATCGTCGGAGAAAATTTCGTCCACTCCGCCGTCGAATAGACGATCGTTTTGAGAGGAAGGGTCGCGCAGCAGTCGTACGCCTTGAAACAGGTAGCTGTATGCGGATCCATCAGGTAACCGCCATCAAACGCCTCTTTGATGTACCCTTTCCCCTCAGCCCCATTGCAGTAATCGGCAGCGAACATGGCCTGAAGCTTCATCGTCTCATCATCGCTCAGGGCGTAAAAACGCTCGCTTTCCAGCCCCTGCATCAGCTCTTTGGTCCGCTCCGGTCCCAACAGATCGAATAAAATGCGCTCGACGTTGCTGGAGATCAGAATATCCATCGCCGGAGAGGTTGTCGGGATGACCTTCTCGCCGCGCAGGTCGTAGCGTCCCGTATTGATCAGGCGTGTAAGGACGTTGTTTTCATTGGATGCAATAATGATCTTCTCCACCGGAAGCCCCATTTTGGTCGCATAATAACCGCCCAATGCATTTCCGAAATTCCCGCTGGGGACATCAAGGTAGACTTTTTCTCCCATCGAAATGACGTTTTGGCGCACCAGTTCGAGGTAGCTGTGGATATGGTAGATGATTTGGAAGATGATCCGCCCGAAATTGACCGAATTGGCGGCCGAGAGGGAAATATTTTTGGCTTTGAGGGTCTCTTTGAACGTTGCCGAGCCCAACAATCGCTTCAGCGCGCTCTGCGCATCGTCGAAATCTCCTTTGATCCCGATCACTTTGAGATTCGCTGCATCCTCGGTCACCATCTGGAGGCGCTGGACATCCGATGTGCCACCGTCGGGATAGAGACACACCACGCGGACATTGGAGCGGTTTTTGAATGTCTCCAGCGCCGCAGGGCCCGTGTCACCGCTCGTTGCGGCGAGGATCAGGTACTCTTCTCCCCGTTTTTGGGCGATGGAACTGAGGACGACTCCGAAAGGCTGCAGCGCCATGTCTTTGAACGCACGGGTCGGGCCGTGGTAGAGTTCGCTGACATACAGGTCATCCCGAACTCTCACGACCGGAACGGGATTGGAGGGATCATCAAACTTGTCGTACAGTGACAACGCCTCGTCGATGACCGAAGGCTCGATGTCGATATCCAGCGTCGTGAGCAAATCTTTTGCCAGCTCTTTGTACGACGAATTCAGATGTTTGGTCAGAAACGCTTCGCCCAGGGATGGGAACTCTTTGGGTACATACAACCCCCCGAACGAGGCGATAGGACTTAGAATCGCTTCTGAAAAGGTGATCTCTTGAGAATGTTTTCCGTCATTTCCACGTGTTTCAATAAATTTCATCGTGCCACTTT
>CAYXWQ010000017.1:0-37911 GCA_964468865.1 uncultured Sulfuricurvum sp. | reverse complement strand
TGGAGGCTCCCCGAGAGCATCGCCACCGTCACGACCGAGAGTTCGCGCTCTTCGCGGAATACCTTGACAAACGGGCGCTGCATCTTGGCGGTGATGTTCCAGTCGATATGGCGGGTATCATCTCCCGGGACATATTCGCGCAGTTCGATGAAGTCAAATCCCTCCCCCCGAAACATCGAAGGGTTGTTTCCGATCCGATCACCGATAATCTGGCGTCGCGCCTTCAGGAGGATATGCTCTGTTTTGTTCATGGTTACGGAATCGGTACCGCTTTGAGGATTTTTTCGATCAGCTCGTCGGTGGTGACCCCTTCGGCTTCGGCTTCATACGAGAGGACGATACGGTGACGCATCAGCTCTTTAATGATCGAAGCGATATCGCTGGGGGTAACGAACTCTTTCCCCTTCAAATACGCCACGGCGCGGACCGCCTTGAACATGTCGATGCTGACACGCGGGCTCGCACCGAACTGCAAGTAGCGCTTGATCTCTCCGAGGTCATATTTCTCGGGTTCGCGCGTCGCGGTGACCAGAGCGATCATGTACCGCTCCACCTCTTCGTCGATATGGACTTTCTTGACCGCCTCTTTCAAGTCGCTCAGCGCCTGTGCATCCATAACCGCCTCGATCGCTTCATTGACTCCAGACGCCACGCGGCGGGCGATGGAGAGCTCCTCTTCGGAGGTGTTGTAGCCTACCTTGATCTTGAGCATGAAACGGTCCAGCTGCGCTTCGGGCAGCGGATAAACCCCTTCGTTTTCGATCGGGTTCTGGGTCGCCATAACGAGAAACGGCGGCGGGAGTTTGAAACTCTCGTCCCCCAGCGTCACCTGCCGCTCCTGCATCACTTCCAGCAGCGCCGACTGCACTTTTGCCGGAGCACGGTTGATCTCGTCGGCGAGGAGAAGGTTCGTAAAAATCGGCCCCTGTTTGATTTTGAATGTATTGTTCTGCGGATCGTACACCTCGGCTCCAAGGATATCGCTGGGGAGCAGATCGGGGGTGAACTGCACCCGCTTGAATCCGAGTCCAAGTGTCTGGGAAAGGGCCTTTACCGTCGTCGTCTTCGCCAGCCCCGGGATCCCCTCGATCAGGATGTGCCCCTCGCACAGCAGTCCGATCAGCAGCCCGTCGATCATCTTCTCCTGACCGACGACGACTTTGGAAACTTCGGAACGTATTTGATTAATCATAGTGTTCATTTCGATACCTCGTTTGGTGTGTGTAGTGTACTCAATTTGTTTTTGGCTTCCCTTAAAGTCAGCCTCCCAGCTTCCAGTTCGGCGATAAGCGGGTCGTAGCGCTTCTCCCCCGAAAGGGCCAGCAAAATGACGAGCTCTTTGGGATCTTTTGCTTCGTCCCAGAACCGCTTGACGCGGCTGCGGGGGCGGAGTTTCCACAGGCGGCGCACCGTTTCAGAGAGGATCGCTCCCAAGACGATCAAAGCCGCATACAGGGCATAGCGCTTGAGCGTCGCCGTATCGCTCAAATCGGGAGGGTCCAGGAGCGTCTGCGGCTCATACCCTTCCCCCACCTCTACCCTGATCGGGGAGGTTTTGAGAGTTTTCATCTGCCGCTGTGCCGTATCGAACACCTTCAATTCAAACGGTGGAATAACGAAGCTCTCCTCGGAGACGAGGGCAAATTCCTGGCGTATCTCTCCCTCGAACCCCTCACGTGAGGGGGTAAGGCTTTTCTGCGGCGCTTCGGCAAACACTTTCACCCCGCTGATGTTGAGCTCATAGGGGACGAACTTCTCCAGGTTCCCCCCACCGCGCACATACAGGCTCAAATGAACCGGCTCGTGGGCGCGGACCATCTTCTTGTCTACTTTTGCCTCCAAAGTTATCGTTCCGGTCAAATCGGCACTGTTCTCCTCAGCCCGTATCCGGACCGCGGGGAGGTGTGCCGTTTCGTCATTGAAATCGTACCGCTTGACGTTGTCGCGCCCGATCGTGGCGTTCTCGATCGAGGCGAACGTCGTATGGCGCACCAGCGCGCTGAGACGCACGTCGATCTCTCCCGCTTTTATGGGAGTGATCAGGACGTCGAACGTCTGTATCCGTTTCCCTGCCGTCACACGGTCGCGCTGCGTCAGCACTTCGGCTTTATACCCTTCGGTGCTTTTGGGTTTGAAATCGATCGTATAATCAGCGGCGCTCGTCTCGAAGACACACTCGTACCGGATAACTCCGGCTTCCCCCACCCTCAGTGTCTGGGGGGACTCCAGGAGACTCCACCGGTACGCCGCGCCCCACAATGCCGTGCCGAGAATCAGCCATACCAGCGCCGCCCTACCAAGGCTTCGTTTCATGCACACTCCTTTGATTGATCAATTCGTACTGGCGCGAGCTGAGCTTCGCCTTCCCCTGCGCCATCGAGAGGCGGGGATCGGCCTGGGCCTGCTTCCCCTCGTCCCCCCCTCCGCCGGAGGCCATGTCGCTTTGCATGTTGCTGCCGCCCCCTTGTTTGGAAGGTTTGGATTCACCCGTGGGGGCGTTCTCCTCTTTCGAGAATTTGTCCTGTTTCTCTTTGCGGACGTTCAGCGTCTCCTTTTCGGCCGAGCCGGCGATCGCGCGGAGGTTGTCGTCGGCCTCTTTCGTGTAGCGGAGGGTGAGGGATTTGAGCAGCGCCGTCCGGGCGTTTTCAAACTCCTGCAGCCGGATATGGCAGTTGCCGATGTTGTGGTACAGGCGTGATTTAAACACGGGATCATCGGAGCGGATAGAGCGGTAAACTCCCAGCGCTTCGGAGTATTTCCCCGCTTTGTAGAGGGCGTTCGCCCGATTGTAACGGGCTTCATCGAAATCGACCCTGCCGTAAAACTGCTCGGAACGCTCGAAGTCCCCCTGCTCGTAATTGGCTTTGGCGACATACAGGTAAGCGAAATCGAGCACCCCGCCCTGCGCCGAGATGCCGATAAGGGCCAGCAAGGGGAGAAGTTTTCGGGAGATTTTCTCTCCGACCGAAGTCATCGCTGCCGCAAACGCGATCAGGGCGATCACCAGCGGAAGATAGAAAAGCTCGGTATAGCGGATCACCGTCGAACTCCCCTTGAAATCCCCCGCTCTTATCTCTTCGATTGCATCGTTCAGCCCTCCTGCATCAAACCCCTGGATCACCCGTCCCTCTCCGGCTTCGGCGAGCGCACCGATGGCATCGTTGCGTGACGTGATGACGATGTGCCCCCCTTCGTCCTTGAACGACGCTCCGCTGTCGGTAGGGATCGTCGACCCTTCCGCTGTCGCCAGCAATACGACGTGCAGGGCCAGATTGTTGTCGCGGACGAACGCCGCCTCTTTCTCATAGCCCGCCTCGTCCCCGCCGTCGGTGAGGAGGATAACCGTCGGGCGCTGCGCATGGGACATTTTTCGGGCCAGCTCGAGGGCGCTCATGACACGCGTCCCTTTCGTGATAATCTGCGATTCATCGAGACCGTCGAAAAGGTGTTCGAGGAGCTCGCGGTCTTTGGTGAGCGGCGAGAGGACAATCGCACTCGTCGTAAAGGCGATAACCCCGAACCGCTCTTTGGGATGTGAACGGACCGCCGTTTTCAGCAGTGCTTTGGCCGCTTCGAGGCGGCTGGGGGAGATATCGGTCGCCCGCATCGAGTACGAGAGGTCAACGGCGAGGATGACGTCGCTTCCCCCCTCCTCTATTTTGAGCGGTTTTTGAGGGAGTGCGGGACGGGAGAGGGCCACGATCACCATCACGATGGAGACCAGGAGCCACCCCTGCATTTTCCAGCCATAGCGTTTCACACCCCACGCGTAGAGGGCGACAACGGCGAGGAGAGCGAACCATCCCGGAGAGAGAAACATCATACTCCCCCCTTTCTGCGCCAGAGCAGATAGAGCATCAGCCCCAGTGCCCCCGCCAAAAGCCACTGATAATAGTGTTCGGGGAGCGTGTTGCTTTCGCTTTTGATCGAGGAGCGCTCCATCGTGTCGATCTCGTCGTACACCTCCTGTAGCTGCGCGGCATTTGCCGCCGCGAAGTATTTCCCGCCTCCGTCTCGAGCCAGCTGTTCGAGGAGGGCGTTGTCGAATTCCCCTTTTTCCCCGATGCCGATCGTGTAGAGTCTGATCCCCGCTTTTTTCACCATCTCCACTGCCTCTTTGGGGGAGACACTCCCGCTGTTGTGCTCCCCGTCGGTAAGGAGGATGATGACGCGGCTTTTGGCCCTCGAATCCCTCAATGCCCGCACCCCCATCGCGATCCCCTCGCCGATGGCCGTGTTCTGCCCCGCCATCCCGTGGGAGAGGTAGCCGATCATCTCGGAAATAATCTCTTTTTCATACGTCACGGGGGTCGCAATAAACGCGAAATCGCCGAAGAGGACGACCCCGACGTTGTCCTCGAGACGCTTCATCACGAAATCGGACGCTATGGTCTGGACGATCTCGAACCGGCTTTTCCGATTTTCTTCCCCCCCAAATCCCGACGCGTTCATCGATCCGCTCCCATCAAGGCTCAGGACGATGTCGATCCCGTTGCGGTTGCGCGGATCGGCGTAGTCGATCGCGATCGGGGTGGCCAGCGCACCGACCAGCAGCGTCGCCGTGAGGGCTTTAAGGAGCCACTCCCAGTTGCGCCATTTGCCGGGGGTTCCGAAAAAATACAGATGCGGAAAATAGCGCTGCTGTGAGGCGACCTTGCAGCGGTAAAGGCAGTACAGCAGCGGTATCAGGAGCAGCAGCGCCCACGGGTATTCAAAAGACCATATATTCATAGGGGGGATTTTACCATTACGATTAATAAATACTTATCAATCCAATCAGGGTTTCCGACCAAACAACCGAAACGTTACAGCCTGATACCGTAGTGGTTCAAAACCATCACCGTCAGCCAGTAGCACACGACTGTCACCCCCAGCGAAATAAAGAGGCTAAGATAAAAATCCACCCCCTGCTTCAGCAGCAGCGGAAAAACGATGAAAAGCACCAATGAGGGGAAAACCAGCCAGAAAACACCCGTCGAGAGGGCGCTGACCTTGGCGACATCTTTCGTATCGACATACAGCCAGATCATCGCCAGCACGGAAACAAGGGGCAAAGAGGCCAGCACCGCGGCCCAGAACGAGCTGCGTTTGGCGATTTCGGAGATCAAAACGATCAGTACCGTCGTAATCGCTATTTTGGCCAGGTAGTAACCCATATTTTCGCTCCCCTCAGCGCCGTCACACTCCGAGTTTTTATGATTGTCATCCTCATATTCCTTGCCACCATCATACCTAAAACCCTCTCCATCCCTCCAAAAACCTTCATTTCGAACCTGTTTTTACCTATTTTGCCTGTTTTTTTCATTTTCTTTTCAAAAACCATTGACAAACCTATCGATGTCCGCTATAATTCCCGTCCACAAATCGTGATCTGGAAACGATTTGAGTTGTTTACGTCTCGTTAGCTCAGCCGGTAGAGCATCTCACTTTTAATGAGGGGGTCGATGGTTCGAATCCATCACGGGACACCACTTTTTCAACCGCATTTATGTGGCCCCATCATCTAATGGTTAGGATTCCAGATTTTCATTCTGGCCATAGGGGTTCGAATCCCCTTGGGGTCACCACTTTTACTTACAAACTCCCCAAAATACAAAGCTTCAAGATGTCAGATTCACCCCAACACTGTTTCGTACGCATTTTTGTCACACATGTTATGAATACTCACCTATTTGATACACGGCAGTCTCCAATCACGCAGTCTGCCCCCGTTTCCTGTTGAGCGCGATGAAGTGCATAAATGCCACGTACAGATACGCAAACAGGTTCCACCACCACCATTGGAAAAGCGTCGCCCACTCAACCTCATAGTAACCGATGATTTTGAAGATGCAAAAATAAATAATCACCCAGAACAACGCCGCGTGAAACATCATCCAGTAATTCAGCCAATGCAACTTCATCGTTTCGCTCCCAAAAAAACGGTATTCTACCGCATTCGTGTCGGTGACATCCATTCAATTTTTTTGATGATTGTGTTCAGGGAAGTGCTCCGATGAACGGAGCGGATTTAGGATTTGTTAATCGCTTCGAGCCGTTTTTTCTCGAGGAGCATCTTATCTTGGAAGAGTTTGTGCTTGTCCTTGGCAAACGCCTGCATGTCTTCGACTTCGTCCATCTCATCGACGATTTCGACCCCCAGCAGCGCTTCGATCGCGTCTTCGAGAGTGACGACCCCGCTCGTCTGTCCGTAGTTGTCGTGGACGACGAACAGGTGGGTTTTCTTTTTGATAAAGACGTCGATCAGTGCCGACACCGGGACATTCTCGGAGACTTTGTGCACCGGGTAGGCGATCTCGCTCAGCGTTTTGACGTCATTGTCCTCGAGGCTCTCTTCGAGAATCGTCTGATTGAAGACGATCCCGGTGATGTGGTCGATCGACTCATCGAAAATAGGGATACGCGAATGGATGTAGAGGCGGTCCTCCTGGATCGCCTCACCGATCGTGGTCTTGGAAGGGAGGGCGAACACCACGCTTCGCGGCGTCATGATGTCTTTCGCCCTGATATGCTTGAGCTTCAAAAGATTTTCGATCAGATAGCTCTCTTTGCTGTGGATCGATCCCTCTCTTTCTCCTATCGCGACGATCGCCATGATTTCATCACGTGAAAAATTGGTATGTTTCTTCTTTCCTTTGGAAATAAAATTGGTGATAAAAGAGGAAAACCACACGAGAGGATAGGTCGCCTTGATCAGAAACGAGATGACGTACGCCGAGGGGATCAGCAGCGACTTCCAGTAGATCGCGCCGATCGTTTTGGGAATGATCTCCGAAACGTAGAGGATCAGCAGCGTCAGCACAAACGCGATGGCCGCCTGCCATTCCGAGCCGAACAGGGTCTGCGCCTGCGCACCGACTCCCGCCGCACCCATCGTGTGGGCAAACGTGTTGAGGATCAGAATCGATGCGATCGGTTTGTCGATATTCGATTTGAGTCTTTTGAGGATTGCGATCGCTTTTTCGTTTGTTTTGGGCAGCGTGTCGATGTAAGAATTGGTGCTTGAGAGCAAAACAGCTTCGAGTACGGAACAGATAAAAGAGATTGTCAGGGCAATCAGAAGGTAAGTGATCAAAAGTGTCATGCAACACTTCCACAGAGTGTTTTAGAAGTCGTATGCCTGTCACCGGGGTCGGTAATCATGTAAAAAAGTCCTTTTGGTAAATATTAATAGGGCTGGAATTATAGCGTAATCCATTCCCCACAAAATTAAACGCCCCTTTCACTCGCACAACGCCCTCTTTCGTATCAGGAGAGGAAAAGCCCTCAGGACGATTTGGGTACACTGATGCACCTGATATGAGGAGGTTGGTGATGTGTTTTCTGCTGACGGTTCTCTTCGTTGTCGCTGCCGTCTCGTTTTTTCTGCACGGCCTGATTCTGCAGGCGTTTCTCAGTGCCCTCCTGGCATCCGCCGCCCTCTTTTTCCTCATCCGCAAGCTCATTAAAAACGGACGGTGCATTTTCGGCAACGACCGCGACTGCACTCCCCGCTGAAGCGGTCATGTAAGAGAATTTACTTTTTTTTATTCAGATATCCTCAAGTCCTTACCCGTTATGCTGTTTTGTTAATTTATAACAAAAAGGATCACAGATGAATATGGAAGCGATTATGAACACGATCGGTGTCTATCTAACGACCGTCGGATTGAAGATTTTAGGGGCAATCGCCGTATGGATCGTGGGGCGCTGGCTGATAGGTTTTGCGCTTCGCATGGTAAACAGCGCGCTTAGCAAACAAGAAATTGATCCGACGCTGATGCGTTACCTCTCGAGCATCCTCAACGTTACCCTCAACATCATCCTGATTGTCGCCATTTTGGGTTATTTCGGGGTTGAGACGACATCCTTCGCGGCACTCGTCGCTGCGATGGGTGTAGCCATCGGGGTGGCTTGGGCGGGGCTGCTCTCCAACTTTGCCGCAGGAATCTTCATGGTCATCCTTCGGCCATTCAAAGTGGGAGACTATGTCAGTGTTGTCGGGCTGGAGGGGACCATTAAGGAGATCGGTCTTTTTTCTTCCACACTGATCTCACCGGACAACACCATTCTGTTCGTCGGAAACAGTAAAATTTTTTCCGATACGATCCGAAATTTCTCCCTCAATCCCTATCGCCGTGTCGATCTCACCGCTCAGTTGGCCGGAGGGGTCGATGTACAGGGGGCGATTGCCGATTTGCGCTTGGCGCTCACGAGCATCCCCAATCTCGCCGATATCCCCGCGGATATCGAGATTCTGACGTTCAATGAACGGGGTACGGTTTTAGCGGTCCGTCCTTATACCCATACCGATCATTATTGGCAGGTCTATTTTGATGCCAACCGCATTATTTCGGAAACGTTTAAAACCTATCCGGCACCCTACACGACGGTGCATATGAAAAACTCCTGATTTACCCGTTTCGGGGCACCACGCGAATAGGCAAAGCTCATCAGGGGTTCGGGGCAATAATCTCCGGCACGATCCGATTGACCGTATCGACGGGAATCGCGAATCCCACCCCTGCATAGGCGCCCGAGGGGCTATAGATCGCCGTATTGACCCCGATCAGCCGTCCGGCGCTGTCCAGGAGCGGCCCGCCCGAATTGCCCGGGTTGATCGCCGCATCGGTCTGGATCAGGTGGTGGATGGCATTCTCTTGTCCTCCCCCGATCGAGCGGTCGAGCGCTGAAACGATCCCAGCCGTAAGGGTCCAGTCCAGGCCAAAAGGGTTGCCAATCGCGAACACTTTCTGTCCCACCCTCAGATTGCGGCTCTCTCCGATCAGAATCGGGCGGGGGGGCTTGAAGGGGACGTTGATTTTGAGAACGGCCAGATCATGTTCCGGGGACGCCCCCACGAGAGAGGCGGGGTAGTCTCTCCCGTCGCTGAGGCGGACATGCGCTTCGCTCGCCCCACTGATCACATGGTAATTTGTGACGATGTGTCCCCATTCGTCCCACACGAATCCCGATCCCGCCCCCCGCGGGATGTTGTAGATGTTGCGGGTCCATACGTCCACGACCGCCTGCGCCGTGGCGATATAGACGACCGAGTTTTTGTTGTTCTCGAAAAGGTCGATCCCCAGAACCTCTTCGTTGCACAGCTCCCCTCGGGGGGCCACGTTCCGCGGCTCTGCAGGCTCCGAGAAAGTTTCGGCCATCCATCGAAACGCCTCCCATCCCAAAATGGCCGCCGCCGCAATCGCTACTACCAGTAAAAATCGTCCGCCGCCGCGTGACTCCATCCAGACCCCTTTTTGGATAAAATGGCATCTCTAACTTTACTACGGAACGGTCAATGCGTCAATTTGTATTTTTACTCCCTCTTTGTTTCGGCATACTCCTGGCCTCGGAGCCGTCCCAATGGGGAGAAAACGTCACGGGGGTCACCACCCGTTTTGCCAGTGACACAAAAGAAATTGCCCTCACCCTCGACGCCTGCGGCGGAAGTGCCAAAAGTTCCCAATACGATGCCGAGCTGATCGACTATCTCATCGCCAATAAAATCCCCGCGACCCTTTTCATCAATGCGCGATGGATCGATGCCAATCCTGAAATTTTCAAACGCCTTGCCGCCAATCCCCTCTTCGAAATCGGCAATCACGGCACGGCCCACCGCCCCCTCTCGATCAACGGAAAAAGTGTCTACAACATCCCCGGTACCGCATCCCCCGAAGAGGTGGAGGGAGAAATCGAGGGAAACAGCCGCAAAATCGAAAAACTGACCGGCAAACGCCCCCTCTTCTTCCGTTCCGGCACCGCCTATTATGATGACGAAGCGGTTCGGATCGCCCGCTCTCGCGGGGTAGAAATCGCCGGCTTCGAAATCGTCGCCGATGCAGGGGCTACCCTCAGTGCCGAAGAAGTCGCACGAAGAATCAAAAATGCCCAAAGCGGCGACATCATCATCGCCCACATGAACCACCCTGAAAGCGGTACCCGGGAAGGTATCATCGAAGCCATCACGGCGCTCCGTGCCGCGGGGTTTGAGTTTGTCCGTCTCGGCGACGTCAAAAACCGCATCCACCGTCTCCCCTGATTTTAAATCAGCTCCCTTGGCTATAATTCCGCAAATACTTCATCGGAGTTTATGTGGAAACACTCTTACTGTTGGCCGTTGCATTGGCGATGGACTCTGTCGCCGTCTCGATCGCGATCGGTTCGAAATACAAACAATTGTTATTCACCAAAATCCTTTTCATAGCCGCCGTATTCGGTTTTTTTCAAGGTGCGATGCCGCTGGCGGGATACCTCATCGGGATCAGTTTCGCCGACTATGTCCAGGCGTTTGACCACTGGATCGCCTTTGTGCTGCTGGCGGGGCTTGGGGCAAAAATGCTCTATGAAGCGTACAAAAACGAATTCGACGAAGAGGTAGCCGACCTCTCGAACAAAACCCTTGTTTCTCTGGCAATCGCTACGAGTATCGACGCTATGACGGTCGGGGTCACCTTCGCCTTTATGCAAACCGATATTCTCATGGCATCGAGCGTCATTGCCATCGTGACGTTTGCGCTGTGTCTGGGTGCCGTTTATGTGGGCAAAAAGCTCGGCTCGATGCTCGAATCCAAAGCCGAGATCCTCGGAGGGGCCATCCTGATCGCCCTTGGATGCAAGATTCTGGCCGAACACACAGGCTGGCTGTAAAAAAGCTGCCCCCTACGGGAGAAATTTTAGCGCCACACCCCGGCACAATCTTTATTCCCAACCGTCTTTCGCATGGTGATCGTGTTTTGATTTTTTGTAGCGGCGGGCGTTCACCTTTTTTTCCCACTGGTTCTGGGCATACAGGAGCTCTTCTTTGATCGTCTCGATGTCGGTATCGGACGCACGGAAATCGAGAATCTTCTGGGCAAGCGCTTCGAGCTCGGTGTATTCACTCTTGTAGAGGGTGACCGCTTCGCTCTGTTCCAGAAACCGGAAATTGGCATCCACCCTGCGCTCATACTCTTCTTTGGTCGGATTGTCGCTTTTGGCCAGAAACGAGAGAATACCGCTTGTAAACCGTCCGAGCAGCCGAATGTAACGGTTCCGTTTTGAGTTTTCGAATTTAGATTCTGCCATACACCCTCACGTTAAACATCCCAAGATACAATTACACCATTATACCTATCAAGGACTGTGTATGCGCCTATGGCTTTACTCTTTTTTATTTTTGGGGACACTCCTCTCTGCCGACTACATCCGTCAGTCGATCGATCAGAAACTGGTTAACTCCAAAATCAAGATCATCGACATCCGTACCCCCGGAGAGTGGAAAACGACGGGTCTCGTCAAAGGTTCGATCCCCATCATGTTTTTCGACGAGGAGGGAGGATACAATGCCGAAGCGTTCCTGGGGCAACTGGATCGGCACGTCAAGAAAAACGAGAGATTTGCGATCATCTGCAACAGCGGCAGCCGGACACAGGTTGTCGGAGGATTTTTGGGGAACCAGATGGGATACAACGTCATCGATCTGGAAGGGGGGATTCAATCGGCTATCCGGAAGAAAATCCCCCTCGTCCCCTATAAACCGAAACGTTGATGGGGCGGTTTCTCTTTGTTCTGCTGTCACGGCTGCTGCTGATCGTAGGGCTGATTGCCCTGATCGCTGCGGCCATCGGCTATGGGCTTTACTTCCTACTTACGTAGAAATTCCAGCAGATCGATGTACTCTTTTTCGATTACGCCGAGATTTTCCAGCATCCGCATCTCATCGATCCCCGGATTCTCGCTCAGAAATTCCCGCCGCCATTCAATGTTCTGCTGAAGCTCCGAAAGACCTGTCGAAAGGTATTCGATCATCGTGTCGATGTCGGCTCCGCGGACGGTCCCCTCGGTATCCGCACGGTAAAACAGCAACGCATAATCGCCCGTCTCATGCGAAAAACGGAAATCTTCGGCGATATTGCGGACAATCATCTTGATCCGCTCATCTTTAATAACCCGTTTGGCCACCCTTCACCTCCCGATCTGAAATGTTCTAATTGTAACCCGTTTCGGCTTATTTTTTAAACCGAAACCCGAGCTTTTCAAGATGCTCGCGCACCTTTGAGGCTATGTCGCCTTGAAACTCCATCCACCCCTCTTTGTACGCTCCCCCGCAGGCGAGCGATTTTTTCAGTGCCGAAAGGGTTTTATGCCCATCTTCGGCGCTGAGGCTGAAAGGTCCGACGAGGGTGACGGGCTTTCCTTTGCGTTTCTCTTTTTGAAAAACGAGACGGTGGGCGGAGGGGTCGAGCGCAACCGTTTCGGAACTTTTTTTCTCCTCCTCCAGGCTCCACCCCTCATTCCACGAGGCGCCGATGTCGAGGATCATTTTGGTACCTCGGCTCATTTGACCTCCCCGCAGTATTCAAACCGCTTCGCCCCGCCTGGGAGGGTCTCGTCAAACATGCTCAAAGGGCGCACCCACAATCCGCGCTCCCCGTAGAGAGGGCGGTAGACGACGAGAAGTTCCGAGGTTTCGGAGTGTTTGGCCACCCCGATCACTTCGTAGTGTTTCCCTTTGTAATGACGGTACAGCCCAGGTTTAAGCACGGACAACCTTCTGAACCAGCGCGCTGATCCCCTCCCCTTCGAGTACTCTTCGATTGGCCATCGAAAGGATCGGGTTCATGCAGTAGAGGCTGTTGTCGTAAACGACGACAATCACCTCATCCCCCTCCTGCAAAAAGTTCGTCTCCCCGAAATGGGTGTAGCGTGTCGCCCCGATGCTGATGATGGCCTGTTTCGGACAACCGGCGGTTCTGAGGTACTCGCCGACCGCTTCAAGCGGGCCGAAATCGCTCTGCCCATTGATCTGGTGGGTCAGCCAATCGAGCAATTTGCCGTAAAAATAGCTGTATCCGGCAAGTTCGACATCTTCCCCGTAGCGAAACAGGTTCCCCTCACGTCGGAGAAACGAGGCGATGCGGTAGGTATCCATCACCCCACCCGTGGCAAACGTGTCGATCGGGATGAGGGTATCCGAAAGCCCTTTGGAGGAGGGACCCCAGTTTTTCTTGTGGCTGATCTTGGCCGCCCCCTCTTTGCGCAGCGAACAGTCGTTGTACGCGCCGAAGAATTTCGGGGTGATTTTCGTCACCTTCCCCTCTCCATCGTACTCCATATCGCAGACGAGAGCCACTTCCGGCTCGGGCTGGACGTTGCACTCTTCCTTCGGGAGGACGATCGTGTCACTGCTGAGAGGGTAGATTCCCAGCTGCCCTTCCCGTCCGGGGAGATAAAACGGAAATATCCCTTTGGGGCCGTTGGGGTCTTCGGTCAGAATGTCTTTGAAATCGGCACTCTCACCGGCTTGTTCGAGATGGAGGGCGAAATTGCCCGCCACTCCCAGTCCGACAAAATCTTTATAGCTGTCCATTGGCTTTTGCCTCGGCAAACTCTTCGTAGGTCCCTTTGAAGTCGGTATAGCTTCCATCGGCATGGAGTTCGATCACCCGTCCGGCAAACGCGTCGAGAAGTTCACGGTCGTGGCTCACACAGACAACGTTTCCGTCGAATTCATAGAGCGCTTCGCCCAAAGCGATAATCGCCTCCAGGTCGAGGTGGTTGGTCGGCTCATCCAGTACGAGGAAGTTCCCCCCCTCCAGCATCATCTTCGAGAGCATCATCCGGTGTTTTTCACCCCCGGAAATTTTCTCGATGCTTTTCTCCTGCTGTTCGCCGTTGAAAAGCATCCGTCCCAGGCAGTTGCGGATTTCGGAAATTTCACGCTTCGGATCAAACGCGCGGAGCCAGTCATAGAGGGTCTCCATCCCTTTGATCCGGTCGGTCGTATCCTGCGGGAAATACGAGGGCTCGATCGTCGCCCCCCATTTGACGCTTCCGCCGGTCGGTTTGATCTCTTCCATGATGATTTTGAGCAGCGTCGATTTACCGACGCCGTTGGCACCGATAACGGCGATTTTTTCACCCGGAACGATTTTGAGGTTGATGTTGTGAAGGACATTCAGATCCCCGTAACTGTGGGAGACGTCGATCACGTCGAGTGCCTCGTCCCCCATCTGCCGTTTGGCTTTGAAGACGATGCTCGGGTCGCGGCGGGAGGAAGGCTTGATATCCTCGATCGTGAGTTTGTCGAGCTGTTTCTGGCGCGAGGTAGCCTGTTTCGCTTTCGACGCATTGGCCGAGAAGCGGCGGACGAACGCTTCGAGCTGCTCCTTTTCTTTCAGCTTTTTATCCCGCTCGAGCTGCGCCTGATTTGACATGACCGTTGCGGCCAGATACCAGTCGTCGTAGTTTCCTGTAAATTCACGGATTTTCTGGAAATCGACGTCGAGGATGTTGGTGACGACGGCGTTGAGAAAGTGGCGGTCATGCGAAATGACGACCATCGTCCCCTCGTGGCGCTGAAGCTCGTGTTCGAGCCATCCGATCGTATCGATATCGAGGTTGTTGGTCGGCTCATCGAGGAAGAGGACATCGGGTTTCGGATACAGAACCTGCGCCAGCAAAACTTTGAATTTTTCCGAAGAGGGGAGGCTTGACATCAAATCCTGATGATGCTCCGCGCTGATTCCGACATTTTCGAGGATCTTCGCGATCTGCACGTCGTATTCGTAGGTCGGGTCCTCTTCGACGCAGATCATCTCCAGCTCCGCGAGACGGTTGTTGACCGCGTCATCTTCGAAATCGCCCGTTGCGTAGAGGTGCTCTTTCTCTTTGATCGCGTCATACAAACGCTTATTCCCCCAAAGTACCGCATCGGCAATCGTAAAATCTTCGAAGGCAAACTGATTTTGCCCCAAAACACCCACTTTGAGACCCGGTTCGATGGAGATGTCCCCCTCGTACTCTTTGATCTCTCCGCTGAGAATTTTCAAAAACGTTGTTTTTCCGGCGCCGTTGGCACCGATCAGACCGTAGCGCTTGTTGCGGTCGAGTTTGAGGTTGATCCCCTCAAACAGTACCCGGCTTCCGAAACGCATTGTTAATTTTGTGACTTGTACCATAGTGAAACTCTTTACATTAATTAGAATTTCGCGATTATACCAAAATTTCCCCTCCAATCTCTAAACACCCTGAATAAGTCTCTTTTAAATATTAACATTTATAATATCAAAAAAACATCACATTTTTTTATCACGAAGGACCTTTTTTTGCTTATCTCCCCCCCACTGCATGAGCTTATGAACTATTTACCCGAAGGGGTCATCATCGTCGATGAACGCGGGGCAATACTTTTTGCCAATGACGCTTTTTCGGAAATGGTGGGATATGAGAGCGCGCTTCTCATCGGACTGAACATGCTCACCCTTTTAGTCGATGTCGATGTCTTCGGAACGTGCATCGCCACCGTCATGGAAGAGGGAAAATCGCTCAACGCCCAAACCGATTTTCTGCACCGCAACGGCTCTCTCATCCGTACGGTCAAGAGTGTGCGGATGATCCGCGACAGCGAGTCGTTCCGTTTTTTCGTCAACGTCCGCAATCTCACCGATACCGACCGTCTCAATCAGGAGCTTCGGCAGTCGCATAGGCTTATCGAATGCCAGGCGGGAGAACTCTCCGCCCTTCTCAATTCCAAACATCAGGAACTCGAAGAGATTCTGGGCAGCATCCATGAGGTCATCTGGTATATTGACAGCCAGACCCTCTCGCTGCGCTACGTCAACGATGCGGTAGAAGCGATTTTCGGTTTTTTCAAAGAGGAATTTTTGGCCGATAAAACGCTGTGGCAGCGGCAAATCCATCCGGATGACCGTGCGCTGGTCAAAACTTTTTTTGAAACGTTGTCCCCGGGAAAATCGCAGGAAATCTGTTTTCGGATATTGCGTTCGGACAGCGAGACGCGGTGGCTGAACAGCCGCATCCATCACCACGAAACCCTCTCCCTCTTCATCGGGATCACCAGCGATGTCACCGCCGCCAAATCGCACCGCGAAGAGATCACCTTTCTGGCCTACCACGATCCGTTGACGCAACTCCCCAACCGCGCCAAGCTGAAAGAAAAACTCACCGGCCGTTTCGAGCACTCCGCGGGTGAACCGTTCACCCTTTTGTTTCTCGATTTGGACAATTTCAAAAACATCAACGACACGATGGGGCATGAAATCGGCGATAGTATTCTGGTCGAAGTAAGCCGCCGTTTTCGCGAACGGATCGACCCGGACCACTTCTGCGCCCGCTTCGGAGGCGACGAGTTCGTTTTGCTCCTGACGACGACGGAACCCTCAGAGATCGAACGCTTCTGCGCCCGCCTTATCGAAACGTTCAAAGAGCCTTTCGTCAACAGCGACATCGACTTTTATCTCTCCGCCTCTATCGGAATCGTATGCTATCCGCAGGATGCCAAGAGCGGCGAAGATTTGATCAAATACGCCGATACTGCCATGTACGAAGCGAAAAAAAGGGGGAAAAACCGCTTTGCCTACTATCACAGCTCGATGCAGCATGCGATCGCCGATTTTCTCCATGTCGAATCCCTCGTCCGAGACGCCCTGACGCACGGGTATTTCGAACTCTATTTCCAGCCTCTGGTCGAAAGTAAAACCCTTCAGACGGAAGGGTACGAGGCCCTCTTGCGCCTTCCCCACCCGCGCGAGGGGTTCATCCCCCCCGATCGCTTCATCCCGGTTGCCGAAACGAACGGTGACATCCTCACCATCGGCCGCGAAGTGCTCCGCCAGGCATGCGATTTCATCGATGCACTCCGCTCGTTGCGCAGCGAACCGTTCTTTGTGGCGATCAACGTCTCCGCCAAAGAGCTTCATCAGGAAAATTTCTCCCGAACACTCCTCGGTTATCTCAAAGAACGGGGCATCCCCTCCTCTTATGTCAAAGTCGAGCTGACCGAAAGCACCCTGATGAACAACCTCGACATTGCCGGCGACCAGCTCCTCCGGCTCAAAGCGGGAGGGATACGGATCGCCCTGGATGATTTTGGCACAGGGTACTCTTCCTTCGCCTATCTCGCACAGCTCCCCATCGATACCCTCAAAATCGACAAATCGTTCATCCTGAGCCTGTTCGATGTCCACTCCCACCGCCACATCGTCGAAGCGATATCGACCCTGGCCCATGTTCTGGGGATGAGCGTGACTGCCGAAGGGGTAGAGGAGTCCGCCCATTTCGATTTTCTCCTGAACAACCGGATCGATACGCTGCAGGGGTTCCATCTCGGCCGTCCCGTCCCGCCGCATGACATTCTTCGCCGCATTTGATCTTGAACGCCATCGGAGCAAAGCCCCGCAGGCGACAGCAAAAGCTTGCCTCTTCGAGACAGAAGACTTCCGCATAACGAGGTTATGCAAGAAGTCTAATAACGAAGAACCCTGCTTTACACCTGCCTCTCCCTTAGGCTATACTCCTTAAAACCGTTCAGTTCTTTCGGATTGGACGCATCCATCCCATTCCAACGGAGCCGTTCATGGTCGAATCACAGCTTTATACAATGCTGGAGGATGCGGGATTTTCTACCCCCCGCCACCTCCGTTTTCCCCTGGACGCCGAGCCGGCCATCGATTTTTATCCCGTCGCCCTCAAAATCGAGTCTCCGAAAATCGTTCACAAAAGCGACGTGGGGGGAGTCGCCCTCTTCTTGCATGACGGCCCGGCGCTCGAGCGTGCCCGGCACAAGATGCTCCTCGACCTCCGGACCCACGGCATTATTCCCGATCCTGCAACCGACGCTCTGATCGCCACCGAAATGATTCGCGGTGAAGAGTTTTTCGTCGGCGTCGTCGATGATCCGATCTTCGGACCAACGATCCTTTTCGGCAAAGGGGGCGTTTTGCTGGAACTCTACCGCGATGTCTGCTACATCGGTCCAAGCGCCGGGCGCGATGAGATCAAACGGGCATTGCGTACGACGAAAATTTCCCGTCTGTTCGAGGGGTATCGGGGAAGCCGGGCCGACATCGAGACGGCGGTCGATCTGATAGAGAAAGTCCAGTGTTTCCTGGCCGCACATCCCGCAATAGCCGAATTTGACCTCAATCCTCTCATCCTCGGCGATGGCGGCTTCACGGTCGTCGATGCACGGATCCGCTTTCACGACCTACCCGCTTCTCCGCCGAACACAAAACGAAGCCGGAGCAGTTTTTTCGACAACCGGACTGTCGCCGTCATCGGTGCTTCCGCCAGCCCCGACAAAGTGGGATACGCCATCGCCAAAAACGCCCTCTCGTTTCAGGGGAGACTCTACCTCCTGAACACCCGCGGCGGAACCTTCGAAAACCGCACGCTCCACCGTTCTTTGGATGAGATCGACGATACGATCGATACGGCCGTCATCACGATCCCCTCGTCGCATGTCCTGCCGACGATCGAGCAGCTGATCCCAAAAGGGGTCAAAAACATCATTGTCGTCTCGGCCGGCTTCAAAGAAGTGGGGGATACAAAGAGCGAACAAAAGCTCCTTGCCCTCGCGCGCGATCACGACCTCAACATTATCGGCCCCAACTGCCTGGGGTACTACAATGCCCGCACTTCCTTGAATCTGACGTTCGGTTCAGATGCTATCCGCCCCGGCTCGCTGGCCCTTATCGCCCAGTCGGGGGCCGTCTTGTCGTCCCTGATGGACAAAGCCGTCCAGAACGGCATCGGGTTTTCCCACATCCTCTCCACCGGCAACATGGCCGATATGGATTTCGCCGATATCATCACGATGCTGGACAGCGCCCCCGAGTGCGAAGCGATCTCGATCTATGCCGAGGGGATACAGGAGGGGAAAGCCTTTCTCGAGGCGCTTCGCCGCTGTTCCAAACCGGTCCGCATCTACAAAGCGGGAAAAAGCCCCGAAGCGCGCAAGGCGGCGTATTCACATACCGGAAACCTCAGCGGAGACTACCCGATGTTCAAAGGGCTGATCGAAAGTACCGGCGTTCAGACGGTCGACACGATCGAAGCGCTCCTGCACCCCGCCGCGATCCGTTACGACCGTATCGCCATCGTGACCAATGCGGGTGGACCGGGGACGATTCTGACCGACTATATCATCGAGAGAGGAAAAACGCTTTACAGCCTCACCGAAGAGGAGATAAAAGCTCTTTCCGAAATCCTCCCCTCAAATTGGTCGCACAACAATCCGATCGATATCATCGGTGATGCCCGAAGCGACCGGTTCGAGTCGGTGTTGAAACGGATCGACTCTTTCGAGGGGATCGGACTCATCTATCTGCTGATTACCCCCCAGATGATGACCGATACCCTTAACATCGCCAAACTGCTGGAACGGCCGTGGAAAAAACCGGTCTATCCGATCCTTCTGGGAGGAGAAATGATGGAGGAGGCGATGATGTACCTGCACAAGAAGCGCTTAATCGCCTTTACAACACTTCAGGAAGCCAGTGCGTTTTTATAAAACAATCGTTGCAAAAACGCCTTTTTTATTTAAGATTCGAGTAAGATTTGAATGGATACAATGTGTTAAGGATTATGCTGGTTATAGTTCGATTTTTTCACGGAGCACAATGTGACACAAATTTATGTTGGGAACATTCCCTACGGTAAAGACGAAAACGATCTTAAAGATCTTTTCGGACAATATGGTGAAGTTAGTTCAGTCAAATTCGTAAACGACAAAGAAACAGGCCGCTTCCGCGGTTTCGGATTCGTTGAAATGGCGAACCAAGATGAAGCTAACAAAGCTATCACTGCCCTTGAAGGTAACGATTTCGGCGGACGTACACTTCGTGTCAACGAAGCGCGTCCCCGTGCACCACGCCCTCCGCGCGAGCGCTGGTAATCACCCTGGAAGCCCTTTGCGGCTTCCGCTCTTCTTCCTTTTTTCTTCATCCATACTTTAATTAAAGAGTCTTATTCGTGACCTATACCCTTCAAAACGACACCATTGAGCTGTACAAGCTGATCAAACTTCTCGATCTGGTTGACACCGGCGGGCAGGCGAAACTCCTCATCGAAAACGGCCATGTTCTCCGAAACGGCACCGTCGAAACCCGAAAACGGGCCAAAATCACCAAAGGGGAAAAGATTTCGATCGGTGATGTCACCATCGACGTCCTCTAAAGAGTTCCATTGTTATTTAATGGAGTTTTCACTATAATTTCATCATTGATTTGCAAACATAACATGTCCCCCTGTGAGCATGCCGTATGGCATTGCAGGGAATCAGGATCACATCCGAGAATGTGACTAGCTTTTATCGAATTTTTTTCCGTTAAAGCAAAAAAAGAGATACCTGTACTATGAAAAATACAAAAATGATGGTTTTCGGTTTTATCAGTGCGGCAGCAATCAGTGTTGCCCTCTCAACCACCCTGTTGGCCAAAAGCAGTGCCGAGGCGCCTGCTGAAACCTCCATCGAAGCGTCACGGCTGCAGTCTCTGGCGAAATTCACCAAAGTACTCGGCATCGTCGAGCAGTACAATGTGGACAACCTCACCATCGACCAGCTGATCGACAAATCATTGCAGGGGATGCTCTCCAATCTCGATGCCCATTCAAGCTACCTCGACAAACAAAGCTACGACAACCTGAAAACCCAGACCGACGGCGAATTCGGCGGCCTTGGGATCACGGTCGGGATGCGCGACAACGCCCTCACCGTCATCTCTCCGATCGAAGGGACCCCGGCCGACAAAGCGGGTATCAAAGCAGGGGACATCATCCTCAAAATCAACGACAAAGCCACTCTTAACATGACCATCGACGATGCCGTCTCGTTGATGCGCGGGAAACCCAAAACCCCGATCGATTTGACGATTGTCCGAAAAGGGGCCGGCGAACCGCTGAAGTTTCACATTATCCGCGACATCATCACCGTCGAATCGGTTTATACCCGTATCATTGGCGGAAACATCCTCTATATCCGTGTCACAAGCTTCGACAAAAAAGTGGCCGGCGATGTCAAATCGGCGATCAAAAAACACGCCAAAACGTCCAAGGGGATCGTCCTGGATCTGCGGAACAATCCCGGAGGGCTTCTGGATCAGGCGGTTGAGCTGACCGATCTTTTCGTCTCAGAAGGGGTCATCGTTTCGCAAAAAGGGCGCAACAAGGCAGACGACATCAGCTACAGTGCGACCAAAAGCGCCACGATCACCGATTTGCCGCTTGTCGTTCTGGTCAATGAAGGTTCCGCCAGCGCCTCTGAAATCGTCAGCGGCGCGATCCAGGACCTCAAACGCGGCGTCATCGTCGGAGAAAAAACATTCGGCAAAGGATCCGTTCAGGTCGTCATGCCGATCTCAGAAAGCGAAGCGGTCAAACTGACGGTAGCCCGTTATTACCTTCCCAGCGGCCGCACGATTCAGGCCGTCGGTGTCACTCCGGATATCGAAGTGGCTTCAGGTGAGATCAAAAGCCACGACAAATCGTTCAACCTAAAAGAGGCGGATCTGAAAAAACATCTCGAAAGCGAACTCGAAAAAGAGAGCGGCATGCTCGATGTAACGGAAGCCAACGCAACCAACAAAACCATCATCACCTCCGAGCAGCTTAACAAAGACATCCAGCTCAAAGAGAGCGTCGACATTATCAAAGCACTTATCATAGTCAAAGGAAAGTAACCATGGAAAAACGCGAACTACTCTACGAAGGAAAAGCCAAACGTCTTTTCAGCACAGAGGACCCCAATCTTGTCATTGCCGAGTTCAAAGACGACCTGACCGCCTTTAACGGCGCGAAAAAAGCAAGCGAAGCGGGCAAAGGGGCGTTGAACAACCGCATTTCAACCGAACTTTTCAAAATGCTGGCCGAAAACGGGGTCGAATCGCATTTCGTCGAAATGCTCGACGATACCAACATGCTGTGCAAAAAAGTCGACATCATCCTCATCGAAGTGATTGTCCGCAACATCGCCACCGGAAGCCTCAGCAAAAACCTGGGAATCCCGGATGGAAAAGTGCTCCCGTTCACCCTGGTCGAATTCGATTACAAAAACGACGAGCTGGGTGACCCCAAACTCAACGATCAGCACTGCCTGATCCTCGAGCTCGTCAAAAACGAAGCGGAACTTGACCAGCTGCGCGCCATGGCACGCCAGGTCAACGATATCCTCCGCCCCTATTTCCATGCCAAAGGGCTCAACCTCGTCGATTTCAAACTCGAATTCGGACGGGACAAAGACGGAAAAATCATCCTCGCCGATGAGATCAGCCCCGACAACTGCCGTTTTTGGGATTTGGAAACGGGCGAAAAGATGGACAAAGACCGTTTCCGCCAGGGAATGGGCGGTCTAAAAGTCGCCTACGAAGAAGTTCTCAACCGTATCTTGGGTTAATCAATAAGGAATAGCATGAAAGCAATCGTTAACGTATTTTTGAAAAACGGAGTCCTCGACTCTCAAGGCAAAGCGGTCCACCACGCCCTCTCCGGCCACGGTTTCGGAACCGTCAGCGATGTACGCGTCGGCAAACAGATCATTATCGAGATGAACGAAACGGATGCCGCAGCCGCCAAAGAGAAAGTAGCCCATATGTGTGAAGAGCTTTTGGCCAACACCGTTATCGAAGATTACGAGATCGAGATCCAAGCATGAAAGTCGGTATAGTCCAATTCCCGGGTACGAACTGTGAATACGACACGCAGTACGCCTTCAAAGCGCTTGGATGCGAAACCCAGATCCTGTGGCATAAGGAAGATGAAATTCCGGCCGGTACCGACCTCGTTGTCGTAGCAGGGGGATTCAGTTATGGCGATTATCTCCGCAGCGGCGCGATCGCGAAAATGTCTCCGATTATGAAAGCGTTGAAGCTCTATGCACAAAACGGGGGGAAAGTATTGGGAATCTGTAACGGCTTCCAGGTTTTGACCGAAACCGGGTTGCTGCCGGGTGCCCTGAAACGCAATGAAGGGCTTCACTTCATCTCCCGCCACCACCATCTCAAAGTGTGCAGCAACGACAATACGTTTCTGCGCCGCTGCAACGTCGGCGATGTTGTCAACATCCCCATCGCCCACCATGACGGGAATTACTACATCGATGCGGAAGGGCTCAAAGATCTCTACGCCAACGACCAGGTACTTCTTCAGTATACCGATGCGGCAGGGAATATCGACAACCCCAACGGTTCTGTCGACGCGATTGCCGGTATCTGCAACAAAACGAAGAACGTCTTCGGCCTGATGCCGCACCCCGAACGGGCGATGGAAGCACTGCTGGGTTCGGATGACGGAAAGCGAATGCTTGAAGGGTTTTTGAACGCTTGAAAAAAATAGCCCTTTTTTTTCTCTTCCTCGGCCAGCTCCTGTTTGCCGAACCTTCCGTACTGACCGATCCTGAACCGCTTCAGGAGCAAGAAAGTGCTGTCGCCGATGTTCCCCCCGAGGAAGAGACATCGACAGTCGAAAGCCTTTTTTCCGGCATTTTAGGTTCCTCCCTCTCCATGGAATTTACCCAACTTCCCGGCCGCTCCTATGTCGGCGAGATCATTCCCGTCACGGTCAAGCTGACACCGGTAGACTTGGCTTCAGGGAACGTCGAATATACCCTCCAAAACGAAGAGGGGATGCGGATTTTCAGTGAAACACCCCGCCGAAGTGTCAAAGAAGACGGTGTTTACGATACGTTTTATTTTGTCGTCCACTCATCGTCGGCACGTCTCCCCGATATCACGGCGACACTGACCTCTACAGGGGAGAGCTCCGAGGTTCTTACCGGCACCGTTATGAGCGCGTCACCCCTCAATCCCCCATCCTCGTTTGCCAATGTTCTGGCCGATAAATTTGAAATCGTCAATTACAAGACCACCCCGTACAACAATGAGAGCAACGTCGTCATCTTTACGGCGAAGGCATCCCGCTGTGATATCGGCAGTTTCAAACTCCCCGATGCGATCAAGCAGGGGTTCGAGTCCAAAGTCACCAATGTCGGCGAATCGCAGATGACTTATTACATCATCATTCCCGATTCCGAGGAGACACTCACTTTTTCCTACTTCAATCTCAAAAAACAGCGCTACGAATCGCTCGTCATCCCCATTATTGTCGATGACGACACCGTATCGACCCAAAGCGACCTCTCCCCCACCGATGCACGTCATACGGAGCTGAAAGTGACCGTTGCGTTGATTTTTGTCGTCCTGATGTTCGCTCTTTTCTATTGGAGACGGCAGAAATGGTATCTTTATGCATCGGCATTTCCGATGTTTTACCTCCTTTATGTCTTCCTTCCGAATCAGGAAGTGTGTGTCAAAAAAGACGCGCCGATCTATCTGCTGCCGATCAATCATGGCACCATTTTTGAAATGACGCTTCAGGAGGAACATCTCGAAGCCGAAAAAGAGGTGGGAGACTTTATCAAGGTTCACCTCAAAGACGACCAGGTCGGATGGGTTCACAAACGTGATCTTTGCTCGAATTAGATGGTTCTATGCCCTCATCGTGATCTTTACGGGGATGACGCTGATGATCGCTGTATTTTATCTCGTCCCCAATCCCTATGCGCAGAAAATAAGCGCATGGTTTATCCGGCTTCTCGTATTTCTCCCCGTCCGTGTCAAAGGGACGCCCGATCCTGATGTACAGATGTTTTTGATCAATCATCAAAGCGATATCGATATCGGAATCATGGAGACGATCACCCCAAAAGACCTGGCGTGGGTTGCCAAAAAGGAGCTTTTTAACGTTCCGTTCTTCGGCCTTGTCGTCAAACTTCCCAAAGACATCGCACTGGAGAGGGAGAGTAAAACCGCCCTTGTAAAGCTCCTCAAAGAGTGTAAAGACCGCCTCGATCACGGACGGGTCATCACGATCTTCCCCGAAGGGACCCGGACCGAAACGGGCAAAATGAAACCCTTCAAAGCAGGGGCGAAGATAGTAGCAGACAAATACGCCCTCAAAGTCCAGCCCGTCGTTTTCATCGCGACGGCATGGCATTTCAGCAACAAGCGCAAAGACTTCCGTCCCGGAACCGTCACGGCAGTCTACATGGATTCGTTTGTCGCCGATAAAAGCGATCCCGAATGGCTGAACAATCTCCATACACAGATGCAAAAGGTATACGACGATGAGCTTTCAAACCATCCTCGCTATCGGTAGCGGGGCTTTTACCGGCGCCGTTTTACGGGCATACTTAAACGGTGTCGTGAATCATCATTTTCCCCACACCCTCCCTTTCGGTACGATGTCGGTCAACCTGATAGGAAGTTTCATTATCGGAGTCCTCTTTGCCTATTTCACCTATACGACCTTCTTCAGTATACAGATGAAATCGTTTCTGACGACCGGTTTTCTCGGGGGGCTAACCACCTATTCAACATTTGCGATGGAAACGGTCCTTCTGCTCAGCGGCGGACATCTTCTGATGGCGATGGCCAACATGGCCCTGAATACTTTCGGGACCGTTTTGATGGCCGCATCGGGATACTATTTAACCCGAAACGCTCTCTCCTAACGTCACAATCTCATCGGCACACCATTGTGCCAGTGCACTGTCATGGGTGATCAGCAATACTCCCATCCCATCCAAATGATCCACAACCAGCTTCATAATGTCCACCTGGTTCAGGTTGTCCAGTGCCGATGTCGGCTCGTCCAGCAGCAGCAGTCTGGGCTTCATCAGCAGAGCCCTCAAGATCGAACACCGCTGCAGCTGTCCTCCTGAAAGCTTATGGGGGAGTGTGTTCAGATGTTCCTCTTGCAGTCCCATCTGCGCCAGCATGGTTTCATACCCTTCCAGCGACGCCACATCGCGGATCTGTTCGCGGATGGTGTAGGTAGGATGAAACGAGGTGTAGGGGTCTTGGAATACCTGGGAGACCCCTTGTGCCTCTATGGCCCCCTTGAACGCTTTCAGCTCGCCCAGAATGAGAGAGAAGAGCGTCGATTTGCCGATACCGCTGGGACCGACAATAGCTTTGATCTCCCCCTCACGGAGGCTAAGCGAAAAATTATCAAACAAAAGAATATCTTTTAAATATCCAAAAGATATATTTTGAATATCTAAAACGCTCTTCAACGGATCTGCCCTTTTCCGTAAATCTTGTATTTGTAGGTCGTCAGCCCCTCAACCCCCATCGGCCCGCGTGCATGGAGTTTGTTGGTGCTGATTCCCACTTCGGCACCGAATCCGAACGCACCGCCGTCGGTAAAGCGGGTCGACGCGTTGACATACACTGCCGCCGCATCGACCGCGTCGAGGAACCGCTCGGCGGTCGTGATGTTTTCGGTAATGATCGCTTCGGAATGTCCCGAGCCGAAACGGACGATATGGCTGATAGCCCCCTCGACGCCGTCGACGACGCGTATGTTGAGGATGTTGGCCAGATACTCGGTATCGAAATCCTCTTCTCCCGCCTTTTGGATGTCGATCCACTCGCGCGTCTGGTCGCACCCTTTGAGCTGGGTATGCTCCCGTTCGAACGCTTCTTTAAACAGCGGCAAAACGCTTGGGGCGATGCTGCGGTCAACGAGGAGCGTTTCCATCGAATTGCACACCCCCGGGCGCTGTACTTTGGCATTGAGGGCAATTGCTATGGCATTTTCGATGTTGGCGTCTTTGTCGATGTAGGTATGGCACAGCCCCTTATCGTGTTTGACAACGGGGACGGTTGCATTCTGGCTCACGTAGCGGATCAGCCCCTCGCCGCCGCGGGGGACGATCAGATCGACGTATTTATCCATCCGGATAAGTTTGGCCACCCCTTCGCGCGACGAATCGGGGAGCAGTGCTACCAGTTCGGCGGGGAGATTGTTCCGAACCAGAACCCCCTGCAGCGCTTCGGCGATCGCCGCATTCGACGCTTCCGCCTCTTTTCCCCCCTTGAGGACGCACCCGTTGGCACTTTTGAAACAGAGCGCCGCTGTGTCGGAAGTGACGTTGGGTCGCGATTCGTAGATGATCCCGACAACGCCGATGGGGATGGAAACTTTTTCGATCTTAAGCCCCGCTTCGGTGACCCACCCTTCGATCACTTTGCCGATAGGGTCTTTGAGCGCGGCGATCTCCTCTACCGCGACGGCCATCGCCTCGATCCGTTTTTCGTCGAGGAGGAGCCGCTCTTTCATCGACGGGGCAAGATCGGATGCGTCGGCGTTGCGCATGTCAACCGCATTGGCTTCGATGATGTTCATCGTATTGGCACGAAGTGCCTGAGCCATCTCGCGCAGAATACGGTTCCGCTCGTTCCCCCCCATCGTCGAGAGGATGCGGCTTGCGTGTTTCGCTTTTTGTAAAAATTGTTCCATAATAGTCCCCTTTTAATGAGGGTTATTATAACAAATACGGTTTAATTAACTCTCTTGCGCGCTACTTATCCAAGATACTCTCTGATTTCCTGCGTCAATCTTTCCATCTGGTCCTTGTACCGGTCGTAAAGGGTAAAGTAGCTCTGTTCGTCCGTGTCGCCGAGCGCCAGTTTGAGATCGGAAGCACTTTCGCCCAGTGTACGTGCCCCGATATTGGCCGTCACACCGATGATATCAAGCAGCAACGCACGGGCAGCCTCCCTGTTGTGCGCGCGCAAATGTTCACCCAACCTCTGGGCGGAACCGGCATAGTCCCTCATGAATTCCGATAAAATCTCTCGATAAAAGCTCTCGTCTCCCCCGCACGTCTCAATGCCTTCCTCCGCATCCAACAGAGTCGTCACGTCCGCTTCCTGGGGGGCTTCCTTCGTAGAATAGGCGTAGAATATTTTATAGAGAGATTCCATTCTCAGAGGCTTTTCGAGCTGTTCGGACATCCCTGCACTCTTCATTTTTTGTATGTCATCGGCTCCGACGTCTCCGCTGAGCGCGACGACCAGGATATGGTCATACTGTGGATTGGCACGAATGATGCGCGTCGCTTCGAAGCCATCGACCCTGGGCATATGGGCATCCATCAGGATCATCAAAAAGCGGGTGTCCTTTTCCAGGATATCCAGAGCCTCCTGGCCATCATTGGCCAAAACCACGTCAATACCGCTTCCGGCTAAAAGACCGACAAGGACTTTTTGGTTGATCGGGTTATCCTCAGCGACCAAAATCCGCTCACCCGCAAATTCGGAAAAATTCTGTTTCGTGATTTTTCCAAACTCCGGAACAGCCCGTTTTGGTATGGTGTAGTCACTTTTTCTTCTGTTCGTTACATCTAGAGGTTTTTGATCAGCAATCGGCGTGACAGCTTCGATTTCTTTTTCTTGTTCCTGTACTACAATCTCCGGCAAAGGCTCTGTTTTTACCTCTTCTTTGATTTCCGGAATTTCTTTTTTGAATAAGGCAGCGGACTCTGTTTCAGGGGCTGAACGTTTTTTGGCAAAAAAATAAAAAACTGCGACAAAAACTGTCACGGCAACAATGGCGATAATCACCAGCAGAAGTTCACTACTCATAGGCAACTCTTTTTTTCTTATATCATACACTATATCAACGCTATTTTTGCACGCAGCAGCTTTTCAGAAAAGAGTTTTACTATTGACACGATAGATGGGGAGGAAAGGATAAACAAGCGGGGTTCCCGCAGACGCGCGGGAACCATTGGGAAAGATTATTCGATTTCGGCGTCGATGACGTCGTCATCTTTTTTCGCGCTGGATGCAGCGGCTTCGCCGTCCTCTTGCTGTTTGTACATCTGTTCAGCCATTTTGTGGCTGGCGTCCGCCAGTTTTTTGGTAGCCGCTTCGATCTCTTCTTTGGTCGCATCGGTATTTTTAAGAACCGTTTTAAGCTCTTCGAGGGCAGATTCGATGGCCGCTTTTTCCGAAGCGTCGATTTTGTCTTCCATCTCTTTGAGAGATTTTTCGGTTTGGCTTGCCAATGCATCGGCCTGGTTGCGAAGGTCTACGATCTCTTTGCGTTTCGCATCTTCGGCTTTGTGGTTCTCCGCGTCCTGGACCATTTTGTTGATCTCTTCTTCGCTGAGTCCCGAGCTTCCCGAAATCGTGATAGACTGAGATTTACCGGTCCCTTTGTCCGTCGAGCTGACGGTGAGGATACCGTTGGCGTCGATGTCGAAGGTTACCTCGATTTGCGGTACGCCGCGCGGTGCTGCGGGGATACCGGTAAGCTCGAACAACCCGAGAGATTTGTTATCGCGGGCAAACTCGCGCTCACCCTGGACAACGCTGATGCTGACCGCAGGCTGGTTATCTTCGGCGGTCGAGAACACTTGCGATTTTTTGACCGGGATGGTGGTCCCTTTTTCGATGATTTTCGTCGCGATGCCGCCGAGTGTTTCGATCCCGAGTGACAACGGTGTAACGTCCAACAGAAGAACGTCTTTAACGTCTCCGCGAAGAACGCCACCTTGGATCGCGGCACCGGCTGCTACGACCTCATCGGGGTTTACCCCTTTGTTGAGGGTTTTGCCGCCGAACTCGTCGGAGACCATTTTTTGCGCGATCGGAAGACGGGTTGAACCCCCGACCATGATGATTTCGTTGATCTCGTTTTTATCCAGGCCGGCATCTTTCATCGCCGTTTTGATGTGGCTGATCGTCTCTTTGACCAACGTATCGATCATCCCTTCGAATTTCGCACGGGTCAGTTTGACGACCAGGTGTTTCGGACCTGTCGCATCGGCAGTGATAAACGGAAGGTTGATCTCGGTCTCTTCGGCAGATGAAAGCTCTTTTTTCGCATTTTCCGCCGCGTCTTTCAGACGCTGAAGCGCCATTTTGTCCGCTTTGAGATCGATGCCGTGGTCGGATTTGAACTCGCTGGCGAGGAAATCGACGATCTTGTTGTCGAAGTCATCTCCGCCGAGGAACGCATTCCCGTCGGTTGAAAGAACTTCGAAAGTCCCCTCAGAGATTTCAAGAACCGTAACGTCGAACGTTCCGCCCCCCAAATCGTACACGAGAACTTTTTCATCCCCTTTTGAATCCAGACCGTACGCCAATGCAGACGCCGTCGGCTCGTTGATGATACGAAGGACATTCAGACCTGCGATGGTTCCGGCCTCTTTGGTCGCTTTACGCTGTGCGTCGTTGAAATACGCCGGAACGGTGATAACCGCATCGGTTACCGCTTGTCCGAGGTAGCTTTCCGCATCCGCTTTCAATTTTGAAAGGATTTTTGCCGAAATTTCCTGAGGCGTATAGACTTTGCCCGCCACGTCAACCGCAGCCATACCGTTTTTGTCGACGATTTTGTAGGTGACTTTGTCGTGCGCCTCTTTGGCTTTTTCCTCGTTCATCATCAGACCCATGATCCGTTTGACCGAGTAGATCGTTTTGTCCGGGTTTGTGATCGCCTGACGTTTCGCCGGATCACCGACAAGGATCTCCCCTTTGTCCGTAAATGCGACTACCGAAGGAGTCGTGTTTTTTCCCTCTTTGTTCGGGATGATTTTCGCTTCGCCGCCTTCGTAGACAGCCACGCATGAGTTTGTTGTTCCTAAGTCGATACCAATAACTTTAGACATTGTATTTCCTTTGTTTTAAGTTCGTTTTTTATTTGTCATCCCCGCGAAGGCGGGGATGACGTTCTAATTATAATTAGTTCGCAATCACGACCATCGCATCACGTAATGTCCGCTCTTTATAACGATACCCTTTTTGGAAGGTATTGACGATCGCGCCGCTTTCGTGATCCGGACTCTCCACGCTCTGAACGGCGTTATGGATATTCGGATCAAACGGCTCGGACTCGTCCACCGGAGTCACGCCGTGTTTCTCGAGTACCCCGAGGAGCTGTTTCATCGTGAGTTCAACACCTTCTTTGAGTTTCTCCAAAAGAACCGCCGGTTCCGCTTCCATCGATGCTGCACCGATGGCCATGCCGAGCGAATCAACGACGGGGATCAGATCTTTGGCGAATTTTTCATTCGCGTAATCAAGCGCCTGATATTTCTCCCGCTCAAGCCGTTTCTTAATATTATCGAAATCAGCATGAACCCTGGCATATTTATCGTTCATCGCGGCCAGCTGCGACTGTAAAGTTTCTAGTTCGTTTAATTCTTCAGCGACGCACTCTTCGCCCTCTTGCAAGGGGACTTGCTCGTCACAGATTGCTTCATCTTTTATTTCATTTGACATGGCTTCAAAAAACTCCTTTGTTGAAATCCGGTGTTATTATAATGCATTGAGTCACATGTTGTCAAGAGCAATGTGAAGATTATTACTAAGAATAGTTGAGCCTTCTTGTATCAACTATAAATCAGATGGTATTCCGTCTTACTCTAATGGTATAATCATAAAAACAATAAAAGGTTACAAATGGAGCGGAGATTTTTTCGCATACTCTCCATTGTCGCACTGTTTGCGGCGGGGGGGCTGCTGTGGATACTCCCCCCTCCGTTGAGTCTTAATGTGCAGACATGGCATCTGTTTGCCATTTTTATCACAACGATCGGCGCGATTTTATTCAATCTTCTCCCGATCGTCACGGCCGCTATCATCGCTCTGGCACTCAGTGTTTTGTCGGGCGTTGTCGAACCTTCCAAAGCCTATGCGGGCTTTTCGGAAAGTTTCATCCTCCTGATCGTCGCCGCGTTCCTCGTCTCGTACGCCGTCCATAAATCGGGGCTTGGAAAACGCCTCTCCCTTCATATCATCCGCCGTTTCGGCCGTTCGACGCTGGGACTCGGATACAGCGTCGTCGCCACCGACATCCTGATCGCCCCTGCGTTTCCCAGCAATACCGCCCGCTCGGGGGTCCTCTACCCCATCGTTTACGGCCTGGCGCACGACTGCGGTTCCAAAGTAGGCGACGGTACCCACAAAAAGGCTGGGAGCTATCTGATGATGACCTCGATGGCGGGGCTCACCATCTCCTCAGGGCTCTGGCTCACCGCTATGGCGGTCAATCCGGTCGGCGTCGAAATCGCCGCCAAAATGGGGGTTCACATCACATTTGGTTCCTGGCTCCTCTACGCCTTCCTTCCGACACTCGCCGCTTTCGCCCTGATCCCGTGGTTTTTGTACAAGATTTACCCTCCCGACATGAAAGAGACCCCAGACGCCCCGCTAAAGGCCAAAGAAGCGCTCGCCGTCATGGGCCCCATCAGCCGAAACGAATGGGTGACCGGTGCGGTTTTTCTCTCAATGCTGATCCTCTGGTCCCTCTCCGGGATTTTTCCGATCGACAAGGCCGCCGTCGCGTTCGGAGGGCTTGGAATCCTGATGGCGACACGGGTTTTCGGGGTTGAGGACTTTAAAAACCAGGGGGAAGCTCTGAGCACCCTGATCTGGTTTGCCATTTTGTTTGCCCTCTCCACCCAGCTGGCCGAGCAGGGTTTCATGAATGCCGTGGCGGAACATTTTACCCACTATCTCGACGGGCTTGGATGGATGAGTGTCTATCTCCTACTGACGCTGGTGTATGTCCTGATACACTACCTCTTCGTCTCCCAGAGCGCCCATCTGCTCGCTCTGTTCGGTATCTTTCTGGCCGTCGGCATCTCGGCGGGAGTTCCGGGGGTATTGATGGCGATGATGCTCCTCTTTGCGACCAATTTCAACGCCGTTATCGCGCCTCAGGGGTCCTCGTGCAACGCGATCTACCTCAGCTCCGGATACATCCAGCCCAGAGAGATCTATCTGTACGGAGGGGGGGTGACGCTGCTCAATTTTATCGTATTTATCCTCGTCGGCACGCCGTGGATACTGGCTCTTTCATGAAACACCTCCACGCTTTTCGGACTTCCGGGAGTTTCAAAGCACTCCTGATCTTTTTCTCGCTCATCGGAATTGTCTATCAGCTCCTTTTCAGCCCCTGGGGAAACCGCCTCCTCTCCCCGCTGCTCGAAAAAGCGCTCACGGCCGCGTTCTCGACACCCCTCTCGGTGCAAAAATTTTCCCTTACCCACAACCGCTTCGACCTCCTCATCCGAGACGATACCGGCAACATGATCAGCACGCAGGGAGGGTATTCCCTCCTGACGCTGCGCCTTTACGCCCACTACCGGATTGACTTTGTCAACAACGGGGGGCTGAATACCCTCCCTATCCCGCTGAAAGCGGAAGGATCGCTCAACGGCGGGATCGCGGTGTTTGATATCCGGGGGAACGCTCATGTGCTGGAGGGAGATGCTTTGTACCGGATCCAGCTTCATCGGTTTAAACTCGCTTCCCTCCATGCCGAACTCAACCGTATCGGATATGAAAAACTGCTGCATCTGCTCGACTACCCCTCTTCCACCGACACCCTTGTGTGGGGGACCATCGACCTGAAGGGATTTGACCGGCGCAGTGTTGAGGGCTTTATCCACGTCGTATCCAAAACCGGCCGTTTTGAGCCGACAGAGATCCTCCCAGACAAGGATGACGAACCGTTCAGCCTGCGCTCCCTGCTCGCCGATCAATACGGCAGGGTCAAAGCGTTCGATGTTAATGTAACGCTCAAAGCGTCCCTGGAACATGCCGGGGTCCTGGAACAGTTTGCGAGGATCCATATGGCCGGTCCGGCAGCTATTGACGCCGCATTGGACGGGGATCAGAAACAACTGCAGCTTCGCGCGACGACGGCTCTGGCGGACAGCGATACCGTCCTCTCCCTCTTGATAGTCGATCTGGAGCCCGAACGGATCGAATTTGGGATGAAGCATGCCGATCTCCCGCGCCTGTTTGATCTGTTTTCCCTCTCCTCTCCTCTCACCGGGCGTGCCGATGCACAGGGGATCTTTACTGCGGAACACGGCGAGCTGAACCTCTCTCTATCCGATGCCAAAACCCTCCCGGATGTTTTAAAAAGGGACTACAACATCACCCAGCCCCCGATTCGCTTCGACGCAAAACTCAGTGCCGACATCACCGAAGCGGGGGTCCGCTACCGGGGCATGGTCGTCTCCGATCTCAAACGGATTGACTTCAACAATTCCGCCCCCCGCGATCAAATGCTTCGGGAACTTTTAAAAACAATCCGCTAGAGTAAATCGAAAGGGGACTTTTACCCCTTTTAACCGACAATCGCCCTCATGGAAAACATCACCGCCGCACTCACCTACCACGACCGTACCAAACACCATCCCCAGCGTTACGCCGCCAGTCTGGGATACATGGACTGGGCCACCCAGCCCGATCCTTTCCGCCGCTACGAAGGCGTCCCCCTCATAGCACTGGCACATACCGATATCACCCCGCCCTATCACCTCCTGTTCGGCCATGAGCCCCTCCCGATGGCACCGGTGTGTTTTGAGTCGATCTCACAGCTGCTGCGCTACTCACTGGGTCTGGCGGCCTGGAAAAGCGCCGGCGGCTCTACGTGGGCACTGCGCTGCAACGCCAGCAGCGGAAACCTGCATCCCACCGAGTGCTACCTCCTAACGCCACCCGTGTCTG
Organism: uncultured Sulfuricurvum sp.; assembly: GCA_964468865.1. Taxonomy (GTDB): domain Bacteria; phylum Campylobacterota; class Campylobacteria; order Campylobacterales; family Sulfurimonadaceae; genus Sulfuricurvum. The sequence continues at coordinate 3,835 of CAYXWQ010000017.1, read as the reverse complement.
GGATCGCCGGCAAAGCGGCCCTCAGCCACTACGCCCCCCGCGAACATGCCCTTGAAGTGCTCCACATCTTTGAGAGCGAACCGTTCCAGGAGGGGACGGTCCTTATCGCGCTGAGCTCGCTCATCTGGCGGGAGATGTGGAAATACGGCGAGCGGTGCTGGCGCTACTGCCAGCTCGATGCGGGGCATGCGGTCCAGTCGCTCAAAACGGCTGCGGCGATGCTGGGATGGGAATGTGACGTGCTGAGTGTCGATACCGACGAGATCGGCCGCCTTTGCGGTCTCGATCAGTTTGAGCGTTTCGACGAGCATGAGCGCGAAAGCCCCGATCTGCTGATACGGATCGGCAAACGCTCCCCTCTCTCCCTCCCAGGTACCCCCAAACTTCCGTACCGGGCCAATCGTCTCAGCCCCTCCCACCACGCATGGCCCGCTGTGGATGCGATCGACACGGCGGCGCGGGGGATCTATCCGGCACCGGCTCCGATTCTGCGTTCACGCCGCCTCCCCCCGCCCTCGCGCAGCGCCGGGGAGATTATCCTCAAACGCCGCAGTGCACAGATGATGGACGGTTCACGAATCAGCGAAGCGGCCTTCCGCCAGATTCTCGATGCCTCGCTGTATTGCCGTGATGCCCCCGACGTTTCTTTCGCGATCTTCGTCCACAACGTCGAAGGGATCGAAAAAGGGCTCTACGCGTACGTGCGTAATCCGGACGAACTCGGTTCTCTGCGGATGGCGACAGATCCTGGATTTGGCTGGAACGACTGCGGGGAGGGGCTCTATCTCCTCCATGCGGGGGATTACCGCGGAAGCGCGCAGAGAATCTCGTGCAATCAGGAGATCGCGCGGGACGGGGCCTTTAGCTTCGGAATGCTTTGCCGCTTCTCGGCCGTCCTGGAAGAGAAGGGGGCCATCGGCTACAAAAACCTCTACCACCAGTGCGGCATGATCGGCCAGATTCTCTACCTCGAGGCGACATCGCTGGGGCTTTCGGCTACGGGGATCGGATGTTTTCTCGACGACGAGTTTCATGCCCTGCTCGGGCTTCAGGATCTGCACTACCAGTCGCTGTACCATTTCACGATCGGCCGCGCCATCGTCGACACGCGGATCACGACTTTAAACCCGTATTAATATGCCTCGAAAAAGACTTTCGTCATTCCCGTGAATACGGGAATCTAGCTGGATACCCGCCTACGCGGGTATGACGAGATTGTTAGCGGTTTTCGGCATCGGAAAGGGTGAGACACAAAATCACCCTCTTCCCCTGCGCATGGAGCGTCTCCGCCGCTTCGCTCAGCGTCGTCCCCGTCGTAACGACGTCATCGACCAAAATCACCTCGTCGTGCTCAAAGGGGACGTAGCGAAATCGGCGCGGATTCATCAAACGCTCTTCGACGCTTTTCCCGGCATATTTGTGCGGATTTGAAGAGCGCAACCTGCCGTAGAGCGGCTCGATGTGCGGCGATGTGAGGGCGCGGTTCAATACGGCCGTATGGCTGTAGCCGCTTTTGACATGGTCGTCGATGCTAATCGACGCGACACGCTTTTCATAGCTCCACTCTTTGGCAAACGCCCCGAATGCCTGCTTGGCGAGAATCGTGTAGACATAATAGCCGATGTCGGTGTGTTTGGTCAGCAGCAGCGGCTCGATATCGCCGTAGGGGAAGAAAGAGTAGACAGGGATGGAGCCCAGGATTTTGCGTTTGTGCAGACGGGGGACGAGGAGCGAAGACTGGCAGTTGCGGCAGATATGCGAGAAGCTGAAACGCTCACATACCATGCACCGCATTGCGTCAGTCCATCTTTAGAACGGACATGAAGGCCATCCATTGATGGTCTTCTTTGTTGACGAACGCGTCCGTCAACAAATTCATCTCACTAAAGATTTGGCTCTTGCCAATCAAGAAGCCCATGACGTTAGTCCATCTTCAAAACGGACATGAAGGCTTCTTGGGGAAGCTGGACCTTTCCGATCGCCTTCATCCGTTTTTTCCCCTCTTTTTGTTTGTCGAGGAGTTTGCGTTTACGGGAGATATCCCCCCCGTAACATTTGGCGGTGACGTTTTTCCCCATCGATTTGACCGTCTCGCGGGCAATGATACGGTTGCCGATGCTCGCCTGAATCGCCACTTCGAAAAGCTGTCTCGGGACGATCTCTTTCATATTCTTGACCAGTTCGCGACCGCGGTAATCGGCGGACGTACGGGGGACGATGACGCTGAGCGCATCGACGACGTCGCCGGCAACCCGGACATCGAGCTTGACGAGATCCCCTTCGCGAAAACCGATCGGCTCATAGTCGAAACTCGCATACCCCTTGGAGATCGATTTGAGCTTGTCATAGAAATCGACGACGATTTCGTTCATCGGAATCGAATATTCCAGCATAACCCGCGTCTCGTTCAGGTAATCCATTTTGTCCTGAAACCCCCGTTTTTTGGTCAGCAGCGTGATAATGTTCCCCAGATAATCGACCGGGGTGATCACCGTCGCTTTGACATAGGGTTCTTCAATCCGCTCGATATGCTGCGGTTCGGGAAGTTCACTGGGGTTTTGTACCTCGATCATCGATCCGTCAGTCTTGTAAACTTTGTAGACAACCGACGGCGCCGTGGCGATCAGATCGAGGTTGAACTCCCGCTCCAGCCGCTCTTTGACGACCTCCATATGGAGCATCCCCAAAAATCCGACCCGGAATCCGAATCCGAGCGCCACGGAGGTTTCCGGCTCGTAGCTGAGAGAACTGTCGTTGAGTTTGAGCTTGTCCAGCGCATCACGGACCGCTTCGAATTCGTCCGTGTCGATGGGGTAGAGCCCCGCGAAAACGAACGGCTTGGCGGGGGCGTATTCGGCGACCGGTTCTTTGGCTGGATTGCGCGCATCGGTGATCGTGTCCCCGACGCGGATGCTTCCGACGTCTTTGAGCCCGAGAACAACGATCCCGATCTCTCCGGCTTTGATCGCCTGCGTTTTCTGGCGGCGCAGGGGATGGGGATACATCAGATCGAGCACCTGATGGTTTTCATTGTTGTGCATCAGCTTGACGTTCTGGCCCATTTTGATCTCACCGTCAAACACACGCACCAGCGCCAGTGCCCCCAGATAGGAGTCGAACCATGAATCGTAGATGATCGCCTTCGTCGTAGCGTCCGGATCGCCTACGGGTGCGGGGATACGGTCGACGATCGCATCGATGAGCCCGCGGATCCCTACCCCCGTTTTGGCCGAGATCAGGATCGCGTCGGTCGCATCGATGCCGATCGTCGCTTCGATCTCTTCGGCCACCCGTTCGGGCTCGGCGGCGGGGAGGTCGATCTTGTTGATGACGGGGATCAGGGTCAGATCGTTTTCCATCGCCAGATAGACGTTGGCGATCGTCTGCGCTTCGACCCCCTGCGCCGCATCGACGATCAGAAGCGCCCCGTCCGAGGAGGCGAGCGATTTGCTCACTTCGTAGCTGAAATCGACGTGGCCCGGAGTGTCGATCAGGTTGAGAACATAGTGCTTCCCCTCTTTGACGTAATCGAGACGGACGCTCTGGGCTTTGATCGTGATCCCCCGCTCCTGTTCGATGTCCATCGTATCCATCATCTGCTTGGTCATCTCCCGTTCGGAGACGGCGCCGCACTCCTGGATGATACGGTCGGCCAGCGTACTTTTGCCGTGGTCGATATGGGCGATGATTGAAAAGTTGCGAATATTGTCCATAGGGTTGATTGCTCGTTTGTTTTAGTTGATGAAATTATAGCAGAACACTGCTTTGAGGGGCGGGCATGGTGCCCGGAAGAAAGCGTTTAGCTGAAAAGAGAGTTGACGCTCTCGTTGTGGTA
>CAYXWQ010000016.1:0-38476 GCA_964468865.1 uncultured Sulfuricurvum sp. | reverse complement strand
TCAGGGGAGACGACAGGCATTTGAATTAACCGCAGACAAACACTCCTGTCGCCTCGTCTGATACTTTATTTGTACACTGAATTAAATGGCACGTGAGCCAATTTCAGTGGCAAGGACATGAATGTCCTTGCTCATCCCCTAAAGCTTCCGGCATAAATGCCGAAGAATTACTTAGACGAAATAAATCATCAGAAACGATAATTTGCTTCCAAACGCATCTCTTGATTGGACGTCTCTTTGGCATAGGCTTGGGTTGTATCGTTGTTTTGATCCATCAACCGTGCTTTGAGTTCTGTCCCCTTGAAACTGCCTGAGAGTTTATAAATGACATCCAGATTCCATTGATCCGTATCGCCGTTTTGAAACGCGCGATTGGTAGCGCTGGCATAAGGTTTTTTGGAAGGGTCGCGGTCATAATGGGAAAAACTCACGATCGTTCTCAGCCCCGAAACCATTGAATTGAAATCGTAATCGAGGAGTGCTTTATAGGAACGGGTATTGGCGTTCCAGTCGGTGATGGTCTTGCTACGGGTGTAATCGCCTGTAGAAAATCCACGCCACGGAGCGATCATATCCCCATCAGCACTGGTATCGGACATTGCCAGTAATACTTTGGCAGCACGGTAATCGGCAGTTGCCCGCAATGCCCACAAAGAGGTGTCGATACTGTTGTCGTTGTCCCCGTTGTTAACCATAGGTTTGATCAAATCGCCTGCACCCTGATCGAACTGTTGGATATAGCGACCGCCAAATCCGAGGATTACATCGCCCGCTTCGATGGCATAATTGGCTTCTAAAATAACCTGATCCACGAGATCATTCCAATGCATCCCCCAGACTTGAAGTTCTAAACTGTCGATAGATTTGTTTTTGATACCTGCGATGAGAACCCCGGGGGCATCATCATTTTTTTCAGCAGATGGGGCGTTATAATGGGTATCGTAGTTTTTACGAATAGCATTGGGGACATCCAGGCCGTCTGCCATGTTCCCGAAATAGGTCATACCGCGCTCTTTGATTTTATTGGCATAGTCAAGTTGAATCGTAGTATTGGTAATATCGTTTGAAACAATATCAGCACCCTCGATAGCAATAGGTATCATTTTGGTATCATTGGGGGTTATCCATGGGTTACTCATCAAAAAACGGCCGGCTTTTGCTTTGCTCTTGGCGATACCGTATTCCAGATACGATTGTGCGAGTACGGCATACCCAGTACCATAAGGTTCACCCACTTTTGTGGTTCCCTCGTAGTGGGAATCACGAGAAAAAAGATCCAGCGACGTCGAAGCGCCCGCACCGTCATTGGCGCCCGTGATCCCTCCCGGATTCTGGGTCGTATAGAGTCCTGCACCAACACTGAAACCATAAAGTGGGGCGGTCTTATAGATCAAACTCCCCCCGACAGCCATTCCGGTACCATTGGCAACCCCTTTGCCTGTAGAAGCACTGTTGTCATCCCAAATGGTATTGAAATACTGCATTCGTAAACGTCCGTCAAATTTTCCCTCTTTAAACGCTGACGCCAAATCATCCGCCGCTATGGCGAATACCGCCGTTCCTAAAATGAGTGATGTTGCAAGACTGAGTTTCGTCATTTTAACTCCTTATTTTTTAGCAGGTAGGCCATACCCGCTCGCTTTGAGAATCGCGATCGCTTTCGGTGAATACATATAGCGGAGGAATTTTTTGGCGGCGATCTGGTTTTCGGGAGTGCCATTTTTGAGCCCCACCATCGCCTGGTCGATCGTGTTGTACGCTTTATCATCGATTTCGACCCATTTCCCGACGTTTTTCATCTCAGGAGAGAGGACGATCGATTTGGCCATAAAGCCGACATCGACTGCTTTGGTCGTCACATACGCACCCACTTGGGAGATTGATTCTGCGGTTATGATTTTAGATGCTGCATCATCGGCAACTTTATAGTATTTCATCGCATTCATCGCTTCGATACCGTAGGGAGCGGTTTTAGGATTGGCAACGGCAATTTTTTTGACCGAGGGATCGGCCACGACAGCTACCCCTTTGGAGAGATCGGCTCCGGTATTGCTCCATAGGATCAGCGTCCCGTAGGCGTATACCTGAGCCGGGGTGGTGGTGTATCCCGCCTTGGCCAGTTTGGCAGGATATTCGACATCGGCTGAGAGAAATGCGTCATAGGGAGCACCGCTCATGATCTGCTGGGTCAGTTTCCCCGATGCCCCGGTGATGATTTTGACACCGATTCCCGATTCCTTGGTGAATTCTTGCGCGATATCGGTCACTGCATATTTCATATTGGCAGCAGCGACAACGGTGATCGTCTGGGCAGCAATGGCGGATGCAAATGCCAACGATGCGAGGATGAGATTTAACAGTTTCATTTGAAACTCCTTTGTTTCTTTTATGATATAACGATAAATACAAACTCAACATTGCAAAAACAGTTCGCGAGCAAATCCGACATTTTCGTTATGTTTTGTAAGATATAGCGCGGATTATAGAAAAAAGAATCTTAAATTTGTATTGTAAAAGCTGAATTTATGCCGTCAAAGACCGATTATGATGTGTTTTGGGGAGATGAGTGCACAGGATTCGCTCCCGACAGCCAATTGAGAAGAGTCGTTTTTGTCGACCGTGGCAACGAGCTCGAGCTGATCGTTGAGCCTGAAGGTGACCTCGTCGCTCTCCCCACCCGATTCGATTGCGGTGACCGTTCCGTACAGGACATTGAGGGTATCGTCCCCGCACGGGTGGGAGGGGACGATCCGGATGTCGCTCGATTTGATGATGGCATAGAGATGGCATCCGATTTCCAACCCCATGTTCCGGACTGATTTGAGGGTGATGATCGAACGGAGCTTTCCGTTACCCGCGAGGGAAAGGGTCAGAATCCCGCTCACTCCCGATTCCTGAACAGAGAGGAGGGTCGCGGAAAGCTGGTTGCGGGCACTGGTGGTGAGGAAGGTACGCGAAAGGATCCGTGCGAGGCGCTGCGGATCGTCTCCCGCTTCGGCGAATCGGTCGATGAACTGCCGATGGAGTTCGTTGAAACGGTGAAACGTCGCGATGAGTTCGCGGGCGTAGGGGGTGAGTTTCGTCCCTCCGCCCCCTTTGCCCCCCGTGGTCCGTTCGATCAGGGGTTCATCGGCGAGGGCGTTCATCCCGTTGATCCGCTCCCACGCCGCCTTGTAGCTCATTTTCATCTCTTTGGCGGCAGCGTTGATCGACCCGGTCGCGTCGATCCGTTCCAGCAGCTCGATCCGTCCCGCACCCAAAAAACTCTGCCCCTCTTTGGTGAGCCAGAACCGTCCGTCGATTTTCATCAGAGGTTAAAACTCCGTTTCATCGGGGGCTCGATCTCCTCACACGCATACGCGTCGCGCAGAAAGAGGCGGCTGGCCAGGACTCCCTGCTGGAGCAGCATGTCCGAGCCGTCCTTGTAGGGGAGGGCTGACGTTTTGACTTCGCGCAGGAACGGGGTCTCCTTGCCGTAAATGACGTCGACAGCCGCTTTGGTACGCCCGAGGAGATCAAGCAGGAGCGTTTTGGGGAGGGGAAGTTCGCTGTCCGTGAGTCCCGCCGAAGTGGTGTTGATGATCATGTCGTAGGCACCGGGGGAAAAATCATCCCACGTATACGAGGCGATCCCCTCGTTTTTGAAATATTCCAGTCGCCCCGCGGAACGGTTGAGGACACTCACGTCGATCCCCCTGGCGCGCAGGGCGATGGAGAGGGCTCGGGCCGTTCCTCCGGCTCCGAGTATCAGTGCCGACCGGATGGGGCCGAACGATTCGATGGCGCGGACAAATCCTTCTGCGTCGGTGTTGTAGCCGATGAGACGCCCTTTTTCGAGGACGAGAGTGTTGACCGCCTTGATCGTCGCGGCGATCCCCCGTACCTCGTCGCATTGCTCGTAGGCCGCTTCTTTGTGGGGGACGGTGACGTTGGCGCCACTGAGACCCTTGGCCATAAACGCGCTGCGTAGCTGTGATCCCTCAGAGAGATGGGTACGGGTGTAGCACGCATCGATCTTGAGGTCTTTGAAAACGCAGTTGTGCATCAGCGGAGAGCGCGAATGGTTCACCGGGTCTCCGAAGATTGTGAAAAGTTTCATTTGGAAGAGACCAGATCGTCGAGGGTACTGGTGAGGGCGCCAAGCTTGTTCGTTACTTCGAGGTATTCGAGCTCATGGACGGAATCGGCGACGACCCCCGCCCCCGCCTGGAGGATCACTTCGTCTTCCTTGATGAGGGCGGTGCGGATCGTGATGGCGCTGTCCATGTTGCCATCGAACCCGAAATAGCCGATGGTGCCGCTGTAGTAGCCCCGTTTCACCCCTTCATACTCGGCGATCAGTTCCATCGCCCGGATTTTCGGCGCTCCCGTCATCGTCCCGGCCGTGAAAGTGGCGGCGAGAAGGTCGAACATATCCTTGTCCTCACGGATCGTGGCATGGACATCCGAGACGATGTGCATGACGTGCGAATAGCGCTCGACGTGCATCATGTCCTCGACCCGCACGCTTCCCGTCCGGGCTACGCGTCCGACGTCGTTGCGCCCAAGGTCGATCAGCATCAGGTGTTCAGCGAGCTCTTTGGGATCGGAGAGGAGTTCGTCTTCGAGTTCCAGATCGCGCGCCCGCGTGGCGCCGCGTTTTCGGGTACCGGCGATGGGGCGCAGGAGGATGTCGCCATCGCTGAGGCGCACCATGACCTCCGGCGAACTGCCGACGATGTTGAAATCCTCGAACTCCATCAGGTACATGTAGGGGGAGGGATTTTTGAGACGGAGAATCCGGTAAAAACTGAACGGATCGACCTGTGCGTGACGGATATAGCGGTTGGTCATCAGGATCTGGAAGACGTCGCCGCTTTTGATCATCTCTTTGGATCGGTCCACCATCTCGAAAAAGCGTTCTTTGCTGAAGATGAACTCCCCTCCGCGGTCGCTTCGGATCGGAACGAGCGGCGTGTAGGTGTAGGGGGATTTGAGCTCTGCTTCGATCGATTCGAAGCGGCCGATCATCTCCTCCACGCAGCTGAGCATTGTGATCGTCGCGTTTTTGTGGGAGATGACGAAGGTGAGTTTCGGGAGGATCAGGTCCATGTCGGGGATATTGGTCTGATCGATCAGGGCAGCCATCGATTCTTCGAGGACGGGTTCGAATACCTGCACCATATCGTATCCGATATAGCCGATAAAGCCGTCGATATAGCCGACACCCAGCTCACGGGCTCGTTCTCGGTAGCCTTTTTGATCCAACGCGGCGTAATACCCTTTTAAAAACTCGAACGGGGAGACGTCCAGCGTATGACGTTTCCCCGCTGCATCGGTGTAGAGGGTGGTTTTATCGGCGTAGGTGAGGCGTTCGCGATCGCCGATGACGATGATCGTATAGTTCCCCTCACTGCTTCCGGCACTTTCAAAGAGAAAGCTGATTTCATCCGGAAAAAGTTTTTTGGCTTTTTCGTATACGGCGATCGGAGCGAACTGGTCGAGTGAAAAACGGCGGGATGTAATCACATTATCCCTTTACGATGTACGCGCCGGACTCGATGTTCTTACGAACCGTTCCCAGAACATCACGGGCCGATTTTTCCCCCTGGAAAGGGCCGACGAGCACTTTGGTCGCCGAGCCGCTGGGGATGGTTGTATATTTGAGGCCGCTGGCGTTGAGGCGGTCAAAAAGAGCCTTGTTCGGCTCTTTGGTGAAAGAGCCGACCTGGATGTAATAGGTTCCTCCCGTTTCCGCCGCTTTAGGGGCGGAAACAGTTGTTTTTTGAGCCGGTGCCGCGGAAGAGGTCTTGGCCGCAGGCTTGGGAGCAGGCGCAGCGGATTTCGGCGCTGTTGCGGCAGGTTTGGACACGGCAGGGACTACCGCTTTCGGTTCTGCCGGTTTTACCGTTTTGATGGTAGGGGTATTTACCGCTTTTTGCACAGGTTTTGGTGCGGGTTTTGGCGCTACAACCGGTGCAGGAGCTGCCGGTTTGGACTGGACTGCCGGAGCACTTTGCTGCGTCGCAACCGCTGGGGTAGGCTCGATTACATTTTCCTGTACCGGTGCGTTGTCAAACGATTCCTGCTTGATTTTTTGGGCGATTTCTCCCAAATCCTCGCTGGTTGCATTGGTATCTTCTTCGATCACTTCTACAGGCTCGAACAAAGGATCATCGATGATTTCCGTCGGAGCAGAAGGCTCAGGAGGAAGAACCGTACGTGCATGCTGTTCGTCCTCATCGGTTTTGAGGGAGTTCATAATGACCAGTACGATGATCAGGACGAGGGTGAGGGTCGCGATGGCAAGCAGCAGCTTTTTGCTGTTTGACCCCGAACCGCTTTTGTTCAGGATAATGTCGTTGAGCTCGTTTTTTTCTTCCATTGAATGCTTTTCCTTCTTTGCTGTTGTTCGGTTTGTCGATTACATGTGTTTCGACCATGAAGCTCCGCGTTCTTTCGCGTAGACTTCATAGGGAAGATTAAGGATATTGTACTCCAAAGGCAAATCCAGTGTCGGAAACATTCGCCACTGTTTGGGCTGTTTCGCGGCCAGCTTCATCGAAATCATTTTACCCAGTTGATTGGCTTCTTGTAAAGTCGTATGCCCTTTATGGATATAAACGTGCAGATGCCCCGGAGTTTTTGTTTCGAATGCGGTGAAATTGATAAATCCCTCTTCCCGCAGCAGCAGCTGTGCTTTGTGATAAAAGCGCTGGGGATCGGTACCATTGTAGTCGATGACGATGTTTTCGACTTTGTCGAATTTATTGATCAGGGAATGGGCAACGGTGATTTGGCCTTTGAGATGCTGGTCGATGATGGACTGCGTCAGTGTTTTGTCGATCCGCTCGTATTTGTTGTAGAACGTACGCCCCTTGAAGTCGATTTTATTGACGACACTCTCATGTTTGAGCCAGTAATGGTCGTTGATCATTTTGATCAGTTTCATATCCATCGATGTCACGGCAATCCTTTCGGCACGGGGAAAATTTCACGCAGCTGTGCCCCCGAAAGGGCAAATTTTCAGAGAGTGCGTCTTAGTAGGTAGGACGGTCGTAAATAACGAAATTTTTGGCAAGCGCTTTAAGCTCTTCTTTGATGGCGGCTTGATTCGCTTCGTTTTCGATATCGTCGAGGACATCGGCAATACGGTTTGCAATCAGTTCGAACTCTTTCTCTTTCATCCCGCGAGACGTGAGGGCAGGGCTTCCGATACGGACACCCGAAGTGACGAACGGAGAGCGGGTTTCACCGGGAACGGTGTTTTTGTTGACAGTGATTCCCGCGCGTCCGAGGGCAGCATCGGCGTCTTTGCCGCTGAACGGCTTGTTCAGGAACGAGACGAGGACGAGGTGGTTATCGGTTCCGCCGCTGACGATGTCATAACCCCGTTGCATCAGTACGTCGGCCAGCACTTTCGCATTGGCTTTGACCTGTTTGGCGTAGGTTTTCCACTCCGGCGAGAGGTTGTATTTGAACCCGACCGCTTTGGCGGCGATGACGTGGACCAATGGTCCCCCCTGAAGTCCCGGGAAGATGGCCGAATTGACTTTTTTGGCGATCTCTTCGTCGTTGGTCAGGATCATACCGCCGCGAGGACCCGCGAGGGTTTTGTGGGTCGTCGTCGTGACGACATGGGCGTGAGGGAACGGGCTTGGATGTTCTCCCGCCGCTACGAGTCCTGCGATGTGGGCAATGTCGGCGAAGAGGATTGCCCCTACCGCATCGGCGATTTCGCGGAACGCAGCAAAATCGATTTCACGTGCATACGCCGAAGCGCCGCACACGATGATTTTTGGCTGAACGACTTTGGCGATGTCCATGACGCGCTCGTAGTTGATACGGCCGTCGAGCTCAACACCGTAGGTAAAGCTCTGGTAGTTTTTGCCCGAAAAGCTTACTTTTGACCCGTGTGTAAGGTGTCCGCCGTGGCTGAGATCCATCCCCAGCAGCTTGTCTCCGGCCTGGAGGAGGGCGGCATATACCGCGCCGTTCGCCTGTGAACCGGCGTGGGGTTGAACGTTTGCATAGCTGCATCCGAACAGTTTGCATGCGCGGTCGATGGCCAGCTGTTCTACGCCATCGGCGTATTCGCATCCGCCGTAGTAGCGTTTGGCAGGGTACCCTTCCGCGTATTTGTTCGTAAACACAGATCCCATCGCTTCCATAACGGCGGGGAGGGTGAAGTTTTCCGAAGCGATCATCTCCAGGTGGTCACTTTGGCGCTCGAGCTCTTGCTCACACAGGGCGTAAATTTCGTTGTCAAATTCTTTGAGGAAACTCATTCTTCTTCTCCGTTGTTGATTTGGGTGTGGTGTACAGGTTTCATCGCCGGGAAGAGCAGTACGTCCCGGATCGAGTGTTGGTTGGTCAGCATCATGACGAGGCGGTCGATCCCGATCCCCTGACCGGCGGTCGGTGCCATGCCGTAGGAGAGGGCGGTGACGAAATCTTCGTCCATTTCGTGCGCTTCGTCATCGCCCGAGTCTTTGGCGGCCATCTGCCCTTCGAAACGTTCCAGCTGGTCTACCGGATCGTTGAGCTCGCTGAAGGCATTGGCGATTTCACGCCCGGCGATGAAGAGCTCGAAACGGTCGGTGAGTTCCGGGCGCTCGTCGTTGCGGCGAGCCAGCGGCGATATTTCTACCGGATAGTGGGTGATGAAGGTCGGATTGATCAGTTTGGCTTCGACAAACTCGTCAAATAGCTCACCCTGCAGCTGCCCGAGGTTCATAGCTGCATTGGCTTCAAGGTTTTTGGATTTGAGGAAGGCCAAAATGGCCTCCTTGTCGTTAACAATCTCCTCGGGAACACCGCCGATGACGCTGAGACTTTCTACGAGTTCAATTTCGGTGAACTGGCCGAAATCGACTTCGAACTCTCCGTAAGGGAGCCGTTTCGGGAGATCAAGATGCTCGAAGAGGTACTCGAAATACTCTTTGGTGATGGTGATCAGGTCTTTGTAGGTTTTGTAGGCCCAGTAAAACTCGATAGACGTAAATTCGGGGTTATGGGTCGCGTCCATCCCCTCGTTCCGGAAGTTGCGGTTGATCTCGAACACTGCTTCGAACCCTCCGACGATGAGCCGTTTGAGATACAGCTCAGGGGCGATTCTAAGATAGCGGTCGACTCCCAGCGCGTTGTGGTGGGTGACGAACGGTTTGGCGTTGGCCCCTCCCGCGATCGGGTGCATCATCGGCGTTTCGACTTCCAAAAAGCCCTTGTCCTCGAAGAACCGGCGGGTCAGGCTGATCACTTTGGAACGGATGTGGAAGGTCTTGCGCACTTCGGCGTTCATGATCAGATCGAGATAGCGCTGTCGGTAGCGCATCTCTTTGTCCTGGATTCCGTGGAATTTTTCAGGGAGCGGAGAGATCGCTTTGGTGAGGATTTTAAGACTGTCGGCGTGCAAAGAGAGCTCTCCATGCTGCGTTACGAACGGATAGCCGCTCACTTCGATGATGTCGCCCACTTCGATCAGTTTTTTGAAGACGTCGTTGTAGAACCCTTCGGGGAGGTTGTCACGCGCAACATAGATCTGCAGCATTCCGCTTTCATCTTCGATTTTCAAAAAACTCGCTTTACCCATGAGACGGTAGAGTTTGATCCGTCCTGCTACGGTGTAATGGCGATGTTCATCCCGTTTTTCCTCTTTTTGAAAGAGATCAGAGTTGACGTAATGAAATTTATCGATCGTCGTGTTGCGGGCGCTGTCGTTGGCATAGGGATCGATCCCGAGCGCTCTGAGCGCCTGAGCTTTTTCGATCCGCTGCTGTACGTATTGGTTGTCGAATGCCAATGGATTTCCTTTCTTAGTGTTTGTTTGCTGATTTTTCTTGGCATTTTTTGCAAATACCGTAAATCTGCATCGAATGTTCCTGCATCTTGAATCCGAGCGCGTCGGCGATTTTTTTCTGGCGCTCTTCGATCTCATCATCGACGAATTCGGTAATCTGGCCGCATTCCGTACAAATTAGATGGTCATGGTGATCTTTCGCACCGAGCTCGTATTTTTTCCCCTGTGCTCCAAACGAGAGGGAAGTGACCATGTTCGAATCTTCAAGCAGTGAGAGGGTCCGGTACACGGTGGCGATTCCCGTATTTAGGTCGGGGTGCTTTTCCTGAATCAGATGGTGAAGCGCTTCAGGGGTGAGATGCTCATCGGAATTGTAGAGAGTCTCGAGAATCACTTCACGCTGAATGGTGAATTTTAGGCCGTTGTCTCTGAGCAGTTGTTTAAAATCGCTCAGCAGCTTGTTGTATTCGATCGTTCTTTCGGTGAAATCGGTATAGGAACCCATGGCTTATTTCTCCTTTTCAGTGTCCGGATGGTGATCGATGGCCTCCGCCGTATCGTTGGCATCACTTGCATTTTCATCGCTCAACAGGGATGTGACATCGCTGGTTTCGATACTGAGGATAAAATCCCCGGTTGCCAACATCGGCTTGTAAAAAAAGCTGTCCGCCATTTTTTCTTCGAAATTCTCACGGATAGCCGTTACGCTGAAGAGGGCATAAACGATAATCGAGAGGATAAAGAAAAATTTGCTGCTGCCGACGAAAAACCCTAAAATCTGGTCGAGGACTCCCAAGCCACTGAGGGTACTAAGCCTTTTAAATCCCGCTCCCAGCGCCACCATCAACAGCCAGAAAATCCCCAGCGCGAAGATGAATCCGACGAGATTAACCGCTGTGGGCGATTCGAAATGAAACAGAGTGTCACTGAGAAATTTTCCGATAATTCCGCCGAGATGAGAGGCGACATACACCCCTCCGACAATCCCAACCATGCCGAAAAGTTCTTTTGAAAACCCGTTAAGAAGCCCCTTGAGCCCCAGCAGCAAAACAATCGAACCCACGGCCACATCGAAATAATTCAATTCCATTAAAACTCCATCTCGAAACTGTCTTTACCGTTGTTTTTTGCCCGGTACAAGGCGGTATCGGAACGCTCGATCACGGTATCCATCGTATCGTTTTCCCCGATTCGGGTGAGTCCGATACTGAGTGTAACGGGGATTTGCTGATTTTGAAACAGCGGTTTGTTGTTCCGGCACAACGACAGCAGCCGCTGCGCAACCAGCTGGGCTCCATCACTGTCTGTGCGATTGAGCAAAATGATGAATTCTTCGCCTCCAAACCGGTAAACCCGGTCTCCGTCCCGGAGCGCTTTTTTGAGGAGTTTGGCAATGAAAATAAGGACCTTGTCACCCGCAATGTGCCCGAAACGGTCGTTGATTTTTTTGAAATCGTCGATATCGATCATCAGGACAAAAACATCGAAATTGAATTGCGATTTGCTGAGGATGGCATGAAGGTGTTCCTGGAGCGCATACCGGTTGTAAACCTTGGTCAGCGGGTCCAGGGTAGTTTTCATTTCGAGGCTTTTGACCTGTTTCATCAGGGTGTGGATGACTTCATTGGCACGGGAAACTTCATCGCTGAGATGGGTCTGTATATCGGTAAATTTTTCGGTGATTCTTTCGAAATCAATCAGTGAAGCGGAAGCGCTTTGCTCGAGCAGATCGGCATGCTTCTCGGTGATTTTTTCGATCTTTTCATTGGTGGCAGTGTAGGAACTGATACTCTGTATGGCGAGTTCTTTGTAGTCGACGAAGGCGGAACAGCGGTAGGCTTCAAGATCGAATTCGCCCGCGGTGTACCCTTCGAGCACTTCATGGGTGGCGGCTTCAACCAGTTCGGCAAATTCGGCAGGGGAAAGGGTTGTTTGACGATTGCTAAGCGACTCCAGACGGATGGAGAGTTCTTTGCAAAAATGGACTAAAAAAGGGTTGAATTGGCTCTCTTCCACTTTTGGCCTTATATCTGTTATTGGAATTGTTTTAAAGATTTTATTCGGAAAAAAGAGCGCCGTATGCCTCTTTTAGATGGTCGCCATTATACTTTTTTAAATATAAATCTAAGATTTGATCCTTTCAATCAGTCCCTTTTTAGGATAAAAGGATAAAATTCGCAGACAATAACATAATAAAATGTGTTTTTATAAAAGCGCAGGAGAGAATGATGAGTACGTGGACGCGATCTAGCTGGCGAGAAAAGCCGATTAAACAACAGCCGACCTATCCGGATCCGGCGATATTGGACGCCGTTGAAGCACAGCTACGCAACTATCCTCCTCTCGTTTTCGCGGGTGAAGCGCGCAGACTGAAAAAAAGTTTGGCAGAAGTGTGTGAAGGAAAAGCGTTTTTGCTTCAGGGGGGAGACTGTGCCGAAAGTTTTTCGGAGTTTCACGCCACCAATATCCGAGACACCTTCAAGGTGATGATGCAGATGGCGGTTGTCATGACGTTCGCCGGCGGGGTCCCCGTAGTGAAAATCGGACGTTTGGGTGGGCAGTTCGCCAAGCCGCGCTCTTCCGATAATGAAACGATTGACGGTGTGACATTGCCGAGCTATCGGGGGGACATCATCAATGGTGTCGACTTCAATGAACAGGCCCGTATTCCCGATCCGCAGCGTATGGTGCAGGCGTACAACCAGTCCGCAGCGACGCTGAATCTTTTGCGCGCCTTCGCGTCGGGTGGACTTGCCGATTTGCATCAGGTCCACGCGTGGAACCTCGGGTTCGTCGGCCAAAACGAAATGACGAACAAATACAACGAGCTGGCCCGCCAGATAGACGATTCACTCCGTTTTATGGCGGCGTGCGGCATTATTTCGGAAAACTACCGGACACTTCGTGAAACCGATTTTTACACCTCTCACGAAGCGCTCCTTCTTAACTACGAGGAGGCGTTTACCCGTCAGGATTCTTTAACCGGAGAGTGGTATGACGTATCGTCACACATGCTCTGGATCGGGGACCGCACCCGTCAGATTGACGGCGCACACGTCGAGTTCATGCGCGGAATCAAAAATCCGATCGGCGTAAAAGCCGGACCGTCGATGGATCCCGAAGATCTCATCCGCCTCTGCGACATCCTAAATCCTGACAATGAAGCGGGACGTCTGAACGTCATCGTCCGTATGGGTGCCGATAAAGTAGCCGATGGAATGCCGAAACTGATCCGTGCGATTGAGAGGGAAGGGAAAAAGGTCGTCTGGAGCTGTGACCCGATGCACGGAAATACGATCACCAGCAGCGGTTACAAAACCCGCCCGGTCGATGCCGTCCTCAAAGAGATGAAACAGTTTTTCCAGGTTCACAAGTCTGAGGGGACCTATGCCGGCGGGGTTCACCTTGAAATGACGGGGAAAAACGTCACGGAATGTCTCGGCGGATCGTTCGAGATTACTGAAGAAAATCTCAAAAGCCGTTACCATACCCATTGCGATCCACGTCTGAACGCCGATCAGTCGCTTGAATTGGCATTCCTTATTGCAGACACTCTGAAAGAAGCGCACCGCTAATCTTCATCCTCCCCCCTTTGCTCGCAGGGGGGTATCAATCTCGTATTAGATAATTATTTTTGTTGGCAGTCGGAACAGATTCCGGAGATGACGATCGACACGTCGTCCGCTTTGTAGCCGGAGATATCGAATCCGCCGGTTTGGAGGAGTGCAGAGGGATCGAGAGGGATATCTCTGAGCTCACCGCACTGCTTGCATATGACATGGACGTGCGATGCTTTTTCGATCTCGTATTTGGTTTTGTGTCCTGCAATTTTGACTTCGCGCACGAGGCTGACATCCATCATGCTGTGAATGTTTTTGTACAGCGTCGCCAACGATATCGATGCGAATTTCTTTTTGATGGCACTGTAGAGATCTTCAATGCTGATATGCCCGGCATGCTGCATCAAATCGATGATGGCAATCCGCTGCGGCGTTGCTTTGAGATGATGTTGCTTGAGTAGGTTTTCATGTTTCATAATTCGTAATTATAGACCAAAAGAAGGGATAAAACTCCTAAAGAGAGAAGGACGGCGGAAGTTTTGAAATAAATTTTAAGATTTTCCCCGTGACACGGGGAAGTTTTACATGGTGCTGATGATCCGAAGGAGTTCGTCGGGCTTGTTGGAAAACTGCAATGCGGTCTCTTTGCTGACAAGTTTTTTGCGGAGGAATTCGACGATCTCCTGCGTCTGTGTCGTCATATTGGTCCCCTGTTGGTTCAGCTGCATTTGCGAATAGAGCTGATGGACTTTGTCTTCGCGGATCAGGTTGGCGATCGCCGGATTGGTGATCATCACCTCCTGTGCCGCGATACGCCCTCCGCCGATTTTTGGAAGAAGGGCCTGCGAGATAACGGCAACAAGCGACGTAGAGAGCTGCGCGCGTACCTGCGGCTGTTCATCGCCGGCGAAAACGTCGATGATACGGTTGATCGTCTGGGGAGCGGAGTTCGTGTGAAGCGTTCCGAAGACGAGGTGACCCGTTTCCGCAGCGGTCAGGGCTGCCATTATGGTTTCTTTGTCCCGCATCTCCCCGATCAGGATGACGTCGGGGTCCTCCCGCATCGCGTATTTGAGGGCTATAGCAAAACTGCTCGTGTCGGTCCCGATATTACGGTGCGAAAAGAGCGCTTTTTTGTTTGTATGGACGAACTCGACCGGATCTTCAACGGTGATGATGTGACGCGCTTCGTACATATTGATTTCGTTTAGCATTGCGGCAAGAGTCGTCGATTTACCACTACCGGTCGGCCCGGTGACGAGGATCAGCCCTTTCTCCCGCTTGATGATCTCTTTGAAGATTTTTTTGGCGTTCAGATCATCCAGTGAAGGGATCGCAATCGGGATGATACGAAACGCGCACGCGATGTCTTCCATCGTTTTATAGTAGTTGGCCCGGAAACGGCCCACATCGGGGATGACGATCGAAAAGTCGAGCTCGTTGTGTTCTTCGAACGCTTTTTTCTGCTTTTCCGTCAGAAGAGAGTAGGCCATCTCTTCGATCATCCGTCCGTCCAGAACAGGGAGATTGAGGGCGACGAGACGGCCGTCGATCCGGATCTGAGGCTCTGAACGGCTTACGAGGTGCAGGTCCGATGCTTTATAGGCAACAACACTTTTGAGAAGCTTGTGGATATCCAGCGATGTATCATTCATGAGAAAAAATTCCTTCGTATTGGGATGGATCAAAACCGACCACGAGGCGGTCGCCAAATTCGATTACAGGGCGTTTTATCAGGAGGTTGTGACGGCTCATCCATTCGATTTTTTCTCCCTGATCCAACGAGAGGGATTTCATTCCCAATGTGCGGTACGTCGTCCCTTTGGTATTTAAAAGGAGATCAAGACCGCTTTGTCGTACCCATTGTTCGATTGTTGCGCTGTCAACCGGAGAGGTTTTGAAATCGTGAAAGGTGTAGGGTATACCGTGTGCATCCAAAAAATGGAGCGCTTTTTTGACGCTTCCGCAGCTTTTGATACCGTATACGCGTATCATGGGTTACTCGATGATTTTAGGAACGATGAAAAAATGGTCCTGCGCATGCGGTGCATGGGCCAAAATGTCATCATTGATCGTGCGGTCAGGGATACCGGCGTCTTCGCGCAGTCGGGTTGCAACATCGGACATCGAAAAAGTGGCATCGACACCTTCGGTATCCAGTTCGCCGAGATTGTCGACAAACGACACGATTTCGCTGAGCTGGGAAATCATTTCGGCGCGGTGCTCCTCCGGGATCTGGAGATAAGAGAGCTTTTCCAACCGTTGTAAAAGAATTTCGTCGATTTGCATGATTAACCTAAGTCGTGATAATTTTATGAAAAATAATTGTACCCTAAAAATGGGTTTACTTAACTTTAACATAGCGTAAGATATTATTGCTATTTAAGCGAAGGCAAAAATCAGGAGTTATTTTGAGTCTAAAAGAGAATATGGATGCCCTCAAAGAGGAGCTGAATTCCGAAGAGAAATTTCTAGAAAGCGCCATTAAAACGGAACGCTTTGTTAAACGGTATCAAAAACCTCTGATGGCGGGGGTCGTTTCTTTGTTGCTGGTGGCGGGAGGGGCCATAGCGTATCAGGCTTACACTGACGCTAAAATCGAGAGTTCGAACATTGCATTCAATGCACTGCTTCTGAATCCGGAAGACAGCGCTGCGGAGCAGACTCTGAAAAACGACAATCCGAAATTGTACGATGTATGGAGACTCTCCCGTGGAATTGCCAGCAATGATGCGGCGATACTCGATTCGTTGAAAGACTCCAAAGCATTCGGTGTCTCGGATATCGCTGCGTATGAGTCTGCGGTGATTAAAGAAGATACGGCATCTTTAGAGAGTTATGCGAAAAAACAGGGAGCGCTTTACAAAGACCTTGCCTTGCTGGAGCTGGCCGTACACGCAATCGAAAAAGGTGATGTCGCACAGGCACACCAAAAAATCGCACTGATTCCCGAAGATTCCCCCATCTATCAAGTGGGACAGGCACTGTCTCATTACGGAGTACAATAATGAACTATTCTTTTATCGCTTTTTCTGTCGGGATGGCCGTTCTCTTTAGCGGATGTTCGCACAAAGAGGTTTTTAAACCTGAAAATGTAAAAGGCGAATGGCGCAATGCCGGACATTTAACCTCTTCCATCCGGCAGGTCACACCCTCGGTAGCTCTGCTGGACAACGGGAATCTCCTTGGCAGCGAGGGGGAGAAAAAATTCAAGGTACCGGAAAATCATCGCCTTATCAATGCCAGCGATGCGTGGGTGATCACCGAAAGCGAAGAGGGAAACATGGTTCTGTTCCCGTCTGAGGGAACCGATGGCAAAGTGACGTTTGAATTCAAGCAGGGGATTGCCGCGGCAAGTATCCAAGACGACATCGTTGCGGTTTTGTTCGCCAATAACGAAATGGCTCTCTATTCGCTCGAAACAAAAAAGCTTCTTTTCAAAGAAGCTTCCAATGCAGCCGTTGCCGTCGATGCGCGGATCGCTAATCCTTATTTCTTGAAAGAACTGGTGCTGTTTCTGGCGCTGGATGGGAAAATCGTCATCGTGAATTCACAGACCAAACAGGTATTGCGCTCGGTCGTCGTCAGTTCGGAGGAGTATTTCAACAACATCACCTACCTGAACGTCATTGACAACCATCTTGTTGCCTCTACGGGTTACGGGATTCTCGCATTGTCGCAAAAAGAGGCGCGTGAGAAATACGACATCCGCAACATCGCCTACACCTCCGAGGGGATATGGATCACGACGAAGCAGGGAGAAATCATCGCGCTGAGTCCGACATTGCAGTTCCGGGCGAAAAAGAAATTCCCGTTTGCCCATTTCGTCGGTATCAGCGTCCAGAACGACCGTGTCTATGCTCTGGAAAAAGAGGGGTACATGATCGCACTGAGCAAAAATCTTCTTACCTATGACGTGTATGACGTAGACCTTCAGGATGATGACAAAGTCTTCGCCGGAGAAGGACGTTTTTATTTTGACGACCGATACATCTCTATCAAATAATGTCCGGAGAGCTTGAGGCTTTTATCGAATACATTACGGTCATAAAGGCCCTTAGCCCCCGGACGATCGAGGCGTACAGCCGCGACCTTGACGAGATTGAAAAGAGGACGGGTAAAAGCCTGATCCAAATCGATTCCGCCGATGTTTTTACTTTGTTGGGGTCGATCCCCAACAAACGGACCCTCAACCGCAAGCTTTCCGCGTTCAACTCCTTTCTCGATTTTTGCCACCGCAATCGGTTCGATTCTGCATCTGAGAAGTTTGCTCTCTCCAAGATCCCGAAAAATCTTCCCAAATACCTGAGCTACGAGGCGATACAATCGGGGCTTGCCATGATCGACCGCAGCGACTGGCTTGGGCTGCGCGACTACGCGCTGATCCTTTTTTTGTATGCCACGGGGGCGCGGATCAGCGAATGCCTGATCGTAGAGGAGGGGGACATCGAGGGGGGATGGCTGCGTATCCGCTATGGAAAAGGGGAGAAAGAGCGCTACGTCCCTGTCGCGGAAGAAGCGATGAGAGCGCTGCGCTCTTACCGTGAAGCATGCCCGTTCAACAAGCCGCTGCTGTGGCTCAATTACCGAGGCGAACCGCTCAGCCGCGTTTCGGCGTTCAAAATCACCCAAAAATACCTGGGAACCTCTCCCCATGCCCTGCGCCACTCCTACGCCACCGCGTTGATCCTCGGCGGTGCGGATCTGCGCGTCGTGCAGGAACTGCTGGGACATGCATCGCTGCTGACGACGCAAATCTACACCCATATCCAGAAACAGAACCTGCAGGAGACCGTGAGGAACTATCATCCGATGGCAAAAAATTGATATCCATCAAGATTTTTTTCACCTTCCAAAGCTATTATCCGTATTAAAAAGGATGAATATGCAAAGCGGTTCATTTTTAGCCGACATTGTCTACGGCGAGTCACAGCCGGTCATTACCCCGCTCATCAGCAACGATTTTACCAAAGAGATACGGATCGTGTTTCGTGCGGGTCAATCCATGAAAGCGCATAAAACGTCGTTTCCGATCACGGTTATGATCGTAGCGGGAAGCATTGATTTCGGGGTGGGGGCAGAGCGCTTCGCACTCAAAGCCGGCGATGTGATCGCGCTGGAGGGTAACGTCATGCACGATTTGAATGCGACGGAGGATGCGGTCGTTCGCCTTAGCCTGTACAAAGGCGACAGCGTCGCACGGGTGAGCGGGGTACTTAGACTTTGATGTTACGCACTTTCTGGGCAAAGCCCATAAAGTGGCAGGGACAGATGTCCCTACAACCCTCTAAAGCTACCCGTATCTTCCGGATACGGAAGAAATAATCGACCTTACTACAGCCTTTTTAGAAAAAAGTGCGTAAGGTCAATTAGACTATAATAGCGCCATGATATTGTGCGACATTGGCAACACATCGGTTGATTTGTATCAAGACGGGAAACGAACCAAAATACGTGTCGATGATTTTGATCCTTCTTCGATGACCGAAGAGGTGTATTTCATCAGCGTAAACGCCCGGTTGAACGAACGGGTTGCAAACTGCCCGAACTGGCATGACCTGCGCTCAGCCGTCGCATGGGACAACTATTACCCGACGATGGGGATCGACCGGGTGATGGTGTGCGAAGCGGTAGGGGAGGGGGTCATCGTCGATGCGGGGAGCGCCATCACCGTCGACGTGATGCGCGGAGGCATCTATGGGGGGGGATTCATCTCTCTGGGACTTCGTGCGGCCCGCGAAGCGTACGCTCGTCTCTCGCCGGCGCTGGAGGTGTCATGGAACTTTGAGGTTGATTTGGCTAAAATGGCGAAAAATACCCCGGACGCCGTTACGGTCGGTTTTCTGGCTCCTTTGGTCGCTCAGATCAAGAGCATCGGAAAGCCGATCTATCTGAGCGGCGGTGATGCGCAGACCCTCAGCCGTTTTTTTCCGGATGCGGTCGTGGATGAAGAGCTGATCTTCAAGGGGATGAAAAAGTTAATCGAAAAAGGTAGAGCATGCTAAGTGTCGCACTCCCAAAAGGGCGGATCGCCGATGAAACGCTGGAGATCTTCGAATCGATTTTTGGAAGCGAATTCAGATTCGACGACCGCAAACTGATCCTGCAGACGGATAATTTCAAATTTTTGCTGGTACGCAACCAGGACGTCGCCACTTACGTCTACCATCAGGCGGCAGATATCGGTGTCGTAGGTCTCGACACGCTCGAAGAGCAGGGGCTTGACGTTATTCGTCTCCTCGATCTGCAAAAAGGGAAATGCCGCATCGCAATCGGGATGCGGGCAGGTGAAAAACCCGATTTCACCAAAAGCGAGATCAAAGTCGCAACCAAAATGGTCAACATCACCAAGCGCTATTTCGCAGAACGTGCTGTAGCGGCAGACATCATCAAGCTGTATGGTTCGATCGAACTCGCACCTCTCGTGGGACTGGCCGACATGATCGTCGATGTTGTCGAGACAGGGAGTACGATGAAACAAAATGGGCTGGAGGTTGTCGAGACCATCATGGAATCTTCCACCCATCTGATCGCGAATAAAAACAGTTTTTTTGAAAAAAAAGACGAAGTGCTGGATATTTACGAAAAGATTAACACCCTTTTGTACGGCGGAAAGTAAAAATTCACTTTCGGTTAACAATAGCCCTTTAAAATCCCTTCATTCAAAGAGATGAAGGAATTATCATGTTATCTAAAAATACAGTTTCAAGTATCGCATTGCCACTTTTGCTGAGTGCTTCGGCAGCTATGGCGGAGAGTTTTTCGACCGTCGAATACGTTAAAGTCCACCGTTCAACCCCGATCTATTCAACGATACAGGAAAACATCCCGACGGAACAGTGTTACGATGTCAGAGAAGAGGTCGGTTCCGGCGGTGGCGGAAACAACATCGTCGGCGCTTTGGCGGGAGGTGCCCTTGGCGGAGTGCTCGGCCATCAGATCGGCGGGGGAAGCGGCAAGACCGTAGCGACGGTCGGGGGCGCGGTCCTTGGGACGCTGGCAGGGCAAAAAGTGGCCAATTCCTACGGAACAGGAGGCACTCATGGGTATCGGACGGTCCGCAAATGCGACACCCACTATGCCCTTCAGACACGCGAAGTGCTCAGCGGATACTCCAATGTGGCAAAATTCAAAGGGAAAAAAATCCGTATCGAGAGCGACTATCCTCTCAAAGAGATTCCTGTCACGGTCACCTACAGCTTTTAACCGTTTGATCCCGCATTGCGGGGTTAAACTCTTTTCTCTAACTCTCCTTTTAAAATTCTTTTGTTAAAATATACTATTATTTAATTTTCTCTCAAATCAGGAGTCTCTATGGCACTCAAAGTGGCGATCAACGGCACAGGAAGAATCGGAATTATCGTAGCTAAAATAATCGCAGAACGCAGTGACATTGAACTGGTGGCGTTGAATACAACGGCGAAACCCGACATGCTCGAATACCTGCTGAAATTCGACAGTGTCCATCGCGGTATCGATGCCAAAGTGATCGATGAAAACACGATCCAGATCGGCGGAAAAAATGTCCGGATGTTCAGCGACCGCAATATCGACAACGTCGATTTCGGAAGCACGGGAGCCGAAGTGGTTATAGAATGTACCGGAAAGTTTCTGGACCAGGAGAGCTGCCAAAAGCACCTTAAAAACGGGGTGAAAAAAGTAATCATGTCAGCACCGGCCAAAGACGACAGCCCGACGTACGTCTATGGCGTCAATTCGGATGCATACCAGGGAGAAGCGATCATCTCCAACGCCAGCTGTACGACAAACTGTCTGGGTCCGATCACAAAAGTGCTGGACGATGCGTTTGGCATTGAGAACGGTTTGATGACGACGATCCACTCTTACACGAACGATCAGAACATTCTGGATGTGAAGCATTCGAAAGATCCGCGCCGTGCACGCGCGGCGGCGATGAACATGATCCCCACCTCTACGGGTGCGGCCAAAGCGATCGGAAAAGTCATGCCTCATCTGCAAGGAAAGCTGAACGGCTATGCGATGCGGGTTCCGACTCCGGATGTCTCGGTTGTCGATTTGACGGTCAACCTCAAAAAAGAGGTGACCAAAGAGGATGTCCATGCCGCGTTCACTGCCGCTGCGGAAGGTGCTTTCAAAGGGCTGATCGAAGTCGACAACGACAAACGGGTCTCAAGCGATTTCATCGGTTCAACCTACAGTTCGACCTATGTTCCCGATATGACCAGTGTCGTCGACGGCAACACGGTCAAGGTACTGGCATGGTACGATAACGAATGGGGCTACAGCAGCCGCCTGGTAGATATGACGGTTCTCATCGGAAACCGTTGATGCTCCGGTTTATAAACCACTTCAACACCAAGACACTCGACCCTTTTACACTGGAAAAAGGGTACGAGGCGGTCCGTTTTGAAGCACACAGCGGCGAGATCGGGTATTACGATCTGCCGCGTCAATCGCAGACGCTCGTTAGCGAGGTCGAAAAACTGCGCCCCGCCATCGATAAAAAATACAATACGATCGCCGTGATCGGTATCGGCGGCTCCTCGCTCGGAATAAAGGCGATCGAGCGTCTTCTGCGTCCCGGAACCCCAAACGCGAAAAAAATCGTCTACCTCGAAAACTCCGATCCCATCAGCGTCAATCAGATGATTTCGCAGATCGATAGGCCCCGCACCCTCTTCATCGTCATTTCCAAGTCTGGAAGTACCGTCGAGACCCTCTCGATTTTCAAGCGGGTCATCGTCGCGTTTGATCTGGTCGTCCAAAATGCGGATCAGATCATGGCGATAACCGATGAGGGATCGGTCCTCGCACGTTTTGCCGACGAAAACGGTCTTCGCCGTTTTACGATCCCCGCGAATGTAGGAGGGCGTTTTTCAGTCCTTAGCGCCGTAGGCGTTGTCCCTTTGACCCTGGCGGGATTCGATACGATGAGCGTCTTGAAGGGGGCGCAATCCTTTCTGGATCGTTTCTGGAAGCGCGAGGAAGACCACCTGCTCCAAAAAGCGGCGTATTACGTAACCCATGCAGAGCGCTATCCGATGAATGTGCTGTTTGCGTATTCTGATACGTTTGAGGAATTCGGCAAATGGATGGTGCAGATCTGGGGCGAATCGCTGGGCAAACGCAACCGCCGCGGCGAGCGGGTGGGGCTTACCCCCATCGCTTTGATCGGCTCGGTCGATCAGCACTCCTTCTTGCAGCTGATCGTCCAGGGACCTTTGAACAAAACTGTCACTTTTATGCATATTGCCGAATCGGAAGAGTCCCTGATGATTCCGGACCTCTCCTTGCACTACCTCGAAAAATCGGATTTTGTGAATGGCCACTCCTTCAACGAACTGATCAATGCCCAGTGCATGGCGACGATGAAAAGCGTCATTGAGAGCGATGTGAGTGTCGATGAAATCGAATGGAAAAAGATCGATGAGTATTCGGTCGGGGAAATGATCCTATACTACGAGCTGCTGACATCCGTCAGCGGGGCACTTCTGGAAATCAACACATATGACCAGCCCGGAGTGGAGCTGGGGAAACAGATACTCGAAGGGTATTTTAAAAAGTGAGTCTTAACACCTGTTAGGCGCGTGATCGCTTCATCAGGTCCTCTTCGGACTCTTTGATCAGATTGTCCATCAATCCAAAGAGGGCATAGCTTGCTTCTTCCATCGTTTGAAAATTGCTCAGGATCTTTTCTTGATATTCAATCGAACGGTCCTCTTTCTCAATAAATACAAGATTGTCGTGAACTCTCAGATGAACTGTTTCGTGCGGATTGGCCATCTGCTTGAAGCTCGGCAGATGAGAAAATCTTTCATGGCCGATGCCGCCGTCATACCATTTGCCCAGGCGGCAGTTGTGATGGTCGGCGAACTGAGTCTCGATATGTCCGTTGACGATCGCTTTATAGGCATTGGTTTTGAAGATGATATGGTCGATTTTGGCCAATGTGACAAACGTCGTATTTTCGATGGCGGTCGCCTGTAATGCGGTACTCTGTGCATCTTTGTTGAAGGTATGAAGCGTCTGGCGGAACGATTCGATTGCATCGCTGGATTCGTTGGCAATGTCGCTCATCGATTCGGAGTTGGAATGGATTTCGGTTGTCTCCTGCTGGAGGGTCTGGACAGCGATGGCGATTTCTCCCGTCGCTTTCTGGGTCCGCTCGGCCAGCTTGCGAACCTCGTCGGCGACGACGGCGAATCCGCGGCCGTGTTCACCTGCGCGGGCCGCTTCGATCGCGGCGTTCAGGGCCAGAAGATTGGTCTGGTCCGCAATGTCTTTGATCAGGTTCACGACCGAGCTGATTTCGCTCGTTTTTTCATTCAGCGATTGGATCGCATCGGCAGAGGTCTGGACCAGTTCGATCAGGCGGCTGAGTTTGCTGATGATCTCTTCGAGCTCGCTGACGGTGTGAGACGAATTGGTCGAGGTTGTCTGGCTGATTTCGGTAATTTTATGGAGTCTGAGGATGGTGTTTTGAAGGTCTTGCTGAATCACTTCCAGACCGCCTCCCGAACCTGCTCCGATTTTTCCGAGGGCACTGTTAAGGACCGATTTTTGAACGTGGAGATAGTTCGTATGCATTGCATGGATCGCTTTGTTGACGATTTCGCTGGCTTCTTTGAACTCCCCCTGCAGTCCCTGCGTAACGATCCTGCGGTGGAATTCGTCACGGCTGGAAGCTTCGATGCTTGCGTGCACTTCCCGGATGAAAACTTCCATTTGATCAAGCATATTGTTTGTATTCCAGCTCAGATCTTTCAGTTCACCGTGGTCTTGAATGTTGGTGATACGGTTTTCAAGATCTCCTTTTTCCGCTTTCTTGATAACTGCGGTTACGTCACTGACTGTTTTTTGGGCTTTGCGGATATTGAGAAAGATAAACCATGCCAGCGCGAAATTGAAAAAATTAAGCAGCCGGATCCAGCTCCACCCGTCGATGATCGTTTCAAGGGCAAGTGCAATGACAAAGAGGAGAATGGAGGCAATATTGGCGTATTGGATCTTAGAGAGAGAGGATAAATTCATCATACGATAATCCTTTGTCTTGAAGTAATTGGTTGAGAGCCGTTTCAGAAGCGTTTATACCGCCGTTTCGTTCTTTTTGAAGCAGTGTGGCATAAAGCGGTTTGATAACGTCCAGCGCTTTCTGGGAAGGTTTACGCCGTACTGAGTGGTAGCTGCTGATTTGGCGGTTGGCATCGAAAGAGGGGGTGACATGGGTGAATACCCAGTAATAATCCCCCTCTTTGGTCTTGTTCTTGACGTATGCGAAGACCTCTTTCCCCGACTGGATCCGCTTCCACAGAAGCTTGAAAACAACGGCAGGCATCTCTTCGTGGCGCAGAATATTGTGAGGCTGGTCGATCAGTTCACTTTCGCTGTAGCCTGACATTTTGATGAATAGGGCGTTACCGTAGGTGATTTTACCTTTCAGATCGGTTTTGGAGACAATAAATTCATCCCCGGCAAACGTAAGCTCTTGATTGGCCATTGAATTCCTTGCAGCTATAAAAAAATATCATAAACTATGAGCGTTAGTCTAACAGCCACAACCTGAAAATCCTCCCTTTTATCGGACGATTCTTGAGTTTTTTATGGACGGTTTCCGCCAGTTTGCGCGGAACGGCTACATAGCTCAAATGATCGAGCTGATCTATCTTTCCTATCTCCTCTTTGGCAAGGCCGCACTCATGGATCAGCGCGCCGACAATGTCTCCCGCACGCAGCTTCTCTTTTTTCCCCGCATCGATGGAGATGGTCCGCATGGTTGTCAGAATCTCTTTGGAAAAAGCGTCAGATGGTAGTTCCTGTGGTTCGCACGGGCGTCCCAGTGCGCGAAAGGAATCCATTTGATGGGGACTGATGAGAGTAATGGCCGTCCCCTCTTTTCCTGCCCGACCGGTACGGCCGATACGATGGACATAGCGGTCGAGCTGCTGAGGAACATCGTAGTTGATGATGGCATCGAGCCCTTCGATGTCGATCCCTCGTCCTGCGACGTCGGTGGCGACGAGAAACGGTGCGCTTCCGTTTCGAAACTGGATGATCGCTTCGTTGCGGTCGAACTGCTCCATATCCCCATGCAGGGGAATTGCATGAATTCCGGCATAGTTGAGGGTTTCGCACAGTTCCGAAGCGGCAACTTTCGTGTTGCAAAAGATGATGGCGTTGGTGATCGTGTGGTGATGCAGCAGTGTAGAAAGTGCCAGAATTTTGTCGTTGACCATATATGCGATCTCGGTAATCGCAGGTTTCGTCTCCTGACTTTGTACCTGCAGGAATACCGCATTGTTATTCAGGCGCGCCGAGAGGGTTTGGATCGATTCTGGGTAGGTGGCGGAAAACAGGAGTGTCTGTCGCGTAGCAGGCAGATAGGCGAATATCGATTCGATATCCTCAAGAAACCCCATATCGACCATCTGGTCCGCCTCATCCAATACCGTCGCTTTGCAGTGGCTCAAATCGAGGGTATCCATGCTCAGAAGTTTGAGTACACGTCCGGGAGTTCCGACGATGACATGGGCTCCATGTTTGAGCGAATGGATCTGCCCCTTCATCGGGACCCCGCCACAGAGGGTTAGAACCTTGATGTTGCCGATCTCGGAGGCACAGGAACGGACCACCAGCGCCACCTGTTCGGCGAGCTCACGCGTCGGACACAGAACGAGCGATTGGGGGGCGAAAAATTTCGGATTGATGACGTTTAGAATCCCCAGAGCAAAGCTGAGTGTTTTGCCGCTTCCGGTGGAAGCCTGGGCGACGATATCGCGTCCTTCGAGTATGAGGGGCAACGATTGCGATTGTATCGCAGTCATAGAGGTGAAGTTGAGACGTCGCAGCGCTGTTTTCAAGGACGGATGGAGGGGAAGTTGTTCGAAAGAGGACATTGGATTGCTTTAGGTAGTAGATGCGTCATTATAGCACAATGCCCCTTCCGAAGAAGGGAGGAGGAGAGATTAAACGGCTTTAATGGTGACGCCGTATTTTTCCTCAGCAATGTTACGCGCTTCGAGGTGGTAATTGCCGATCTCGTTAAAGTTGAGATATCGGTACACTTCATCGGATTTACCGGCGAGTTTTTCAGGGACGATGCTCATGTATTCCGCGACGGTCGGGATGCGTCCGAGTTTGGCACAGACTGCTGCAAGTTCGGCCGAACCAAGATAGACCTGCGTCCCTTTACCGAGACGGTTGTCGAAGTTACGGGTAGAGGTAGAGAATACCGTTGCCCCTTCGCGTGAGCTTGCCTGGTTACCCATACAGAGTGAACATCCTGGAACTTCTGTTTGCGCCGCAATAGCTTTATAAACGTCGTAGTACCCTTCGTTGATCAGCTGCTGCTCATCCATACGGGTCGGCGGTACGATCCAGAATTTCTCGACGGCGATTTTGCCTTCGCCGCGCATTACTTCACCCGCCGCACGGTAGTGGCCGATGTTGGTCATACAGCTTCCGAGGAAGACTTCGTCGATCTTCTCTCCCGCAACTTCGCTGAGGAGCTTGACGTTGTCCGGATCGTTCGGGCATGCCAGAATCGGCTCGGTCACTTCGGCAAGGTCGATTTCGATGATCGCCGCGTATTCCGCATCGGCATCCGGCTCCATCAATGACGGAGCGGCCAACCACTCTTTCATTTTGTCGGCACGGCGCTGCAACGTGCGCGCGTCTTCGTACCCATCCGCGATCATCGCTTCGATGAGGGTAACGTTGGATTTGAGGTACTCGATGACCGGCTCTTTGTTCAGACGGACGGTACATGCCGCAGCAGAACGCTCAGCCGATGCGTCGGAAAGTTCAAACGCCTGTTCGACTTTCATGTTCGGCAGCCCTTCGATCTCCAGAACACGACCGTTGAAAATGTTTTTCTTCCCTTTTTTCTCGACGGTCAAGAGACCCTGTTGGATCGCATAATAAGGGATCGCGTTGACCAGATCACGCAATGTGATACCCGGCTGCATCTCCCCTTTGAAGCGGACAAGAACCGATTCTGGCATTTCAAGCGGCATCGAACCGGTGACGGCTGCGAACGCTACGAGACCCGAACCTGCAGGGAAACTGATACCGATAGGGAAACGGGTATGGCTGTCGCCGCCGGTTCCTACGGTGTCGGGGAGAACCATACGGTTCAGCCAGCTGTGGATAACACCATCCCCCGGACGAAGAGCGACACCGCTGCGGGTCGAGATGAACGCCGGGAGTGTCGCGTGCAGTTTCACGTCGGAGGGTTTCGGATACGCTGCCGTGTGGCAGAAAGACTGCAACACGAAATCAGCCGAGAATCCCAGAGCCGAAAGCTCTTTGATCTCGTCGCGCGTCATCGGTCCGGTTGTGTCCTGGCTACCGACAGTGCTGGTCATCGGCTCGCAGTACATACCTGGGCGAACGCCCTCCATGCCGCATGCTTTACCTACCATTTTCTGAGCCAGGGTGTAGCCTTTGCCGGTATCGGCAGGCTGGATAGGCTGGGCGAAGATGGTTGCCGGAGCCATGCCTAGCGCTGTACGGGCTTTGGCGGTCAAGCCGCGCCCGATGATGAGGGGGATACGTCCGCCGGCGCGCACTTCGTCCTCGATTGTGTTCGGGCGAAGAGCAAACGTAGCGATTTGGGTCCCGTTTTTCGTGATGGTTCCCGCTTTGGTATCGATTTCGAGGACATCACCCGTTTCCATCTGGCTTACATCCGCTTCGATCGGGAGTGCGCCGGAGTCTTCACAGGTTGCGAAGAAAATCGGTGCGATGATGCTTCCGATGACGACGCCGCCGGTCCGTTTGTTCGGGATACCCGGGATATCGTCACCCATGTGCCACTGGACCGAGTTGGCAGCCGATTTACGGCTTGATCCGGTCCCGACGACGTCACCGACGTAGGCGATCTGCATCCCTTTTTCTTTCAGCTCGGCGATTTTTGCGATCCCTTCAGGCATTTTAGCCGACAGCATCGTTGTCGCGTGAAGCGGGATGTCTGAACGGGTAAACGCCGCACTCGCCGGAGAGAGGTCGTCGGTGTTGGTCTCACCCGGGAATTTGAATACGACCACGCTGAATTTTTCGGCAAGAGGCTTTTTGCTGGTGAACCACTCGGCATCCGCCCATGACTGAAGAACTTCTTTGGCGTATTTGTTGGTTTTGGAAAGTTCAACAACGTCATTGAACGCATCGTAAACGAGCAACGTGTGTTTCAGCTCATTGGCAGCATCAGCCGCCAACGCTTCGATGCTCATCGCATCGATCAATGGTTTGACGTTGTAACCGCCGACCATTTTTCCGAGGATTTTGATAGCGGCGATTTTGTGGTCTACGCTGTCGATATCGCTAGAGTCGGCAAGGAATGCTTTTTCCTGACCCTGGACGATTTGGTGCAAGAAAGCCGCTTTGACATGAGCGCCGTCATCCACACCCGGGTTGACGCGGTTGGCCAGCATATCGACCAACTCGGCGTTTTTACTTTTTTCCGCTTTGATCAATTCGATCAGATCGGTAACCTGCTCTTTAGTCAGTGGAAGAGGAGGGATGTTTTGCGCTGCACGCTCAGCAACATGCGCTTTGTATTCGTCCATAAAAGCCATAGTGACTCCTGTCTCATGTAAATTTTGAATGATTATAACAGAAGAAAAAATCAGTTATGGCATAATGTTACTTTATTACTCATTTGTTTTCACTAAAAGCGAATTTTTTGTGTAAAAAAGTAACTTTATACTATTGAGATGCCCCGTTATTTCTATTGAGGCGCGTCATGCCAGAGGAGAAAAAGTTACAAAAAGGGGATAAATAGGTGCAGAAGCTCTCCCGAAGGAGATTTAAAAAGGATCGCCGGAGATGATATCCCGGTTTCCTTTGGCATTCGGGGGCGAAAGGATACCGTTGTTTTCCAGCTGTTCGATCAGGCGGGCAGAGCGGTTGTATCCGATCTGGAGGCGGCGCTGCAGATAACTGATAGAGGTCTTTTGTTCGCTGAGTACGATATTTTTGGCCTCTTCGTACAGTTCGTCCATCTCCTCGTCTCCACCGCTGTTGCCGCTGCTTCCCGCAACTTCATCGTTTTCGCGCAAGAACCGGCGGTCGTACTGCGGCTCGCGCTGGTCTTTTAGAAACTCAACGACTTTTTCGATTTCGGTTTCGGTACTCCAGGGGGCGTGTAGGCGCACAAGGCCGCTCATTCCCGGAGGGGTGAAGAGCATGTCCCCCCGTCCGAGGAGTGATTCGGCCCCCATGCCGTCGAGGATGATTTTGCTGTCGATCTTCTGTCCCACTTTGTAACTGATACGGGAGGGGAGATTGGCTTTGATGAGGCCGGTGACGACATCGACGCTGGGGCGCTGAGTCGCGACGATCAGGTGTATACCGCTCGCGCGGGCCATCTGTGCGAGGCGGGCGATGGAATATTCGACGTCTTTGCCGCTTGTCATCATCAGATCGGCGAGCTCGTCGATGATGACGACGATATAGGGGAGGGGTTCATACCCTTCTTTTTTGGCTTTTTCGTTAAAGTTTTCGATGTTTTTCGTCCGAGTCTCGCTCATCAGTTTGTAACGCCGCTCCATTTCGTAGACCATATTGCTCAATGCCGCGATCGCCTCTTTGGGCTTCGTGATGACCGGCGTCAGCAGATGGGGGATGTCGTTGTAGATCGAGAATTCGAGCATTTTCGGGTCGATCATTAGCAGTTTGAGCTGGTCCGGGGAATTTTTGTAAAGAAGGCTCAAAATCATCGCATTGATACCGACACTCTTACCGCTCCCCGTGGTTCCGGCGATGAGGAGGTGCGGAAGTTTTTTGAGATCGGTGATGAAGGGCTTTCCGACGATGTCTTTTCCGAGGACAAGGGTGAGGGGGGATGAGGCCTCTTTGAAAAGCTGGCTGTCGAACAGTTCGCGGATGTAGATGGTTTCTACCGTCTTATTCGGAATCTCGATACCGACCACGTCCTTGCCGGGGATCGGCGCCTGGATACGGATCGTCTGGGCACGCAATGCCATGGCCAGATCATCCTGAAGCCCTAAAATCTTCGAGACTTTGATATTGGCGGCAGGTTTGAACTCAAAAGTAGAGACAACGGGCCCCGCATAGGTTCGGACGACGTCGCCGTCGATGTTGAAATGGCCCAGTTTGTCGATCAGGTCCCGGATTTTATCGTCGAGTTCGGCTTCATCGACGGCATTTTGCTTTTTGGGAGGGAGCTGGAAAAAATCGATAGGGGGAAGTTTGAAATTTTTCGGTTTTTCACTGACGCCGCGGTCAATCTGATCCAAGAGAATTTTATTCTCTTCGAGTTCGTCGACGACTACGGCGTGTTGTTTGGACTCTTTTACTTTTTTGGCCATGGTCAGGATCGTGGATTCTTTCGCCGGGAGAGGGTGCGTTTGCGGTGATGGTTCGTGTTCGACGTCGACTGATGGTGCTATCGGAGCCTCAACCGGAATGCTGGGTTCCACCTCTTTTTTTGAGGGTGTTGGTGCCGGTTCGACATCGGGCTGTGGGTTCTCGAAATAAGGGAGAGGATCTTCGTAGTGGGAAGAAGAATCGTGCAGGGGAGTTTCATAGGAAGGTTCCTGACGAGGCTTTTGCACAGTCCCTTTAGCGGTTTGATGCTCTTCAGATGAAAAGGCGCTCTGGGATTTTTTGATCGCTGTCAGGGGCTTACCCATGAATTGTCGGATCGGGCGTGCCAATTCTTCCAGACTCTGTTCCAGTACCGCAATCACTGAGACTGCCGCCAGCATCAGCCACAAGATCCACAGCCCGAACGTTCCGATGTAGACAGAAATAAAATCAACGACAGCTCCCCCGAACGCTCCCCGGTAGTTTCCTTCGACGACCATGGCCTGAAAAAAGAGGAGGGCAAAAAAGAGGAGGGCAAAAACTCCCGCCATTTCAAGACGGCGTCGGATGCCTCCGTCATATTTGTACCAGTAAAAGAGGGGGACCATCAACAACAGCAGATAAGTATAGGCGACGTAGCCGAAAATATGTATATTGAATGCGGCAAACGATGCGCCGTAGGATCCGATAACCGACGCGTTTCCGATAATCGTCGCCAATCCAAGATAAAACAGTATACCGAAGCCGGCAATAAACAATGTATCGCGTAAAATGGGAAATCCTTGAAATAGGGC
This sequence comes from uncultured Sulfuricurvum sp., assembly GCA_964468865.1. GTDB lineage: Bacteria > Campylobacterota > Campylobacteria > Campylobacterales > Sulfurimonadaceae > Sulfuricurvum. The sequence goes on along the minus strand of CAYXWQ010000016.1, from coordinate 7,037 downwards.
TGAGAAAATAGGATTGATTATAGCAAAAAAGGGAAAAGAACCCTCTTTGCATTGCAATTTGTTACAGATAATTGACGAGAGAAAGTTGCGAAACCTTGGAAATACTGGAGAACATGGCCTGATAATTGAGGTTTAATTGCTGCAATCGGAGCGTCGCTTCGGCGATATCGGTGTCGAGCACTTCCGAACGCAGGGTTTTGGCGCTGACGATCAGCATATCGGTTCTTTTGGAAGTTATATCGAACAGCTGGGAATACGACCCTATTTCTGTATGGACACGGATGACATGATCGTGCAGATCGTCAATCATTTGGATCGCATTTTGGATGCCGCCGTTGCGGGGATCGGACGGATTAGAACCGTCTGCGCGGTATTTCCCCTGTTCCACCGACTGAATGATCTCTTCGAGACGGGTGAAAAAGTCATTTTTGGGATCGCGAACCGTTAAGGCGCTATTGGCGTTGAAAACCAACGAAGGACCGTTTGTAACCCCTTCTGTTGCTGGATAGGTATCTGAAGTATTGTCATATATGGACAGTGCTGCCTTGGTAATGGTAGCAGTTTTGTCTTCCAATACAAGGCGTCCGGCATAGTCGAGGGTAGTGGAACCTTTCGTATTGGCCGTGGTGATTGCCGTATCGTAATCTGCATCGCTAGTAGTAGATCCGGGGATAGTACCTGTGACGACCATATTGATCACATCCATCAACTGCTGATACGTCATTTCATCGGCTGCGACAGCGGTCCGAGGAGTGCTTGCATTGTAAATTGGATACTTCGTGATACCTCCGTCGAGTGAAAAAAAGGTGGAGCCTGCCGGGCCAAAATCAATCTGTGCCGTATACGTTGCACCTCCAACCGTCGTTCCCTCCAGTTTGAACCTGGTGCCGTTCATCGTTGATACGCCTGCCGCATCGATCAGTTTGGTGGAAGGGGTTGTAAATGCATTATTCGAATTGACGATCTGGGAAATGTTGGAGAGAAGTTTTGCACCCTCCTTCACAAAATTGGTACGGTCGTAGTTGATTCCCTCAATCGTATTCAAAGTGCTTGCAGGAGTTGTCAGACCGCTGCGGGTGAACTCTTTGACGTAAACTCCGCCGGGAGCCGTGATCGCCGTCGTAAAGTCGGTGGTTCCCGTCGTTTGTAAATCATCGATATCCGTAACATTGGCACCAGTGCCTCCGCTGAAATCGACGGCACCTACCATATGAAAATCGATCTTGCTGGAACCGTTGCGCTTGTCGATGATCTCGATCTGCCCGACTGAGTTGAGTGAGATGCTTACCGGATCGGGATCATAGGTCAGGGCGATCTTTTTGAGCAAATCCTCTACCGTGTCGTTCATTCCCATAGTGATTTTGGATTTGAACGTGCTTCCGTCGCTTCGTGCCCCCTGCAGGTAAAAATAGCTTGGCTCATCAATAGCGTCCGTGTCATCACCCATCAGGTCGCGTATCGTGCTGGAAGCTGTAATGACGGAATTGTCGATCAAGCTGTTCTGAGGAATGTTGGTGCTGACGGTACGGTTAACACTTTTCTCTTCGCCCAAAAAAAGTTCCGCACCCGAAATATTGTATTTTTGTTTGACGCCTGAGCCCATGAACGCTTCAAGATCTGTATCATTCCCGTGGTAAACACCGTTCACATCTATCGGCTTGGTCGTCACGGCTGATCCTGAAAAAAGGAATTGGCCGTTGATGGAGCTGTTGGCCAAAGTCTGCATATGAACCTGCAGCCCTCTCAGTTCATTGGCAATTGCCTGCATACTGGTCTCGGAATGGGTTTCGTTGGCCGCATAAATCAATTTGACTTTGATCGATTCAACAGCTTTAACAATTTCGTTGATTGTTGTGTCAGTTTGCGTAGACATTTTAAAAGCGTTCTCTACGCTGTTTTTGATTTGTGAGAATGTTGTGATTTCATCATCCAGACGAAGAGTCTTGATAAAAGTGATGGGATCTTCATCGGCATACTGAATATTCAAACCGGACGAAATCTGTTTGTGAACATCAAAAAGCTGACGATTGATTTTATTGTTCTCGCCGTAAATATTGCTGTAGAAAGATGAAGAGGTAACTCTCACGTCAAATCCTTTTGTGCGTGTTAGATGAAATAAAGCAAGAAAAGTTCCATATCACTATATCGGCAAAAAAGGAAAGGGTGTTTAATAGGATGTAATGTCGCGCTATTATGCACTTTTACAAATCTTTAAGCAAAACAAACCTATAATTCCACCTCTTCACAAGCCAGTGTGGTGAAATGGTAGACACGACGGATTCAAAATCCGTTGGCAGCGATGTCGTGGCGGTTCGAGTCCGCCCACTGGTACCACGGTTTTAGCCTATTTTGTGGGCTTTCCCTATAACTTCTTTTTCATTTGTGCCCGTTTTGAGCCCAAACAAATCAAATTTTTCTTCGATTTTTATATCTTCCGACTTAATAAATTTTGCATATCGTGTCAAAAGCATCTGTGTCGAAGTGTGACCCATGAGACGAGATATATCGGTAATCTTCATCGTTCCGCTATTTAACATTTGATGTACAACCGACTTTAAAATGATAGTAATTTGAATTTAAAATGATAGTAACGTACCGTTTTAACCTCTAATGGATACAAAACACTATCATTTTAAATTCAAATAAAAATAATACATAACCTACAGATAAAGCCTATAAACACTATCATTTTAAATTCAAATATCATATTATTAGGAAGCATTGCCCCCTAATAGTTAGTAATAATCACCTCTCTAACCGTCTTCTTGCTTCCAGCTCCTCGAAGGGTATAGTTGATCTCTTTGGTAGACGTGATCTTCATATCGGCATATAGTTCTCTGACCAGGTCACAGTCGTTATAACTCAATAGAAACTTTCCTTTGATACCATGAAGTAGCTCTGAAAGCTTCCGGTGTTCTACTTCACCAAACCCACCTGTGTGCTGATAATATTTCTCGGTGGATACGTAGGGCGGGTCACAGTAGAAGAACGCATCCTCTTTGTCATACGTACCAATCAGTTTATCGAAGCTCATATTCTCGATCGTTACAAACTTCAACCATTTAGACCACTGGCCAAAATCCTTATAAATATCCTTTGGACGTCTGCTTTTTGCATTCATGGCGAACGTAGTGCCTTTGGCTCCAAAGCTCTGGGAGAGCAGATAAAAGTAGTGTGCTGCACGTTCGATATTGTTTCGAGGCTTTGCACGCCCGGAGAGAATATCTGCGAATAGCTCCCGACTGATCAATAGGCGGTTCAGGTGCATGGACAGAGATTGCGGGTTAGTACGGATGATGCGGTGGAGGTTGATCAATTTCGCTATTAATGTCATTGACGACTTCAGCCTGCTTGATTGAATGGGGCTTACGATAAAGAACGTTCAACGCTCCGCCGAATACCTCAACATAGAGACGGTGTTCCGGGAACATAGCCACTATGTCTTCCGCGAGTTTGGATTTACCGCCGATCCAAGCGAACGGGGCTTTGAGATGCTGCATATAATTTCCTGACATCGTGACATATTTTCACGATCAAATTAAGATACCGGGCATAATGCCGGTACCGCTGCATCTCCTTTTGTGGTTAGGGGTGAGGCGGAGCTTATTACAGACACTTCTCCAGTGCCGCTTCAAGATCGAATATATAGCTGTCTTTTTTCCAGCTATTCTCCAATTTTGCTTTTAGCCATGTCGGATTATCGCCGATCTCTTCACTCATTACCGGCTTGATCGGTTTATGCGTTTCACACTTCTTTGTGATAGTGATAGGCTTACATTCCGGTTGCTTATCCGCACACCCGGAGAAGATCAATACTGCCGTCAATACCATTAAATAGAACATCTTCATCATAACGATTCTCCTTGAACTTTTTGATTGCCTCGCGCCTCATCGATGAGGGCGTTTAGGTCGGTACAGTTATCACCAGTTGGCACATACTCGATGATTGTCTTGAATTTAGGCTTTGCGGACATCGTTCGGTTATACTCCTCTTCTTTCTTTATGGAATCGAGCTTATCTCGCTCAATCCATGCCTTATAAAAAGCGACATTATCTTTTTGACGCTCTGTTTCAGCCTCTTTCGTCTTGACAGTTTGCTCGAGAACATTACGCTCTCCGGACACGGTTAGCGTATAAAAACCGAGGGCAGTCAGCGCGGCAATAAACCCGAGCACCATGATAATGAAAACACGCATATTAAGCATCTTTATCTCCTATTTTGTCTTGTAAAGATTGGGTGGTAATCCTTCGAAGATACCAGTTGATTGATCCGATCAGTACGATAGCGATACCGAAATACTGTGGCGGCACAATAGCTCGGAACTCTTCGATATTCGTCTCGAGCAGACCTCCGAGGATTACCGTGAAATTAAAGAACTGAGTCTTTGACTTTTGGATGTACTTGATTTCTCGTTTAAGCCAGTTTTTGGCCGCTTTGAAAGTTTGCAAGCGTAAGCCCTCCCGTGTATTGAAAATGTGGGAATTCTTTGAATGTCTTCCAATCTCCAGCCCACTCAAGACCGATCTCTTTCCCGATCGCACCGATACGCTGCCACAGTTTCCCATCCTCCCCGTTCGTACCCCAAACGGGCTTACCGTGCCGAACCGGAACGACATCGAACGCAACTCGATAGTTATGGTACGATTGCCCCGCCTTTGCGTTTGTGACCTTATTTCCCATCGGCTTTTTGGCTGTAACACCTGAACCTTTTACCGTTCTTCCAATCGCGTATAAAGCGTTTTGCGATTCATCATCCCGGTAAGTTGACGTAATGACGAGATCGATACCAAGCTCTGCTTCTACCCGTTTTTCAAGCTGAATCGCCTTTGCCCGAACAATCGGGTGTAAGTCTTCGACTTTTCGTGAATTGATCACTTTTTCTCCTTTAATTTTCAAATTCCACATTGACCGTGTATCCACCTTCTCCCCACGAATGGCGCACCTGTTTGATACCAAACAACGACGGCCACCCCGGAGGTAGGTTGGATAGTTGAACCTTAGAACCAGCGACGATGTTCATCCCCTCACACTCGAAACCACCGCGTGCCTGTCCACGTTTCGATTCATCCAAACGAGCCAACGCTTTCATCCTGGCATCGCTCGCATCTTTGAACGTGCTTTTGATGTGCAGTACCGGTTTACCTTTGCCGACTGTAACACTCTGAGTTTTATTATCTTTTGTGCTATGCCATGAGGCGACACATGATCCGTATGCTGTTTTGTCAAGAGTTTCAAACCATAACCCTTTCGTCAATTTGGCATCGATGGCAGCCGACGGAAGTTCTTTATCACCATCGCTCCCATTTTTAGGACGAAAAAGAATCGTATTGTTTTTGATGGCGAACGTTGCACCGCTCTCTTTTGCGATTCGCTGCATAAAATCAAGATCACTTTGATTGGTTTGGCTTTTGTGCTTATAGGCGCGCTTTGGAAAGCTGTTTTTCACCGACAACTTATACCGTGCTGCTATCTTGTTTAAAATCTGATCAAGCGTTACATTGTCATACGACATGGTCCGTTTCTCCTTGATGTCGCTTCCGAAATTGACAGGCGTTGCGGTGACTTCTACTTCCAACGTCTCGAACTCTATACGTGACTTTAAAACTGAAAAAGAACCGATATACCAAAGCCCTTCACGGTATCCAAGCCAAACTTTGAGCGAATCATTAAATGATGGAGGCTTGAAATTCTCACCCTGAAATCGCAAAGTAAGCCCGTCGGCTTCATCATCGATGTCATCGGTGTATTCAACACTTACCAAATAGGAGCGCAGGCTCTCAGTAACATCTTTGTCGTTTACGATAATCTTAAAATCAGGGTGCTTTACCATAAGCTCACACCCGTTTCAGATTGAGCTTCGATAGCTATCTCCGGGAGTGCTACACGATCACCCTCATTAAGGAGAGCCTTATTGAGCAGATCTGGGTTGCTCATCATCACCTCACCCAGTACATCAAGTGTTTTGTAATACTGATAGACGATTTGATCGAGTCGATCACCATGTGTTGCTATGGCATATTTCATGGGTACACCTTTTTGAGATCGATGCTGAACTCGAGTTGCATGTGTACGCCGTCATCGAGGAAGATCGATTTGCCCTCGCTGATCTTGGTAATCAGGAAGTCACCAACGATGATACCGTACCCCATGACAAACGGGACCGGCTCTTTTTGATCCGCTATCGTGTAGAGTTCATCGAGAGGCTCTATACCGCTTCGCAGCGTTGTCAGACTTCCGCTGATCGTAATCTCTTCCATGTCTTTACCGATAGATTGCAACCCCGGATGATCCTGAGCTTTTTGGACCTCTGCGAAGTTATAGCTTCTTGTTCGATCGAGCCGGTTGAAATCTCTGCTTGATAAGTCAAACGCGAACGTTGATACCATCGCCATAACGGTGTTCATGCGTAGCTCCTATCGGCTTTGTCATTTTTATGTCTCGCCAGTGCTTTACGCACCTGCTCATCGATCTGTTTTTGGGTAGCGGCAGCGTGCTCTTTGTTGGCGAAGTTAGGGTTCGAAATATTGACCGTGACGTTGTTTGAAGCCGACTGGCTTCTTGTAGGGACCGATGGTATCGCCCTGTTTGCAGGCCTATAAGAGGCTGAAGATGGGATGTGCATGGTGGGCGCAGATACCGGGCGAATGGCCACTGCCACTGCTTTTTCATCCCCTCCAAACAGACCTTTTACTTTAGAAATTACCGACCCAACCGATTGTATTTTTTTATCGAACCACCCAAAAAGGTTACTAAACCACTTTCCTACTGAGCTCACCATATCAGCAAAGAATGATTTGATTGGCGTCCAGTTGTTGATCACCATACCAAGCGGTGTCCACGAAAAAAGAGTTTTAAGCCCATCCCATGCCGATGACGTAACTGACTTGATACTGCCCCACAGCCCAGAAAACCATCCTTTTATCGGTTCCCAATATCTGTATATAAGATAGGCACCGCCTGCTATAGCTGTTATGGCTAAACTGATCTGTCAACACTTTTTAGTACAAAGAATCAGGCAATTTCTTTGAGTTGAGAT
>CAYXWQ010000015.1:0-38534 GCA_964468865.1 uncultured Sulfuricurvum sp. | reverse complement strand
GGCTCATCGCCCAGCGGATCTGCGGGGTGTGCACGAACGTCCACTACCGCGCCTCGATTAGCGCCGTGGAGGAGGCGTACGGGATTTCGATCCCCCCAAACGCCGAGATCGTCCGCAACCTCGTCACCCTCGCACTCTTCGTGCAGGATCATATCGTCCACTACTACCACCTCCATTCGCTCGATTTTGTCGATATCACCGCGGCGCTGGAAGCCGACTGCGACGCCGCGTCGCAGGAGGCGGCGAGATGGTCTCCCCATCCCTACCGCAACGCGCGGGGGCATCTGGAGAGCGTCCGGGAGAAACTGGAGGGGTTCGTGAAAGCGGGGCGGCTGGGGCTGTTTGCCAACGGCTACTGGGGGCATGCGGCGTACCGTCTCTCCCCGGAGCAGAATCTGGTCCATATGAACCATTACCTCGAGGCGCTACGAATTCAGCGCGACATTTCCAAGGCGATCGCCATTTTCGCAGGGAAAACCCCCCATCCCCAGAACCTCGTCGTCGGAGGGGTGACGAGCGTGGCCGATCTGCTGAGTCCCCAGCGGCTGAACGATTTTCTCTTCATCATCAAAGAGGTGCGCGATTTTATCGAGCGGGCCTATATCCCCGATCTGAAGATGATCGTCGATGCCTACCGCGAGACGATCAAAGCGGGGGAGGGGCGCGCGAGCGGGAATTTTCTCTGCTGCGGAGGCTACTCTTTCGGTAACGGTTCGGTGCTGTTTGAAGAGGGGGTGATCCGGGGGCACAATTTCGATGAGGTTTCGCCGTTCGACCCCGCCAAAATCACCGAGGAGGCGTCGCGCTCGTGGTACGACAACGACGCCCCCCTCTCTCCCTATGAGGGGGAGACCAACCCCTTCTACACCGACCTCAATTCCGACGGCACCCTCAAATCCGAGGGGAAATACAGCTGGATCAAGGCTCCGCGTTACGAGGGGGACGTGATGGAGGTGGGGCCGCTGGCCCGGATGAGTGTCGGCTACGCCAAAAACTCCCCCACCATCCGCCCCTACATGGAGCGGTTCATGGAAGCGACGGGGCTTGAACTGATCGATTTTTCGAGCGGGGTGGGGCGCAACGCGGCGCGGGCGGTGGAGGCACAGATCTGCTGCGATTACCTGTTCAGCATGATGAGCGACCTGATCGAAAATCTCAAATACTACGATGAAGAGACGTGGACGAAGTATGTCTTCGAAGAGCTCCCCACCGAAGCCAGGGGTGCGGGGATATTCGAGGTTCCACGGGGCGTCCTGGGGCATTTCGTCCGGATCGAGGGGGCGAAGATCGCCAATTACCAGGCGGTCGTTCCCACGACGTGGAACGCCTCTCCCAAAGATGCGAAAAATCAGCGGGGGGCCTATGAGGAGGCGCTGATCGGGATCACGATCAGTGATCCCGAAGCGCCGCTTGAGGTGCTGCGGATCGTCCACTCGTTCGACCCGTGCCTGGCGTGCGCGGTCCACGTCATCGACACCAAAGGCAGAGAGCTCTCCCGCTACAAAATTTCTCCGGTCTGCAGTCTCTGAATGAAAAAGATCGTCGTCATCGGTATCGGAAACATCCTCTTCACGGATGAAGGGGTCGGGGTGTACGCGGGGCGCTATCTGGAAGCCAATTACCGCTTTTCCCCCCCGATCGAGATCATCGATGGGGGGACTCTCGGGTTTGGGCTGATGGAATACTATCTTTCGTACGACAAGGTGGTGATCCTCGATACCCTCTCGATCGAGGACGCGCCCGGATCGGTCTACCATCTCCCCGCCGATGAATTGCTCGGGCTGGGAAACTACCGTAAAACGGCCCATGAGGTCGAGGTGGTCGAGATGCTCGAGATCTGCTCCTTGCAGGGTTCCACCGCCGAAGTGAGCGTCGTGGGGATCGTGCCGGAGGATATCACGACCGTCGAGATGGCTCTGAGCGTTCCGGTGAGGGAGAATTTTACCGTTTTGGCCCGGAGGGTGCTCGCGGAGCTGAACGCGGAGGGGATAGAGGCTACAGAACTCCCCGAATCCACAACGCTCGAGGCGATCATCGCCTCCTACGGCGGATCTGCGGCGAGGTAGCAGGGGATGAAGAGGGTGCGGATCAGGGTCCGGGGGATCGTGCAGGGGGTGGGATTCCGCCCCTTCGTCTACCGGTGCGCCAAACACTGGGGGATCAGCGGCTACGTCACCAACACCCCCGAAGGGGTCGAAATCGACGCGCAGGGGGAGCGGCTGGAGAGCTTCCTCGAGGCGCTGAAAACCGCGCCTCCGGTGCATGCCCGGATCGATGCGCTCACTGCGGCGGAGCTCCCGCCGTGCGAGCGGAGCGGTTTCGAGATCCGCGATAGCCGGGAGGGTGCATCTACCGTCGCGATCCCGCTGGAGAGGGCGATGTGCCCGGCGTGCGAAGCGGAGTTCGGCGACCCGAACAATCGCCGCTACCGCTACCCCTTTATCAACTGCACCGACTGCGGCCCCCGTTACACGATCATGCAGATTCCCCCCTACGACCGCGTCCGCACCTCGATGAAACATTTCGCCATGTGCCCCGAATGCGAAGCCGAATACACCGATCCCTCCTCCCGCCGCTATCACGCCGAACCGATCAGCTGTCCCAAATGCGGCCCGAAATTATCATTTTGGACGACGGCAGATGAGCAAAGCCCATCCGCCTACGATAACTCTGCGTTTCCCTCAGCGGGAGGCTCACGCACAGCAGAGCCGTGCTTAATTAATTCACCGTTTATCGAAGTCGAAGGTGATCCGATCGAACGGGCGGCGGCGATGCTGAAAAATGGGAAGATCATCGCCCTCAAGGGGCTGGGGGGATTTCACCTGATGTGCGACGCCACCAGCGATGCGGCGGTGGGGGAACTGCGCCGGCGAAAACGCAGAGCGGCCAAACCGCTGGCGGTGATGTTCGCTTCGCTGGAGCAGCTGGAGCGAACCGTTCGGATCGGCCGAATTGAGAGGGATCTGATAACCGGAGCCATCAAGCCGATCGTCATCGCCGATGCGAGAGAGGGGGGAGAACTTTCGCCCCTCGTGGCGCCGGGGATTTCCCAGATCGGGGTCCTCCTCCCTTATACCCCCCTGCACAAACTCCTGTTCGAAACGGTCGATTTTCCCCTCGTGGCGACGAGCGCCAACATCAGCGACGAGCCGATCATTTCCCGATCCGAAGAGATTGTCCGTCGGTTGGGAGGGGTGGTGGACGGCATCCTCGACCATGACCGAATCATCGTCAATCCCCTCGACGATTCGCTCATTCAGGTCGCCGGGGAGAAAACCGTGATGCTCCGGATGGGGCGGGGGTATGCCCCCCATTCCCTTCCTCTCGACCGCCCGGCCCGGAAAAGCATTCTGGCCGTCGGCGCCCATCAAAAAAGTGCCGTCGCGCTCGCGGTGGGACAAAACCTGATCCTCAGCCACCACATCGGCGATCTGGGGAGCATCGAAGCGGACAGGTTTTTCGAGCGGACGGTCCATACGCTCAAGCGGTTCTATCGGGGAAAAACGGAGGTAATCGTCCATGACCCCCACCCGTTTTACGTCTCGACCCGCTATGCGGACGAACATGCTGCCACCCGTTACGCCGTACAGCACCATTACGCCCACATCCTCGCCTGCATGGCCGAATACGGCCTGACCCACAAGGTGCTTGGGTTTGCGTTCGATGGGACGGGATACGGCGGGAACGGGGAGCTGTGGGGAGGCGAGGTGATGATCGCGGATGTTTCGGGATTCGAGCGGATCGGGTTTTTAAAACCGTTTGCTCTCCTGGGCGGAGAGAAGGCGCTGAAAGAGCCCCGCCGTATTGCGCTGTCGCTGTTGTTCGAGCGCTACACTCTGGAGGAGGTGATGGGGATGGCCATCCCGACGACCGGGGCGTTTTTGCCCCACGAGATCCGGCAGCTGCACCATATGTGGAGCAAAAAACTGAACGCCCCGATGAGTTCGTCGATGGGGCGCCTCTTTGACGCGGTCGCCTCGTTAGGGGGATTCGTCCAGAAACTCGAATACGAGGGGCAGGGGGGGATGATCATGGAACGGTATGCCGATCCCTCGGTGGATGTGCCGTTTGCGTTCGAGGTTCATGAGGGGAATATCGACGTTGCCGCGATGATTGGCGAGATCGTGGAGCTCTCCTGTGATCCCCGGAATCAGGCAGTGATCGCCGGCCGATTTCTCGCGACCGTCGATGCGATGATCGGCCGTTTCGCCGATGAGCACCCCCATTTGCCGGTTGTGGTCGGAGGAGGGGTGTTCCAAAACCGTGCGCTGATGGAGAGGCTCTGCCGCCGTTTCGCGCAGCGGCCGTTTTTCGCTCCAAAATGCACCCCGATCAACGACGGTGGGATCGCTCTGGGGCAGGCGTGGTGGGGAGTACACAACAGCTGAAAGCGTGCAATGGTGTTTTTGGGAGTGACGAACTGCGCTCTTAAGAAAAAAAGCCTATAATTTTCGACACGTGTTTGAAACCCGAACAAAAAAGGAAACGGTGATGTTTAAAAAGACGCTTCTAGCCTTTCTGGCCGCCGAAATCTCCCTCCTGGCCCATACCGGTCATGGCGGCATATCAGGATTCGGTGCCGGGTTCAGCCACCCGATCGGGGGAGCGGATCACATTTTGGCGATGTTCGCCGTCGGTCTCTGGGCGGCACAGATGGGGGGGCGTGCGTTATGGGCTGTCCCTCTTAGTTTCGTGATGATGATGGTCGCGGGTGCCGTGATGGGGATTCAGGGAATTCAGGTTCCGTTGATCGAAGAGGGGATTCTGGCTTCGGTGGTGGTTCTGGGGGGATTGATCGCACTGAAGACCAGGCTGCCTGTCGTGGCGGGCGCGGTGATTGTTGGAACGTTCGCGATGTTCCACGGTGCGGCGCACGGTGCCGAGATGCCTTTGAATGCCGGAGGGATCGGGTACGGTGCCGGATTTGTATTGGCGACGGGGCTGCTTCACATCGGGGGGATCGTGCTGGGGATGGCGATGCACAGACTCTCCGAAACCAAAGCGTCCCGCGTGGCGGGGGGAGCGATCGCCGCTTCGGGGATCGCCCTCGTACTTTCGTAACTGACCTTATGCGCTTTGTCTTGACAAGTGCTGTAAGGGCAGTTTTTCTCCCGTATCCGGAAGATACGGGTAGCTTCAGGGGGTTGTAGGGACATTTGTCCCTGCCACTTTGAGGGCTTCGCCCGAAAAGTGCGTAACATCAGTTTCGTAGCTTTAAAGCACCGCAAAGGTGCTTTACCCTATTCTACTCCCATTTTTACTCCCCATTGACAGGATTTTAGCATGTGCAAAGACTGCGGCTGCTCCCTCACCGATCACCACCATCACGGCGATCATCACCATTCCCGCGAACACCATCACGCCCACGAGAACCTGCACGACAACCCCCAGCTGAATGATCCCAAAACCGTTTCGGTCATTACGAAAATACTGGAGAAAAACGATACCGAAGCGCACCACAACCGGGAGCATTTCGAATCGCACGGGGTCATGGCACTCAACCTGATGAGCTCCCCCGGGAGCGGAAAAACGGCGCTGTTGGAGAAGATCGCCGATCTGGCACCGTTTCGGTTCGGGGTTATCGAAGGGGATCTCGAGACCTCGCGCGACGCCGACCGGATAAAGGCCAAAGGGATAGCGGCCTATCAGATCCAGACGGGGAGCGCGTGCCATCTGGACGCGTTCATGGTCCACAGGGCGCTGCATGAACTCCCGATCGCTTCGTTCGATGTCTGTTTCATCGAAAACGTCGGCAACCTCGTCTGCCCGGCGAGCTACGACGTGGGGGCGCATCTGAACATCGTCCTTGTTTCGGTCCCCGAGGGGGAGGACAAGATCGAAAAATACCCGGTGATGTTTCGGACCGCCGATCTGATTCTGATCACCAAATGCGACCTTCTGCCCCATTTTGATTTCGATCCCGCCCGGGCCAAAGAGGCGGCGCGGCGTCTCAAACCGGGGGTCGACATCCTCGAAATCTCCACCAAAGACGATGAGAGTATCGCCAAAGTGATCCAGTGGATCGAGTTTAAAAAAAGTATGAGGAGCTGAGATGTGCCTCTCGATACCCTCCAGAGTCGTCGAGATCGACGAGGACAATGTCGCAACCGTCGATACGATGGGGATCCGGCGCCAGGTGAGCCTCGATCTGATGGGCGATGAGGTCGGCGTGGGGGATTATGTTCTGATCCATGTCGGATTCGCGATGGCCAAAATCGACGAAGTGGATGCGCTGGAGAGTCTGAAAATGTACCGCGAGATCATCGAAGCGATGGAAGAGGGGGAGAGGCGTGTGCTGATCGAGGCAGACGACGCATGCCCCTCGCGGGAGAACGGATGAGTCTGTTGCTCAAAGATCTCTATGACGGATTTCGCGATCCCGAAGCGATCATGGCTCTTTCCTCCGCCATTTCCCGCGAGAGCTCCCGACTCTCCGAACCGCTACGGATCATGGAGGTGTGCGGAGGGCATACCCACACGATCATGAAATACGGTCTTAAACAGCTGCTGCCCGAGGGGATAGAGTTCATCCACGGTCCCGGCTGCCCCGTGTGCATCATGCCCAAAGAGCGGATCAACCATGCGATCGAGCTTGCGCGGATGGAGGATACGATCCTCGTGACCCTCGGCGACATGATCCGGGTGCCGGGATCATCGGGTTCGCTGGCGCAGGAACGCTCGGCAGGGTACGATATCCGTCCCCTTTACTCCCCCCTCGATGCCCTTAAAATCGCCAGGGAGAACCCGGACAAAAAGGTGATCTTTTTTGCGATCGGGTTCGAGACGACGACCCCGATGAGTGCCAGCCTGATCCTGCAGGCCGAAAAAGAGGGGATAGAGAATCTCTTTTTCCATATCAACCACGTCCTGGTCCCCCCGGCGGTCCATGCGATCATGGACGATGCCGATACGCGCATCAACGCTTTTATCGGCCCATCGCACGTCAGCGTCATCGCGGGATCGAAGATTTACGAGCCGATCGCCGCAGCGTATAACACCCCCGTCGCCGTCAGCGGGTTTGAGCCGGTCGACGTAATGGAGGGGATATTGAAAATCATCCGTCAGAAAAACGAAGGCAGCGCCCTGGTGGAGGTGCAGTACTCCCGCGCCGTCACGAGAGAGGGAAACCAGAGGGCGCAGGAGATGATCGCTCATACGATGCGCCCCCGCGGACATTTCCGCTGGCGGGGGATCGGCGATATCGCGTACAGCGCGCTGGAACTGCGGGACGAATACGCCCACCGCGACGCCGAAAAAGTATTCGGCCATCTCCTCCCGAGTGAGCCGATCGACGATCATAATCTCTGCATCTGCGGAACGATTCTGCGGGGGATGGCCAACCCGGATGAGTGCGCCGTATTCGGCACCGCCTGCACCCCCTCGACCCCGCTGGGGAGCTGCATGGTGAGCTCGGAAGGCGCGTGCAACGCCTATTACCGCTTCGGAGGGATAGGATGAGACGGATACAGCTTTCCCACGGTGGGGGCGGCGCAGAGATGGGAGAACTCATTGAGGGGCTGTTCTACCGCCATTTCGGCAACGAGATCCTGCTGCGTAGCGAGGACGCCGCGGTGCTGGACGTGAGCGGCAAAATCGCGTTCACGACCGACAGTTTCACGGTGAGCCCGATTTTTTTCAGCGGCGGGGACATCGGCAAAATCGCCGTCGCCGGGACGGTGAACGATCTGGCCATGATGGGGGCGCGGCCGCTGTACCTCTCGTGCGCGTTCATGATCGAGGAGGGGCTGGAGGCCGAGCTTCTCGAATCCGTCGTCTCCTCGATGGCTTCAGAACTGGCCGTATCGGGGGCCAAAATCGTCTGCGGCGATACGAAAGTAGTGCCGCGCGGGTCGGTCGATCGGCTGTTTATCAACACCTCCGGGATCGGAGAGATCGTTTTGGAGGGGGTGTCGGCCCACGCCCTGCGCGAAGGGGATGCCCTTCTCGTATCGCGCGACATCGGTGCGCACGGGGCGGCGATCCTGGCCGCACGCGAGGGGATGGAGCTCTCCGGCGATCTGAAAAGCGACTGCGCGACGCTGTGGCCGACGGTGGAAGCGCTGATCGAGAGCGGTATTGCCATCCGCGCGATGCGCGATGCGACGCGGGGAGGGGTAGCCGCCGTCCTCAACGAATGGGCCGTTGCGAGCCAGGTGTGTCCGGAAGTGGAGGAAGAGATGGTTCCAGTCTGCGACGAAGTGCGCGGAATCTGCGAAATCATGGGATTCGAAGCGGTCGATCTGGCCAACGAGGGGACGTTCGTCGCCGCGGTAGACCCTGCGGACGCCCAGAAGGCACTGGAAATTTTGCGGGAATTCAACCCGGCCGCAGCCCGCATCGGCACCGTGACGCTGCACAAACCGGGACGGGTGATCCTCAAGACCGGATGGGGAAGCCGGCGCTATCTGGAACTCCCCAAGGGCGAACTGCTCCCGAGGATCTGCTAGTGCACGAATATTCGATCGTCCAGGCCCTGCTGGAGCAGTGCGAACACCATGCGGCGGCAAACGGGGCGTCGGCCATTACGAAAGTCGTCGTTAAAATCGGACAGTACAGCGGGGTGGAACCGCACCTTCTTGAGGTCGCTTTCGATACGTTCAAAGAGCATACCGTCTGCGGCGGGGCGGAATTCGTGATGAATCTTCAGCCCCTTGTCGTCGCATGCCGCTCATGCGGTGTGCAGAGCACGCTGGAACGTCCCCATTACCGCTGCCCGCTCTGCGGGAGCGGCGATGTGCGGGTGGAAGAGGGGGAAGCGATGTATCTGATGAGTCTGGAAATGGACAGATAAATCGAACCGCCCCAAGAATAATGGTAACCTGTATAATTGAATGTAATACAGAGACAAAGGCAGATATAAGATTTGTGTTACCCTGTTACACACTCTTGGAAACAGTAGGAGGTTTTGGTGGTTATTGAATGACAATATATAACATAAGAACGTCAATTGCATTATCATACTGAGAAGACTCTAATTATGTGACAAAAGGGGTGCGATGAACGGCGAACACGTGTTAAAGGATACCGACTTTCTGGTGTCCCAAACGGACGAAAAGGGGAAAATCCTTTTTGCGAATGACGATTTTTGCAAAATAGCGGGGTACACGCTCGAAGAGCTGATCGGGCAGCCCCACAACATTGTCCGGCATCCCGATATGCCCAAAGCAGCCTTCAGAGATTTGTGGGAGACGGTCCAAAGCGGAAGAATCTGGACCGGATACGTCAAAAATGCGACCAAAAACGGGGGGTACTACTGGGTCTATGCGACCGTGTATCCCAATATCGCGTGCGATCATGGCGGATGCGGGTACCTCTCCTGCCGGCGTAAACCTTCGCGCGACGAGATCGTCGCAGCCGAACGTTTGTACAAGACGATGAGTTAAGGATACGGAATGGAAAATGCGACGAAAATAACGATCTTGACCGTTCTGGCGCTTCTGGGAGGGGTGATCGGGGGCGTTACCCAAAGCACCTACGTTTTGCTCGGCGTGTTGCTGGTACTGCTGATCGCTTCGATCTGGATGATTTCGGCCCAAAGCGGCAACAGTGACACCATAAGCCGGCATCTGGACAATTTTCTGGAACTGATGCAGTTCAAGCGCAACCGCCTCGAACCTCTCGAAGCGTCCCCCGGAAGCATCGAGGACAAGCTCAACCGCGTGGCCAGGGTGCATGAGGAGACCCTTTTGCAGGACACCCTCGTGGCCGGGGAGATGGTACTGCTGGCGGACAAGGTGCGTCATGGGCATTACATGTGCCGCGTCGAGAGTGATTCATTGACTCCCCATGTCCATCTGCTGCGCAAAACGATGAATGCCATGCTGGATGAAACGGAAGCCAATCTCGACAATGCGATCCACGTACTCGAATCGCTCAGCGAAGGGCATTTTTCGAGCCGGGCCGATGTCAAAGTGGAAGGAAAAATGGGGCAGATGCTTCAGAAGGTCAATGACCTCGGGAGTGCGCTGGAGTCGATGGAACGGCAAAACCAGGAGGCCCGTGAGGTTCTGAACAACAATACCCTCCACCTGCGCGAAACGATCGAAGAACTCCGTTCGACGAAGTTCGTCGAACTCAACAGCATGATCAACACAACGGTCGAGCGGATACAGAGTGTCGCGGGCAAAGAGCACGAACTCTCCGGAAACCTTCAGGCTCTGGCGGGGAATGCCCGGGAGACGAAAGAGATTCTGGTCACCATCGGCGACATCGCCGACCAGACCAATCTCCTCGCCCTCAATGCCGCGATCGAAGCGGCTAGGGCCGGTGAGCACGGCCGGGGATTCGCCGTCGTCGCCGACGAAGTGCGCAAACTGGCCGAGCGGACCCAGAAAAGCCTGGCGGAAACGTCCGCGACGATCAACGTGCTGATCCAGGCGATCAGCGACAACAGCGAAGCGTTGAATCAGAATATGGACGAGATGATGAACCTGACCCAGTATGTGGGGACGGTCGATCAGAAGATGGACGAAGTGCTGCAGGCGATGGACGCCATGAGCTGAGGCGCCTTAGCCCGTGTAGGGATGCAGGAGTACGGCCGCTCCGTTGATATCCCCGTTTTCCACTTTTAAGGCCGCCGCATAAATCCGCCCGAGTTTCCCCGTATGGGTGATCAGGGCATCTTCGATCTCGTTCCCGGGTTTGATCTCTTCGATAATCCTCTCGATCGGCACATTCATCAGCCCTTCGAGAAGGGAAAACATCGCGATGAGCCGCGTCTGCTCGATCTCCTTTTCGGTGGGTTCGGGAGAGAGTTTGCTCAGGAGGGAGACCATCGTGTCGATCCGGTTCTGGGCAAAAACGGTGTAGGGATTTTTGTCGTTGAGCGATTTTGTTCCCGATTTGGAATAGATGATCAGCATCAGCCACTGAATCAGCTCCCCTTTCCCCAGCTTTTCGAGCATCTCGCGTATCGAGGAGGATTCTTCCAGAATGCCGGGGTGGGCCGAGCGGAGAAACTGGATCAGCTGCAGCGACAGGCTCCCCTCTTTTTTGAAAAAATCGCAGATATCCGCCAGCGGAGCGTCTTTTTGCAGCAGCGAAAAGAGGGACATAATCTCACTGTATTCCGGATCGATCCGCTTTTGGGTGATCATATGGGCTTTGGCGAAATAGAACCCCTGAAAATACTCGAAATTGTACGCTTTGTAGGCTTCGGCCATTTCGAAAAATTCGACTTTCTGGGCAATCCATTTCATTTTTCCGTAGGGATTGGGGGAAAAACGGAACTGTTCGATGTCGGTTTGGGTGACGTCGAATTTGGCGAATTCGATAAAAGGGAAAATGGGGGAAAACGCTTCGAGGTAATGGGGGTGAAACGAGGCGTTGTCGAGGGCGAATCGGTATCCCAGGGAGTGATAGTAGCGGATTGCCTCATGGATACGGGCATTGATTTTCATTGATGCGGAGAGCTCAAAGACAAATTTTTCTTTCGGAAGGGTCCGGAGGATGTCGGTCAGCAGCAATGGTCCGTCGGTGTTGATAAAGGCGAGCGTTTGGCCGAACGCCCCTTCCGAACCGATCTGGTTGAGGAGATTGACGAGGACCGATGCCGTCGCATGACGGGGGTCATCGATGTTGCATTCGCCGTAACCGTTGCGGTAGAAAAATTCGTACGCGACGATCTCTTCGGAACGGTTTAGAATGGGCTGTCTGGCCAGATAGAGTGTGTTGTTCAGCATTACTACCCGTTATATGAGTTGTTGAAGTGTACCGTAATTTGAGTATTATTTCAAAAATGAATCCATCCAGAGAGGTTGAACCGATGACGCCGGAACACAAAACGGTCTATTACAAAGAGTACGCCCCAAGCCCCTACACCATCACCGACTGCACTCTCGAATTCATTATCGAAGAGGGCTCGACCCGCGTCGACAACGTCATGGAGATCGTCCGCCAAAATCCCGACGCCACAGAACTCTGCCTGGACGGGGAGATGCTTGATCTGGAGCTGCTGTGGGTCGATGATGTGCTGTACGACGAAACGATGTTCCGCCGCGATGAGAAATCCCTCTACCTTCCGATGGATTGCGACCGTGCGCGGATCCGGATCATCAACCGTATTTTCCCCGACCAAAATACCGAGCTCGAGGGGCTTTACCGCTCCGGCGGCATCTGGTGCACCCAGAACGAGCCGGAGGGCTTCCGGAAGATCACCTATTTTATCGACCGCCCCGACGTCATGACCCGCTTTACGACGAAGATCATCGCCGATCGGGAAAAATGTCCGGTCATCCTCGGGAACGGGAATCTCCGCGGCACGGCGGTGCTGGACAACGGCAAGCACCTGGCTCTGTGGGAAGACCCTTTCCCCAAACCCTGTTACCTTTTTGCCCTCGTGGCGGGGGATCTGGGGAGCATCACCGATACGTACACGACGATGAGCGGCAAAAAAGTCGATCTGGCCATCTACTGCGACCGCGGCAACGAAGCCAAATGTTTCCACGCGATGCGCTCGCTCAAAAAGTCGATGGAGTGGGACGAGATCACCTACGGCCGCGAATACGATCTGGAGGTCTACAACATCGTCGCGGTCGACAGTTTCAACATGGGGGCGATGGAGAACAAGGGGCTCAACATTTTCAACTCCCATTACGTCCTGGCCGACGAGGAGAGTGCGACCGACACCGATTTTCTCGGGATCGAGAGCGTCATCGCCCACGAGTATTTCCACAACTGGACGGGGAACCGGATCACCTGCCGCAACTGGTTCGAGCTGACCCTCAAAGAAGGGCTGACGGTGTTCCGTGACCAGTGTTTCAGTGCCGACATGAACTCCGCGCGCACCCAGCGGATCGACGACGTCAGGGCTCTGCGCGAGCGGCAATTCGTCGAGGACGCGGGGCCGACGGCCCATCCGATCAAACCCGACCATTACATCGAGATCAACAACTTCTATACCGCCACCGTCTACGAAAAGGGGGCCGAAGTGATCCGGATGCTGCATACCGTATTGGGGGAGGAAAAATTCCGCCATGCGATGGACCGCTATTTCGACACCTTCGACGGCCAGGCGGTGGGGACGGAGGAGTTTTTGTGGGCGATGCAAAGCGAGAGCCCCGTCGATCTGAACCGGTTCAGACGGTGGTATTCGCAGGAGCGGACGCCGACGCTGGCGGTGTCGGCGTCGTATGAGGGGGAGGCGAAACGCCTTCGGATGCGGATCGAGCAGAAGATCCCGAACAATACGAAAAACGAAGAGCAGCTCCCCTGTGCGATGCCGCTTAAAATCGCCCTGTTGCGCGAGGACGGCACGGAGTACCGGATCGAAACCTCCGATGTGACGCTCCTTCACGGGGACGTCCTGTGGATCGAAGAGGGGGTGAGCGAGATCGTTTTCGAAGCGATCGACGAGGCTCCCCGCCTCTCGCTGAACCGGAATTTCAGCGCTCCCGTCATTGTCGAGTGCGACGGGATCGATTACCCGTTTCTGATGGCGCGGGAGCGTGACGGTTTTATCCGCTACGAGGCGGCACACCAGTTCGGTACCCTTACGATCGAAGCGATGATGCGCGGCGAAGCGATCGATGAGCGTTTTATCGAAAGCTACGGCGAAATGGTACGCGACGAGACGATTGATCCGATGTTCAAGGCACAGCTGCTGGAACTCCCCTCCATCACAACCCTGATGCAGCGGCAGGAGATGATCGACGTTCACGCGATCGTCGATGCGCAGGAGATGCTGAAACGGGCTTTGGCGTCACGCTATGCTGCACTGCTGCGTGCGCAGATCGAGGGGCTGTTTGACCCCTCCTGCAGCGCCGTGGATGGGGCGAGCATGGGAAAACGGGCTTTGAAAAACCGTCTTCTTGGGCTGTTGATGAGTCTGCAGGAGGAAGAAAACGCCCTTCTGTGCGTGCGCCATTACGATGAGTCCGCCTCGATGACCGAGCGGCTCGGGGCTCTTGATCTGCTTGAAAATTATGCCCCCGAACACGCGACGGTGGCACTCGAGCATTTTTACCGCCGCTACCGTGACCAGACGCTGGTCATGAACAAATATTTCGCCGTCCGCGCTTCCTCGCGCCGCGAAGGGACGCTGGAGAGGGTCCAGAGCCTTCTTGGCGATCCGGCGTTCGATATCAAGGTTCCAAACCTCGTGCGCGCACTGATCGGAAGTTTCGCCCGCAATCCCGTAGCCTTCTACCACCGCAGCGGGGAGGGGTACCGCTTTGTGGCCGACAAAATTCTGGAACTCGATGCGATCAATCCGCAGATCGCCTCGGGGCTTGCGGGGGCGTTTAAAAGCTACGCCCGTCTCTCTCCCAACGAGAAAATGCTGATGGGCAGGGAGCTGGAGCGGATCAAAAGCCATCCTGACCTTTCCGACAATGTGTATGAAATCGTATTGAAGATATTGGGAGCGGTATGAGGATTGAGAAAAAAGGTAACGCCGGTTGCTTGCGCCTAAAACTTAAGTCAAAGATATAAGTATTTATTTAAGGATGTGATACTATTGTGATGGAATAGTATTATAATCATCTTTTATGGAATGAATTAGAAGGAGAAACAATGGCGAGATTAGTGGTTCTCGGCGGAGGTGTCGCCGGACACACCGCCGCGACATTTGCGGCAGACTGGCTCGGTAAAGAACATGAGGTGGTGGTTGTCACCCCGAACGCGAAATGGAACTGGATCCCCTCGAATATCTGGGTCGGTGTCGGCGAAATGAGCAAAGAGGACGTAACGTTCGATCTCGCCCCTGTGTATGAAAAAGCAGGGATCACCTACAAGCAGGCCAAAGCGATCAGTATCAACCCCGAGGGGAACGCTTCCAGCGGCAAGCCGTTCGTCACGGTCGAATACACGGGGCAGGGGAAAACCGGTCAGAGCGAAGAGGTCACTTATGATTACCTGATCAACGCGACCGGCCCCAAACTGAACTTCGGCGCCACACCGGGCCTTGGCGAGGGATCGCAGCTGGGCGAGCATACCGTTTCTGTATGTACGGCGGACCACGCGGAACACGCAGCCGAAGAGCTCGAAAAAGTGATGGAGAAAATGCGCAAAGGGGAGCGCCAGAAAATCCTTATCGGTACGGGGCACGGCATGTGTACATGCCAGGGGGCGGCGTTCGAATATATCTTCAATGTCGAGCACGAGATCCGCAAGGCGGGGCTGCGTGACATGGCCGACATTAAATGGATATCCAACGAGTCGTTCATGGGCGACTTCGGCATGGGCGGTCTGCACATGAAAGTGGGCGGCTACGTCGTCAGCAGCCGCATCTTCACCGAGTCGCTCTTCGCGGAACGGGGGGTTGACTACATGACCGGTGCCCATGTAAACAAAGTCGAAAAAGGAAAAGTCTCCTACGAACTTCTCGATGGCTCAACCGGTGAAGAAACATTCGACTTCTCGATGCTGATCCCTCCTTTTGCCGGGGTAGGGCTCAAAGCCTACAACAAGGCGGGCGAGGAGATCACCGATACGGTATTCGCCCCCAACGGTTTTATGAAAGTCGATGCGAATTACACCCCGAAACCGTACGAAGAATGGAAAGCGTCCGACTGGCCACGCACGTACCAGAATCCGACTTACAAAAATATGTTTGCCGCGGGGATTGCGTTCGCCCCTCCGCACCTTATTTCCAAGCCGGCCAAATCGCCCAACGGAACCGTCATCAACCCGACCCCTCCCAGAACGGGTATGCCCAGCGGTATCATCGGAAAAGCGGTTGCCGCGAGCATCTGCGACATGATCAAAAAAGGGCCGGATGCACATCTGCACGAAGCCTCCATGGCGGAGATGGGGGCGGCATGTGTCGCCTCTGCGGGTAAAGGGTGGCTGGACGGCCAGGCGGCGGCGATGACCGTTTATCCGGTTGTCCCCGATTATGAAAAATACCCGGGAACGGGTCGTGATACCGACTATACGTTCGGTGAGATCGGTTTGGCAGGACACTGGATCAAACATATCCTCCACTATCTGTTTATGTACAAAGCGAAGCTCAAACTGGGCTGGACAATGATTCCGGAATAATTAGGAGAAAAAAATGGCAGTAAAAGAAGAAGAGTTCAACTTCGCGAAAAACGACAAATTCAACACGGCGATGATCCCCGGCAAATGGGCCCGCATGATGCGTACCTGCAAAGTGTGGCAGTTTATCCGTTTCCTGATCATTAATATCAAAATGATCATTGTGGTGAGCAAAAGCCACAGCCACTGATCATCACACCCCTCCGATGACCTCCGGGTCATCCGAAAATTCCTCTAAAGATATTTCCCATGATCCGTAATCTTATCCGTTACCCCGACCCGACCATCCGTCTCATCTCCGCCAATGTCCGCTTCTTTGATGACGAACTCACAGGATGGATCACCGACATGGTGGACACGATGAGGGCCAACGAACTGGGTGCCCTCAGCGCCATTTTGATCGGTATACAGCACAACGTCATCGTCATCAAAGAGGGGGAGGAATACGTCCCTTACGTCAACGCCCGCCTGATCAAACAGTCGGACAAACAAACTTTTACCGAACGGAGCCTCTATTATCCGGGGATCAGTGTTGATGTTGACCGTTTCACCAAGGTAACCGTCATCTACGAGGATGAAAACGCCACTCCCCGCCATCGGGATCTGGAGGGGGAAGAAGCGCGGATGTTCCAGCAGTATCTGGATTACAGCTTCGGCAGCACCTTTGTGGACCGGGTGGACCGTGAGATGAAGAAACGGATCGGCGACCACCTCGAATTCGGCCTGGTCACCGATGCCCGCGGCGGATCGTGCCCTACCGTCTTTTACCGCGACTACTTCAGACGGGGGGCCAAAGGGGTGATGGCGTTGATCGCTGCGAGTTTTGCCGTCCCGCTTTTTACCTCAGGCCCCGTGCACGGCTGGATCTACACGATCGACAAATATCTCCTGATCGCCGTCCTGGCGCTGATGATCGGCTATTTTTTCTATGCGCAGTACGAAGCGCGCAAATACAAACAGTGCACGAGCTGCCAGACGGGCAATATCATCGGCACCACGGTCCTGCTGGCGGTGCAGCTGGCGATCGTTTCCCTCGGAGTTTTTTTCTGGATCGCGCCATAATAAAAAATTATACTTTAAACCTTTTTTCAGTATGATGTGGCATTGGATTTTGTTGAAGGAACGGGTATGGGTCTCCCTGATATTTCGGAATTGCATAACGTTAGAGAGGTATTGGTCTCGGCCAAATCGTCGATTTTGCAGGCGTGGACCGAGGATGAGGTGTGCGCGACCATATTGGAGCGCCACGAAATTGAGACCGGTTTTTTCGTCACTCACTATGCCTCCAATGTCTTTGACTACTTTATCGGGGTGGTGTCGGGACAGATGACGATCGGGGAGTGTCCGGTCATGGCCGATCTGATCGAATATCTCAAAGACAAAGAGATCCGGGCCGATGAGCTGTTTGTCCTGTGTACCCACTTCAAACGCTCCGTGATCAACATGACCTACCGTCTCGGGATCAACAACCAATCGGTTTTCAGCTCGATCAGCTATCTGTTCGACCAGAATTTTGCCGGGGTGCTGAAGCTCTACACCGACACGATCTACCAAAAGGAGCAGGAGGCGCTCAACGCTTCCAAGGCCAAAGAGTATTTCCTCTCCAACATGTCGCACGAGATCCGCACCCCTCTTAACGCCATTTTGGGATTTGTCTCCCTGCTGCGCGACGAGACGACGCATGAGCGGCCGCAGAAATACCTCGACATCATCTCCAACAGCGGAGAAACGCTGCTGCACATCATCAACGACATTCTCGATTTCTCCAAACTCCGCAGCGGGGAATTCACCGTCGATCCGCAGCCGTTCAACATCCATGACGAGATATCCCATACGATGGAGCTTTTTGTCCCCAGTGCCAACTCCAAAAGCATCACGCTGACCAGTTTTATCGACCCTGCCATCCCCTACGAGATGGTCTCCGATGCGTTCCGGATCAAGCAGATTGTCGGGAATTTTTTGAGCAACGCGATCAAATTCAGTGATCACGGAGGGGCGATCCATGTCGAGGCGAAATACGATGAAGGGGTGCTGTCGCTGTCCGTCCGTGACCGCGGTGTAGGGATATCCCCGGTTGATCAGGAACGGATATTCGATGCTTTTTCGCAGGCCCATGAAGGGGGCAAACTGCCCGGCGGGACAGGTCTTGGCCTCTCCATCTGCCGCCAGCTGGCGGTCCATATGGGGGGGGCAATCGAGCTGGAATCGGCGCTGGGAGAGGGGAGTTTGTTTACCCTTAAAATCCCTGTCGCCGCCAACACTGAGTGTGCCATAAGCAAATTCGACGTCTCGATGTTCGAGGGGATAAAATTCTCGCTACTCTCCTACGACCCGAAGGAGAACTACAAGCTCGAATCGCTCCGGCGCTACTGGGAACACTTCGGGCTGGAGGTCGAAGAGACCGATTCGCTGGAAGGGTCCTATGATCTGCTGATCTTTCTGGAAAGTTCGATCGACGATGCCAAACGGGATGCGATTATCAGCCGCCGGACTCCCGCCATTGCCATTCTCGATTTTCTCGACGACCGTTACGATACGATTCCCAATATCGCTCCGCTGACATTTCCGATCTACTGTACGAAACTCCAGAGCGCCATCGCCGATGTCCTTGGGAGTAAAAACGGGCGGGAACATCTGACGAAGAGAAAGGGGGAGGGGATCGGATTCGAGGGGAAAGTGCTCGTCGCCGAGGACAACAATGCCAACCAGGAGCTGATCAAAATCATACTGGAACGGTACGGCCTGAGCCATACCGTCGCCTCGGACGGGATCGAGGCACTGGAACACTTCCGAAACGGGCCGTTCGATCTGGTATTGATGGATGAACAGATGCCGCGGATGGGAGGAAACGAGGCGACGGCCGCGATTTTGGCGTATGAGGAGGAGAGAGGGTGTCCTCATACGCCGATCGTTGCCCTGACGGCCAATGTCGTCCAGGGGTCGCGCGAACGCTCCATTCAGAACGGCTATGACGCTTTTCTGGGCAAGCCGATCGTCCTCAAAGAGATTGAACAGATATTTGAACGTTTTCTGCAATCCTCCTTGATACCGGAAGCCCAATGCAGGGGGATAATGGCTCCCAGGGAATCAAGGATCGATATGGAACATCTCAAAAGCGCCCTGATGCTGGATGAAGACCAGATCGAGTATCTGCTGGGAATATACCAGCAGAAAATGGAACGCTCGTTCAATGAGCTCAAGAAGGCCATTGATGCAAACGAGTACGAGGATATCGCCTTCGTGGCCCATTCGATCAAGGGATCGAGCGCCAATTTCCGTTTCGATGAGCTCTCTCGGATTTCGTATGTGATCGAGGAATCGGCGACGAATAGGGATGAGGAGTTTGATTTCGTCGAAGCCTACAAGGTGCTGTGCGGGGAGTACGCCAAACAGTTTGCATGATTTCTGGCGCCGGCGGAATAGAAGTTGACCCCCTCAGAGGGGGTCAAGAAGGCTATTTTTTGGCAGTCGGATTGAAATTGTCGTAGATGTAGCGTGCCATGCCATCGGGATCGATGACGTATCCGATCTCATGGAGCCGTTTCATGTTGTGCTCCATTTTGGCATGATCGGAAAAAGTATCGCCGGTGAGACTGAGGTTTCCCTGCAGATCGGTCATCTCCATCCGGAGATATGCAACGCTTTCGTTATTGAGAGCCGGCCCTTTTTTGGCCGGGTTTCCTTCGGCATGGGCGCCGTGGCACTTCGAACATTTTTCCTGAAAAATGAACCCCTGGCTTGAGGCTGTCGCGGCGAGAGCCGGTAAGGTGCAGATCCCTGCAAGCGAACAGATGATGGCGAAATGACGGAATTTCATGGTTGATCCTTTGTTTTGGGTTGGATGGGTGAGTGGTGGCAGATTTCTACCACGAATGCTCCTCGAAAATCACCCCTGCTATAGCATATTGCTTTATCGTTGGGGTAATTTTGGGTGACCAGCGTCCGAACCTCTTGGGTGATGCCCGTCGGTTCCCCGTGGCACGCTACGCATCCGCGTTTCGTGAGGATGATGGGGCGATAGTATTTGTAATGACCCTCCTTGTTGATCTGGATGATGTGCTCGGGGAGATAGGCGCTGGAACGGGAGAGAATTTCCAATGCCTCAAGTACCGGGGCTTCATCCGATGACGCCTTGTTGGCGTCGTTGCGATTTTTCAGACTGATTCTTCTGATACTGATCCCTTCTTCGAGCTCTTGGTTGTAGGTCCGGGTGATGGTCTGGGCACTGTGGATGCAAAAATGGGTCATGTCGACGATGCCGTTTTCGGTGTGTTTGCCAATCTCGTTCTGAAGCCGGTGGTGGAGTTCCTCGGCCGTCTTTTTCCCCAGCCGCTCGACGTCATCGAGCGTCAGGGATTCCCCCGCGAACCCTGGGGGAATCAGGAAAGAGGCTAACAGCAGAGCGGGGAGGGTACGGTTTTTCATAGCTTTTTCCGATCTCTCAGTGGGTCGCTTCTGTCGTTTCGTCGAGGTCGAAGACCCTGTCGGCAACGTAATACATCAGCAGGCACAGACCGATTCCCCCCGCCGCAATGGCTATTTCCGCAAACGAGGGGAAATAGGAGACCCATTGGGGGGGCAGCTGGTATTCGGTCGTTTTCAGCGTCTGCATCGGGAACAGCTGGGTATCGTGGACCAGATCGTAGCGCATGAAAAAGATACCGACCATTCCCGTGGCGGAGGCGTAGACCATCGTTTTGATCGCTTTGCCCCTGCTGCGCAGGATGACGATAAAGGGGATCAGCATCCCCAGCAGCACCTCGCCGATCAGGAAATTGGGGCTGGAGATGATGTGCAGGGCACTTTCGGCCCGCTCGGGCATCCCCCCGTAGATCGCGGTCAGCATTTTCCAGATCTCGAAGAAAATGAGGATCGCGAGGAGCAGCCCCATGATCTTGGCCAGCTTCTCGAGCATGAGGGAGATGGCTTCGGGAAACGTCATTTTGTATTTGAAGCCGTACATCAAAAAGATCAGGTATCCCCCCGTGATCATCGCAGAGAGGATGAAATAGACGGGATAAAAGACGCCGTTGGAGATCGGACGGGCCACGAGGAAACCGAAAACCGCCCCCAGGTTGCTGTGGGCGGCGATCCCCACCAGAAGTCCGCCGGTTCCGAAGAGTTTCGAGTATTTGTGATCGTTGCGGAGCAAAAAGATGAATTCAATAATGATGAACGCCAGGTACGCCCCATAGAGGGTCCCCATCCACCAGATGGCCGATGTGAGGCCGGGGCTGAGGACATTGTAGATCATCATGCGGACCGGATGGCCGATCTCGAGCGAGATGACGGCGAAACCCGAGAGGATGGTGACGATCGCCCCCGCGATCGCCCGCTTGCCGATCGCTTCGAACTCTTTGATCCCGAATACATGCCCCAGGGAGGAGATGATGCACAATCCGGTACTCGATACGACGAAAAAGACGTAGATGGCGATCAGCAGCCCCCAGGGGTGCGCGCGGGTCACGTTGTAGGCGTGGTGGCCGTGGAGCAGATACATGACTGTCCCGGCCGCCAGCAGCCCCAGCAGGGCGACGATCGAGACGGCCGCAATGGTGTTGGGGGTCGTTTTTTCAAAAGAGAGGAGCTCCTTGACGCTCACCCTCTTGTACGGTATCCATTCGTTGAGTTGCATGGTCGTTTCCTTTAGGTCAGGTAGAACAGCTTGGGTTCTGTTCCCAGGTGGGGTTTGAGGACGTAATGTTCCCGCGTCCGGAGGAGCTGGCTGATTTCGCTGTTCGGATCGTCGAGGTCCCCGAAAATCCGCACTTTGGTCGGACACGTCGCCTGGCATGCCGTCGTCAGCTCGCCGTTTACCAGCCGGGTGTCGGAGCAGAAGTTGCATTTGTCGACAGTCATCGTCCGGTCGTCCACATAGCGGGCGTCATAAGGGCAGGCGTTCATGCAGTAGCTGCACAGGATGCATTTGTCCGGATCGACGCACACTATCCCGGCGTCGTTGTAGTAGGTCGCCTGGGTCGGGCACACCTCCTGGCAGGGGGCATTGTCGCAGTGCTGGCACTGGCCGGGGACAAAGGTCTGGGACGCGATCGACAGAAAGGGGAAAACCCCCTCGATCTCCCTGACCCCGACCCAGATGCGGTGTTTGTCGGCCCCCAGCAGGACCCCGTTTTCCTCTTTGCAGGCCACTTCGCACGCCTTGCAGTTGATGCAGTTTTTGTAATCGAGGGCCATTCCATATCTAGCCATTACGCTCTCCTTACTGTGACGTATGTTTCGTGCATTGCCGCGGCACCGTAAACGGGCTCGATGTGGTCTTCGATGAGGGTATTGTCGTCGGCGCCGTTGTTGCAGGCCCGGCTCAGCCCGTCAGACGATGCGCCGAATCCGTGGACCATGAAGAGGGTGTCGCCGCCGATCTTCTCGGTCGGATAGGCCCGGATCGCTATTTTCCCCGCCTTGCTCTGCACCTCGATGAAATCTCCGAACCCGATCCCCATCTCTTCGGCCTTGCGCTTGTTGATCCACAGGTAGTTGGTGCTCATCAGATCCAGCAGCATCGCGTTGTTGGAGGTTCCCGACTGGGTAAACTGCGCATGCCGTCCCGTGATGAGGATGAATTTGTCGTCGGGGATGGCGGGGGCGTACTCTTTTCTCCATGAGGGCATCGGATCGATCCCCTTGTCGGCCATATAGGTGAGGCTGCATTCGATTTTGCCCGAAGGGGTGGCAAAAGTGCCGTTTAGGACCGAGTGGTTTTTAAGCTCTTCGGGATAGTGACGGTATTCATTGGCGGAGAGTTTCCGGAAATGTTTCTCCATATCGGGATAGAACACCCCTTTGGTTCTCAGTGCTTCCGCCGCACCGGGGTAGAGTTCCACGGCGTGTGTGTTCAGTGCTTCCTGATCGTGGAGGAAAGGCTGGGTCAGATCGTATTCGGCGTAAACGCTCTCCTCACCGTCCGTTTCGATCGTATCCTGGACGTCCATATCGTATTTTTTGGTGATTTCAAACAGGGGTTTGGAGAGTTTCTGGGTCAACCCGCGCAAAATCTCGATGACCGGCTTGCTCTCGTACATGGGGTTGACCACCTTGTTGCGCTGGGCGATGGCGGGTTCGATCCCGCCAAACGTTGCGACGGGATCGGTCCGCTCGAGATAGTGGCACTCGGGGAGGACGACGTCGGACATGATGACGGTGTCGCTTGGCATGGTGTCGATGGTGACGACGAGGTCGAGTTTTTCAAACATCTTCCGGGTCTTCGCGCTGTCGGGGACGCTTTGCATCGGATTGTGCTTGTAGATGAACATTCCCCGGACCGGGTAGGGGGTTTTCTCCTCGACGACGAGATTGCGCCATGCGATCCAGGAGCCGGACTCCCCGACGATGGCGCAGTCGGCGTAGCCCGATTCGCCGATGGCGGGTTTTTCCTTGGCTTCGACCGAGCGCGATTCCGCCTGAAAATAGAGCGGTGCGGAGACCTCGTGAGCGTTCAGCGGGAGTTTTTTCCCGAAACAGATCCCCCCTTTCGTATCGATTCCGCCCCCTAACGCACTGAAAATGGCAGTGGCGCGTCTGAGCTGAAAATCGTTTTTCGAGAAGGTGCTGCGGCGTCCCTGATAATAGATCGCCTGCGGTGCATGCGCCATGAACTCCCGTGCAATGGTGCGGATCTGTTCCGCGCCGATCCCCGTGATCGCTTCGGCCCACTCGGGGGTGTAGCCGCTGGAGAGAATATGGTTCTTGTAGGTTTCGAAATCGTTGAATGCGCCGGCGACGAACTCCTTGTTGTAGAGCTCCTCGTTCAGGACGACGTGCGTCAGGGCCAGGACAAAGGCCAGATCGGTTCCTACCTTGATGGGGAGCCACGTATCGGCTTTGGCCGCGGTATTGGTGAAGCGCGGATCGATGACGACCAGTTTGGCTCCCCGCCCTTGGGTCCGTTTGAAGAGGGTCATGGTGTCGGGGGTGACGATCGATTCGGCACGGTTGGCCCCTGCCATGACGATGTAGCGTGCATTCTCGAAATCGGCCTGTCCGTAATCCCCGATCGTGAGCTTGTACCCCGCCATCGCGGTTTGCAGACAGATGGAGGAGTGGTTGAGCCAGTTGGCCGAGCCGAACATCTGGAAAAAGGTTTTGAAGGTGTGTTCCGCCATCCCCTCACCGGCGCAAAAACAGAACGCGGAACGGTTGTCCTCCTCCTCGTCCAGGATCTTGGTCACTTTTTCGGTGATGTAGGTATACGCTTCGTCCCAGGTGACCCGTTTGAACTGCCCGTCTCCCCGTTTCCCTACCCGGATCAGGGGGTATTTGAGCCTGTCGGCATCGTACAGGGCGTCTATGCCGGCATTGCCTCGGGGGCAGAGCATGTTTTTCGATTTCGGGAAGAGGGGGTTGGGATCGAGTTTGACGACTCTTTCATTTTTGATGACGGCGATTGCGGCGCATTTGTTGACGCACATTTCGCACAGTGTCGCCACTTTGCGTGTTTTGGTTTCTGCTTCGGTCGTTTCAGCCTCTTTCGAAGCAGAAAAAGGGAGGGAGGCCGATGCGCTCGCACCGACGACAGCGAGGGCTACACTCCCCTGCAAAAACTTTCTGCGTGAAATTTCTATCCTCATGGGGTTTCCTTTACGCTATTTCTAAGCAATTTCTTAATTTAAAATTAAAAAATTATGACATTCACGAAAGATTATAAATATTATAAGCTGAATTAATCTTGAAGCACTTTATGGGATAGTTTTATCGTCAGGATATGTCTTGGTTGTTTTTTTGAACAATCCTTTTTCAGCGTATTTATACGGATTCTTAAAAAGGAAAAAGGACAAAAAGATGGTGCAAAGAGTGGTATTTTTTACGTCATAAAAAAAGAACAATTTTATGGTTTTAACGTCGGTAAAAAATAGGGACAAATGGGCGGAACAAGATGGGCAAAAGGAAAAAAAGGGTGCGCGGAGGGAAGGGAGAGCTACTCTTCGAGGTAGTAGCCGACTCCCGAAGCGTTTTTGATAACGTCGGTGGGAAGTTTGCTGCGCAGCCGCCACACGAGGGTCCGGACGCTGTTGTCGGTCGCCCCTTTTGTGTCCCAGACGTAATTGATCGCCTGTTCGAAATCCACTACCGTCCCCAGCTGCGCGACGAGGAGGCGGATAAAGGAATTCTCTTTTTTCGTCAGTTTGATCTTCTGATTCTGGTAATAGGTCTCCCCCAGCCCGATATCGTGGCGGTAGCCGTCGCCGAATTCGACGATCGGTTTGTCGGAGAGTTTTTTGGCGTAGACGAGTTTTTCGAGCTGTTCGCGGTCCGATTTGAGCTCGTCGATGTTGGAGGTCCGTTTTTTCTCCTCCTTGAACCGGTAGATGGCCATCTGGATCGTCGTGTGGAGGTTGATCGGATCGAACGGCTTGACAATGTAGCCGTAGGGTTCGGTTTTCTTGGCTTTGCCGAGCATGTCATTGTCGGCATGGGCGGTGAGATAGATAAAGGGGATGGGGTGCTTGTCCCGGATGAACTGCGCGAGCTCGATGCCGTCCATCGATTTCTGGAGGCCGATGTCGATCAGGGCGATGTCGGGATTATAGATTTTGATCTTGTTTCGTGCGCTGACGGCGTTGTCCGCGGTGGAAACCACATCGTATCCCTGTTTTTCCAGAGACATCTTCAAATTCATAGCCGTGACTTCATCATCTTCGATAACGAGAACCTTGATCGCACCCATAATTCCTCTTTAGACAGTGATTGATAATTTTGAAATTGTTATAATTCTATCACATAAACAATGAAACTTAAACCATATTGGGGGTAAAAATTGTGATCTCACCCCTTTATTTTCGGATAATGTTTCTTTTTTATCCGTTATTCAACCCAAAAGGGGCATAATCGCGTTAATTGTAGGGTGCAGAGGAACATAATATAATGCTTGATTTTGACAAATTTACCAAATATTCCAAACCGGGTCCGAGGTACACGAGTTACCCGACGGCTCTGGAGTTCAGCGACGCGTTCGATTACGACGCCTATCTCTCCAAGCTCCATTCGCAGGACACTTCCCGCCCGCTGTCACTCTATTTCCACCTCCCGTTTTGCAAAAACGCCTGCTATTTCTGCGGCTGCAACGTCGTCTTCACCTCCAAAGAGGAGAAAAAAGAGCGCTACATCGATTACCTGATCCGGGAAATGGCGATTCTGGCCAGCCACATCGATGTGAACCGCCCCGTCATCCAGCTCCATTTCGGAGGGGGGACCCCGACATTTTTTGATGCGGACCAGCTGCATCGGATCATCGACGCGATCAAGTCCCATTTCAAAAATTTCACCCCGGATGCCGAGATCAGCTGCGAAATCGACCCGCGCCACATCAACGAGGAGCAGATGAAGGTCCTCTCCGATGCCGGGTTCAACCGCGTCAGCTTCGGGATCCAGGATTTCGACGAGAAGGTGCAGGTGGCGGTCCACCGCGTCCAGCCCTACGACATCACCAAAGCGGCGATGGATCTGGCGCGCAAATACAATATGGTGAGCGTCAACGTCGACCTGATCTACGGCCTCCCTTATCAGAGCCTTGAGACGTTCAAAAAGACCCTCGATCTGGCCATCTCCCTCGACCCCGACCGTTTCGCCGTCTTCAACTACGCCCACGTCCCCTGGCTGAAGAAGACGATGCGCAAAATCGACGAGACAACGCTCCCCCATCCGAGCGAGAAGCTGGCCATCATGCGCTACACGATCGACCACATGAACGAGCGCGGATACCGGATGATCGGGATGGACCACTTCGCCAAGCCCGAGGACGAGCTGTTCAAGGCGATCGACAAAGGGGAACTCCACCGCAACTTTCAGGGATACACGACCAAGGGGGGGGCCGACCTGATCGGGATCGGCCTCACCTCCATCGGCGAGGGGGCCGATTACTACGCCCAGAACTACAAGGAGATGGAAGCCTACGAGGCGGCCATCGACGCAGGAAAGCTGCCGCACGAGCGGGGGGTCGCTTTGAGCGCCGACGACCGGATCCGCCAGTACGTCATCATGGAGCTGATGAGCAACTTCAAGCTCGACATCCCCCGCTTCGAAGCGGCCTACGGCGTGACATTCGCCGAGTATTTCGCCGATGCCCTCGAAGCGCTTAAACCCTTCGAGGCCGACGGGCTCCTCTCCATTAGCCCGACATCGATCGAATGTTCCGCGACGGGGACGCTCCTGATCCGTAACATCGCGATGCCTTTTGATGCCTACATGAAACGCCACGCCGCCAGCGACAAAGCGTTCAGCAAGACGGTGTGACCATGACACGATCCGGCGAACTGTTCAACTTTACCGAAACCTCCGACGCGTGCATCAAGTGCGGGAAGTGTATCCCCGTCTGCACGATCCACAACGTCAACGCCGATGAGGTCACCTCGCCCCGCGGATTCATCGACCTTCTCGGGGCGTATCAGCGCGGACAGCTGGAACTCGACGCCACGGCCAAGGAGATTTTCGAGAGCTGCTTCCTGTGCACGAACTGCACCGACGTCTGCCCCAAGGCCCTCCCCACCGACATGGTGATCGAGCAGGTCCGCGCCGACATCGCCGACAAATTCGGGATCGCGTGGTTCAAACGGGCCTTTTTCTTCCTCCTGCGCCACCGGACGACGATGGACATCCTTTTCAAACTGGGCTACGTATTCCAGACGTGCGGTTTCAAGATCAAGGAGCAGACCCAGTCGATGACGCCGCGCTTCAGCCTCCCCATCATCAAAAAAGGGCGGCTGTTGCCATCGATGGGGAAAACGTCGTTTCTGAACAGCTATCCCGAAGAGATCCCCCACGGCGGAAAACGGCGTGTCGCGATCTTCATCGGGTGTCTGGCCAACTACAACTACACCGAGATCGGCAAGGGGCTCCTCGAGATCCTCGAGGCGCTGGAGATCGACGCCTTCATCCCCAAAAAACAGCTCTGCTGCGGCGCACCGGCCTATTTCACGGGGGATTTCGCGACAGTAGACCACAATGCGAAGAAAAACATCGTCTATTTCGAGAGTTTCATCGACGAGGTCGAGGCGATCATCATCCCCGAAGCGACCTGCAGCGCGATGATCAAGATCGATTACGAACACTTCTTCCACGACCAGCCCGAGTGGCTGGAGCGGGCCAAAAAACTCAAGGGGAAAATCTTCATGGCGACCGAGTGGCTGGAGCAGAAAACACAGCTGAAAGAGCTGTTAGCCTCCAAAGGGCGCAGTGACCTCGTTGTCACCTACCACGACCCCTGCCACGCGAGAAAAATGCAGGGGGTCTACCAGGAGCCACGCCGCCTCGTGAGCCAGAACTACACGATCACCGAGATGAGCGACCCCAACGCCTGCTGCGGATTCGGCGGAGTGACGATGCAGACGGAAAAATTCCACTACGCCCAGGCCGCCGGGAAACCCAAAGCGGCCATGATCGACCAAACGGGGGCGCAGATCGTCACCGCCGAGTGCAGCGCGTGCCGGATGCAGATCAACAACTCGCTCCACGAGGCGCAAAGCGGCGTCATTTTCAAAAATCCGATCGAACTGATCGCCGAGGCGCTCCGTTCATGACGACGAGCGATGTGGAGACGTTTCTCGAGAGCTTCCAGACCCTCGTGATGGCGTCTCTGACCCCGGAAGGGGAACCCCACGCCAGCACCGCCCCCTACGTGCGGCTGGGAAACGATTTTTATCTCCTTATCAGCACCGTCGCCCAGCATGGGCGCAATCTCTTGGCTAACACAAACGTTTCGTTGCTGTTTGCCGAAGACGAGTTCCAGTGCGCGCAGCCTTTCGCCCGCAAGCGTATCACGATCGAAGCGGCCGTGTCGGAAGTCCAGCGGGGCGAAGAGCCCTTCGCTCAGGTCATCGAGCGTTTCCGTGCCCATTTCGATCCGGAACTGGTGACGTCGCTTTCACAGATGCTGGATTTCCACCTTTTCCGCCTTTCCCCTCTCAGCGGAAGCGTCGTGATGGGATTCGGCCGTGCCTACCGGCTGAATGAAAATTTCGAAGTAGTGAACCAGATCACGGGGCACCACCAGAAGGAGAAACAGTGATCATCGATCCCGAAGCACTGGACGTCAATACCGTCTACAAACTGATGAGCAATACGATCTTCCCCCGCCCGATCGCATGGATTTCGACGGAGGGGGAAGGGGGGTTCAACCTCGCCCCTTTCAGCTATTTTATTCCCGTATCCTCCAACCCGCCTTGCGTGATGGTTTCGATTGGGCCGAGCGAAGAGGGGGGGCTCAAAGATACCTGTAAAAATATCCTCCTGCACGGCAAAGCGACGATTTCGCTGGCGGACGATACGAAAGCGGGACTCATCGAAGCGACGGCCGAAGCACTCCCTTATGGGGAGAGCGAAGCGGAGAGGTTCCGCATTGCCATGGCTGCAACCGCAGAGGGATACCCTCCCCGCGTCGCCGATGCAAAAGCGGCCTTGCTCTGTTCGCTCCATCAGGAGGTGGCACTGAACGGCAGCGAACAGAACATCCTCTTTTTGAAAATCGACGCGTTCTATTATGCGGACGAGGTGATCGACGAACGCCATAACGTCAACCTTCACAATATCGGCCGGGTGGGGCGCGATTACCTCGTCGATGCGAAACGGATGAAGGTTTAAATTTATGATGATGAAAAGTCGAGATTGGGTATAATGATTACAATGAAAAAAGAGTAAAGGAGTTAAGGTATGACTAAAGCATTTTTAGAGCCGATGGTTTTAAAGCGTGAAAATGAAAGATTTGTACTTGAAGCCTTCTCGAAAACAAATCTCGAAAAAATCAGAAAATTTGAGTCCGAGAAAAAAGCACAACCTAAAAAAATGGCGGGTAGAAAGCTAAAACTTAGCGATTTATTATAGGTCATATTCATATATGACACGAGATCAATTTGATAATGAATTCTCTTTTTTTCCGCTATCAGAAATAATCCAAACATTTCCTTCTAAAACAAAAGTCAAAAAACTTCTCGAAACATTTATATGCTCAAAAAATTCTGATTTACAAGATTTTTTGCATGATCAAGCGATGACATTCGAGAGTCATCTACGCTCTCGTACGTATATGTATTTTGATAATGCAACTAGAGAGGTTGCGGCATATTTTACTATTGCTGTAAATACACTCCATACCGATGGAATCTCATCAGAAGTCATTTTATTGTTGGATGGGTACAAAGATGATACGCAAACCATACCTTGTTTTTTGATCGGTCAGGTAGGCAAATCAGATCGGTATGAAGAGTTCAAGATAGGTGAACATATTCTTGCAGATGCGGTAGAGATCATAAATTCAGCCCAACAAGCATTGGGAGGGCGATTTATTTTACTGGATGCAATCAATCATCCTAAAGTGGTCACTTTTTATCAACAAAATGCTTTTTTCCCTATCGAAAAAGATGACGGTCAAGAAAGTATAAAAATGATTAAACCCTATTTTGAAGTGATGGAATAATATGGCAAAAACAAAACAACAAGTAGAAAAAAATCCATCAGAATTGATTATTTCTAAAGATGAAGCCATCCTAAAGCTAAAAGAACGAATCGTAAAAGGGAAAGAACTTTTAGGATTTCCAATAATAAATGAATTGCAACTTGAAGAAGCAAAGAAAGAGTATAGAAAGTGGAATGATTATAATCATGAACTTTTACAAAGAATTTTTTCTACTTCAGAAGAAGCAGAAAAATATAATAAGCCTGTTAGATATGTTTTTGGGATGAATCCAAGTTTCAGTGAGAAGGTGAATGATTTTCGCAGTGATATAAAAGAAAAAATACATAGATTAGATTCACTAGTTGAAAGAATTGATTTAATTTCTTTAACTTTATCTCAAAATATGATTCAAACTGAAGATAAAGAACTACATTCCAATAAGAAAGTATTTATAGTTCATGGCAGAGATGACTTAGCAAAGACAAGTTTAGAAATACTTCTTCACGAAATGGGATTGGAACCTATCGTGTTACACCGTCAAGCAGATGAAGGTCAAACGATTATCGAAAAGTTTGAAAAACATAGTGATGTGGGATATGCTTTTGTCCTTTTAACACCGGATGAGATCGCTTATTTTGCCCATGAAGATAGTCTACCAGATGATGAACGAAAAAAAGAAAAACGGGCAAGACCGAATGTGATTTTTGAATTTGGTTATTTTGTTGGAAGACTTGGAAGAAACAAAGTATGTTGTGTCTACACGGGTGATGTATCATTGCCTAGTGACGTGAGTGGTATGATCTATAAAAAGTATATGACATCTGTTGAAGAAGTAGCCTACAGTATTCAAAAAGATTTAAAAGCCGTAGGAATTATTGATTAAAAGAGAGATTTGTCAGACACTGTCTGACAAATTGAGTATAAAAGAGGAAAATTAAAATTATGGAATTCTGGCAGCATATTTACGAACACTTCGATCCTGTAGCGTTTCACATCTTCTCGATCCCCGTCCACTGGTACGGGTTGATGTACGTCCTGGCCCTTCTATCGGCCCTCGTCATCGCCAAGTGGATCGTCGAAAAAGATCAGATCGCGATCACGAAAGATCAGCTGGACGACTATTTCATCTACGCCGAGATCGGGGTGATCCTGGGGGCGCGGCTGGGGTACATCCTCTTTTACGATACCCATACGATGTACTATCTCACCCATCCGTGGCAGATATTCAATCCCTTCGTCGACGGTCAGTTCGTCGGGATCCGTGGGATGAGCTTCCACGGGGCTATTTTCGGCTTCCTCGTCGCCTCCTACCTCTTTTTCCGCCGTCACGGCATTCCGTTCGGGCGGCTGATGGATGTCGTCGCGATCTCGGTACCGCTGGGGTACGTCTTCGGACGGATCGGGAACTTCCTGAACCAGGAACTCGTCGGACGTGCCACCGACGTCCCGTGGGGGATCTACGTCTACGATACACTCCGCCACCCCTCACAGCTGTACGAGGCGTTTGTCGAGGGGATCGTCGTCTTCGCGATCATCTACCTTTACCGCAAGCGTAAGACGTTCGAGGGGGAGCTGATCTTGCTCTACGGGTTTGTTTACGGAATCGGGCGGGGGCTGGTCGAGTTCTATCGCGCCCCCGATGCGCAGATCGGCTATCTGATCGGCAGCTGGATGACGCTGGGAATGGCGCTCAGCTTCGCGATGGCGGCCGTTTCGGCACTGATTTGGGTTGTTCTGAAGCAAAAAAACGCTTCGTTGCTGCCCCGCTCGAAGTAGGAGAGTGCCGTGGCATTTGAGATTTCGGATTTAAAAGAGCACAACGAAGAGCTGCTGAAGCTGCTCACCCGGCATCTCCCCGACATGCTGTGGGTCAAGGAGGCCAACGGCAACTACCTCTACGCCAACCGTGCGATCTGCGAGGGGCTGCTGATGGCCAGGGACACGAACGAGCCGATCGGGAAAAACGACATCTTCTTCGCCCAGAGGGAGAGGGATGCCCATCCCGAAAACCCGGATTGGCACACCTTCGGTGAGCTCTGTTTCAACTCGGATCAGGTGGTCATCGAGAACAACAAACCGATGAAGTTTGAGGAGTACGGAAACGTCAAAGGAAAACTGCTCTACCTGGAAGTCTACAAAGCCCCCTTTTACGACAAAAACGGAAACATCATCGGCACCGTAGGGGCCGGTCGCGATATCACGCAGCTCAAAAAGATACAGCTCGATCTCGAAGAGAGTCTCAAGACTCTCAACAGACAAACGGAACAACTCGAGTCGTTCAACACCGAATTGGAAAAGCGGGTGCAGGAGGAGATGGAGAAACGCCAGAAACAGGAACACCTGATGCTCCACCGCTCCAGGCAGGCCGCGATGGGAGAGATGCTCGAATCGATTGCCCATCAGTGGAGACAGCCTCTCAATATTATTGCTTTGGCGACGGTGAATCTGGAGACCCAGTACAAGATGGGGGTGATGGATGAAAAAAACTTTGATGAGAAGATGAAGATCATCACGGCCAACATCGCCTATATGTCCCATACGATCGATGATTTTCGCAAGTTTCTCCATCCCGAAAGAGAAACTATCGTTTTCGATCCGGCAAAAAGCATCGAAGATGTTCTCGAGATACTCGGCGCACAGCTTCGAAGCAACAAGATCGTTACCGAATCGGTCATGCACTGTACCCATTCCTTTTACGGCGTCGAGAATGAATTCAAGCAGGTGCTGATGATTTTGCTCAACAACGCCATCGATGCCATCAGGCTTCAACTCCAGGAAAAAAGGATAGAGGAGGGGAAGATAACGATTGCCTTCGGCTGTGAAAACAATCAGGGAATGGTCAAGGTGTGCGACAACGGCGGCGGCATCAGCGATACGATCATAGAGAATATCTTCA
The DNA here is from genome assembly GCA_964468865.1 of uncultured Sulfuricurvum sp. Classification (GTDB taxonomy): domain Bacteria; phylum Campylobacterota; class Campylobacteria; order Campylobacterales; family Sulfurimonadaceae; genus Sulfuricurvum. The sequence continues at coordinate 5,259 of CAYXWQ010000015.1, read as the reverse complement.
ACCCCTATTTTACAACGAAGCACGATGCCTATGGGACGGGGATCGGCCTCTACCTTGCCAAAAACATCATCGAATCGAGAATGAGGGGGACATTGATGGTCAAAGTGACCGATTCCGGAAGCTGTTTTACGATCAAAGTCCCGCTGCCTGAACGTCAGAAAGAAGAGTGATCGGATATTTCCTACTGTGACATTATGGCTGCTAGCGGAACCGGATGCAGAAACAGTGCATCCCCTCTTCGTACCGGTAGGCTAATTCGAACCGGTGCATCTCACACACGGACTGGGCGATGTAGAGCCCAAGCCCCAAGCCTCCGTCCCCCCTTTCGGTTACAAACGCCTGCAGCGCCTCTTCTACAGGGCGCTTGAGAGGTTCTCCGCGGTTCAGGACGCAGATTTGTTCTCCGTCGCACCGGATCTCCATCGGATAGGCGCTTGCGTGGCGGTAGGCGTTGTCGATCAGGTTTTGAAGCGCGCTCGTAAAGAGGGCAGGATCGGCTCTCAGTGTCCGCTCGCATCCGACGATACGGATATTGTCGGGGTCGAGGAGGAGGTTGTCGACGGCCGTACGGACGATCGATTCGAGGATGACCTCCTCTTTGTGGAGGGCGAACGCGTGCATCTTCTCGATCTGGGCCATCTGGCTGATCAGGTGTTCGAGCCTGGTGAAGAGTTTTCTGAGCATGGTGCGGTTTGGGCTCGGTTCTTCCAGCTCCACGATCAGTTTGCCTTTCGTGATCGGGGTTTTGAGCTCGTGCATGATGTTGCGCAAAAAGAGCTCGCGGGAGCGTTTGAGCCGGGTCTGTTTCTCCAGGGCGTCGTTGAAGGCGTTGGAGATCAGAGCGATTTCGTCTTTCCCTTTGCTCGTTGTGTTGACGGTCTCTTTCCCCTCGCCGTAGAGGCTGATCTGCTCATAGAGGCGCTTGAGGGGGCGGAGGTTACTCCACAGCAGCAGGTACATGCTCACCAGCCCACCCAGCAGCGCGAAAAACAGAAACCAGATGAAATAGTAGGTTTTCCCCTCGACGGTGTCGCGGTAGTACATCGTGCAGTGTCCCTTGTCGAGCTCATAGATGAATCCGGTGTCGTCCTTGTAGATGGTGACGCGGACATTGCGCGAAAGGAGGCGCGAACGCATCGGCGGGGGGAGATCGATCGCCTCGCAGCGGGGCGTTTTGGTTTTGATCACCTGGAATCCCGCTTCGGCGAGTTCGCGGTTCGTATCCATGCAGCCGCGCCCCTGCGTTTCGTCGATGATCCGGGAAAGCTCCATCGAGCGGTGGGCGAGAAGGTGGAATTTCTGCCGCTCCTGTTCATGCAACGCGGAGAGAAACAGGAGGATCAGGACGATCAACGCCAGAAAAAAGAAAAAGTGGAGTTTGAAAAAAACGGAGTGGCGGCGGGTGATCATAAGGTGAACTGATACCCCATGCCGCGTACGGAACGGACCAGGGTCGGGTGTTTGGGATTGGGCTCGATTTTCTGGCGGATGCGGCTGATGAGGACGTCGATGCTCCGTTCCGAACTCTCCCATCCGATCGATTCGACGTTGTTGGCGATGAAATCGCGCGAGATGATCTGGCGGCGGTGTTTGATCAACAGCGCCAACAGCTCGAATTCGGCCCGCGTCAGGGGGAGGAGTTCTCCGTCCTTGTAGATTCCGTTGTCGTCGACGCGGAACATCTCGCTGCTGGCCTGTATCGTTTTGCCGTTGATCCGCCGCATCAGGCTTTGGATCCGCGCGACCAGTTCTCTGGGCTCGTAGGGCTTGGGGAGGTAGTCATCGGCTCCCAGTTCCAGGGCGATGACCTTGTCTCCCAAATCACTCCGGGCCGAGGAGATGATGATAGGGATGTCGCTGCGCTCACGAAGCGCTTTGCACACTTCCAGACCGTCCATGTCGGGGAGGGTGAGGTCGAGGAGGACGAGATCGTACGACTCGATCCCCAGCGACGCGAGGGCCGCTTTGGGGTGCTCGTACGCGATCACCTCCATCTGATAACGGCTTAGATACTGGGTCAGAAGATCCGATATTTCTTGGTCGTCTTCGATCAGGAGGATTTTAATCATGGCGTTGTTTACTTGCTAGGACACTGCTTGCAGCCCATGCCGGCACCCATGCCCATGCCGCCGCCCAGGCGCGGCCCTCTGTCCTCGAATCTGAGCTCTTTGAGTTTGCGCATGTACTCGATTTTTCCGCGCTGTTCCGGGGTCAGAACCGCCATCATTTTGTCGCGCTGCTTGTTATGGAACGCCTGCCCTTCTTCACGCAGCTGGGAAATCTGCTCTTTTTGCTTGTCGCTCAAATCGAGCGCTTCGAATGTACGGGGGAGCTGTTTCGTGTCGCACTGGCATTTTTCCATCATCATGCCGCATCCGGTTCCTGCGCTACCGCACATATTTGCACCGCCGGGGCACGCCATCAATGCCGTGGCTCCGAGGATGAGGGCCATACTAAGAATCTTTTTCATTGTGTTTCTCCGTTGAGTAGGTTTGTACTCTGACATCATAAACCCACTTTCCCAATTGTGTGCCAACCCAGTGTTAACCGGATTAACGGCCTTCTGTGTCGTTTTGGGTTTCGGTGATCCGCAGCAGGGTGAGAAACAGCACGGTGAGCGCCGGTCCGATGATCATCCCCCAGAAGCCGAAGGTCGAAAGGCCGGCGATGATCGCAAAAAAGACGATCAGCTCGTTGACTTTTTCGTCGGGTTTGATGAATTTCTGGTTGATGAGTTTGATTATAAAAGGCTTGATAAACGTATCCGCGATCACGGAAATGACGATGATGGTATACAAGGCGATGAAAAGGGCATTCTGGGTGTTCCCCTGCGAAAGTTCGTACAGGGCAAACGGCACCCACATGATGACCCCCCCTATGACGGGGACGAGGGAGGCAAACCCGTACATGATCCCAAAGAGCAGCCCGTTGTACCCCATATATCCTACGGCAATGCCGAACAATGCCCCCTCCAGCACCGCAGTGGCGAGCGTCGAATAGAACACCACGCTGAGGACAGAGCGCATTTCGAACAGGATGAGGGTGCTTTCCTGCTGCGGAAAATGGGCGGAGCGCTTGAAAAATTCGAAAATGTCTTTTCCGTAATAGTGGGAAACGAAATAGAAGATCAGGATGAAAACGGTCCCCGAGAGAAACGACATGGCGAAACTGCCGATCTGGGAAGCGTAGCCCAGGATATTCTGGGCGAATGCCCCCGCATCAAACTGGTTCATGGAGGCGGCGAGTTTCTCTTCCATCCGCGAAAACGAGGGGGGAAGATGGCTCAGCCACACCCGCAGTTGCGTCTCAATGTTCGTCAATACGGCGGGATCGAGGTTTTGGAGCAGCACCGAAAAATGGAACAGAAAATAGCCCAGGGGGGCAAAAAAGAGGGTGGCGAGTAACAGCGTCGAGAGGGCCGAAGCGGCGAGGCGGTTGCGGGTGAGGCGGAGCAGCCCCTCCTGGATATGGTAGGTCGAAATCGCGAGCAGTATGGCGACGGTGATGCTCATCCAAAACGGCGCGTAGAGGAGATAGATCCCGTACGAGACGGCGAGGAGGAGGGCGAGGGTGAAGTACTCTTTTTTGATACTCATTCAAACAGTCCTTGGCGCGGCGCACCGAATTTGAGCAGCTCGTACGTTTTGGGGGTGGCGACCCTCCCCCTCGCGGTCCGTTCCAGATAGCCGTTGGCCAGCAGGTAGGGTTCGAGAACATCCTCGATCGTCCCCTCATCCTCGCTCAGTGCCGCGGCCATGGTGCTGAGCCCCATTGCCCGACCTTTGGCTTCCATCAGGAGCTTGAGGAGGCGGATGTCCATTTCGTCGAATCCGTGGGCGTTGATCCCCAGCTGATCGAGGGCATAGCGGGAGCGCTCGTGGTGGATGTGCTCTTCGTTGGCGACGTCGGCGAAATCACGGACCCGTTTCAGCAGCCGCAGTGCGATACGCGGGGTCCCGCGGGAGCGCTTGGCGATTTCCAGCGCCGCCTCTTTTGCGATCGGTTTGCCCAGTTTCGAAGCAGCCTGCGTGACGATCGCACACAGCTCGTCGGGGGTATAGAACTGCATCCGAAAATTCATCCCGAAACGGTCGCGCAGCGGGTTGGAGAGCATCCCCGCCCGCGTCGTCGCGCCGATGAGGGTGAATTGGGGGAGGTCGATTTTGACCGTCTGCGCCGCGGGACCGGAGCCTATGATGATGTCGAGCCGGAAATCTTCCATCGAGGGGTAGAGGATCTCCTCGACCGCCGGGGAGAGGCGGTGGATCTCGTCGATGAAGAGGATGTCCCCCTCTTCGAGATTGGTCAGAATCGCGGCGAGGTCCCCGCTTTTTTCGATCATCGGGGCGGCGGTCACCTTGATGTTGCTCCCCATCTCGTTGGCGATGATGAGGGCCAGCGTCGTTTTTCCCAATCCCGGAGGGCCGAAAAAGAGGACATGGTCGAGCGCTTCGGAACGTTTCTTGGATGCCTCGATGAAGACCCCCAGATTTTTCTTGATCTGCTCCTGCCCTATGTAATCGTTCCATCCAGAGGGGCGAAGCGACGTTTCCGAGGCCTCTTCGGCGTCAAATTTTTCAATCTCTACTATACGTTCCACTGCATCGCTCTGTTAGTAGACATGGTTTTCATCGGGGAAACTGCGGTTCTGCACCTCTTGGGCATACTGCTCTACCGCCGTTTTGACGGCGGCAGCGCCGTTTAGGTACTGCTTGACGAATTTGGGGACGAAGGGCTCATAGAATCCCAGCATGTCGGAGAAGACGAGCACCTGCCCGTCGACGCCGTTGCCCGCACCGATTCCGATGACGGGGATCGAGACGCTTTGCGCCACCCGTGTCGCGACGTCGGCTTTGACCCCTTCGATGACGAGGATAAATGCCCCGGCTGTTTCGATGGCGCGTGCATCCTCGATCAGACGGAGGGCGTCTTCCTCGGTTTTGCCTTTGACCTTGTATCCCCCCTCTGCGCGGAAAGCCTGCGGAAGCAGTCCGATGTGGCCGCACACGGCGATTCCGTTGGCGGTAAGATGGTGCACGAGGCCGGCTTTGTCCGCGCCCCCCTCGATTTTCACCGCATCTGCGGGCGTTTCACGGTACACTCGGATCGCATTGGCCAACGCAGTCGTTTCGTCGATGTAGCTGCCGAAGGGCATGTCGGTGATGACAAACGTCCCCGGAGCCCCCTTGCAAACGGCATTGGTATGATAGATCATCTGATCCATCGTGGCGCTCAGGGTGTCGGGATTTCCGCCGAAGC
>CAYXWQ010000014.1:0-40536 GCA_964468865.1 uncultured Sulfuricurvum sp. | reverse complement strand
ATTATAGGGGAAAAGATAAGAGATGTCAAGAGGTTTCGCAAAGAAATTGTGAGAAATTTCAAAAAAGATTCGAATCGTTGCATAATCACTGGAATACAACAAGAAACAATGGCTTTCAGAAGGAAATCAAATGCTATATAGATCCTATATATAAAGAAGAGTGCTTTAGCGGGCGAAATCGGAGGCAAAAATAAACACTAGAGAGGGATCGGAATATTTTTCGATCAATGAGAAGACGAGAGACTGGGTGGATGAATCAAAACGACAGCGGATGGGCAACTTGAGTGGGAGAACTGTGTTGTACTTGATTATTGAATATGGGGGTATGAATGAAAGAAGAAGGCTCCCCCAGATACCTGCGGCACAAAGCACGTACAAGTGTGCTGCTGTATTCCTACCCTGACACGATGCCTATACGCACCCTTGCACAGGTCTAGAGGAGTTGGCGAATTATAGCCGTTTGTGCCTGTAAATGCAAGAGATATTATTATAATGTCTTTATGATTTACCTCATCACCGCCCTCGACGCCGAAGCCAGACCCCTGATCGAGCACCACCGGCTCAAGCGTGATTATTCCTTCCCCTATACCTTTTATACGAATGCGGATATTCTCCTACTCGTCACCCAACCCAGCAAAATCAATGCAATAATGGCTACGAGCGCGATGCTGGGGTGGGGGATATCGCCGAGGTGCTGTGCAATCTTCTCTCACTGCGCGAAGGACTCAGCATCACGGAATTCACGATCCGGCCGAGAAAGTGTGGGATTACGAAGAAGCCGCGCTAGCGGCTACTCAAGAAAAAGAGAAGAAAATTACGAACTTTGTGTTGTGTAGGAAGCAGTGATCATCTGTGTCAGGAAAGAGCTTTGCTGCTTCATTCTGGCGATCATGCTGTCGTATGCAGCAAACTGTTTTGCCATCGTCTCGTATTTTTTGTCCAGCCGCTCAATCGCGTTCTCTTTGTCCGTTTCCAGACGGGTTTTTTTCTGCTGGAGAGCCGTTTCATACGAATCGATCAGACCGTTATACTCCGAATAGGTCTCAACACCGGTCTGAACGGTGGTAAAGAAACCGGTCAGCGTCGACGTCGTCCCGTCTGTATTGAGATACGTTCCTCCGGCAAAAAATGCCTGAACATTGGAAGCATTTGCCTCCATCTGACTTTTGAAAACGTCCTCTTTAAGCGACAACACCCCGCTTTTATCCAGTTCGAGGCCGTAATTGGCGATTGCGCTTCCTGCAGCTCCGGTCATCATATCCTGCAGATTTCGCAACATGCTCCGCACCGTACTGTCGCCATTCAAAATTCCCCGTTCGCTCTCTTCTGCACTGCTGTGGGTCAGTTTTGCAATCCCGCTGGCTGCAGCGTTGTATTTTTCGACAAATGATTTCAATTTTTCCAGAATCACGTCCTGATTTTGGACGATGTCAACCGTAGCGCTCCCCCCTGCTTCTTCCAGAGTGATCGTCGCCCCTGTTACCAAGTCGCTAATGACATTGCTCGAACGGGTCACGTCAACGCCGTTGAACTTGAACAACGCGTCGGTCCCGTTTTGGATCGTCGTCATTCCCGTCGTCAATTGCGTCCCGTTCAACAGGCCGCTTGTATCGGTGATCGTGATGTTTTGATTGCTTCCGGTCTCTTTGGAACTCAGGAAAAGGCGGAAATCCCCCGTTGCGAGCTGTACGATCGATGCGCCAACCTTCTCGCCCGCGATCGTGTTGATCGTATTTTTAAGACTGTCAAGTGTCGTCGTCGCATCGTAATTGATCGTGTAGTCGGTACCGCCGACATTGATGTTCAGGCTTCCCGTTCCACTGGCCACCAAATCGGCGGATGACGTGAACGAACCCGATTCCATCACTTCTTTGGTTGCCAGAGAAGTGACTGCCAATGAAAAGGACTGAATATCCGTATTGGGGTCCACCTTCACGCTTACACCGCTTCCGCTCACCGTTGCGGTCCGTTCGCTATAGAGCGATATGGACTGCAAATCATAGGCTGCGGTTGACAGGTCTGACATCCAGGTACTGATTTGCCCCATGGCATTGACCTGATTGGCAGCAAGATTAATCTTATATTGCAGAGGGTTTATGAAACTGCTCTCATCGACTTTTCTGAGCTGATCGAGAACATCCTGCGTAAGGACACTCGATCCAATACCGAGCGAACTGATTGTACCAGCCATTTTTGACTCCTCTTCTTTCGTTGCCGTTCTATAATTTTTGATCGCAACGAACATTTTTCTTATTATAATATCGGCATAAAATAGATATAGTTTAACAAAAAGTATATCTAACCGATTATAGTTACAAAATTCATCGAAGGCCTTCTTGATAATGGATTTAAATCACAAAACAATTCTGATTACCGGGGCAGATGGTTTTATCGGCTCGCATTTGACCGAAATGCTCGTCAGCAAAGGGGCACGGGTAAAGGCATTAAGCCAGTACAACTCTTTCAACCACTGGGGATGGCTCGAAGACGTCAATTGTCAGGATCAGATTGAAATACTTAGCGGTGACATCCGGGATCCCCACTACTGCAAACACATCACCAAAGAGGTCGATGTCATTTTTCATCTGGCCGCCCTGATCGCGATCCCCTACTCCTACACGGCTCCCGACAGCTATGTGGATACTAACGTCAAAGGGACGCTCAACATCTGCCAGGCCGCCTTGGAAAACGGTGTCAAACGGGTGGTGCACACCTCGACCAGTGAAGTCTACGGCACGGCACAGTACGTCCCCATCGACGAAAACCATCCGCTACAGCCGCAATCTCCCTACAGCGCCAGCAAAATCGGGGCCGACGCGATCGCGATGAGTTTCTACAATGCGTTCAATCTTCCCCTTACGATCGTGCGCCCTTTCAATACCTACGGTCCCCGACAATCCGCCCGTGCCGTCATCCCGACGATCATCACGCAAATTGCCGACGGCAAGAAGGAGATCCGTCTCGGAGACGTCACCCCCACACGCGATTTCAATTACGTCGAAGACACCTGCCGGGGCTTCATTGCGCTCTCCGAATGCGACGCTGCTATCGGAGAAACGGTCAACATCGGATCGAATTATGAAATCAGCATCGGCGACACCCTCAATCTGATCAAAGAGATCATGCAAAGCGACGTGCAGTTCATTACCGAAACGCAGAGACTCAGACCTGAGAAATCCGAAGTGTTTCGGCTGTGGTGCGACAATACGAAAATCGAAAAGCTGACCGGCTTCAAACCCTCATACACGATCGAGGAAGGTCTGCGCAAAACAATCGAGTGGTTTACGATACCCGAAAACCTGGCCCAATACAAAACCCACATCTATAATGTATAGCGACATCGTCTCTTTTATCCGCAGCCTTTACCCAAGCGAAGGATTAATTGCGTTGCATGAACCCCGTTTTATCGGAAATGAAAAAAACTATCTGAACGAATGCATCGATTCGACGTTCGTCTCCAGCGTGGGAAAATTCGTCGACCGTTTCGAAGCCGATTTCGCGAAAACGGTCGGAGCAAAATATGCCGTCGCGACGGTGAACGGAACCGCTGCCCTGCATATTAGCCTGATTCTCGCGGGGGTGGAACGGGGAGATGAGGTGATCACCCAGCCGCTGACATTTATCGCTACAGCCAATGCGATCCGCTACTGTGGTGCCGAGCCGGTATTCCTCGACGTAGACCTCGATACGATGGGGCTCAGCCCCGATGCGCTGAAGCTTTTTCTCGAACAGGATTGCATACTCGAACAAGGGCGCTGCGTCAACCGCACGACCGGGAAGACGATTCGTGCGTGCGTCCCGATGCACACGTTCGGCCACCCCTGCCGGATTGACAAAATCAAGGAGCTGTGCGACGCATGGCGCATCGTCCTCGTCGAAGATGCGGCCGAATCGCTGGGCAGCTCTTACAAAGAGAAACACACGGGAACGTTCGGCCGTCTCGGAGCGTTCAGTTTCAATGGTAACAAGATCATCACCAGCGGAGGCGGAGGTGCCATTGTCACCGACGACGAAGCGCTCGCCAAAAGGGCCAAGCATCTGACGACGACCGCCAAAATCCCCCATCCATGGGAATACGCCCACGACGAGATCGGCTACAACTACCGCCTCCCCAACCTCAATGCCGCCCTGCTGTGCGCGCAGCTTGAGCAGCTGGAGCGCTTTTTGGAGGACAAGCGGGATCTGGCCGATCGTTACGGGCGGTTTTTCGCCGGGATGACGATCCGGTTTACCGCCGAGCCCGCACATGCCCGTTCAAACTACTGGCTGAACGCGATTATTCTTGGAAACGTGGAAGAACGGAACGCTTTTTTGGAATATACTAACGCCAAGGGGATCATGACACGCCCGATATGGAAACTGATGAATACATTGGAAATGTTTAAAAATTGTCAGCACGATTCGCTGGAAAACGCGCTCTTTTTGGAAGAGCGAGTTGTCAATATCCCAAGCAGTGTGCGTCTATGAAACCGGAAATCCTTTTGATCGGCGGAGGTGGCCACTGTAGAGCGGTTATCGATGTGATCGAACAGCAAAACCGTTATACGATAGCGGGGATTATTGACCGGAAAGAATGCATCGGGGAAAAAGTTTTGGGCTACGAAGTGATCGGATGCGATGAAGACCTGCCGCATCTTTGCAGCCGGTACCAGTATGCCCTCGTAACCGTCGGGCAGATCCGATCAGTCGAGGTACGTAAACAGCTTTTTGCCTCTTTAAAAGCCGCCGGCTATATTCTTCCCGCCATTGTTTCCCCCCGCGCTTATGTCTCGAAACATGCCTTCATCGGGAAAGGTAGCATCGTCATGCATGACGCTATGGTCAACGCCAGCGCCCGGATAGGGGACAATTGCATCATTAACACCAAAGCCCTCATCGAACACGACTGCCGGATTGGAAACCATTGTCACGTATCGACCGGTGCTATCCTCAACGGTGCCAGCGTCATTGGGAAGGGCACTTTTGTGGGGAGCAATGCAGTTTCGAAAGAGGGGGTGGCAGTGCCGGAATATTCATTCATCAAAGCAGGGAGCATCATTAAATGAATACCTTTGTCATTGCCGAAGCTGGCGTCAACCACAACGGCTCTCTGGAACTCGCCAAAAAACTGATCGACGTCGCCAGTGAAGCGGGAGCGGATGCGGTGAAATTCCAGACCTTCAAAGCTGACAGGCTTGTCTCTAAAACCGCCCAGAAAGCGGAGTATCAGAAGCAGACGACCGATGCCTCCGAATCGCAGTACGACATGATCAAAAAGCTCGAACTGGATGAAGTGGCGCATCACGAACTCATCGCCTACTGCAAGAGCAAGAACATCCTTTTTCTCTCTACCCCTTTTGACCATGAGAGCATCGACCTGCTCGCTCGGCTTGGGATGGAAATCTTCAAAATTCCCAGCGGAGAGATCACCAACCTCCCTTATCTGCGCCGTATCGGCTCGCTGGGAAAGCGGGTGATTCTCTCGACGGGGATGGCCGACCTGGGAGAGATCGAGGACGCACTGGATGTCCTGATCTCCTCCGGAACGGCGAAAGAAAATATCACGGTGCTGCATGCAACGACCGAATACCCCTGTCCGATGGACGAGGTGAACCTCAGGGCGATGCAGACGATCGCTCTGGCATTCGGTATCAAGGCGGGGTATTCGGACCACACGAACGGGATCGAGGTCCCGATAGCCGCCGTCGCCATGGGAGCCGCCGTCATCGAAAAACATTTCACCCTCGACCGCACGATGGAGGGGCCCGACCACAAGGCAAGCCTGGAGCCAGACGAGCTGATCGCGATGGTCAAAGCGATCCGCAACATCGAAAAAGCGCTCGGCACGGGGATCAAAAAACCCTCTCCCAGCGAAGCCAAAAACATGGCGATTGCACGCAAAAGCATCATGGCTGCGCGTCCGATTCAAAAGGGGGAAATACTCAGCAGCGGCAACATGACCATCAAGCGCCCCGGAAACGGGATAAGCCCGATGCGATGGGATGAGATTGTAGGGACTACCGCTTCCAAAGATTACCAAGAAGATGAGCTGATATGAGAAAAATCTGTGTCGTGACCGGAACCCGCGCCGAATACGGGCTGCTCTACTGGCTGATGAAAGAGATCGAAGCCGACCCGGAGCTGGAGCTTCAGCTCGTCGTCACCGGGATGCATCTGAGCCCCGAATTCGGCCTCACCTACAAAGAGATCGAAAAAGAGTTTCGAATCGATAAAAAAATCGAAATGCTCCTCTCCAGCGACACGCCTGTCGGCATTTCCAAATCGATGGGGCTGGCACAGATTTCGTTCGCAGAATGTTTCGAGGAACTGAAACCCGATCTGCTCGTCGTGCTGGGGGACCGCTATGAGATTTTCAGCGCGGCGAGTGTGGCGATGATCGCGCGGATCCCGATCACCCATCTGCACGGGGGAGAGACGACCGAGGGGGCGTTTGACGAATCGATCCGTCACGCCATCACCAAGATGGCGCATCTGCATTTTACCGCCGCCGAGGAGTACCGCCGCCGAGTCATACAGCTGGGCGAGCATCCAGAGCGGGTTTTCAACGTCGGAGGGATGGGGATCGAAAATATCAAGCGGCTCAAACTCCTCTCGAAATCAGAATTTGAAGAGGCAATCGGTTTCAGACTTGCGCCGAAAAACCTTCTCGTCACCTTCCATCCCGTCACGCTTGAAAACGCAACGGCGCAACAGCAGTTCCAATCCCTTCTGAATGCTGTTGATTCCTTGGAAGAGACTCATATTATCTTCACCAAAGCCAACAGCGATACCGACGGGCGCATGATCAACGCTATGATCGACGAATACACCGCAAAAAATCCCCACAAATCGGCAGGTTTCGCGTCGCTGGGGCAGCTGCGCTATCTCAGTGCATTGCAGTATGTCGATGCCGTCGTCGGGAACAGCTCCAGCGGCCTTTTGGAAGCACCGAGCTTTAAAATCGGCACGATCAATATCGGGGACCGCCAAAAAGGGCGACTCAAAGCCGCAAGTGTGATCGATTGCAAACCCACTCAATCCGATATCGCCTATGCAATTGCTCTTCTGTATTCCGAACCGTTCCAGGCCGCACTCCCCCTTACCGCCAACCCCTACGGCGACGGGGAAGCCAGCGGAAAGGTCAAGGAAATCATCAAAACATTTCCCCTCTGCGCTATCCTCAAAAAAAAGTTTTTCGACTTATAGCGAGCAACGTTCGTCCGGCGTGTAGGTTTTTTTGTACAGATCGGGGAGGAAACACTTGCGGCACATTGCGTACCGGTCATAGTTGCCTTCGATATGGTCCTGTCGGATCTGCCGATACGCGGGGGAATTCCAGATGTCGATGAGGCGCTGTTCCTTCCAGTTTCCGACAACGTATTCATCGTCCCCGTCGACGCAGCAGACGGTGACGTTCCCGTTGCATTTCAAAAACATCCGCTGAAACAGCTGCTCGCAGCAGAACCCCTCCACTTTTTCGTATTCGTGTTTTTTGTCGGGGTGGCGCTCGTTGAAAATACCGTATCCCAGCGAATCGACCAAACCGTCCCACATCACTTTCATCGCCTCAAACTGCCGCTGCCACACCGGATCGTCATACATCACCATTGAGAGACGGATATGAGTCTGGGGATAAGAGGCGTTTCGCAGCTTGATGAATTCGTAGATGTTGTCGATGACTTTACCGATTGTCGTACCGACGCGCTGCTGCTCATAGAGCTTGGGGTTGACCGCGTCAAACGAAATGAACACCTTGTCGATCCCCGCTTCAAGCAGCTTTTTGGAGAGTTCTGGGGTGAGCAATACCGCATTGGTGTTGAACATCACATCCAGAACCCCTTTTTGCTTGGCGTATTCGACCTGGAAAACGATATCCTTGTGCAGCAGCGGTTCGCCCAGATACTGAAGCTTGATCGCTTTGACGCCGTGTTCAACCGCCTGATCGATGATATCAGTGTAGGCCTCTTTTGAGATATAGCGGCTTTTGACAATATGATGATCTTTGTCTTCATCCTTGATCGTACGGGCGCACATCGGACATTTGAGATTGCACAGATCGGTCGTTTCGATGTCGAGGTTCAGCGGGAAGTGGGAGACGATGCGCTCCTGCGGATATTTCGACCAGTTTTTCCGGTATTCGGCGTACTCTTCGCCCCGGTATTTTTCCCACTCTTTGGAGTAGACGACCTCGTTGGCGTTAAAATTGACTTTTTCCTCTTTTTTTTCGACGTGACTGATCATGATTGTGCTTCCCTTAGTTTGAGTAGTGATGTGGCCAGAATAAAATCTAGCTCCGTATCGATATCGACCGAATGCTCCTGCGACATGACATAGGCATAAATGTTTTTCTTGACGAAGAAAGAGCTAGACTCTGTGACAATATCGGTTTTGATCATGTAAAATGCCCCGTTGATTCGGTAATAAACGGGCAGATCCTGCGTCCGTGCGTTGTTGTATTGATCCGGCAGAAACGTCTCCATGTTCCGATCCTCCGAGAGGGTATTGCTCCAGATCGGGTTGTGGTCGACCTCGCAAACCCCGATCACCGAATCGGCCCCCCGATCGAACATGTAGGCGATCCCCTTGTCAATATCCCCGCTGTCGCGCAGCGGGGAAGTGGGCTGCAGCAAAACAACATAGTCAAAATGTCTGTCATGCTGCGCCATAAAATCAAGAGCGTGCAGGACGACATCGATGGAGCGGGCTTCATCTTTGGCCAGTTCCGCCGGTCGAACGAACGGCACATGGGCACCGTATTCGCGAGCCACCTCCGTAATCGCCAGATCATCGGTCGATACGATCACCTCATCGATGTACTGCGACCCCAATGCCGCTTCGATCGTCCAGGCTATCAGGGGTTTGTTGTCAAGCGCCAGAAGGTTTTTCCCGGGAAGCCGTTTGCTCCCCCCTCTTGCAGGGATGATCGCCAAAATTTTTTTGCCTTCAAACATTACGCATCTCCATACAAAAGACAGTTTTTGCACAGGTGACCGTCCGGGAAAACGCCTGTTTCGTGCATGGTCCTGATCTCCTTGAACCCTTCGGAATTATACACTTCCATAAAGTCATGTTCTAGCAGCGAACCGAAATTTACGGCATCAAAATAGTCTTTGCAGCACAATCCCAGCGAACCGTCGGAATTGATATAGATCTCCTTGAAAGGGACCGAGCATTTTTTCGTAACGGGCTGATCCGTTTCAATCCTCTCGAACTTGGGGGTATAACTCACCGGATAGACCACGATCTTGTCGATCAGCCCGAAATTGTCAGCGAAGATTTTGCGAAAAGCTTCCTTCAGCTCTTTTTCGCCCATGTCGATCACCGATGAAATCATCACTTTGAGACGGGGAAACCTCTCCTTTTTTAATTCCAGCAAATGGTTGAAATTTTCAATGACGAGATGAAAGTCATCCGCCTGATGCACCGCTTTGTAGGTGGCGGCATCCACGGCATTGATCGAAAATTTGATGCTGTCGATCCCCGCTTCCAGAAGTTCAAGGGCTTTTTCAGCTCCCAGCATCGCCCCGTTCGTGCTGAAATAGACATAGGGAATATTGAAATCATTTTTGCATGCCGCCACGATAGCGGCAAGGTCTTTATTGATTAGGACCTCCCCTTTTGCCGAAAGTCCCATTTCAGTCACGTCGATGTAGTGCGTCATGTTCTTCATCACCGCTACAAAATCGTGCAGCGTTGTCTGGCTTTTGACGGTCCGGGGATCGCTGTTGGAACAAAAGGTACAACGATGGTTGCAAAAGGTGCAAACGTCAAAACTCACTTTCCGTTTCAGTTTCATCACTGCTCCTCGAAAACGTCAAAATAATCGATCTGCGCTTTTTCCAGTTCTTCGAGGCGCCCGATGTCAAGCCAGTACTCGCGTATCGGAAAGCTGATGGGGTTTTTCTCCTGATTGATCAGGATTTCAAACAGCGAGGGCATATCAAAAAACACGTTGTGCGGGATCAGCTCCACCACTTCCGGGTTCAGCAGATAGATACCCGCATTGATAAAAAATTTCTGCACCGGTTTCTCCACGATGGAGACGATTTTCTGATCCACCTGATGGACAACCCCATAGGGGATCTGGTATTCATGCTCCCGCACCGCCATCGTAGCGATCGCCTCGTTCGCCAAATGGAAGTCGAGAAAATGCTCGAAATTAACGTTCGTCAGCAGATCGCCATTCATGACAAAAAAAGGCTCTTTGAATTTCCCCCTCATCAGACTCAAAGCCCCGGCCGTTCCCATCCGTTTCTCTTCGTACACATACTCTATCGAGACGCCGAATCGGGAACCATCCCCGAAATAATCTCTCAGAATCTGCGCTTTGTAATTAACGCTCAAAATGAAATCATGAAAACCGTATTGTTTGAAACTGCTGATGATTGTCTCCAGTATCGGTTTATCCCCAACATGGATCATCGGCTTCGGGATTTTTTGAGTTAGCGGGTGCAACCGGGTTCCAAGACCGCCCGCCATCAAAACAACTTTATTACCCCTTTTGACAGGTTGAAGCAACCGTTCGATGTCTTCGATTCCCACCACCTTGCGTTCCTGATCCAGGATCGGCAAGTGATAGATACGTTTCCCCAAGGATTTCTGAAGGATCTCTTCTTTACTTTCATTGATATAGCATACAATCGGATCGCGCTGTATGATCGGATCGATACTCTCATGTAAATCAATCCCTTTCAGAATACCGCGCCGGATGTCGCCATCGGTCAGAATACCAATCAGCCGGTCGTGTGCATCTACAACAACTGCTATTTTCATAGCCCCCTTATCGATGACCTGCATGGCTTCTTTGATAGTAGAATGAACATGGAGTTTGATCGGATCGATATTTTTCATATTGAATCTTTATTTTATACGAATTGTTTCCCCTAAATCGGTCAAAATATTTTTCTTTGTACCGATACGGCACAATTTTTGCTTTTGTTTACAAAAACACCAAGGAACGAGATGCAATCCGATACAATCGAACAGCAAGTGCTCGAAACATATAACGCCAATCTCCTGTTTCTTCAACAAAACAATCCGGCACTGTTCGACAAAATCATCAGTTTGAATCTCGCCATCGAAAAAGGGTATCACACCGAACGCTACTCACTGGAATACAAAGAAGAAGGCTATTTCGATGTTCTGGAAATCGAAAACGGCAAATGGCTTTACGGAGACGACAGTCGCAAACATGCCGAACTGGCCGCTAGAAGCATCGACTTTTCCAAAGAGGGGAACCTGTTCGAGACGTTTTACAATGTCGAGGTTTCAAAAGAAAAATCCGAAGCGATCAGCCAACTCAATGTTACCCAAAGCAATCTAGCCGGAGCCGCCGATCTGATTTACTACTCCAGTGTCCATGCTTCAAAAAAAAATACAACAATGAAAAAACTCTACAAGTTTATTTTTGTGGGAACAGGGCTGGGGCTACATATAACCGAAATCCATAAAAAGCTTCATTCGTACGTTTATTTTATTATCGAGGATGATCTTGAGCTTTTCCGCCTCTCCTTGTTTGTGACTAACTACCATAAGATATGCGAGGAATCGACACTCATTTTTTCTGTTTTCGACGATGACGATGAATTCGAATATGCTCTTGCCGAATTTTTCGAAGAATTTTTTTATTACAACCATTACATAAAATTTTTCAACATTCTAAGCCATTCAGAAACAAAACTGAGAAGCATTCAGCACTTTATCGCCGGCCAAAATTACCTCATTTTCAACTACTCCCCCATGATAATGACGACACTTCGTCCGTTGGAGCATCTACAGAACGGCTACAGGTTTTTGAACCTCAATACCCTCAACCAAAACGAAATTCTTTCAGATAAACCAGCACTGCTCCTCGGGGCCGGGCCATCGTTTCAACACCAGATTCCGTGGCTGAAAGAAAATCACTCGAAATTCATGATCATTGCCGTTACCGCCGTCCTCTCCAAACTCGAGGAACTCGGAATTAAACCCGACATTATCACCCAGCTTGATGGGTTCGATCCGGCACTGATCCATATCGCCAAGCTCAAAGACCTCTCTTTTTTTAATACGACGATCGCACTGTTGTCAGGATTTACACAATCCCGCCTTGCAGGCTATTTCAAGAAAGAGAACGTGTACATCATCGAAGGAAGCTCCCAGTACAAAGAAGAATTCGGTAGACTGACTTCTTCGAACATTGGGGCTTTTTCACTCGCACTTTTGCTCAAATTCAATATCAAAGATATCTATGTGTTAGGACTCGATTTTGCCCTAGATCAAAAGAGCGGGCATACTCATGCCAATACCCATAGCTATACCCATACCAAAAAACTCGAGGAGGTGACCGAGCTTGGCGGTGCTGTTGATTTCAACGAAACAATTATCAAGGTCAAAGGAAATTTTTCCGATGAAGTATTTACGACACTCCTGTTTGACGATATGCGCAGAGACTGCAATACTCTTATTAAAGTATTTAAAACGGAAGGGACACATATTTACAATCTCAGCAATGGGGCCTATATCAACGAGAGCATACCGATGCAAATCGGTGAAGCGGCTATCGCGACACTCTCTCCCATCGGAAAAGAAACGCTTTACGCCGATCTCAAAGCGGCCTGCAACGCCTCTTCGGAAACTTATCTCACACCGTCCGAACTTGCTGCTCTGGAGCATCGTATCCGCTACTGTGATGCGCTGATCACTATTTTGGATACCCACCTGCATACTCCCCATCCGACGCTGGATCAGTTCCACTATAATCTCCTGACAATGTTTCGCAACCTGCTGGCCGAACCGGGGGATGAGGATACGGCACGAATTCTTTTGGTCTATTTTCAGTATGTGTCTGGGTACCTGTTTGATCTTATCAATACCAAAGAGATCGACAGCACTAAAAAAATGATCAAGCATATCAACAAGGCGATCATACCGCAGATGAAAAGGATTGTCGAATACGTCAGGGACACGATGGAAGAGTACAGAAAATTTGAAGCGAAAAGAAAAATAAAAGAAGTTTGAGGCGATAAAAACAATAAAGCAGCCCGAAGGCTGCTGACTAAGACTATTCAGTCTCAATACGTTTTCACAGAAACGTCCGCGCGGCTCACGCCGCTTTATTCAGACTACTGAAGCAGTCTGAGGACGTTCTGTTGTACGGTATTTGCCTGGCTCATCGCGTAGGAACCCGACTGTGCCATGATATTGCGTTTGTTGAAGTTCGCAGACTCCGCCGCAAAATCGACGTCACGAATCTGGGACTCGGCAGCAGAAACGTTCACCTGTGTAACAGAGATGTTCCGTACAATCGACTCGAGCTGATTCTGAACCGCACCGAACTTCGCGCGTCCCGCATCCAGTGTTTTGATCGCAGCATCGAGCGTAGAAATTGCACTTTCGGCACTCGCCTGAGTTTTCATTGTGAGACCGTTCGTCCCTAGCCCAGAATTATTGGCTTTCAAAGACGAAGCAGTGACTGTTTCATTGGCATAAGCACCGACATGGAATTTAAAGGATACCGCAGTAGTTCCTGTCTGGAATACATTTTTCCCGTTGAACTTCGTCTGAGCATTAATATTGCTGACGTTAGCAAGCAATTTCCCCACTTCCAACTGAATCGCCGAACGAGATGCACTACTTTGCGTGTCATTCGCCGACTGTACCGCAAGCGTACGCAACCGGTTCAGAATGTTCCCTGTCTCTTCGAGTGCACCGTCAGCAGTCTGTACCAGACCAATACCATCGTTCGCATTACGAATAGCCTGTCCAAGACCGCCTGATTGTGCGCGAAGCGAGTTCGCGATCGCCAAACCGGCCGCATCGTCTGCTGATTTGTTGATCCGAAGACCTGAACTCAAATTCGCAAGACTTTTGTCCAACGCCATATTGTTGTTTGTCGAATACATGTGTGCATTCATCGCACCGATGTTTGTGTTGATTCTGAAACCCATGATAAATCCTTTATCTAAGAGCCTTTTGGCTCTGGTATGTTTTCAGCGTCCTTGCTGTTACTGACTATATCGGTGCGTAGAAAAAAAACTTTAGCGGAATATCTGAATTTATCCAGATATTCCGTATGATTCCCAAATAGCGGACCCATACAAACGGGAATCGTGCAGTTTCTACTTGAATTGGCGTAAGTTAATAAGGTGAAGAAGAAAAGAAAGAAGTTCCCCAAGATCTATTATAGATCCTGAGAAGCATAAACGGTAGCCAGACTACTGGAGCAGTCTGAGGACGTTCTGTTGTACGGTATTTGCCTGGCTCATCGCGTAGGAACCCGACTGTGCCATGATATTGCGTTTGTTGAAGTTCGCAGACTCCGCCGCAAAATCGACGTCACGAATCTGGGACTCGGCAGCAGAAACGTTCACCTGTGTAACAGAGATGTTCCGTACAATCGACTCGAGCTGATTCTGAACCGCACCGAACTTCGCGCGTCCCGCATCCAGTTTTTTGATCGCGTTGTCAAGTTTTGCGATAGCCAGTTCTGCATTACTTTGCGTACTTAAGTCAACTGTACCCGCACTGATCAAACCGGCTGAATCTGCTTTCAAAGACGAAGCGCTGACTGTTTCATTGGTATAAGCACCGACATGGAATTTGAACGATACACCACTACCGAAGACTGCTTTTCCGTTAAATTTTGTTTGACTGTTAATATTATCAACGTTGGCAAGCAATTTTGTAACTTCCAGACCAATAGCTGTACGAGAATCTGTACTTTGCGTGTCATTCGCCGACTGTACCGCAAGCGTACGCAACCGGTTCAGAATGTTCCCTGTCTCTTCGAGTGCACCGTCAGCAGTCTGTACCAGACCAATACCATCGTTCGCATTACGAATAGCCTGTCCAAGACCGCCTGATTGTGCGCGAAGCGAGTTCGCGATCGCCAAACCGGCCGCATCGTCTGCTGATTTGTTGATCCGAAGACCTGAACTCAAATTCGCAAGACTTTTGTCCAACGCCATATTGTTGTTTGTCGAATACATGTGTGCATTCATCGCACCGATGTTTGTGTTGATTCTGAAACCCATGATAAATCCTTTATCTAAGAGCCTTTTGGCTCTGGTATGTTTTCAGCGTCCTTGCTGTTACTGACTATATCGGTACGTAGAAAAAAAACTTTAGCGGTTTTACATATTTTTTTGTTACACTTTCGAAATTCATGCACCATTATCCATATATATAGGGTTGACTATTTGAAACTTATCATCGTCGAGTCTCCGGCCAAGGCCAAGACCATCAAAAACTTCCTTTCCAAAGAGTACGAGGTCATCGCGTCCAAAGGGCACATCCGCGACCTCCCCAAAAACCGTTTCGGGATCAAGATCGACAACGAAACGATCAACGCCGAATACCGCATCAGCGAAGACAGCACCGCGACCGTCAAACAGATCCAGGAGCTGGCGAAAAAAAGCGATACCATCTACATCGCGACCGATGAAGACCGCGAAGGAGAAGCGATCGGATGGCACATCGCCCACGCGATCGACAAGGACCCCGCCGTACTACCGCGGATCGTCTTCCACGAGATCACCAAAAGCGCGATCACCCATGCCCTCGAGACCCCGCGCACGATCGACATGGACCGCGTCAACGCCCAGCAGGCGCGCCGTCTGCTGGACCGGATCGTGGGGTACAAGCTCTCCCCGCTGCTGGCCAGCAAGATACAGAAGGGGCTCTCCGCCGGACGGGTCCAGTCCTCGACGCTGAAAATCGTCGTCGACCGCGAGCGCGAAATCCGCGCCTTCGTCCCCGAAGAGTACTGGAGCATCGACACCCTCTTCAAGCCCGACATCGACGCGGCGCTGGCCCTCTTCGAGGGAGAAAAGATCGACAAGCTGACGATCAAAACGGGCGATGAGGCCAAGCGGATCGTTGAAACGATCAAAGGCGAAGCCTTCAGAGTCGGCGAGATCGAGACCAAAGAGCGCAAAAGCTCCACCCCTCCGCCGTTCATGACCTCGACGCTGCAGCAAGCCGCCAGCTCCCAGCTGAGCTTTTCACCGAAGAAAACGATGATGGTCGCCCAGGCGCTGTACGAAGGGGTCAAAACCCCCGAGGGGACCAGTGGGGTCATCACCTACATGCGTACCGACTCGCTCAATCTGGCCGCCGAAGCGGTCGAAGCGGCGCGCGAAGCGATTCTGAGCCGCTACGGCAAAGCATACCTCCCCGAAAACCCCAAAGTCTACGTGAAAAAGGCCAAAGGGGCGCAGGAAGCGCACGAAGCGATCCGTCCGACGATGCTCAGCTTCACCCCCGAAATCGCGGCGTCCTACCTCAAACCCGATGAGATCAAGCTCTACCGCCTCATCTACAACCGCTTCCTCGCGTGCCAGATGAACGACGCGCGGTTCGAGCAGCAGAGCATCACGTTCGAATCGCCCAAGGCCCAGTTCCGTGCGACGGGACGCAAACTCCTCTTCGACGGTTTCTACCGCGTCACGGGGAGCGACGACAAAGACAAGCTCCTCCCTACCCTGAATACGGGTGATGCAATCGAGATTCAGAGCATCACCCCCGAGCAGCACTTCACCGAGCCCCCTTCGCGCTACTCCGAAGCGAGCCTGATCAAAAAACTCGAAGCCGAGGGGATCGGGCGTCCGTCGACCTACGCCCCGACGATCTCGACGCTGCAGGCGCGAAACTACATCGAGATCGAGAAGCGGGCCATCATGCCCACCGAGATCGCCTTTACCGTGACGGAGCTGCTGGAGAAGCATTTCGAGGAGATCGTCGACGCCTCGTTTACCGCCAACATGGAAGAGACCCTGGACGAGATCAGCGAGTCGGGGAAATCGTGGCACAAGATCCTCCTCGATTTCTATTACCCCTTCATCGAAAAGATCGAGGCGGGGAAAACCAACATAGAGAGCCTCAAAATGGCCAAACCGCTGGGACGCAACTGTCCGCAGTGCGGCAGCGAGCTGCTGCTGCGCTCGGGGCGCTACGGCGAATTCATCGCGTGCAGCGGTTTCCCCAAATGCAAATACACCGAGCAGGTCGAGGGGGAGAAAAAAGAGGGGGAATCTTCCGAGCCCGAAGAGACGACCGAAGAGGTGTGCGACAAGTGCGGCGCCCCGATGGTGGTCAAAAACGGCCGCAACGGCAAGTTCCTCGCCTGCAGCGCCTACCCCAAGTGCAAAAACACCAAAACCCTCGCCGAGCAGAAAGTCTCCGAGGTCCCCTGCCCCGACTGCGGCGGGAAACTGATCTGGCGACAGTCGCGCCGCGGCGCGTTCTGGGGATGCGAACACTACCCCAAATGCAAGTTCATCTCCAAATTCGAGCCCTCCACCCAAAAATGCGAGGTGGAAGGGTGCGACGGCGTGTTGGCGCGCCGCACTTACCGGAATAAGGAGGTGTATGAGTGCACCAAATGCAAAAACCGTACACCGGTGGAAGAAAGTAATGAGTAACTTTCTCTCGTCATCCTCGGGCTCGGCCCGGAGATCCATTCTTCAAAATGCCAAGCTGGATTCCCGCCTGCGCGGGAATGACGCATGAAATCAGTATGAAAATCGGATTGCTGTCTGATACCCACACGAAAGCGGGGCGCTCGCAGAAGCTGATCGACCACCTTGTGGCGCAGGGGGCCGAATTTCTGATCCATGCGGGGGACATCGTCAAGCCCGAAATCCTCGATCAGCTGGCGAACAGCGGCTTGCGCTACGTCGCCGTTTACGGCAACAACGACGCAAAACTGATCGAGTACCACGACCGATACCGCC
Source organism: uncultured Sulfuricurvum sp. (assembly GCA_964468865.1). GTDB lineage: Bacteria > Campylobacterota > Campylobacteria > Campylobacterales > Sulfurimonadaceae > Sulfuricurvum. The sequence continues at coordinate 22,843 of CAYXWQ010000014.1, read as the reverse complement.
TCGTGCAGGAGCCCCACTATTTCAAACTCGGCGGCGCGACGTTCAAGCTGATGCACCTGCCGTTTTACATGTCGGCCGATGCACAGATCGTCGTTTTCGGCCACACCCACGTGTTCGAGTGCGATTTCAAAAACCGCACCCTGTTTCTCAATCCGGGCGAAGCCTGCGCCCGGGACAAGCCGTTCTCCAGCGGGGCGATGCTCGAAATCACCGACAGAGCGCTCAACGTCACCCACTATTCGCGCGCCGTGGGTAGCGATACGTTTGAAGAGCGCCATTACACTTTTGAAAGATCGTAAATGATTCACCGTCATTCCCGCGAAGGCGGGAATCCAGCTGGATTATCGGATCAAGTCCGATAATGACGAAACAAGGACACCAATGACAAAGAAAATTTTCCTCTGCTCCATCTGCAACATCAACAGCGGTACCTGCAACGAAGACTGCAAATTCTGCAGCCAGAGTGTCAAGTACAAGGCCGACATCGAACGGTACAAACAAAAGCCCATCGATCAGATCCTGGACGAAGCCCGCCGCCTCGAAGCGCTGGGGGCGCTGGGGTTCTGCCTCGTCACGGCCCAGAAAGGGCTCGATGACAAGACTCTCGATTTCGTCTGCAACGTCGCCAGCACCCTCAAGCGCGAGGTCCCCCGCCTGCGCCTGATCGCCTGCAACGGCACCGCCAGCATTGAACAGCTGCGCGAACTCCAACGCGCCGGGGTCGCGGCCTACAACCACAACCTCGAGACGAGCCGCGAGTTCTACCCGCAGATCTGCACGACCCACCCGTGGGACGAGCGGTACGAGACGTGCGAAAACGTCAACACCGTCGGGCTCAAGCTGATCAGCGGGGGAATCTTCGGGATGGGAGAGACGCAGGAGGACCGCCTCAGCATGCTCCGCTCCCTTAAAGAGCTGAACCCCGTTTCGGTGCCGCTGAATTTCTACCACCACAACCCGGCCCTCCCGCTGAGCCCCAGCCCCCTCAGTATCGACGAGGCGCTGGACCTCATCCGTCTCTCCCGCGAGATCCTAGAGAAGGCCGATCGTATCATGATCGCCGGGGGGCGGGAGATCACGTTCAAAGAGCGGCAACACGAGATTTTCGACGCGGGGGCCAACAGCATCGTCATCGGCAACTACCTCACCACCGCCGGGCGCGACGCCCACAGCGATCTGATGATGCTCCGAGAGCTCGGATTCGACATCGCTACCTCACCCGAGGAGAAATAACTGACTCGGTTATTTCTCTCGCATCCGTAAATAATAAGTTATAATAATCGCGATGCGATTCTAAAAAGGGGGAGGGTTACCGATGTCACAATCGCTGCTGCTGACCATCGCCCGCCGCTCCATCGAAGAGGTGTTGCAGGCTGAAAACACGATCGACCGCGTACAGCTGCTCGGAGAGTACCCCGTACTGGGTGAACAAATAACGACGCAGGTCAATCTCTATCTGGGGAACGAACTTCGCGGAAGTGCGCGCAGCGATACGCCGAGCCGTCCTTTGCTCGATGACATCATCCACAACGCCAAAATCGCCGCCTTTCAGGATGAAAATTTTTCCCCTCTCATCACCTCGGAGTATCTGCGCACGTCGGTCGAGCTGATCCTCTTCAGCGCCGACGGTCCCCTGCGCCACCGTGACACCCCTATCTTGAAAGAGTCTTGATATAGTTGGCGATCGCGAATCCGTGATTTAGCCCCAGCGCGATCGAGCCGCCCGATTCCTGGGTGATGTCTCCGGCGACGAAGAGGCCGGGGATGTTGGTCTGGTAGTTCTCGTCGTGGACCGGTTTCCCCTCCTCTTCGCGGATACCGCTGCTTTGTAAAAAGCCGCTCGGGGTCGTTCCGCCGATCGCGTAGACCAGACGGTCGAACAGCTCCGAGGTGCCGTCGCCAAACATCACCTTCACTTTTCCTCCGTCGCTTTCGAGATCGGTGATTTCGGTGTTGAGCAGAGGGCGTACTTTCCCCGCCTCCACCGCACCGGCGATGTCTCCCTGGTTGGTCGGATTGGCACGCCGGAATGTCCCGCGACGGTAGCAGATGGCGACGTCGTTACGGTCGCACAGCTCGACCGCATACTCAATCGCCGAATCGCCGCCGCCGACGACCATGATCTTCTCCCCAGCACCGCATCCGTCGAGGGTGAAATGGATCTGGTTTTTGATGGAGGGGGGGATTTTGTAATCGGGTTTGTTCGGTTTACCCATCCGGCCGATCGTCACGACGACGTATTTGGCACGGATGCTCCCCCCCGCGACAAACACCTCGAACCCTTCGTCTGTTTTCACGATCTTCTGCACCTCCGTATGGGTGCGCAGCTCCAGCGATTCGTGATCCAGCAGCTGGTCGAAAAAATCGAGGGTGCTCTCCTTGGTCCCGTCGACGAAATAGATTGTCCCGTCCAGCTCCACCTTCTGCCCTTTCCAGTCCTTGTCCACCCGTTTGTTGTCCTTGTAAAACTTCCGGATCGTCGCGTTGTGGTTCTCGTCTTTTTCCAGCAGTACGATGTCGCGCATCCCCAATACGTAACTCTCGATCGCCGTCGCTATCCCAGCCGGCCCCGCGCCGATAATCGCCAATTCATACAGATGCCCCATTTTCGCTCCTCGATTGATCTGATCGGGATACTTTATCACAAAGAGGGCTAAAAAACGCTCTATCGATTCGGCACACTCATCTTTTGTTTTTATAATTATTTTATACTAGTATCAATTTTCAAGCATTGCTAACGAATCTTCCTGTACCATAAAGATACACTCATGACGAGAGTAAGGAGAAATTATTATGAAGAAACTCGGTTTTTCGGCACTGCTTGCCGCCAGCCTCCTCGGTGCGGCCGATTACAATTACGAAATCACCCCGGTTGCCGGGTATGTGTTTAGCGAAAGCGACATCGGAATCAAAAACCATCCGGTCTATGGTGCTGAAATGCAGTTCAACCATTGCGGAACCCTCTTGAAGCCCGAGCTTTCGGTTCTTTACAGCGACGCCGATTTTGAAAACGGCATGGGGGATACCGATATCTTCCGCGCGGCACTGAACGGTGTCTATGAATACACCACCAGCAACAACATCACTCCCTTCGCCAAAGTCGGTCTGGGGTACGAAACCCTGAGCCAGCATACCTACGACAACCACAACAGTCTTTTCGCCGATGCGGGGGCCGGGGTGAAAATCGCTCTGGCAGAGCAGATCGCCCTCAAACTCGAAGCGATCTACATGCTCAAATTCAACGACTTCCGCTGGGACAACAACCTCGCGATGCTGGCCGGTCTGAATTTCGCGTTCGGCGAGAAAGAACAGCCAGCCGCTCCGGTGCCCGTACCGGTTCCGGAACCAAAGCCTGAGCCGAAACCAGAACCCAAACCAGTCGTCGCCGCTCCGGTAGACAGTGACCGTGACGGTGTTTTCGATCCTCAGGATCAATGCCCCAACAGTCCGGCTGGATATCCCGTCGATGCAAAAGGGTGCAACATCGACAGCGATCGCGATGGCGTTCTCGATCCTGAAGATAAATGTCCAAATACTCCATCCGGTTTCAGCGTCAACAGCGAAGGATGCCCGCTCACCGCGACGCTCCGGTTGAATTTCGCAACCGATTCGAATACCGTGGATGCCGAGGGAACCGAAAAAGTCAACGATTTCGCAACCTTCCTGAAAGAGAGCCCGGCCTACAAAGCCTCGATCGTCGGCCACACCGACAGCACCGGCTCGGAAGCGTATAACCAGACACTTTCCGAAAAACGGGCCGAAAAAGTCAAATCGATGCTGATCGATCAGGGGGTCGGTGCAGACCGCCTCAGCGCGAGCGGCAAAGGGGAAACCCAGCCGGTAGCGACCAACGCGACCAAAGAGGGGCGCGCCGAAAACCGCCGCATCGAAGTGGAACTCTCCCACTAAATCCTTCTCCCATGCCCCGAGAGGGGTATGCCCCTGCTCCAATCCTTTTCTGCTCATCCGAATCTTTTACACAGTACCAACGGGCGAACAGAGATGATCGCAAAAACCTTTAAGAATACAAATTAACAAAATAAATACAAGCTGATTTCATCTTTCTTCCAGTACCATCATTCTATTCCCAATTTACGTCTTAAGGAGACTTGATCATGAAAAAATTGGCTTTTTCGGCACTGCTTGCCGCATCGCTGCTGGGTGCTAGTGATTACAATTATGAGATCACCCCGGTTGCCGGGTATCTTTGGAACAGCACCTCGGATGAAACTACCCTGTACAATGACGGTGCTATGGGTGGGGTACAAAATCACGCTGTCTACGGCGTCGAGATGCAGATGAACAATGTATCCGATTTCATCAAACCAGAACTCTCCGTCCTCTACGGCCGTGACCGCGTCACAGGTGCCGGTGACACAACAGGTGTTTTGACAACGATGCTCAACGGCGTCTATGAAATGGAGACCGGTACGCTGCTCACGCCGTTTGCCAAAGCAGGGATGGGGTATGAGTGGTATACCGATACCCACCCCAATGATTACGACGGCTTTCTCGTCGATGCTGGAGTGGGGGCTAAAATCGCACTGGCCAAAAACATCGCCCTCAAGCTCGAGGGGCTTTATATGTTCAAATGGAACCGCAACGGCTCTGCCGACGGCAGCAACGGCGAAGTCCATAATGTCGCCGCTCTGGCCGGCCTGAACTTCGCCTTCGGGGAAAAAGAGCAGCCCGCCCCCCCTCCGGCACCCGAGCCCGAACCAGCACCCGAGCCCAAGCCCGAACCGGTGGTTGTCCCAGCCCCGGTAGACAGCGACCGCGACGGCGTATACGATCCGCAGGATCAATGCCCAAACAGCCCGGCCGGATACCCCGTCGATGCCAGAGGGTGCAATCTCGACAGTGACCGCGACGGTGTCCTCGACCCTGCCGACACATGTCCCAACACTCCCGAAGGGTTCAAAGTCGATAACGACGGATGTCCTATCAAAGCGACGCTGCACCTGAATTTTGCGACCGATTCCAATGCGGTAGATGCCGAGGGGGCAGCCAAAGTCAATACATTCGCCGAGTACCTCAAAGGAAGCCCGGGATGCAAAGTAACCATCGTCGGCCATACCGACAGCACCGGCTCTGAAGCGTATAACCAGAAGCTTTCGGAAAAACGGGCGGAAAAAGTCAAAGAGATGCTGATCGCCGATGGGATCGATGAAGACCGTTTGTTTACGGACGGAGAAGGGGAGATGATGCCCGTAGCCTCCAACGCGACCAAAGAGGGGCGTGCGGAAAACCGCCGCATCGAAATCGAACTTTGTAAATAATCACCCCTCTTCTTTGAAATATTCCCGGTGATCGGGAATATTTCTCCTCCTATTCTTTTACTTTATCCCCGAATTTTTTCATGAACTTCTCGATTTTGGGGGCGATCACGACATGGCAGTACCCCTGCGTCGGATGCTCGTTGTAGTAGTTTTGATGGTAGTTTTCCGCCGCGTAAAATTCCGGGGCGGGTGAGAGTTCGGTGACGATCGGATCGCTCCATCCCGCCTGCGCCCGTGCGATAGATGCGAGGGCTTTTTGTTTCTGCTCCTCGTCATAGTGATAGATGACGGAGCGGTACTGCGTCCCCCGGTCGGCTCCCTGGGCGTTCAGCGTCGTCGGATCGTGGATAGCCCAGAAAATCTCCAGAATCTCCTCATACGAAATGACGGCGGGATCGTACGTGATTTCCACCACTTCCGCATGTCCGGTCGCCCCGGTACAGACCTGCTCGTAACTGGGATTTTTACGCGCCCCTCCCGCATAGCCGCTGATGGCGCTCTGTACCCCCCTGACACGGTTGTAGACCGCTTCGATGCACCAGAAGCATCCACCCCCGAGGAGGGCTTTTTCAGTTGCTGCCATGATTGTTCCTTTTTTTTGGGGTGATTATCGGGTGAATCGGCTGTGAGGGGCTTTAGCGATCGTGTATGACCTTAAAATTTAAGAACAGCAAGAGCCGCCGTTATCGTCCGGTAATGTTTTATCGTTACGATGTCGCTATCACACCATAGAAAAGGAGAATCCAGATGGAAAAAATGACACCGTTTGAAAAAATGATGTTCCAAAAACTGCGCCGGTCCAAACGTGCCCGCTGGATGGTTGACTAACTGCCGCTTTGCTCTTTAAGGGCAAAACTCCCCCTCTTCACTTCCTCTTACTTTTTGCTTTTTGTTAACATCGGTACGTCATACTCTATTTTTGAACGCCGACGGAGCAAAGCCCCGTCTGACTACGCTCGCCGCTGAGGCGCTGAAGCTTGCCTCTTCAAGGCAGAAAAGTACAAGACAAAAGGAATGTCATGATTCACGCGATGATGGTCGAGGATGACCCTGATATCACGACTCTGCTGGTCCATTATCTCAAAAACAACGGTATTGCCGTCGATGCCGTAACCACCCCCTCAGCCGGGCTGGATCTACTGGAAAAAAATCGTTACCAACTGATCATTCTGGATTTGACCCTTCCGCAGATGGACGGTCTGGAACTGTGCCAAAAAATCCGCGCCCAAACCGACATCCCCATTTTGATCTCCAGCGCCCGCAGCGACATCAACGACAAAGTAGTTGCTTTGGAATACGGTGCCGACGACTATCTTCCCAAACCCTATGAACCCGATGAGCTCATCGCCCGGATCAAAAGTGTCCTGCGACGCTACCGTCCCGCAGCACAGAAGAGCACCAAACCCCTCCTCCTCAATGAAGCGGAACAAATCATCCGGCACAACGGCATCCCCCTCTCCCTGACACGCGCCGAATATGAAGTTCTCTCCCTCCTGATGCTCCATCCCAACCAGACCCTCAGCCGCGACTTCCTCCTCCAAAACGCCAAGGCGATCGGATGGGAAAGTTCGGCACGGACCATCGACGTGATCATCAGCCGTATCCGCCAGAAAATCGAAACCGACCCGAAAACCCCCCGCTACATCCATTCGATACGGGGCAGCGGGTACAAAATGGCGCTGTGATGATGCGCCAAAGCGTTTTTCTCAAAATAACCCTCTTTTTTCTCATCGTCTTCGTCGCAATGGTGGTGGGCTTTTATACCATTCATCAGGAACTGGAGCGGGAACATGAGCAGCGGCTCCAGGGCGAAGCGGGAAAACTCCTCCTCCTGCTGCGCGAAAGCGTCCCCCTCGCCCCTCCGATGCGGCAGTCATTTTTGCAGCGGCACGGGTACAGTGTCGCGGTGCCCCATCCCGACCTCATCCGTCCTCTGCAAAACGCTTTTTCAGTCATCCCGAAACACTACCCCGATGCGGTCAAGGACTCGCTCGCCGAGGGACGGATACGGATTCTCAAAGACGAACGCAATCTCTATATCCATCTGACGCGGGCCACCCCGCCGCTGCTGGTGATCAAAGCCGACATCGCCCGCAAACCCTACTGGCCCGAGGCCCTTTTCGGAACCTTGCTTGGGGCGCTGCTCCTGTTTTATCTCCTGATCATCAAAACCCTTTTCCCCCTCAAAAGCCTCATCCGAACGATCGAGCGGTACGGGCATGACGGAAAATATCTTCCGATCCAAAGCTCCCGCAAAGACGAAATCGCGACCATTTCCAACGCGCTGGACGAAGCGATGCACAAAAACCAAAAACTGATGGAAGCCAGACGTCTGTTTCTGCGCAACATCATGCACGAGCTCAAAACCCCGATCACCGCGGGAAAATTGGCTCTGCCGTTTCTCAAAAACGGCGAGGAAAAATCGATTCTGGAGCGGGCTTTTCTGCGGATGCAGCATCTGATTGCAGAAGTGGTCCGGGTGGAGCAGATCACCTCGGGAGCCCTCTCCCCCACGCTCACAACGTGCCGCCCCAAAGAGCTGGCCGACAAAGCCGCAAAACTGCTTTTTCTCCCTCCCGAAGCGGTAGAAGGGGTCTATGACGACACGGAAATCCATGCCGATTGCGACGTCTTCGTGAGCGTTTTTAAAAATCTGATCGACAATGCGCTCAAATACAGCCCCGACCACACGCTCCGGATCGTCCAGACGGGGGTGCGGATCGTGTTTTCGAACCGGGGAGAACCGTGGCCTCACGGGTGTACCTTCGATTCGCTATGCGAACCGTTTCACCATCCCGATGCCGATCCCAACAGCTTCGGGCTGGGACTCTATATCGTCAAATCGGTTATCGACGCCCACGGGTTTACGATAAGCTACCGCTACGATTCGGGAGAGCACCATTTTGAGCTGACGTGTCAGAGTGACCCTGCAGTGCACGGTTGAGGCGGATCTCGAAACAGGCCCCTTTCGCGGTGTTGTAGACGCTTAGCTTTCCGAGAAAATGTTTTTCGACAATCGTCTTGGCCATATAAAGACCGATCCCTGTCCCCTGTGACTCAAATTTGGTCGTGAAGTAGGGGTCGAAAATCTTGTCGACGATTCCGGAGGGGATCCCTCCCCCCGTATCTTCGATGCTGATCGTGCAGTAGCGCTCATCGCTTTCGCAGCGGACCGTGATCACCTTCTCCTCCCCCCGATGGTGTTCGATCGCTTCGCGCGCGTTGTTGATGATGTTGATCAGAACCTGCTTGAGCTCGTTGGGGTAGACGAGCACTTCGATCGACGGGTCTATTTCGCGTTTGACGCTGATCCGTTTGCGCACCAGCAGGGGCCCCAGAAGCGATTCGACGTCGCTGATCATCGCATCGATGTTGACGGGGATCTGGCTCCGGTCCTGCTTGAAAAAGTTGCGGAAATCATCGATCGTCTGGGACATGTACTGGATCTGGGCCTCGGCGATTTCGATCACCTTGGAAGCATCCTTGGCCCCCCCGATCGCACAGTTGAGACTGAGCTTCGTCATCGACAGCCCCAGAATGTTGAGCGGCTGGCGCCACTGGTGGGCGATCGATTCGAGCATCGAACCGATTTCGGCCATTTTGGCCTGCTGCATCAGCAGTTTTTCCTGCTTGCGGTTTTTCTCCACCGCTTTTTCGATCTCTTCCTGGAGGCGCGCGTTAAAACTCTCCAGCTCATCGGTACGCTGACGGACCAAAACGTCGAGCCGCCGGTTTTTGTACGCGATCAGGATAAACAACAGCGCCGCGAATCCGGCGATCCCCCACACCAGCCGGTAATTGATCGGGTCATCGTGCTCCATCACGAGCCAGCTGCCGTGGATCTCCTCGTATTCGGCGGGGGTGAGCGATGCGAGCACTTTATCGGCGATCGACGCGAGCATTGCCCAGTCTTCCCGAAACGCAAACGCCAGTTCATACTGATAGGAAGTCTCTCCGACCACCTTGAGGTGCCTGATGCCATGGCGCTCGATCAGGTAGCTCACCACTCCGAGCGCTTCGATACAGGCATAGGCCTCGCCCGAGGAGACTTTTTTGAGCGCTTCGAGAGAAGTGTCGGCCATGACAGGGATGATTTTCGGATAGCGGTCACGCAGAATCTCTTCGGTCGCGTATGACCGGACCACTGCGACCCTTTTCCCCTCCAGATCCCCAAGATCATTGACGTATCCGACATCGGAATTGGCGACAATAACGATCGACTGTTTCAGATAGGGACGGCTGAAGGCGAGGCTCTTTTGTCGTTTATCGGTGACGGCGGCCCGGGAGAGCATATCCAGCTCCTTATCCTCGATCGCTTTCATCGTATCGCTCCAGAGGCGGCGGCTGTAATCGATCTCGAACCGCACCCCCAGCCTCTCTTCAAGCAGGCTCAGATACGAGGCGCTGACACCGAAATGGCGGCCGTTCTCGTCCACCGATTCGATCGGGAACCAGTTGTGGTCGATCCCGACCCGAATAATCGGATGTGCTTTGAGCCACTCTTTCTCTTGGGCCGTTAGGTGAGGGGGATTGTGTTTGTACAAAAGAGGATCGAAGGAGGGGATCGATTTGACCACCCCCATCAGCCGGTACCCTTGCGCGATCATCTCCAGACGGACCGGATCAATCGAGCCGAAACTCACATTCGGGCGAAACGCCAGATCCCGGAGAACTTTCCCCTCATAGATCAGCGCTTCGAGGGATTTGTGCTGCGGATTGTAATGGCGGTAGATCAGTTCCGCCGTCTCTTCGATGTGCTCAAACGCCCACAGCCATCCCCGCATCGACGCATCATAAAACGCTTCCGAACGCTCGGGATGGCGGTCGATCTCCCCTCTTGTTGTGAAGAGGATATCGCTGTAGTAATCAAACCCGTACTCTTTGGGATGGATCGCACGGGTCTCGATCCCCGCTTTTTTGAGGATGAAAGGCTCGTTGGAAAGATAGGCGAGCATCGCATCGGTCTCGTTGCGCTCCAGCGACATCGGGTCGTACGAGTGTGGCTGCAGCCGGAGATCGGAGGGGAGGATACCGGCACTGCGGAACATCGCCTGCATCTCCGCCCCCGCAATGGTATCGCCGGTCAGCATGACCCGCTTCCCCTTGAGATCTTTGGCGCTTCGGATATTGGCATCCTCGCGGCTCAACAGCATCATCGGCGAGGATTGGAAAACGGCGGCCATCAGGACGATCGGGGCGCCCGAGGTGTAGTTGACGATCAGCGAGGAGCGCCCCACGCCGTACTGCGCCCTCCCCTTCATCACGGCCGTGTAGGCGTCGCTTTCGCTCGCCGCATCGAGAATCGCCACATCGAGTCCCGCGTCGGCATAATACCCCTTCTCCTTGGCGACGTAATAGCCGGCGAACTGGAACTGGTGGAGCCACGGGAGCTGTATCGTCACTTTTTCCGCGGAAGAGAGGATTGAGACCAGAAGAAACAGTAAAGTAACGATTTTTTTCATGGCTTAGAGTGTAGCGAAACAATTATGTTTTCACCCTTAGAACCCCTTATGCTCCTTTTGGGTAAAATCGCGACAAAAATCCATTTTGCGCAAGGTTTTCCATGTCGGTCAAAACGTATCTCCTTGAAACCATCACCCGCCGCCCGATCATCATCGACGGCGCGATGGGAACCCAGTTGCAGGAGCGTTCCGACAAAATTCCCGAAACCGCCTGGGAAGGGCTGGAAGGGTGCAACGAGCTTCTCAACGTCACCTGCCCCGAGGTCATGAGCTCGATCTTTCACGCCTACCTCACCGCCGGGGCCGACCTGATCACGACCAACACCTTCGGTGCATTTCGCTGGGTGCTCGACGAATACGGGATCGGACACCGCTCCTACGAGCTCGCCCGCGCCGGGGCGGCCGTGTGCAAGAGCGAATGCGCCAAATTCTCCACCCCCGAACACCCCCGCTTCGTCCTCGCCTCGGTCGGGCCGGGGACGAAACTCCCCTCTCTGGGACACATCCATTACGACGAGATGTTTGAGGGGTACCTCGAGTGCTGTCTGGGGCTGATCGACGGGGGAGCCGACATCTTCCTCCTCGAGACGTGCCAGGACCCGCTGCAGATCAAAGCGGCGCTCCACGCCTGCGACGCGGCGAACCGCGAACGCGGCACCACACTCCCCATCATGGTCTCGGTGACGATCGAACTGGCCGGATCGATGCTGATCGGGACGGACGCCCAGACCATCGCGACGATCATGGAACCTTTCGACATCATCAGCCTCGGATTCAACTGCGGTACGGGGCCAGAACAGTACGCCAAACACGTCAAAACCCTCTCGCAGGTGTGGGGAAAACCGATCTCGGTCCATGCCAACGCGGGGCTCCCGCAAAACCGCGGCGGCTATTCGTTCTACCCGATGGGACCGGACGAATTCGCCCAGCTTCAATGCGACTTTTTAAACTATGACGGTGTGAGCTTTCTCGGCGGTTGCTGCGGTACGACCCCCCAGCATATCCGCGCCCTCGTCAACAAAGTTTCCGGGATTTCTCCGAAAAAACCAAGCGGTGCCACTCCCCCCTCCGTCGCATCGCTTTTCAATACCGTCGAGCTGATCCAGCAACCCGCTCCGCTGCTCATCGGTGAACGCTCCAACTCCACGGGATCCAAAGCGTTTCGCGAACTCATCATCGCGAGCGACTACGAGGGGACGCTCAGCGTGGGTCAGGCGCAGGTGCGCGACGGTGCGCACTGTCTGGACGTCAACGTCGAGTTTGCGGGGCGGGACGGTGCCATCGATATGGCGCACGTCATGCGCCTCTACAACCAAAAAATCCCCCTCCCCCTCATGCCCGATGCGACGCGGGTCAACACAATGGAAGAGGCGCTCAAATGCATCGGCGGAAAACCGATCATCAACTCGGTCAACCTCGAAGACGGCGAAGAGCGGCTCGATGCGATCTGTTCATTGGCCAAAAAATTCGGAACCGCCCTCGTGTGTCTCGTGATCGATGAAAAAGGGATGGCAAAAACGACGGCGGACAAAATGCGGATCGCGGAGCGGATCTACGATCTGTGCGTCAACCGCCACGGAATCGATCCGCGCAACCTGATGTTCGACATGCTCACCTTTACGGTCGGAAGCGGCGACCTGGAGTACCGCGACGCCGCCATCCAGACGCTCGAGGCGATCCGGCAGCTCCACCAAAAATATCCGGACGTCGGCTCGACACTGGGGCTTTCGAATATCTCATTCGGTCTTGCCACCAATGCCCGTATCTACCTCAACAGCGTCTTTTTGCACCACTGCATCGAAGCAGGGATGACCTCGGTCATCATCAACGTCAAACACATCGTCCCCCTCTCGAAAATGTCCGAGGAGGACCGCGCCATCTGCGAAGAGTTGCTGTTCCATCCGGATGATCAGTCGCTCTTTAAATTCATCGAACACTTCAGCGACAAAACGGTCGACAATTCGAAAAACGACGAAGCGTTCGAAGCGCTCAGCGACGAGGAAAAGATCGCCAAACTCCTCCTCGACGGGGACAAGGAACGGATGATCCCTCTGGTTGAGCAGGTCCGCCACACGATCAACCCCGACACCATCGTCAACGAAATCCTCATCGACGCGATGAAAGTCGTCGGAGAGCTCTTCGGATCGGGGAAAATGCAGCTGCCGTTCGTGCTGCAAAGCGCCGAGACGATGAAAACGACCGTCGATTATCTCAACCCCTACCTCTCCAAACAGGAAAAAGAGACCGATACCACCCTCGTGATCGGCACGGTCAAAGGGGATGTCCACGACGTGGGGAAAAACCTCGTCGACATCATCCTCTCCAACAACGGGTTCAAGGTGATCAACATCGGGATCAAAACCGAGCTCGAAGAGTATCTGGAGGTGATGAACACGCGAGAGATTCACGCCATCGGGATGTCGGGGCTGCTGGTGAAATCGACGCAGGTGATGAAAGACAATCTCGAAATCATGGCTTCCCGTGGGATCACCGTCCCCGTATTGCTCGGCGGTGCGGCCCTCACCCGCAGTTTCGTCGACGATTTCTGCCGGCCGATCTACAACGGTCCGATCTTCTACTGCCGCGACGCGTTTGACGGGGTCATCGCGATGAGCCGGATCGAGAAATACAACGCCGACCCGAGCGTCGGGCTCGATACCCGCCTGGGCGGTGATATGGTCGAGCGGGCCGTCAAAGAGGTGATCGACGTCGTGATCCCGCCATTTTCTGAACTCAAAATGCCCAGCCGGGAGATCAAAATCCCCACCCCTCCGTTTTGGGGGCGCCGGGTATTGCGACGTGAACAGCTCGATTTTGAGATGGTGTGCGGATGGATCAACAAACGGAGTCTTTTCAAGCTCCACTGGGGATACAAACGCTCTGGAATGAGCGTGGAAGAGTATAAAAAACTCATGGAGACCAAAGTCTACCCCGCCTATGAACGGATCAAAAGCGAGATCATCAAACGGGGTCTTTTTGATCCGACGATCCTCTACGGCTACTATCCGGTGCGCAGCAGCGACCGCGAACTGCTGATTTTCGATGAAAGCTGCGGGTGGAATGTCGATGAAAACGCCAACCGCCAACCGCTGGATGACGTGATCGGAAACGCCCAATACGTCTTTGAGTTTCCGCGACAGCGCAAAGCGCCCCACCGTGCACTGAGCGATTTCTTCACCCATACGCGCGATGACGTGCTGCCGCTCACCTGCGTGAGCGTCGGGGCAAAATTCAGCGAGTACGAAAAAGAGTTGTATGCCAATAACGAATATCTCGAATACAATCTCGTTCACGGATTCGGGGTGGAACTGGCCGAAGCATTAGCCGAAGTGGCGCACAAACAGATCCGTCTGGATCTGGGAATTGCAAGCGAGGATGAAGGGTTCAGTCTGCGCGATGTACGCCTCAACCGTTACGCGGGTGCACGGTACAGCTTCGGCTATCCGGCGTGTCCCGATCTGGAGCAAAGCCGAATCATCTTCGATCTCCTCCGTCCCGAAGAGTTTGGAATCACCCTCTCGGAGACCTTCCAGATCCATCCGGAACAGAGCACGACGGCGCTGGTCGTTCACCACAAAGAGGCGACGTATTACAATATTTAAACATGTGTGCAAACAGGCTTATTTCCTGTCATCCTCGGGCTTGACCCGGGGATCCATCCCCTTAAAACTCAAAGCTGGATTCCCGCCTTCGCGGGAATGACGGACAGCTACTTTTTCCACACCTTATCGATCCATTCCCCCATCTTCGCCACTATTTTATACGCGATCGGAACAAAGTCCCGATTCGCTACGCTAACGCTAAGTTTGCTTCGGCAGCAGGCCCACGCAAAGATGGGAACCTACTTTTTCCACACTTTCTCTATCCATTCCCCCATCTTTGCTTCGTATCCAATGTTTTTGAACTCGACGAATGTGAGGGGTTTGGAGAGGTAGTTCTGCTTCACCCACCCTCCGAAATCGTGTGGATAGAGATACCCTTTGTGCTGCTGCCGCAGGTGTTCGGGAATCTCCAGGATCACACCGTTGCGGACGGCCTGCTGCGCGGCATTGATCGCATTGTAGGCCGAATTGGATTTGGGAGAGGCGCACAGGTAGATGACCGCCTGCGAGAGGATGATCCGCGCTTCGGGGTAGCCGATCTGCTTGACGCTCGTCATCGCCGAGGTGCAGAGGGTGAGTGCCTGCGGGTTGGCGTTCCCAACGTCCTCGCTGGCAAGGATGACGAGGCGGCGGGCAATAAATTCGGGAGGTTCTCCCCCCTCGATGAGGCGGGCGAGGTAGTAGACCGCCGCATCAGGGTCGGAGCCGCGGATGCTTTTGATGAGCGCCGAAGCGAGGTCGTAGTGGACCCCCGCCTCGGAGCTTCCGCGCGCCTGTGCGGCGGGGCGGAGCGAGCGCAGCAGCGGTGCCGTGATCGGTTTTTTGAGGGCCATGGCCACTTCGAGGAGTTTGAGCATCGCACGCGCGTCGCCGCCCGAACTGCGGATCAGATACTCACGAGCCTCATCGTCCGTCTCGATCCCCGTACGCACTAACAGCTCCTCTAACGCTTCCGTTTTGATCTCATGCAGTTCGAAGAGGAGCGAGCGCGAGCGCATCGCCGCGGTGAGGGAAAAATAGGGGTTTTCGGTCGATGCGCCGATGACTAACGCGCTGTTTTTTTCCATAACCGGAAGCAGCACCTCCTGCTGGTTTTTGGCCAGGCGGTGCACTTCGTCGATGAATATCATCGGCCGGGTCAGCGACCCCTCGTACTGATCGAAAATCTTTCGGAGCTGTTCGATTTTGAGGGACGTGGCGTTGAATTCATAAAACGGGAGGTCCATAACGGCGGCGATGATCCTCGCCAGCGAGGTTTTTCCGCAGCCGGGAGGGCCGTAGAAAAAAGAGTGGGTAAGATTCCCTCCCTCGCACAGAAGACGCAGCGGCGCTTCGGGCGAGCAGAGGTGATCCTGTCCCACCACGTCGTCAAACGTTTTGGGGCGGAGCAGATAGGTAAAATCCATTGTCTAGACACGAAACGGGAACAAAGTCCCCGCCTCTACGCCGAGCGCTGAGCTGCTGAAGCTTCGCCCTCTCAGGCGAGAGATTTTCATCCTGCAATTACCTTGATCACGACTTCGCGGGCCTGGCGGGGGCCGTCGAATTCCCCGAAAAACACCCCCTGCCATTTTCCGAACATCGGGCGCCCTTCGTGGACCGGGATCGAAACCGAAGCCCCCATCCGAGCCGATTTGAGGTGTGCTGCGGCGTTGTCGCCGATATGGGTGTATTTTTCGTCCGCAGGGACGATCTTCGAGAGGGCCGCCAGCATATCCCGGCGGAGATTCGGATCGGCATTCTCAAACAAAAAGACGCTCCCCGTCGTATGCGGGGTGAAAACAACACAAATCCCTTCCTTGATGCCCGAGGTGATGACCGCTTCGCGCACCTCGGTGCTGATGTCCATCAGCTGCGTTTTATGGCTGGTCGGAAATGTCAGTGTTTTCATTTTTTACGTTCCTTTTGTGCAAATTTTTTCTCAGGCTTGTATTTGTTCGTACTGAACGAATCGGTTGCCGGCTTGGGCTTGGATTTTGGCTTTGCCTTCTCTTTTGGCAATGTTTTTTTCTCAGGTCTGCGTTCGCTCTGGCTGTCGGCTACCGGAGGTTTTTTTGGTGACTTTTGTTTCGTTTTTTCCGCTTTTTCAACAGCATCCAGAAAGTCCCGCAACGACGCGTATTCGTTCCGCTCCAAAAAGCGTACTTTTCCGGTCGGAAGATTGTTTAGATCGATCCCCCCGAAGCTGAGCCGTTTGAGATCGACGATTTCAGCCCCGAAATGGGCGAAGAAACGGCGAAGCTCACGGTTCTGCCCCTCTCCGATCGCCACTTTGAGGATCGAATAGTCCCCCTGATCTTTTTGCACCTGATAGGCGTAAAAAGGGGCGAAATTCATCGACCCGATCTCCGAATGCTCATGCGCTCCGGCACTCGCGTCTTCGAGTTCCAGCCCCTCCCCCATCGCCACTTTCATCGCGTCCGTCACGGGCCCTTTGATCTTGATCTTGTAAACCCTCTCCATCTTCGACGTCATCAGTGCCGTGGCAACACGCGACGCGTCGGTGAGGAGAAGCAGCCCCTCGGAAGCGAAGTCGAGCCGCCCGACGGGGATGAAATGGCGGTACTGCTTGGCCAGCGAATCGTAAATCGTTTTACGCCCCTGAGGGTCTTTTTTCGTCACCAGCTCGCCGCGCGGCTTGTTGTAGACGATGACGGTGAACTGGTCCTGCGGGACAATCTTTTTGCCGCTGATCGTCACATTGGCATGCCGTTCGTCCACCTGTATCGCGGGGTTGGTTTCGATCTCGCCGTCGATTCGGACGTAACCGTCCTGGATCGCCTGATCGGCTTCGCGGCGCGAATAGGTCGAATAGTGTGCAATAAATTTGTTCAGACGCATCATGAGATACCTGCTTCCACGAGAGTATGTAGGTGCAGCGCACCCTGTATGACGCCGGTCTTGTCGGTGACGACCAGCAACTGGATTTTCCTGGACTCGATGAGGACGAGGGCATCGCTTGCCAGCATCGTCGCATCATCGATCACGAGGGGGTTTCTGGTCGCGTAGGCCAATGCCGGCGTATCCAGCGAAAACGACGCGTTCATCAGAGCACGGCGGATGTCTCCGTCGCTCAAAAGCCCAGAGAGTTTGCCCGCGCCGTCGCGCAGCATCACTGTCCCGAGTCTCCCCTCGCTGAGGGTCAGAATCGCCTCTTTGAGCGGGGTATTTTCGTCCACTACGGGGAGGTTTTCGGTCCGCATCAGATCAGAGACCTTGACGAAGAGGCGTTTCCCGAGCGCTCCGCCGGGGTGGAAAGAGGCGAAATCCTCTTTTTGGAAGTTGCGCGCCTTCATCAGACACACGGCCAGCGCATCCCCCATCGCGAGGGTAAGGGTCGTGGAGGAGGTGGGGGCCGCATCGAGGGGGCACGCCTCCTTGCTGACGTTGATGTTGATGACGATGTCGCTCGTGCGTCCCAGCGTCGAGGCAGCGTTGCGGGTCATCCCGATCAGGGGGATGTCGAAACGTTTGATGTGGGGGAGGATGGAGCTTAGCTCCTCGCTCTCGCCGCTGTAGCTGATGGCCAGCACCGCGTCCTCTTTTCCGATCATCCCCAGATCGCCGTGCAGCGCCTCGGTCGGATGGAGAAAGAAGCTGGGCGTCCCGGTAGAAGCGAACGTCGCGGCGATCTTCGCCCCGATCAAGCCCGATTTCCCGACACCCGTGACGATGAGTTTTCCCCTGCATGCAAGGATGGCCTCGACAGCGTGGGTGATCTCTTCACCCGTTCGTTCCATCGCTTCGCGGAGCATGGCCGCTTCGATTTCAAGTGTGTTTTTGGCTATTGCGATATAATCATTGTTCATAAAAATAATTATAGCCGAATAACCTTATTAATTCAGGTCACACCATGCGCAATCTTTATCTTGAAGTCACTTCCCTCGACCAACGTGCCGTTTCCAAATTCGGTCTCTCCGAAGAGATCATGATGGAGCATGCCGCCATGGTGCTGAAACAACAGATCCGGGACCGTTTCTGCCGGAGCTCGAGAGTCCTCATCGTCTGCGGCAGCGGCAACAACGGTGCCGACGGGATCGTACTGGGGCGTTTGCTGCGGGACGAATATGATGTGACACTCCACCTCCCCTTGGGTGCCAGCTCCCCTCTCGCGCAGTTGCAGCGCTCCCGCCTCGAAGCTCTGGGAACGAGCCATGCCGAGATAACGGAGGAATACGACGTCATCGTCGATGCGATGTTCGGCAGCGGCCTCTCCCGCCCTCTGGGCCCCACCGCCGCCGATGTGATCACCCGGATCAACACGATGGAGGGGTTCAAAATCGCCTGCGACGTCCCCAGCGGCCTCTCTGGCGCAGGAACCCTCGATGCGCATACGTTCCGCGCCGATCTGACCGTGACGATGGGGGCTTTGAAACGGGGGCTCTACAGCGACGCGGCCAAAGAGGTGTGCGGCGAGATCGTCACAGCCGATCTCGGGGTTCCCTCCTCCCTTTACGAGACCCCCAGCGCATGGAAGGTGCTCGAACCATCGGACCTCTCCCTTCCGCTGCGCACAAAAGCCTCGGCGCACAAAGGAAACTACGGACACCTGAGCGTCGTCTGCGGCGAAAAAACGGGGGCCGCCGTCATCGCCGGCTCGGCGGCTCTGCGCTTCGGCGCCGGGCTGGTCAGCCTCATCAGCAACGAAAACGTCACCATCCCCTTCGAACTGATGCAAAGCCACTCCCTCCCCTCGACGACGACGGCCATCGCGATGGGAATGGGGCTGGGAACCGAATTCGGAGACGAAGAACTCTCGCAGCTGCTGGAAAACACCCACCCGATGCTCCTCGATGCCGATATTTTTTACCATCCGATGCTCTCGCACTTGCTGAAACGGAGCCGGATCATCCTCACCCCCCATCCCAAAGAGTTCACCCAGATCCTGAGATGCTGCGGCATCGCCGACATCGACGTCGCGACCCTGCAAAGCGACCGCTTCAGGTACGCCTCGACATTCTGCGCAGCCTATCCGGATGCCGTCCTCGTCCTCAAAGGAGCCAACGTGATTATCGGCCGGGGCGAGAATTTTTTCATCAATCCCAACGGCACGGTGGCCCTCGCCAAAGGGGGTAGCGGCGATGTGCTGGGGGGGCTCATCGGCGCCCTGCTGGCACAGGGGTATGAGCCTCTGGAGGCCGCCATTCAGGGTTCTTTGGCCCACACCCTCGCCGCCCAAAACTGGGACGGAAACAACTACGCTCTTACCCCATTTGACCTGATTCATCGGATAGGCTCTCTCCCGTCATCCTCGGGCGTGACCCGGGAATCCATCTCAAAACACAAGCTTGGTTCCCGCCTTCGCGGGAATGACGAAGGAATATTTTGAAAAAAATTGTTGCCCTTTTCAGCGGCGAGGGGACCAACCTCGCCAACCTGATCGACAAACTCCACCTCAAACACTGCGCCATCGTGTGCGCCATCACCAACAACCCCGCTGCCGGGGGAATCACCAAGGCCCGTGCCGCCGGGATCCCCGTCGAGGTCCTCGACCACCGGGGGTTTGAGAGCCGCGAAAACTACGACGCTGCCCTGGTGGAGCTGATCGGCGAGTACGACCCCGATCTCGTCGTCCTGTGCGGGTTTATGCGGATTCTCACCCCCGTCTTTACCTCTCAGATCAGATCGATCAATCTCCATCCCGCTCTCCTTCCCGCTTTCAAAGGGGCGCAGGCCATCGAGCGCAGCTTCGAGAGCGGCGAGAAAATCTGCGGGGTGAGTGTCCACTGGGTCACCGACGAGCTCGACGGAGGAGCGGTCATCATGCAGAAAAGTTTCGTCCGGAGTGACGAAGAAACTCTTGAAAGTTTTACGGCCAAAATACACGCCATAGAATACGAGATTTTACCTCTGAGCGTTATAGAAATACTCAAAGATTCCTGACAGATTGAATGTGCTATAAAGGCAAAAGCATTTTTTGGCACACGGACCGCTGCGACATTTGTGACGCTCTTTTTTTCGTCAATACGTGCAGCCTGAGCAATGGAACAATCCACACACTAAAGAGGAATCATTCAATGCATACCCTGCAAATCGGCAAATACACCCTCGGCAGCCGCCTCATCGTCGGCAGCGGCAAATACGACTCGTTTGAGACAACCAAAGCGGCTACGCTGGCCTCAGGCTCCGAGCTCATCACCGTCGCGGTACGCCGCCTAAACATCACCAATCCGAACGAACCGAACCTGCGCGACACGTTCGCGGGAACCAACGTCAAATTCCTCCCCAACTCTGCCGGATGCACGACGGCCGAGGAGGCGATCACCCTCTTTCGCCTCACCCGCGAAGCGACGGGGATCGACCTGATCAAACTCGAGGTGATCGGCGACACCCAAAAAACTCTCTATCCCGACGTCCTCGAGACGATCAAGGCGTGCGAAGTCCTCTCCAAAGAGGGGTTCACAATCATGGCCTACACGAGCGACGATCCGATCATGGCCCGCCGCCTCGAAGACGCCGGGGCCCATGCGATCATGCCTCTGGCCGCCCCGATCGGAAGCGGTCTGGGGGTCCAGAACCGCTATAACATCGTGTTCGTCCGCGAAGCGGTCAAAGTTCCCGTCATCGTCGACGCAGGGATCGGATGTGCCAGCGATGCGGCAGCGGCTATGGAGCTGGGTGCTGACGGGATTCTGACCAATACCGCGATCGCGCAGGCACAAAATCCGATGCTGATGGCGGAAGCGATGAAAAACGCCGTCATCGCCGGACGTCTGAGCTATCTGGCGGGACGCATCCCGAAACGGCCTTATGCTACCGCTTCCTCTCCTGTGGACGGGATGATACAGTTTTAATCGTTCTCCCTACTTTTTTGTTCCGGCAAAAAAGTAGGGGAAAAACCTCATCTCCAGAGCAAGGTCGCTCGCCGTAGGGTGAAGCGTACCGCCAGCGTTCTGGTGTGAAGGCGCTCTCCTTTTGGTACTTTTCTTTTCTAAAAAGAAAAGGGCAACACTAAAACTTGATGACCCCGATCAGGTTGAGCATCACCACAAACAGCGCTACCGGTGCAATGGTGCGGACACTGAACCGCCAAATGGGGTAAAACCATCCCATATGATCCTGCAGCACCGACGCAACCCTCTCTTTTTCCATAACATATCCCACAAAAATTGCCATGATAAGTCCCGCAAGCGGCAAAAAGACATTGGAGGTCATATAATCAGACCAGTCAAAGAAACTTTTTCCTCCCCACGTCAGATACGCCGCCCCCTCGGCGCTGAGAGAGAAAATCGCCACGATCCCGAACAGGTAAAAGAACACTCCCATCGATACCGCCGCTTTGACGCGGCTCATATCCCACCGGTCGATCAGGTACTGGACCATCGGCTCCACGAGCGAGACGGCCGAAGTCAGCCCGGCAAATGCCAGCGCCGTAAAGAAAAGGACCGCCAATACATTGCCCACATATCCCATCGCATGAAAGACGGAGGGGAGCGAGATAAAGACCAGCCCAGGCCCTTTGGCCGGTTCGGCGCCGTACTGGAACAAAAAGGTAAACAGTACCAGCCCCGCCGCCAGCGCAATGAGGGTGTCAGTGATGATGACGAAAATCGACGCCCGGACGATATTGCTCTCTTTGGGCAGTGACGCCGAATAGACCATGATCGCCCCCATCCCGAGTGAAAGAGTGAAAAACGCATGCCCGACCGCCACGGTAAACGCTTCGGAATTGAGTTTGCTCCAGTCGGGACTAAACATGTACGATACGGCTTTCGAAAATCCCTCCAGGTTCATCGCGTAGATCAGCATCCCCCCGATAATCAGCATCAATGACGGCATCAAAATCAGGTTGAACTTCTCAATCCCCCCCTTGATCCCCCGGATCAGTACGGCCGTCGTGATCATAAACGCCAGCGTATGAAAAAAGATCTGGGTTCCTATCCCGTTGGAAAGGAGATTGTTGTAAAGCGACTCGGCCTCCGGAATGGTGGCGGGAAGGGTTCCGAAACTGAGGGTGATGTAATAAAAGATCCACCCGATGACAACCGAATAATAGAACATCACCAGCGTTCCCGAAAGCCCCATGAACCCGGCGTATTTCCATCGCGCTTTGTTATGCGGCGCCAGATCTTCGAACGCACCGACACCGTCGCGTCTTCCCAGATAGCCGATCAGCATCTCGGCGATCATCACCGAAAATCCGACGAGGGCAACGGTAAGCAGGTAGACAAGGACGAACGCCCCCCCGCCGTACTCCCCTGTAATATAGGGAAACTTCCAGATATTCCCCAGTCCCACGGCCGAACCCGCCGCCGCCATCATAAATCCGATTCTGCTAAAATGGGCTATTTTCACTCTCGCTGCTCCTCCTTAAGTACCTTTTTTCTCCTCTAATAAAGAAAAAACAATGGTTTCATTATAGCAAACATCAAAAGGGTATTGACATCTTTTTAATTTTCGACTATAATTTCGCCTCACTAATGGAGCTCAATTGAGTAAAATTAGGAAGGTCGGGGCGTAGCTCAGTATGGTTAGAGTACTTGGTTTGGGACCAAGGGGC
>CAYXWQ010000013.1:0-50202 GCA_964468865.1 uncultured Sulfuricurvum sp. | reverse complement strand
TGGATTGTAAAAAAGCACTTACCGAGTGTGATGGTGATATGGAAAAAGCCAAAGAATGGTTGCGCGACCGCGGTATGGCACAAAGTGCCAAAAAAGCGGACCGTGTTGCAGCGGAAGGTCTTTTGGGCCTTAAAGTCGCTGAAACATTCGCTTCTGCTTCTCTTGTTGAGATCAACTCCGAAACCGATTTCGTTGCGAAAAACGACGGTTTCATCAATCTGGTCAGCAATACAGCGGTACACGTCTTTACGACGGGTGTCAGCAGTGTTGATGAGTTGAACGAAACATCGTATGAAACAGGAACCTTTTCCGAGTATTTCACAGCACAGGTAGCCCGTATCGGCGAAAAAATCGTGGTACGCCGTTTTGTTACCCTCAATGCGGGTGAAAACGGATGCGTCAACGGCTACGTCCACTCAAACGGCCGCGTAGGGGTACTCGTTGCCGCGACGTGCGACAGCAAAAAAACGGCCGATGCGATCGCGCCGATCCTCAAAAACATCGCGATGCACGCTGCTGCGATGAAACCTTCTGTACTGACGTACAAAGATTTCGACGCAGCATTCGTTGAAGCCGAAACCATCGGTCGCATCGAAGCGATCAAAACCGAGAACGAAGAACTTGCGCGTTTGAAGAAACCGCTTAAAAACGTTCCTCAGTTCATCTCCATGTCACAACTGACTCCTGAAGTTATGGCAGCTGCCGAAGAAGCGATCAAAGCTGAACTCGCCGCAGAAGGGAAACCGGAAAAAATCTGGGCAAACATTATCCCGGGTAAACTTGCCCGTTTCGTTGATGACAACACCACGCTGGACAAAGAGCTCGCGCTTCTTGACCAGAAATACGTTATGGACGATTCAATGACCGTTGCGGAAGCGCTTGTCAAAGAAGCGGCCAAACACGGCGGTACCGCCGAAATCGTCGAATTCGTGAAATACGAAGTCGGTGAAGGTATCGAAAAACAAGTCAACGACTTCGCCGCCGAAGTCGCTGCTCAAATGGCGTAATTCTTACGCTATTTTCGCTCTATTCGATTTTAACGTCACGGGAGCCAAGCCCCCGTTGGCTACGCTAACGCTATGTTTCCCTCGGCGGGAAGCCCGCGCATACTAACGTACTTTTTATCCTTCTTGTGCCATTTCTTTTTATTAATCTAATTTCCTTTATAATTTCCCTATGACACTAATAAAAGCAACATCCCTCGCACATGCCTTTGATTATCCGCTGTTTGAAGATATCTCCCTGACCCTTGCGGCGGGAGAGTCGATGGCCATCGTCGGCGTCAGCGGAAGCGGCAAATCGACGCTGATGCATATCCTCTCCTCGATGCTCCGTCCCGACCACGGAAAAGTGGAACTCTTCGGAGAAGACATCTACAGCCTCAGCGATGCGGAACTGGTAAAGCTGCGGCGCAATGACCTGGGGCTGATCTATCAGAGCCATTATCTCTTCAAAGGGTTCAGCGCATACGAAAATCTCGAAGTGGCAGCGATCCTCGCCAATCAGAAAATCGATCCGGTGCTGCTCGAGCGGCTGGGAATCGAGCGGGTGATCTCCCAAAAAGTGACGGAGCTTTCGGGCGGACAGCAGCAGCGGGTATCGATCGCCCGCGTCCTCTCCAAGAAACCGCGCCTGATATTCGCCGACGAGCCGACGGGGAACCTGGATCATGCTACGGCGGGCGAAGTGATGGAGATCTTCGAGGAATATCTGCGCGTGCAGCAAGCCGCAATGGTTCTGGTGACCCATGATGAATCCCTCGCCAGCCGGTGTACCCACCTCTACCGGATGCAAAACGGTCTTCTGAACGCGATCTGACCATGGAGTGGGCGGAACTCTTCAGCGAAACGAGAACGGTCGCTTTCATCCTGCTGTTTACCCGCTTTACCGCTCTATTTATGGCGGTTCCCATTTTCTCCCATATGAACATTCCGATGAACATCAAAGTGGCTATGGCGTTTTTCTTTACCGTGGTGTTTTTCGGTGCCGTCCCCCCTTTGAACATCCCTACCGACGGGTTAAGCCTGACCGTCGCCATTCTGGGGGAAATGCTTTTTGGACTCGTCGTGGGGACAATACTGCAGCTTGCGTATCATGTGGTGACGTTTGCCGGAGGGCAGATATCGTTTATGATGGGGTTTTCACTCGCTTCTGCGATCGATCCGCAGTCGGGAGTCTCTATGCCGATCATCAGTCAGTTTCTGGCTCTGCTGGCGCTGATGGCGCTGCTGGCGTTTGATCTGCATCACTGGATACTGCTGTATGCGTCCGCATCGATCGAATCGGTGCCGCTTGGGGGATTTATGATGACCCCCTCGCTTTTCCAGTACCTTATGCACGCCACGGCGAACATGTTTGTTGTCGGCTTTATGATTGCGTTTCCGATTACGGCGCTTTCGATTCTTGCGGACGTCATTTTCGGTATGTTGATGAAAACGATGCCTCAGTTCAACCTGCTGGTGATCGGAATGCCGATCAAGATCGCCGTTTCCTTCGTCGTCCTCATGGTGACCCTGGGAGCGACACTGATGATTGTGACGGCGCAGACGCAGGATGCGTTTAATTTTCTGGAAAAATTATTCTAGGTATTTTTTGGAGCGTCCAAGAAGAGGGAGAAGGGCGGAGCGGTATGCCGCCACTTCAGTTGGGTCGTCACTGCAGCGGACGAGCGAAGCGTCGCGGCTGAGTGTTTCCCCGTCGATCCCCGTGGGAAGAGTGCAGAGAAGACGGTTGCCGATTAGAATCACACTCCCCTGCAGAGGGCGCGGAGTGTAGGCATAGAGTTCTGCGTTTTCATACTGTACCATCGACAGCGGGTCTCCATGGAGGTCTTGTGCGATGAGGACGATGCGGCTCCCTTTTCTGGCTGCCATCAGGAGTTCTTTTTTGATTTCTGTGTGGTGGAACGATGGGGTGAGGATGAGGATGCGCTCGGGGGCCTCTTTGAGGCCACGGGCCAGAAAGTGGGTGAAAGCGCTCTGCTGATCGGGCATAAGGAACAGAGTCGGCCCGCCATACAGAAGGGATAAGGGCAAAAGTAAGAGGGGAAGTTTTATCATTTAATTTTTTTTTAGTTACAATGATACCATTTAGCTTTTGATAGAACAAGAGCGAGTGACAAGGGGTCGTACCGATCATGAAAATTTTGCTTTTTAACGATAATCCGGTGGTCCAAAAGCTGGTAGCTCTGAGTGCGCAAAAAACGAAGGATGAACTGGCCGTCGCATCCTCGCCGGAGGATATCCAGGAAAGCAGCTGCGACTTGCTGATTGTCGACGATGCTCTGTACAGCGACGAGACATTTTCCGCGATCAAAGAATACGTGGTGTTCAAAAGCACCTTGCTGATGGCAACGCGGGGCAATGCGATCCCGGCCGGATTTGACAATGTGATCAACAAGCCGTTTCTCCCGACCGATTTGGTCGACACGCTGATTCATATCGAAAAACACATCGCGGTTCCGGTGGGCGGAACGGCTACGGTTCCGGCTTCGGAGGGAACCGAAGAGGAGGAGTCCCCTTATTCGATCGATCTGGAGGAGACCCTTTCGGAATTCGAATCGGACGAGGGATTCGGGGAAGAGGAAATCTCAGATAGCGAATCGGACTTTATCGCGTTGGAAAGTTTTGAAGAGGCGATTCCCAAAACCGCTATTCTGGATCACGAAGAGGTCCAGGAGGTCCGGGGGCTGCTCGAAGACACCGAGAGCGATACGTTGATGGAAGAGGAGGAAGCGCTTTTTGAAACGGCCGGAATCCCTGAAGTGTCCGAGGAGGACGAAGAGCCATTCGATTTTGATGCGCTGATCGAAAGCGAAGAGGAGACCGTGTTACCCTCCGACGCATCCGATGAGGAATTATTTGATTTCGGCGAGGAGAGCCTAACGGAGGATGTGCAGACGCATACAGCACCGAACGATGTGACCGATCCGTATGATTTTGACGCGCTGGAAGAAGAGAGCGTGATGCCGCTGTCGATTGAAGAGATTGTCGGTGAGGAGAGTAGCGAGGAGCTATTGCTCGATGATGAAGAGTTCGGGGACCTCGAATTGAAAATCCAAGAAGCGGTCGAAGATCTGGAGCCTGCGGATCTGGAGATGGAAGTGGGGGAGGAGATGTTCGAATCGTTCGCCTCCGTTTCGGAGGAAGGGGATGACGCATTTTTCGATGAGCTGGATCTGCTCGATGAGCGTGAACTCAGATTGGCGATCGGAGAAGAGCTCGAGGAGGAACCGGAAATCAGCGCGAGCACCCCATCATCGATCGCGGCAGAAGCGCTGGGCGAAGTGATGGGCAAGCCGGTCCAGTGGAGCGATGAAGGGGCCAAAAGCACAGCCGAGGTGAAGGCGAGCCCGGTAGAGGGGGTTGAGGCGCTCCAGGCACTCCTCAAGGCACTGGCAAACGAAGACGTGGCCAAATCGCTTAAAGGGCTCAACATCAGTATCAACATCAATTTCGGAAACAATGCATGAATCTATCCAGTGGCGCAATACTTGTTTTGTCCGGTCCCAGCGGAGCCGGAAAAAGTTCTCTGATTTCCAAAATCATCGATCACATCGGACCTACCTATTTTTCGATTTCGACAACGACGCGGCCGATCCGAGCAGGAGAGAGTGACGGGGTCCATTACCATTTCGTCACCGAAGAGGAATTCAAACGCGAAATCGATCAGGAGATGTTTCTCGAATACGCCGTGGTCCACGGTAATTACTACGGCACTTCCCTCGGACCCGTCAAGCAGGCGCTCAAAGAGGGGAAACTTGTGATTTTCGATATCGATGTACAGGGGCATGATGCCGTTCAAAACCGTCTCGCGGACATTACGACGTCGGTCTTTATTACGACGCCGACCCTGGCGGAGCTGAAAAAGCGTCTCCACAACCGTCTGACCGACAGCGAAGAGGTGATCGCGAAGCGGATCGAAATGGCAAAGCGCGAAGTACAGCGGGTCAGCGAATACGACTTCCTGGTGGTCAATGACGATCTGGACCATGCGGCCGGAATTCTGGTATCGATTGCCAAAGCGGCACGGATGAAGATACCGACGCTTCAGATCAACGAATTTGTCCAAACGTGGGAAGCACAGGCGTAGAGCAACGGCACAGGATAAGTGAAAGCAATACCCGCCAAAGGGTGGTTTAGAAGAAAAATACCCCATCAGGCGTTGTTGAAGGGGTGTCGCGGCAGCTTGGAAATGTAAGCGCGATTACAGCAATGAGCCGTTATACTACCTCACAAAATTTCTACACAAGGAACTCTAGTATGAGTATGCCAAGCGGAACCGAATTACTACTGATTTTCGGAATTGTCATTTTATTGTTCGGGGCGAAAAAAATCCCTGATTTGGCCAAGGGGATCGGACAGGGTATCCGTAATTTCAAAAAAGAGATGAAAGACGAAGAGCCTACAGCATCGGCTACTCCTACGGAAGCTCCCAAGCAAGTTGACGGGTCGGCTACGACGAGCGTAGAAGCTCCAAAAGACCAAACGAAACAAGCGTAACCCTTGAAACAGCGAGTCAATGCGCTGTTGCGCGATAAATTCAACTGCGACGTTATCCTCGAAAAACCGAAAGACCGCTCTTTCGGTCACTTTTCCACTCCCATCGCTTTTTCACTCGCCAAAGAGCTTCGCAAATCGCCGATGGCGATTGCCGAAGAGATCGCCGAATCGTTCGGAGACGAGTCGATGTTCAGCGTCGTCGAATCGGTCAAGGGGTATATCAATTTCCGCCTTTCCGAGCACTTTTTGGACGAATACGCTTCATGGGCGCTGAGCCACGGCGAAGAGTTCGGCAGCAATGATAAAAAAGGGACGATCCTTCTCGAATTCGTCAGCGCCAACCCTACGGGTCCGCTGCACATCGGGCATGCGCGCGGAGCAGTGTACGGAGACACTCTGCTGCGACTGGGGCGCCATCTGGGATACGACATCACAGCCGAATATTACGTCAACGATGCGGGGAACCAGATCGACCTACTCGGCGTTTCGCTTCAGCTCGAAGGGCGGAGCTCTCTGCTGGGCGAAACGGTGGAATGGCCGGAGAAATACTACCGCGGCGAATACCTGAGCGATTTGGCCAAAGAGGCATTGGAGCAGTTCGGAGAGGACGCCCTGCGCGATGAGAGCCGCCAGAAAGAGCTCGCCCTGTGGGCCAAGGACAAGATCCTCACCCTCATTGTGGACGATCTCAAAGCGGTCAATGTCCGTTTCGACACCTTTGTCAGCGAAGCGTCGCTGTACGAGGAGTGGGACCGCGTCATGGCGAAAATGGGCAGCGGCGTGTATGAGAACGAGGGGAAAACCTTCATCAAATCCTCCGCATTCGGGGACGATCACGACCGTGTCGTCGTCCGTGAGGATGGCCGCCCTACCTATCTGGCCGGAGACATCATCTACCACAACCAGAAGTTTGAGCGGGAGTATGAGCATAACATCAACATCTGGGGAGCCGACCACCACGGCTACATCGCCCGCGTCAAAGCGGCGGTCACCTTCCTCGGATACGACCACGAGAAGCTCGAAGTACTCCTCTCACAGATGGTGAGCCTCCTCAAGGACGGAGAGCCGTTTAAAATGTCCAAACGGGCGGGGACGGTGATCCTGATGAGCGATGTCGTCGAAGAGATCGGTGCGGAAGCGCTGCGCTTCATGTTCGCCAGCAAAAAATGCGATACGGCGCTCGAATTCGACATCGAAGAGCTCAAGCGTCAGGATAGCTCGAATCCGATCTATTACATCCAGTATGCCCATGCGCGGATTCAGACCCTGATCAGCAAAAGCGGCAAAACGATGGATGAGATTATGGCGGAGCATCTGCACGGTCTCAGCGCCGATGCGGACGGATTGCTGTTCGAGGCGCTGTTACTCCCCGAGATCATTGACGATGCGTTCGAATCGCGTCAGGCGCAAAAGCTTCCCGATTATCTGAAGGTTCTTGCGGCGCGGCTGCACAAGTTCTACTACGACAACCGCATCATCGGCAGCGAGGATGAGACGAAGCTTCTGAAGCTTCTCCTCGTCGTGGCCCTCTCGATCAAAACCGGCCTCTCCCTTCTGGGGATCGAGGCCAAAGACCGGATGTAAATCCGGTCTTCTTTCCTTTCACAATACCTCTTTAAAGACGAATTGCTATAATTTCAAAAATTTCAGCAAAAGGTCAAATGATGGTCAAAGTCGCCGCAATCCAGATGCAGGTGAGCGAAAACAAATCCTCCAATATCGCCAAAGCGGAGTCGATGGTCCGTCAAGCCGCCGCCAACGGTGCCCAGATTATTTTATTGCCCGAATTGTTCGAAGGGTATTACTTCTGCAAGGATATGGACAAAAAGTATTTCGAATGGGCAGCTCCTCGGGAGGGAAACTCCCTGATCGCCCATTTTTCGGCACTGGCGAAAGAGCTTGGTGTGGTCCTTCCGGTCAGCTATTTCGAGCGTGACGGTGAACGCTATTTCAACTCCCTCGTGATGATCGACGCAGATGGAGCCGTCCTGGAAAACTACCGCAAAACGCACATTCCCGACGGCCCCGGATACGAAGAGAAATTCTATTTCGCTCCCGGTGACACGGGATTCAAAGTCTGGGAAACCCGATTCGGAAATGTCGGGGTCGGCATCTGCTGGGATCAGTGGTTTCCCGAAACGGCGCGCTGCCTCACCCTGATGGGGGCCGACATGATTTTCTATCCCACGGCGATCGGAAGCGAACCCGAAATCGGGGTCGATTCGGCGTCACACTGGCAGCGTGTTCAGATGGGACACAGCGCCGCCAACATCATCCCCGTTATTGCCGCCAACCGGATCGGCGAAGAGGTGGGGGAGAGCTGTACCCTCACTTTTTACGGCAGTTCGTTTATCACCGACCATACGGGAGAGAAGGCCGCCGAAGCGTCGCGCGACCGTGAGGAGATCCTCTATAGCGAGTTTGACCCCGTATCGATCCGGGAACACCGCCACTACTGGGGGCTGATCCGCGACCGACGCCCCGAATGCTACGGAGAGATTGTCCGGCGATAAGATGGAACCCTTTTTGCTTCAGTAGGGTAAATACTGCTGAAACGGGGGTATCCGTGAGAGTCGTTTTGCGCAACAACGCTATTTTCGTCCAGGGGAGTTCCCACACGCTCGAAGAGCCGTGGATGGAAGAGTTTTTCGAACACCATATCCACAACACGCTGTTTCTCGAAAACGGGGTGTTGGTCCTCAACAGCGAAAGTTCTTCCGATAAAAAAGAAGAATTCCTCGAAACCCTCAGCGACGAATACACCAAAGCCAACGATCTCTCCAGCCCTTTTTACCGCCGTTCGCTCAAACGGTGCAAAACTGCCGCCGTCCGGATAGAACTCCCCTACCGGAAAGAGGAAAAGGTCGACATCGAACTCTACGCATTCGGCCCAAACCGTGTCAAATTCACTTTTTTGACCCCGAACAGCTGGGTCATGCGCTATCTCAAACAGCAGCTCTCCAGCATCCTGCTGAGTTCGACCTCCTCGAACCTTTACATCGACGTCAGCACCCCTCAGGCCAAGGCGCGGCTGGAGAAAACTCTCAACCGGCGTGGGGTTCTCCATTTCGTCATCAATTACCGCTATGACGACGAATTCATGAGCCGTCTGTACGGCCACTACAAAGGGTGGGGATTCGGAAACGACACCATTGATAAAATGATCCGCTACCACGCTATTTTTGACCTTCCGATCGGTGCCAAGGTCTCCGATCTGAAAAAACGGTACCGCGAACTGGCCAAACGGTATCATCCCGACCGGGTTCAGACGAAAAACCCCGAAGAAATCAACCGTTATACCCAAAAGTTTCAGCTGCTTCAGGAAGCGTACGACGCATTACGCTCGGCGAGTTAAGAGCAAAAGCTCCTCGGCGGTGAAGAGGTAGAGTCTGGCATCTTTGTGCTGGGTGAGCTCGTTGGAGAACCCCCGTTTGGAGAAGAGAAAGATTTTGTCCGGAGCGAGGCTCAGTTTGGAGCATTTGTCTTCGAGAAGGCGCAGCTCTTTTTTGTTCACTTTGTGGTTGGTCCATTTGCATTCCCCGATCCACGTTTCGCCGTCCAGTGTGTCGCTGAGAAGATCGATCTCGACTTCGCGGTCCCAGTAGCTCCCCGATTCGATCACCTCTGTCCCGAATCTGTGGCTCAGTACTTCCCGGATATAGATATTGCACAGCTCTTCAAAAACAAATCCGACAAAGGCATTGTGATGGAGCTGAAAATGTTCCAGCATCGGGGCGTAGTTGTGTTCGCGAATGGTGTTGGCGAAGGGTTCGACAAACGCGAACCAAAAACGCAGGAATGGGGTTTCGAAACGGAGTTTATGCGAAATTTTATGGCGCTGGACCTCTTTTTTGAATTTTTGTTTCGGATGAAGTTTCAGAGGCGGGGTTTCGCGGGAGTGCTCGATGATCAGATAGCCTATGCGGCGCAAAAACAGGAACGCTTCGCTCCCTTTTTCTTTTCCGATACGGGCACGGCGATAGGCCGAGTCGAGCCGGCGGTCTCCGATACTGATGGCGTGCAGCAGCCGTCCGTAGAGGAGATTCTCCCCGAGGGGATCGAAAATAGCCTCCCGAAGGTGTTCGAACGGTTCGAGGATGTGTTTTTGAATCAACGTTTCGACCGCCTCATCGGTATCGATCGCCTCGTCAAGTCCGCCGAAAACGGCGAATAGATCGATACACTGCTCCATATCGCGGGGGAGATTGCGGTGAAAAAAATCGCTGAAGAGTTTCGTATCCATTGGGGGAGATTATACCAGAGTATCGGGGGGGCTGATGGGTCATTTTAATTCGTTTCCCCACCGCAGAACATCGAGCCCGTATTTCTCCCGGATTTTGAGGGTCGCGTCATCGAGGGTGCGTTCGGCGGAAGCGTTTTCGACATCGAGGAGGGAAAAAATACGGTGGGTCTGGGCACTGAAATGGGATGCACTGAGCCCGAGGTGGGTGATCGCTCCGCTGCGGTGGAGGTCGGCCTGGCCGAAAAGTTCCATGGCCAGATGGCGAAACCGCCGTTCGCTGAACCACCGTGATTCCGTGAGGCTCTGGTGGGCTTTGGGATAGTGGAGATAATGGAGCGAGAGGGTGAAGGTCGTGGGGTGGACGTCGAGCCGCTTGATCGCATAAGCCAGATGGCGGGCGAGAATCGCGACGCGGCGACGCAGTTCGTCCCGATCATAGACCGGATCGAAGGTTCGGGAGATGCCGATCGATTTACGGGGTGACTGAAGGGCCAGCTCTCCCAGATCCGCGCCGCTGATGCGGTCATAAAGAGCTGAGGCATAGGGGCTCCAGGAACGGACCAGCGACTGGGCCCGGAGCAGATCTCCGAGGGTCTCGAGGCGGTATTCGCGGCATCGCCGTTGAAGGCTCCGTCCGATCCCGGGAAATTTTTCGACCGTGATATTGCGGAGAAACGGCTCGACCTCGTGGGCAAAGAGGGTGCGGCATCCGAACGGTTTGGCCTCGTCGGTGGAGAGCTTGGCGATGTATTTGGAGTGGGCCGCGCCGATCGAGACGGGAAGATTCAGATGGCGCTTGATCGCGTGGCGGAGCGCATCGGTAAATTCGGGAACGTCTTCATCGTCGATCCACCCCTCCAGATCGCCGTAGAATTCGTCGATGCTGGCCTGCTCTACCATCGGTATGCGCTCCTGCAAAAAATCGTGCAGGGAGTGGGAGAGGCGGTGGTAGAGGCGCATGTTGGGGGCTTTGATAATGAGGGTTGGGCATAGACCGAACGCTTCGCGGATACTCATCCCCGTTTTGATGCCGAACGCGCGCGCCTCATAGCTGGCGGTCGTCACGATTCCGCGGATGCGGCCGTCGGGATCGATGTACTGGGCCAGATCATCCCCCTCGTAGCGGTGAAAGAAGGTGCCGACGAACGAACCGGTATTGTCGCTCAGCAGATCCTGGCGGGAGTTCCCCTCCGAAAAGATGTACGGATCCCCGCGCCCCCCTACGGCGACCGGTTTCCCGATCAAAGAAGGATCAAGGGTCCGCTCGGCAGAGACAAAAAAGCAGTCCAGATCGATGTGTATTTTCATGCAGGGAAGTGTAGTGGAGGAAACGGATACGAGGGGAAAATATGGCAGAATGCACTTTCGTGCACCCTATTACACGGCGGCGAGCGCCCCTTTGATTTTGGTGAGTATGTCACCCACTTTTTCGGCGTAGGTATCGAGATTTTCCTGATAGGAGTCGGGGAGAGGGGTTTCGGATGCGAGGTCTTCGATGAATCCCATGATGGCGTATAAAAAATCGCGGTTTTCGGCGCATTCGTGGCAGACGGTCGTGCTCTCGCACATCCCTTCATTCATAACGACGTAGGCGTTCTGGGTTGCTTCGCTGAGCTGTTTGAAATAGTTTTTGTCTTTTTCCCCCGTCATGTGCAGAAGACTGTCGATCTCCTGAAACCGGGTCTGCGCGTCACGAATAATCTCAAGCATGGTCCTCTCCTGTCGGAAAATAATGTACATCCATTATAACAAAAAATTAATTCCATGAAGAGAGGAAATGGCAAGTAGGGTACAATTACGAAAAACTCTGCAGGAGGGGCCATGGAGTACCGCTATATCGGGCGCAGCGGTCTGCGTGTATCGCCGATTTGCATGGGGACGATGACGTTTGCCAGCCAATGCGACGAGAAAGAGGCGTTCGCCATTATGGACAAAGCCTATGAGGCAGGGGTCAATTTTTTTGACACCGCCGAGCTCTATCCCGTCCCCCCGAGCGAAAAACTCGCCGGACGGACCGAGGAGATCGTGGGGCGGTGGCTCAAAACCAAACCCAGAGAAAGCATCATCCTGGCAAGCAAGGTGGCCGGCGCCGCGTCGGGATGGTTTGTCCCCCCGATCCGCCATGGCCTCACGGCTATGGACCGCTTCCATATCGAGAAGGCCGTCGAGGGGTCGCTGAAACGGCTGGGAACCGATTACATCGATCTCTATCAGATGCACTGGCCCGACACGATCGTCCCCATCGAGGAATCGATGAGGGCCTTCGACGCCCTTGTCCAAAGCGGCAAGGTGCGCTACATCGGCACCTCCAACGACACGGCGCGCGGGACGATGAAATCGCTGATGGTGAGCCGATACGAAAAACTGGCCCGTTTCGAATCGATCCAGAACAACTTTTCCCTCCTCAACCGCCGCGACCTGACCGAGATCGGCGCGCTGTGCCGCGAGGAGAAAATTTCCCTGCTCCCGTATTCGCCGCTGGGAGGCGGGGTGCTGAGCGGGAAGTACAACCAAAACCCCGATGCCGCGGGACGCTTCAGTGACTATATCAAATCGCCCAACACGCGGCAGCGGCTGATGGCCTCGCGTTTTCTGAACGACAAAACCCTCGCGTCTACGCAGGAGTACCTCCGTATTTCCCACGAAGCGGGGATGGATCCCGTCACGATGGCGATCGCGTGGAGCAAGCAGTTCGATTTCGTCGCCTCCACCATCATCGGGGCGACGTCGGCGGCGCAGCTGGATGCCTCGCTCGCGGCGATGGACATCACGCTGAATGCGGAAATATTACAAAAACTGGATGAGGTGCATGCGAAAATTCTCTATCCTATGGGCTAGTCTCGCCGTTTTGATGATCGGCGGGTGCGCCACGAAACACTACACCCACAGCGAGCCGAAGATGATCGTCCTCAAAACCCCCAAACTCAAATTCGCCGATACGGGATACATCCGCACTGAGGGCGAAGCGGTCGAGGTGGAACTTTTCGCCGCGGGGATGGCGGTCGAGAAGATCACGATGAACGGCGAGGTGTGCGTGAGTGCGGGGTGCATGAGCGAGGAGAAGTTCGTCAAGGAGTACCTCTATCAGGACTATCCGCGCGACACGATGCGCCATATCCTGCTGGGCCGGGACATCTTCGGCGGACGCGGGAAAGAGGAGATGTGCGACGGAAGACTCTTCCAGTTTATCCGCAACGACGAGATGGACATTATCTACCGCCGGGGCAAGGGGGAGATCTATTTCAAAGACCGTCTCAACAGCCTCATCATCAAAATTACCGATTTGGGAGAGAACAATGCGACTGAGTAGCCGAAGCGGGAGTGTCGAACAGTCCCATATCCGTTCGATGACGCGGGCCTGCAACGCGATAAAAGGGATCAACATGGCGCAGGGGGTGTGCGATCTGGAGGTCCCCCGCGCGGTGATCGAGGGGGCAAAGGCCGCGATGGATGAGGGGATCAATATCTACACCCCCACGGAAGGGTTGCCCCGCCTGCGAGACGCGATCGCCGCAAAGATAAAGCGGTTTTACAATGTCGACGTGGCGTCCGAACAGGTCCTCGTCTCCGACGGGGCGACGGGAGCGTTTTACACGGCATGCCTGACGCTGCTCGAAGCGGGTGACGAGGTGATATTGTTCGAGCCCTACTATGGCTACCACCGCTCGACTCTCACGTCGCTGGGGGCGGTCCCGACGTTTGTCCGTCTCGAAGCCCCGGAGTGGAAGCTCGACATGGAAGCCCTCGAAGCGGCCGTGACTCCGAAAACGAGAGGAATGGTGATCTGCAACCCCGCCAACCCGAGCGGCAAGGTGTACACCCGCGAGGAGCTCGAAGCGATCGGGGCGTTTGCCGAGAAACATGATCTGATCGTCTTTTCGGATGAGATGTATGAGCACTTCCTCTACGACGGCGCCGTGCACATCCCCGCCCTCTCGATTCCGAGCCTCGCGGAGCGGTGCGTCACGATGTCGGGATTTTCGAAGGTGTTCAGTATCACCGGATGGCGTCTGGGGTATGCGATCGCCCCTGCAAGCGTCATCGAGGCGATGGCGCAGTTCAACGACCTGATCTACGTCTGTGCCCCCGCGCCGCTTCAGATCGGGGCGGCCGCAGGACTGGAGCAGCTGGGTGACGGGTATTACGAGGAGCTGGCCCGAATCCATCAGTACAAACGCGACCTTTTCTGCGATGCGCTGCGTGATGCGGGGCTTTCCCCTAGCGTCCCCGCAGGAGCTTACTACGTCATGACCGACGTGAGCCGCATCGCTGGGAGTGACGATTTCGAAAAAGCGATGAAAATTCTGGAAGCCACGGGAGTCGCTTCGGTCCCCGGACGGGCTTTCTATCACGACGACGCGGGAAAAAACATGGTCCGCTTTTGCTACTCTAAACCCCTCGAGGTACTTGAAGAGGCAGCCGAGAGAATTCGCAAACTTCGGTAAAATACCACTATTCAATCATTATCAGGAAACTATATATGTCTAAATTCGTAGGAGCCCACGTCTCCGCTTCGGGTGGTGTGTTCAACGCCCCCCTCAACGCAATGAAAATCGGGGCGAAGGCGTTCGCCCTTTTTACCAAAAACCAGAAACAGTGGAGCGCCAAACCGCTCGATGAGGAGACAATAGCCCTGTTCAAGGAGAATCTTGCCAAAAGCGGCATTTTGCCCAAACACGTCCTCCCGCACGATTCGTACCTGATTAACCTCGGCCACCCCGAGGAGGAGAAGCGGCAAAAATCGCTCGAAGCGTTTATCGATGAGGTGCAGCGCTGCTCCCAGCTGGGGCTGGACCGTCTTAACTTCCACCCCGGCAGCCACCTCAAGCAGATCAGCGAGGAGGAGTGTATCGACCGGATCGCGAGCTCGATGAACGAAACACTCCGTGTCACCGAAGGGGTCAGTCTCGTCATCGAAAACACGGCGGGGCAGGGGAGCAATTTGGGATGGCAGTTCGAGCAGATCGCCGCGATCATCGAGCGGATCGAGGACAAAAGCCGCGTCGGGGTCTGCATCGACACGTGCCACATGTTTACCGCCGGATACGACATCCGCACCCGCGAAGCGTACGAGGCGACGTGGAACGAGTTTGAGCGGATCGTCGGGTTCCAATACCTGATGGGGATGCACATCAATGACTCCAAACCCGATCTGGGGAGCCGCGTGGACCGCCATGACTCGATCGGGCAGGGGAAACTGGGGATCGAGCCGTTCCGTTTTATCATGAACGACCCCCGCATGGACGACATCCCCCTCGTCCTCGAGACGATCGATGAGAGCCTCTGGGCGCAGGAGATCGAACTGCTCTATTCCCTCCAGGCATAAAGCAGACAAAAGCACAGAGTGCTACAATGTTTATATATAGATATAACGAAGGATACTATTGAAATACCTGATCGACTTTCTGGATAATCCCTCCATTGAGAATACCCATATTTTTTCGCAGCTCAAATGCACGGTGGAAGAGGCGAAGATCCTGCAGTTGCTGACCCGCAAATTTTTGCAGTCGCAGGAGGACGTCATCGTCGCCGAACTCCTTCAGGAGCTTTACGGTGCCGAGGATTATTCGTTTCTGAGCCATTTCGGAGAGGTGAAGACACTGATGGAGATGGGGTGGATTACCCACCACTCCTTTACACCGATCAAAATCAGCGAACTCTCCCAGCTGGAGCTTTATAACACCCCAGTGGCGCTGACGTCGATTTTTATGAAGCTGATCGAAGAGGGGTCGCTCGAGATGACGCTGCCCGATATCAAGCCCTATGCGGACCATCTGGAGTATCTGCAGGATCAGTTTTTCCGCATCGAACTCTATCAGAAGATGTCCGTCATCCGCCACAGCGGCAACGAACACTCGCTGGGAATCAACCGCATCCAGAAAAAGCTCGATCTCCTCGAAAAACGGATTGATGAGCGGATTGCCCAGACGTCGCACGACGTCGTCCTCGACCGTTTTTTCAAAAACAAAAAGCTCGAACCCAAGGAGCAGGTGATATTCCTGGCGCTGCTCAAGGAAGAGTACAGCGCGACCGAGGGAAACCTGCGGGAGATGAACACCCTGATCGATCTGATCAGCTTTGACGATTACGAACGGATCAAAAACCGCGCCCTCCTCGAAGACGGCGCCCGTCTGATCAGCGAAGAGGTGATCGATTACGAAGAGATGCTCAACCCTTTCGGCGGGATATCCAGAGCGTTTTACATCGTCGATGAGGTGCTCCAGTCGATCATGCACCCGCAGAAAAAGAAAAAGGTGCGCAAGCTCAAGCTCGACATGCTGATCAAGGAACAGGAGATTTTCGAACTCGTAGAGCCGACGACGTCGCTGGAGAATGTCGTCTTGAACCCTTCTACCGAACAGACTCTTCAGAACCTGATGCGCCAGCTTGACCGCGAAGTGATCGCACGGCTGCACGAATGGGGGGTCAAGGACAAAAAAGCGGGGATAGATGCGCGGATCATCTTCTACGGCCCTCCGGGGACGGGGAAAACCCTCACGGCCCATTCGCTCTCCCGTTCGCTGAAGCGGCAGGTGCTCAGCTTCGACTGTTCGAAAATCCTCTCGATGTACGTCGGGGAGTCGGAGAAAAACGTTCGGAAGATCTTCGACACCTACGCCGATCTGACCCGGGCGACGAAAACGGAGCCGATCCTGCTGCTCAACGAAGCCGACCAGTTTCTCTCCTCCCGCTCTGCGGGGATCGGCTCGTCCGCCGATCAGATGCACAACCAGATGCAGAATATCTTTCTCGAGCAGATCGAGAAATTTCAGGGGATACTGATCGCGACGACGAACCTCCTCGAAAACATCGATCAGGCCTTCTCGCGCCGTTTCAACTACAAGATCGAGTTCAAAAAACCCGATCAGAAACAGCGTCTGGCGCTGTGGAAAATGATGCTTCCCAAAAACGCCCCGTATGAGAGCGGATTTGATTTCGAAAAACTTGCCACCTATCCGCTGACGGGGGGACAGATCAATCTGATTGTCAAAAACACCGCGTATCACGTTGCGGCCAGAGCGGAGGGGATGTTTCGGCTCGAGGATTTCGTCGCCGAGATCCAAAAAGAGCGCTCCGGCAGTTTCGAAGGGGAAAAATCGATGGGCTTTATTAACCGCTGATCAAGGAGCATCCTTCTTATGCGGGGGCTCTCTTTTGGTGACGTTACAAGGAGTGATTCCCTTTAATGCTTCCATAGGTAGCACCTGTAAACATCTTCCTCCCCCTTTTTTTCCTTCCTCCTCTTTTTTCCTGTTTCAATAGGATACGTTGATCCGGAAAACAAACGATTGTGTTACCAAAATTAACATTATTTATCGGCCTGAAAAGGACCCATGTTCCGTATCGTTACAAGGGTGGAGAATTAGGGGAGGGATAAGGGTTTGTTTAATTCTCTTTTTGTTATAGTGCAACAACTGTTTTTATAAAAAACCGTATTCCCGGGGGTCGGACAGACCCTTCGGAGGATATGCCATCAACCACGAAAAGGTCGGAATTATGGAGCATTACAACGTAGCAAATCCTTACTTTGGGGTATTTGTACTGTTTGTGTTGACCTTCGGGGCATTTTATGCCACGACGGTTATTGCACGCTTAGCCAGCCGCGCATTGGCGGCCAAAGACACGGAAAAGCTGAAACTGACGGTGTACGAATGCGGACCGGAAGTGACCAAGCAGCCTAACCGTATTTCGACGCAGTTTTATCTGTTTGCGTTGTTATTCTTGCTGTTTGACGTGGAGATCGTATTTATGTTCCCATGGGCAATCGATTTCAAACTGCTCGGTTGGTTCGGTTTCGCTGAGATGATGATGTTCATCCTGCTGCTGGCAATCGGATTTGTTTATGCGTGGAAGAAAGGGGCACTCGAATGGCACAACATCAAGTAAATTATCTCAAAGACGGCGGGCTACCCGTAGCACTGACCACGATTGACAAAGTCGTTAACTGGGGGCGTTCAAATTCACTGTGGGCCCTCACCTACGGTCTGGCGTGCTGCGGCATCGAAATGATGGCTTCGGGAGCATCGCGCTACGACTTCGACCGTTTCGGTACGATTTTCCGCGCCTCTCCGCGTCAGGCGGAACTGATGATTGTCGCGGGGACATTGACGAAAAAACACGCCGAGTTTATCCGTCGTCTCTACGATCAGATGACCGAACCAAAATGGGTCATCTCGATGGGATCATGCGCCAACACCGGCGGTATGTTCAACACCTATGCGACCGTGCAGGGGGTCGACCGCGTCATTCCGGTCGATCTGTACCTCCCCGGCTGTGCTCCGCGCCCGGAAACACTGCAATACGCCGTGATGCTGCTGCAGCAAAAAATCCGCAAAGAGAGCGCCAACAAATCACAAAAACCAAAAAGGTTGATGTAATGAGAGCCTATACACCCAAAGACGACGTACAGAAAAAGCCCTACTATACCGACCGTTACTGGGTCGCTCCGCAGGTAGCGAAAAGCGATGTGAGCGAAGATGCGGCGTTCGCCGCGGACCTCGAAGCGATCAAAGCCAAATTTGACGTTCTGGATGCCTATGTCCAGGTAGATCAAATGGTAGTTGTCATCAATGCGGCGGACAATTTCGGCGTTATCGAACTGCTTAAAAATGAGCGTGAATACAATCAGCTCTCCGAGCTGAGCGCGATCGACTGGCTGGCCCAGGAGGGAAAATTTGAAATTTTCTACCAGATGCTCTCCATGTCCAAACGCAAACGCCTTCGCGTCAAATGCAAAATCGGCGAGAAAGAGTCGATTCAGAGCGTTGAGAAACTTTTCCGCTCTGCCGACTGGTCTGAGCGCGAGATGTACGACATGTTCGGCGTCGTCGTCAACAACCATCCGTTTATGAAACGGATTCTGATGCCCGATGACTGGGAAGGGTTTCCATTGCGTAAAACCTATCCGCTTCAGGGTGACGAATTTGCCCAGTGGTACGAAGTGGACAAAATCTTCGGAAAAGAAGCGCGCGAGATCATCGGGCCTGAAAACCGTGACCCTGCCCGCGTCGACCGTTACGATACCGAGCGTTTTTCACGCCTCGGACACGAAGTACCGCGCGGCGCGGACATCAGCCAGGGTGAGCCGGATACTCCGTTGGTTTACCAGGAAGAGGGCGGTGTGTTCATGATTGAAAAATTTGACGCAGAAAAAAGCGTCGTGATCTCCGATCGCGATCGTTAAGGACAGAGTATGCAACAACCCAATAGACTAAGACCTTTTTTCGAAAACATCACGTTCGACCGTGACGACAATGAGCTGATCCTCAACTTCGGTCCGCAGCACCCCTCGGCACACGGACAGCTGCGCCTGATGCTGCACCTGCAGCAAGAGCAGATCACGAAAGCCCATCCGGACATCGGATACCTCCACCGCGGGATGGAGAAGATGGCGGAGAATATGATCTACAACGAGTTCATGCCCACCACCGACCGGATGGACTACATCGCGTCAAGCTCGAACAACTACGGCTTCGCTCTCGCGGTGGAACGCCTGATCGGCCTCGAAGTGCCGCGCCGTGCAAAAGTGATCCGGATGATGCTCCTCGAGACGAATCGTCTGATGTCTCACCTTTTCTGGCTGGCGACGACGGCGCTCGATATCGGAGCGATGACGGTATTCCTTTACGCGTTCCGAGAACGCGAATACCTGATGGACCTGATCGAGGACTACTGCGGCGCCCGTCTGACCCATGCGGCGATCCGCATCGGCGGTGTTCCGCTCGATCTGCCGGACAATTTCATAGACGATCTGAGAAAGTTCCTCGACAAACTGCCGGAGAACATCAAAGACTACGAGGACCTCCTCGACACCAACCGTATCTGGAAGATGCGGATGGAGAACGTCGGCGTGATCTCCAAAGAGATGGCTCTGAGCTGGGGATGTTCGGGAGTAATGCTCCGCGCTTCGGGCGTCGAGTGGGACATCCGCAAGGAAGAGCCGTACGAGCTCTACGACGAAGTGGAGTTCAACGTTCCGGTTTCCGACAAAGGGGACAACTACGCCCGTTACAAACTCTACATGGCGGAGATGCGCGAGTCGGCGAAGATCCTCTATCAGGTGATCGACATGTACGCCGCGACCGGTCCTGAGCTGATGGCCCACGCGCCGCAGTACATTTCGGCTCCGAAAATCGACATCATGACGCAGAACTACTCGCTGATGCAGCATTTTGTCCTCGTGACCCAGGGGATGCGTCCTCCGGTAGGGGAAGTGTATATCGCGACCGAATCGCCCAAAGGGGAACTGGGGTATTACATCAACTCCCAGGGAGGCGCCTATCCGTACCGTCTCAAACTCCGTGCGCCGTCGTTCTGGCACACCGGGATTTTGACGGATCTGTTGCCGGGGCACTATATCCCCGACGTTGTATCGATCATCGGGACGACCAACATCGTCTTCGGTGAAGTTGACCGCTAAAAGGAGCTTGTAGTGAAACGTTACGATTTGCGTCACCTGAAAGGTGATTTTTACGACCGCATGAGCTCCATCCTGAAATCGGAAGCGCAAAGCGGAGAGGTGATCATTTTTTTATTTGAGATCGGCGATTTTTCACCGGTCCAAAAGTCAGCTGACTTGGTGAAAGAACTCGGATATGAGCTGATGAACTCTCTCAAGTTCAACGAAGCGGACTGGACCATTGTGGTCAAAAAATAAGGATTGGTTGTGAGTAAAGTCTATTTCTCCACATGGCGGGGTGAGCGGATCAACAACATCGGCAAAAGCGACGATGCTTGGGAAAACTCCGCATACAACCTTCCGTTGGAATACAACGAACACGCCCATTCCAAAGCGTTTATCGGTTGGGACGGTGTAGCACTGTTTAACCCGGAGGTCGATGTGGTTCGTCTGGCGACGGAGTACGCGGCCCAGTATCAGGTCTACTCCGAAGCGTGCGGCCGTTGTGCGCCGGGCCGATGGGGCGGACGGATCTTGTATGATCTGCTCGACAAGATCGCCAGGGGCGAAGGGTCTGTATCGGATATGGAGCACCTCAAAGAGGTTTCCAAAACGATGCAGGAGACGTCCAAGTGCGAAATCGGCAAAACGGTTCCCAATCCGCTGCTCGATTTGATGGAACATTTCGAAGACGAGTTTATGGCGTGCATCAACGAGCAGAAGCCGTCGAAACACTACCATATGGAAGATACCAACTACATCGCCAAAATCACGGCTCCGTGTATGGACGCCTGTCCGGCGCACGTTGATATCCCTGCGTACATTGAAGGGGTGCGG
Organism: uncultured Sulfuricurvum sp.; assembly: GCA_964468865.1. Classification (GTDB taxonomy): domain Bacteria; phylum Campylobacterota; class Campylobacteria; order Campylobacterales; family Sulfurimonadaceae; genus Sulfuricurvum. The sequence continues at coordinate 29,222 of CAYXWQ010000013.1, read as the reverse complement.
GATCTTCGATTCGACGATTCGCTGATGGCGACACGCCAGACGATGCCTTTGGCCCACACCTGCGGACGGGTTTGTCCCCATCCGTGCGAAACGGAGTGCCGCCGAACCAATCTGGACGAGCCGATCTCCATTATGGAGCTCAAGCGCCTGGGTGCCGATTACGAGACCGATCACGGTTTCGGGTTTTTCCATCCAGCTGGGCAAAAACCTAAAATCGGCAGAAAAGTGGCCGTTATCGGTGCGGGCCCTGCGGGTCTGACGGGTGCATACTACCTGGCGCTGGACGGTATTGACGTCGATGTCTATGAAGAGCTTCCGGTACTCGGAGGCGAGGTCGCTGTAGGGGTACCCGAATACCGTATGCCGATCGACAAGTACAATCAGGACATCGAAGCGGTACGTGATCTTGGGGTAAACTTTATCACCAATACCAAAGTCACCGCCGACATGATGCGTCAGTTTGAAAACGATTATGACGCAGTCCTCGTTGCTACCGGAACGCGTATTTCGAAAAAAGTGTACTGTGACAACGAACGCCCCGAGATTCAGGGATACTGGGGAGCCATCGATTTTCTGGACAAAGTGAACCTCCAGGTTAAATACGACATCATGGTCCCCGAAGCGGACCAGAAACGTCACATGCTTCCGGCCAACTTCGTCGATCTGAGCGGTAAAACGCTCGCGTGCGTCGGAGGCGGTTTTACCTCGATGGACGTTGTCCGCTGTGCGATCCGTGCCGGTGCGAAAAAAGTGATCATGCTCTACCGCCGCGACGAAGCGACGATCATCAAAAACACGACGTACGAAGAGTATCACGAAGCGGTCGAAGAGGGGGTCGAGTTTATTTTCCACTCCGCGGTCGCCAAAATGAACGACGAGAATGACGTCCTCAAATCGCTGATCGTAGATCGCTTTGAGCTCGTCCCCGATCCGAACGGCGGCCGTCCGACCCTCGAGAAGATTGAGGGGGCTTCGTTCGAGATCGAGGTCGATTACCTGATTCCGGCCGTTTCCCAGAGTGCGGATCTGAAACTGATCCCCGAAGAGTGGGAGATCGAGCGCACCTCATGGGCGACGATCAAAACGAACGGGAAAGACTATATGACGTCGCGCAAAGGGATCTTTGCGGCGGGGGACTGCGAATACGGCCCGATGACGATTGTCAACGCCGTTGGGCAGGCAAAACGGGCCGCATCGGTTATGTCGCGCTATGTCCAGACGGGTGAAATCACGTTGACCGACGACGAGATTATGGAAGACCACTTGCGCAAGCTCAAGGTCTACAACAAAAAAGAGAAGATCAAAGGGTGGCTGCCAGGATTGCCGCGCCAGCACAGCGAGGTTCTTACCGTGGACGAGCGGCGCGACAACAACCGGGAAGTCAAATACGGCTTTACGCAGGAAGAAGCACTGGCCGAAGCGGAACGCTGCATGCGCTGTTACTACATCGCGATGGTCGCGCACTAAAAGGGGGGATGGATGATTAACTTTACGATTAACGGCCAGCCCGTCACTGCTGCCAAAGGGGAGACGATCCTTCAGGCAGCGCGCAAAGCGGGATTTTACATTCCGACGATGTGTTACCTCGAAAAAACGACCCCGTGTGCCTCATGCCGTCTGTGCGTCGTTGAAACGGACAAAACCGACGGGTTGATTCTCAGCTGCCAGACCCCTCCGACCGAAGGGCTGGCCGTGACGATCGATTCGGAGAACCTCAAGGCCGAGCGGACGAACATCATGCGCCTCTACGATGTCAACCACCCGCTGGAATGCGGCGTGTGTGACAAATCGGGGGCATGCGATCTTCAGAACAAGACGCTGGAATTCGGTGTCGACCGTCAGCATTTCAGCGCGAAAGAGCAGCACCGTAAAATCGAACATTGGGGAATTATCAACTACGATCCCTCCCTCTGCATCCTGTGCGAAAAATGCGTCCATGTCTGTAATGAGATCATCGGTGACGATGCGATCACGCTGCAGTTTGGGGGGTACAAATCCTCCGTCGTCCCGAAAAACAGCGATACGCTCGACTGTACGTTCTGCGGCGAATGTATCGCCGTCTGTCCGGTCGGAGCACTCGTGAGTTCGGATTTCCAGTACAGTGCCAACGCGTGGGAACTGACCCAGATCCCTGCGACGTGCGCTCACTGTTCTGCCGGATGTTCGCTCACGTACGAAGTGCGTCACACTTCCAACAGCGTCGGCGGCAAATCGAAAATCTACCGCGTGACGAACGATTTCGAACACGCGACCCTGTGCGGTGCCGGACGTTTCGGATTCGATTTCGGTGTCGAAGGGACGAAAGTCGAAAAGGAACTTTCACGTGCGGTTGAGGCGATCAAAGGGGCCGAAGCGATCCGTTTTGGTTCGATGATCACCAACGAAGAGGCGCTGATCCTCCAGAAACTCCAGGAGAAGCTGGGGATCAAGCTTTACAACGAAGAGGCGCGCCTCTATCAGTCGTTTATGAGCGCATACGCCTCCATCAGCGGCAAAATGGTATTCGGCGGGACGCTCGATGCTATTCGCCAGAGCGAGGGGATCGTCCTTCTCGGAGGGCGTGTCGCAACCGACAATCCGGCCGTTCGCTACGCCATGACAACGGCGGCGCGCCACAACGGGGCGAAAATCGTCTACATGCACCCTCTCGAAGACGCGCTGATGCAGAACGTCGTGACCCAGTTTGTCAAATACGAAGTGGGAACCGAAGAAGGGGTGATGGCAATGCTGGCCAAAACCCTGCTCGAGGGCGCTGACCTTTCCGATGAGGCCAAGGCTTATTTCGATGACCTGGACGAGGGGTACCTGTGCGCCGAGAGCAATGTCGGGGATGAGGAATTCGCCCGCATCGCGAAAGCGATGAAACGTGCCAAACGCAAAACCCTGATCGTCGGAGCGGACGTGTTCGGGCACAAGCGCGCATCCAATATCGCGAAACTGTGTGCGATGGTGGAAACCTATACCGAATTTTCCCTCGTCGTCGTGGCACCGAGCGTCAATACCGTCGGTGTCTCTTTGATCTGCGATCTCTCCCGAGACAGTGAGGGCAAATCGGTTGTCGGCTATAATGCGCCGGGCGATTTCGTCATGGGATCGAGCAGTGGTGCAAACCTGAAACTTCCGGCCCTTAACAGCCAGGAAGGGACGTTTGTCAGTATCGATCATCAGGTGCTTCCGACGAATGTCGCAGTGGCGTATGAGGGATATACCCTCAACGACGTCGCCTGCGCGGTTGGGGTGCAAGAGCGCCATACGATCGATTACACGGCCCAGCTTCCGCGCGAAAAAGGGTTTTCGGCAAACGCATTCGACGATTTGGGGAATTTCTACGGACCGCTGGGAGAAGACCTGCGCGGGTATTTGCTGGAGAATGTCGATGCGGACGCAAACGGGAAGCTTGAACCGGTGGAAGATCTGCCGGAGTTCAACGGAACCGTCGTCTACCGATGCAATCCGGTGAACCAGTTCAATGCCTGTACGGCGCAGAGCAGACAGCTTGAAAAAGACACCGCTTTGCGCGGATCGGCCCAGTTTGCCGCGGCGGCCAAGATTGCCGACGGAGACAAAGTGCGCATCGAGTTCAAAGGGAACGTCGAAGAGCGGACGTTCGTTCTCGACCGCGAGCTCAAAGGGACGGTTGCCCTCGTTCCGACATTCGATACCGCTTTTGGGGGGTTGATGGATGGATATCGATTTGAAAAGGTGAAAATTATGAGCATGGGGAGTGAATCATGAGTGACATCACGATAACCATAGACGGTCGTGAGATCCGGACGCAGGAGGGGGAATATATCCTCAACGCGGCACGCTCAAACGGGATTTTTATCCCGGCGATCTGCTATTTGACACGGTGTTCACCGACATTGGCATGCCGTATCTGTCTCGTCGAAGCCGACGGGAAACAGGTCTACGCATGTAATGCCAAAGCCAAAGAGGGGATGAACGTCACGACGACGACGCCCAATATCGAAGCGGAACGCCGCGCGATCATGGAAGTCTATGACGTGAACCATCCCCTCGAGTGCGGCGTGTGCGATCAGTCGGGGGAGTGCGAACTGCAAAACTACACTCTCGAAATCGGTGTGGACTCCCAGTCGTATTCGATCAAAGATACCCACAAGCCGGCACAGGATTGGGGATTCATCCATTACGATCCGGCTCTGTGTATCATGTGCGAACGGTGCATCACCGTCTGTAAGGATATGATCGGGGACGCCGCCCTTTCGACCGTGGCACGCGGAAGCGACGCGATCGAGGCGGAGTTCAAAGAATCGATGCCTAAAGACGCCTATGCGATGTGGAATAAACTGAACAAATCGCTGATTGCTCCGAACGGCGGGGATACCCTTGACTGTACGAACTGCGGCGAATGCTCTGCCGTATGTCCGGTCGGGGCGCTGGTGAGCTCGGATTACCAGTACACCTCCAACGCATGGGAGCATCAGCAGATTCCGGCGACGTGTGCCCACTGTTCGGCCGGATGCCAACTCAGCTACGACATCAAACACGCGAGCATCGCGAACCCTGAAGATAAAATCTACCGTGTCAAAAACGAGTGGAACTATGTCTCCTTGTGCGGTGCCGGACGCTACGGATTTGACTTTGAAAACCGTGTTGCGGTCAAAGACGAAGCAGGGTTTGAGGCAGCGGTAGCGGCGTTCAAAAAAGCCGACACGATTGCGTTCACCTCGACGATCACCAACGAAGAGGCGCTGATCCTTCAGCACCTCAAAGCCAAATACGGCTACCGCCTGATCAACGAAGAGGCGCGGGTATTCAAAAACTTTTTGAATTCCTACAGCGCCATCAGCGGCAATTCGCTTTACGGCGGGGATCTGAAACAGGTGCATGAGGCCGATTTCGTCGTCTCGATCGGAAGCGCGCTCAAAACGGACAACCCGAATGCCCGTTTCGCGATGAACAATGCCCTCTCTATGAACAAAGGGGCAGGGCTTTATTTCCATCCGGTGGCCGATCCGGTCATTCAGGGAATGTCTAAAAACGTTACGCAGATCGCACATGCTCCGATGATGGAAGAGGCGGCGCTGTATCTGATGCTCGATCTTTTCGGAGACAAAGGGGCTATGCCCGCAGAGCTGGTATCGTATCTGGCAGGGTTCCACTCAACCAAAACCGTCACGGTAGAAGAAACGGTTGATGAAAAAGTGACCGAAACGGTTGTCAAAAAAGTCCTCAACGAAGAGACCGGCGTCGAAGAAGAGGTGAGCGAAGAGGTTACAAAAACTGTCAAGAAAAAGGTCTCCAAAGAGGTCGACGTCGATGACAACGCCCTTTTCGCTCTTCTGAACGCGGGAGACAAGTTCGCCGAAACTCTCGAGAAATACCTCGCGAAAAAAGAGAAATTCGCCCTGATGGTAGGCCCCGATCTCTATACCCACCCCAATGCGGCCAACTGCGCCCGTTTGGTAGGATTGATCGAAAAATACACCGCGTTCAGCGTGACCATGATCCCGAACCTCTCCAATACGTTGGGCGTGGCGATGATCTGTGACCTCGACAGCGCGGCGGGCAGCTACACGGTAGGCTACAACACGGCCGGCGATTTCACCCTCAGCGCGCTCGGCGGCGGCGATCTGGACATGCCGGCGCTGAACCAGCAGGAGGGGACACTCACCGGTATCGACAAGCGGGTCAATCCGACGAATGCGGCACTCTCGTATGACGGGTATGTCCTCAACGACATTGCCAACGCTTTGGGATTGAGTGCCAAATATACGGTCGAATACACCAAGAAGCTTCCGGTGTCGGCTGGATTCAAAGCGGTCGAATTCGACACGCTTCCGAACCATTACACCAACAGCGGTGAAGAAGTGCGCGGGTATGTGATGGAAAATATCGCCGTGACGACAAGCGGCGACGAAAGCGTTGCTCCCTTTGATGTTGCCGCAGCGGTGCGCGACAATGTCGTCTACCTGGCCAACCCTGTATTGCAGTTCTCTGCGTTCACGGCGCGTGCCCATCAGCTCCAAAGCAGCGGTGGGTTGTATGCCTCCGTAGCATATATGGAAGCCAACGCTCTGGGCGAAGGGGATCTCGTACGTGTCAAAACGGCGAAAGGGCAAATGGATGTCAAGGTTATCGCTGATGGTAAAATTGACGGAAACATCCCCTGTCTCCCGACATTTGACGGTTCAATCAATTCCGATACGTTGTTCGACGGATACCGTTTCGCAACCGTATCAATTCAAAAGGTGTAAAGCATGGATGTAGCATTCATTATCGAAACGATCGTCAAGATCGTTGTCATCTTGTTAATCTTCTCAGCGCTTGCGGGGTTCGGTACCTACTTCGAGCGTAAAGTGCTGGCGTTCATGCAGCGCCGCCTCGGACCGATGCACGTCGGGCCGTACGGACTGCTTCAGATCGCGGCGGACGGGATCAAACTCTTCACGAAAGAGGATATCGTTCCCCAGAATGTCGTCAAGCCGATTTTCAAAATCGCTCCGGTGATTACGGCGGCAACGGCGTTTATGGCGGCGGCGGCGATTCCGTTCTGGCCACAGTTTACCGTCATGGGGTATACGGTCCATCCGATCGTCGCGGACATCAATGTCGGTATCCTCTACGTTCTTGGGGTTATGGCAATCGGTCTGTACGGGCCGCTCCTTGGGGGGATGGCGTCTGCGAACAAATGGTCGCTCATCTCGGCGGCACGGAGTGCGGCGATTTTCATTTCGTATGAAGTGATCACCGGCCTTTCGCTCCTGGCGCCGTTGATGATGGTCGGATCGCTCTCGCTGATCGATATCAACAACTATCAGATCGAGAACGGCTGGATCGCGTTTTCGCAGCCGGTCGCGTTCATCCTGTTCTGGATCGCGGCTTTCGCTGAAACGGGGCGTACGCCGTTCCACCTCGTGGCCAACGACCACGAGATCATCGACGGTTTCGGTACCGAGTATTCGGGGATGCGCTGGGGTCTCTTCTTCATCGGAGAGTACGCCAACATGTTCTTCATCTCGTTCGTGATGGCGATCATCTTCCTGGGCGGTTTTGGTGACGGTACGATTGCGGGGGCGGTACAGCTGATCCTCAAAGTGGCGTTTTTCTTTTTCTTTTTCCTCTGGACACGTGCCGCATGGCCGGATGTCCGACCTGACCAGTTGATGTGGTTGTGTTGGAAAGTATTAATGCCGATCGCCGTGCTTAACGTTATCGTTACCGGCATCGTGATGATGTTCTAAGGGGGTACGTGTGATGCATCATGAAGAACCGTTCAAAGACCGCAACGTAAGCGAAAACAGCGCCTACTATTACGTCGATATCGAAGCCTATCCGGAGACCGGATGGGACAAATTCAAACAGGTTGTCAAGCGGACGTTCAGCGGAGAGCTGTTCGTCGGTTTGTGGGTAGTCATGCGTGAGATGATCAAATTCGACATCCACACCGTCCAGTATCCGAAAGAGAAACTCCCGATCGGTCCCCGCTACCGTGCGGTGCACAAGTTGCTTCGCCTGTGGGAGTCGGGATACGAGCGCTGCATCGGATGCGGATTGTGCGAAAAAATCTGTATCTCCGATTGTATCCGTATGGACACACGGATTGACGAGAACAGCCGTAAAGAGGTCACCGAGTACAGCATCAACCTCGGCCGCTGTATTTTCTGCGGCTATTGTGCCGAAGTGTGCCCGGAGCTGGCGATCGTTCACGGCCAGCGTTACGAAAACGCCTCCGAGCAGCGGGCCCATTTCGTCATCAAAGACGACATGCTCACCCCGCTCGATCTGCTCAAAGCAGGCGAACAGGCGGAATATCCGGGCTATGGAGCCATCATCCCAGGAAGCGACGCGTCGGTCAAAAAGACCCCGCTGGCGTATTAAGGAGTTTAGGTATGTTTGAAGCAATCGCTTTTTATCTGTTTGCGGCGCTCACCATCGTGATGTTCACCATCACGGTCATGACGTCTCAGGCGTTGTATGCCATCACGGCGATGGCGGCGGGGATGATTTTCATCTCGGCGTTTTTCTTTATTCTGGGAGCCGACTTTCTGGGGGCGATTCAGATCATCGTGTATACGGGTGCGGTTATGGCGCTGTATGCATTCGGTATGATGTTTTTCGATACGACCCGCGATGTCGTCGAGAAACGTACCAATCCCCAAATCGTATTTGTTCTGGGCACATTGGCAGCCGTCATGGTGGTGGCGATCGTCGTTGCTCCGATTGTATCGAACAACATCGAAGCGCTCTATCCGGTCATTCCGGAAGTCGGAAACTCTCAGGCGGTCGGTATGGTGCTCTTTACCAAATACCTGGTTCCGTTTGAAGTGGCGGCCGTCATGCTTCTCGTCGCGATGATCGCGGGTATCGTCCTCGCCGGCAAGAAAATGGACAAATCGCTGACACTTATGGGCGAAGAAGAGATTGAGATGATGCAGACGGGCAATCAGCCGCATCACGAGAGAGGGGAACACTGATGGAAATTACACTATCCCATTATCTGGTTTTGTCGACCGTATTGTTTACGATCGGTCTGATCGGTGTCATGCGCCGTAAAAACCTGCTGATGCTCTTTTTTGCCACGGAGATTTTGCTGAATGCGACCAACATCGCGTTTGCGGCGATCTCCCATTATATCGGTGATTTGAGCGGTCAATTGTTTGCGTTTTTCATCATCGCGATTGCCGCATCGGAAGTTGCCGTCGGCCTTGGACTGCTTATCGTATGGTACAAGCGTACCGGCAAGATCGATCTAGATCAAATGACATCTATGCGAGGATAGGCTATGGAACTCTATTTATATACTGCACTCTTCGCTCCGCTGGTAGGATCGCTGTTTGCGGCGTTGTTCGGGATGTCTCCGAAAACGAAGCTGACCGGATACGTAACATCGGGGCTTTTGTTCGCTTCTTTTGTCAGCAGTGCTATTTTGCTCAGTTATGTGATGGGCGGAAATACCGTTCATGTTGAAATGATGACCTGGATGGCGACGGGAGATCTCTACATTCCGTTCGGTTTCGTCGTCGACCAGGTGAGCGTCGTCATGATGATGGTCGTCACGATCGTCTCCACCGTCGTTCACGTCTACTCGATCGGGTACATGGACCACGACAAAGGGTTCAACCGTTTCTTTTCATGGCTTTCGGCATTCGTGTTCTCGATGATGGTTCTCGTCATGAGTGACAACTTCGCGGGGCTTTTTATCGGATGGGAAGGGGTCGGTCTGTGTTCGTGGGGGCTTATCGGTTTCTGGTATCAGAAAGAATCAGCGACCTGGGCGGCAAACGAAGCGTTCATTATGAACCGTATCGCCGACCTTGCGATGCTGATCGGTATTTTCCTCCTATACTGGAATGTCGGATCACTACAGTACGATGTCGTTTTTGCGGAGATCGGAACCCTTCCGCTGACCGTGATCACATGGATCGGCATTTTCCTCTTTATCGGGGCGATGGGTAAATCGGCACAGTTTCCGCTGCACACATGGCTTGCCGACGCGATGGAAGGTCCGACCCCTGTTTCGGCCCTGATCCACGCGGCAACGATGGTTACGGCCGGGGTCTACCTGGTCGTCCGTTCCAATCCGATCTACGATCTGATCCCTGACGTGGGGCTCTTTATCGCCAGCCTCGGTGCGTTTGTCGCCCTTTTCGCGGCCTCCATGGCCCTCGTCAACCGCGACATGAAACGGATTATCGCGTACTCTACATTGTCCCAGCTGGGATACATGTTTGTCGCCGCCGGTCTGGGCGCCTACTGGGTTGCGCTGTTCCACCTTATGGCCCACGCGTTTTTCAAAGCGCTCCTGTTCCTCGGTGCCGGTAACGTCATGCACGCGATGCACGACGAGCTCGATCCGTTCAAAATGGGGGGTCTGCGCAAGGTGATGAAGGGAACATTTCTGATGATGACCCTCGCTTCGGTCGCACTGGCGGGTATCTATCCGTTTGCCGGGTTCTTCTCGAAAGACCTGATCCTCGAAGTCGGATTCGTGGAGCATCACTACGTTATCTATACCGTATTGCTGTTGACCGCCGGTCTGACGGCGTTCTATTCGTTCCGTCTGGTTGCCCTGATTTTCCACGGCGAAGAGCGCTACAAACTTTTCGGCATCCATCCGCATGAGGCGTACAAATTCATGCTGGTGGCGATGTCTCCGCTGCTGGTTCTGGCGATCATCGCCGGTGCCTTCAAAATGACCTATTTCCAGCTGGTCACCTCTTTGCTGCCTGCGACAGAGTACCATGTCCACAGCCAAACGACCTACTGGATCATGACGATCGGAACGCAGCTGTTCGTTATCGCGGCCATTGCGTTTGCCTATAAAAAATACGCCAACTGGAGCAGCGTTCCCGATGGCACCTCCAAAATGGAGAACAGTTTCTTTTACAAAGTGTTGGCGAATCAGTATTACATTCCGAAAATGTATGACGAAGTGTTTTCGAAACCGTATCTTGAACTTTCGAAAATCGCGTGGAAACAGATCGATCTTAAAATCGTCGACGCTACGGTCGATGGAATCGCCAACGCGATCTACAAAACGGGTGAGAATACACGCGATATCCAGAACGGAAACCTCTCCAGCATGCTTCGCTGGATGGTTGTCGGTCTGGTGGTTTTACTGGCGCTTGCCGTTGCCTTCACCGTTGGTTACAACGCGGTCGGCGCTTAAGGAGTAATGATGATGGATCATATTTTATCGCTTTTGATTTTTTTCCCGGCATTGGCGGCAATGCTCGGGTTTGTGGTGAGACAGGACAGCATCCGCGCCTACGGTATCACCGTAGCGGGGATCGAGTTTTTCCTCTCGTTGTGGCTGTGGTATGCCTACGATCCGATGGTATCGGGGATGCAGTTCATGGAGTCGGCGGCGCTGATTCCGGCTTTCGGTATTAACTACCTGCTGGGGGTTGATGGGATTTCGCTGTTCATTATCATCCTCTCGACGTTCTTCACCCTGATCGGGATTGCGTCACTGACCGAAACACGCCGTGTCAAAGACATGATCATCACCCTGCTGTTCCTCGAAATGACCATGGTGGGTGTTTTCGCGGCGCTTGACGCTATCGTGTTCTACGTTTTCTGGGAACTTTCTCTCGTTCCGATGCTCTATATCATCGGTGCATGGGGCGGACCGCTTCGCATCTACGCGTCGGTCAAGTTTTTCCTGTATACGTTTACCGGTTCGTTGGTCATGCTCGTCGGTATGCTGTTCATGGCGTATTTTTACTATCAGGCGACCGGGATGTGGAGTTTCTCGATCCTTGAGTGGTATCGCCTGATTTTGCCGGAAAACTTCCAGATATGGTTGTTCGTCGCGTTCTTTCTGGGCTTTGCGATCAAGGTCCCTATGTTCCCGTTCCATACGTGGCTCCCCTACGCCCACGGCCAGGCCCCGACCATCGGTTCGGTGATCCTTGCGGCGATTCTGCTGAAAATGGGAACCTACGCGTTCGTCCGTTTTTCGCTGCCGCTTTTCCCGGATGCGTCGGTTTTCTTCATGTTCCCGATCGCGATCATCGCGATTATCATGATCATCTATACCGCGATGGTGGCGTACGCCCAGGAAGACATCAAACAAGTGGTCGCCTACAGTTCGATCTCCCACATGGGGGTCATTATTCTCGGTACGTTCGCATTGAACGTCGAAGGGGTGAGCGGTTCGGTCTTTTTGATGATCGCGCACGGGGTCGTTTCGGGGGCTCTGTTCCTCCTTGTCGGCGTCATCTATGACCGCCGCCATACGAAACTGATGAGCGAGTTTGGCGGTCTTGCGTCGGTCATGCCGCGCTATGCGACGATTTTCGGGATTATGATGATGGCATCTGTCGGTCTGCCGCTCACCATCAACTTTGTCGGGGAGTTTCTGAGCCTTCTTGGGTTCTACAAACAGTCGCATATGCTGACCCTCACCGCTGGGGTTGCGATCATCGTCGGCGCGATCTACATGCTCGCGGCGTACAAAAAAGCGTTTTTCGGCCCGGTGACGAACGAGGAGAACAAAAAACTCAAAGACGTCAACAAAACCGAACTGTTCGGTCTGGTTCCCCTTGTGATCGTGGCGATCTGGCTTGGGGTCTATCCCAAACCGGTATTGGAGCCGATCAACAACAGTGTTGAATCGATCATCCAGCTGATGCACGACAAGGCGCAGAGTGAAGAGGCGAAAGAGCGCATTCCGAACCTGTCCGATTCGAACGGGATTATTTCAATGCAGGAGGCGCACTAATGTTGGAGCCTGTTAATGTTTCGCTGGCGTCGCTGAATCTCGCGACGCTTGCTCCGATGGTTATTGCCATCGTCGGTGCACTCTCTATTTTGGTGATCGACATGGTCAAAGAGGGGCTTCACAAGTCCCTGTACGTTATGGTCGCTCTGCTGTTTTTGCTCCTTGATCTTGGGGCATTGATCGATTTTGGCGGCGTGTTCCTGAAAAACGGAACGGTTCTTGGGTTCTTTGACGTCATGCTGATGGACGGGATCGCGATCCTTTCCCAGATCATTATCGTAGCCGGGTCGATGCTTTTCATTCCGTTGGCACTTACCTCCAAACGGTTCCATGAGTACAACTACCCTGAATATTTCGCCCTGTTCTTGTTCATGATCGCAGGCTTCCAGTTTATGGTCGCGACGGACAACCTTATTTTGATTTTTGTCGGTCTTGAGACGGCGTCGCTGGCGCTCTATACCCTCATCGCGCTGCACAACCGTTCCAAATCGTTTGAAGCGGCAGTCAAATATTTTACGATGGGGGCACTCGCTGCCGGATTCTATGCGTTCGGTGCGATGATTCTGTACGCGATCAGCGGATCGGTCGAAATCAACCAGATCGCCACCGTACTGGCAGCCGATCACTACAGCAACATAGGGTATGTCCTGATTGCCGTCAGCTTCATGATCGCGGCGTTCGGTTTCAAACTCTCGATGGTCCCTTTCCACACCTGGACCCCAGACGTCTACGAGGGTTCATCGGCGGCGCTGGCCGGATACATGTCGATCGTTCCGAAAATCGCCGGGTTTGTCGTCGCGATGCGTCTGTTCGAATTCCTCGTCCACAGCGGTGTCGTATGGCTCCAGGTGATCCTCTACATCGGGGTGGTCGTTACGATGACGGCGGCCAACATCTGGGCCCTCGTTCAGACCGACGTCAAGCGGATGCTGGCGTACAGTTCGATTTCCCATGCGGGATTCGTCATGGCGGCGATCCTGATCGGTACGACACAGGCGAATACGGGACTGTTCCTTTACTGGGCGCTGTTTAGCTTCACGAACCTCGGTGCCTTTACGATGCTGTGGGTCAACCGTCAGAAAAACCTTCTGCCGGGGCAGAGCTCAGACCACCCGTACGAAAAGTTCTCCGGACTGGTTAAAACGATGCCGATGGCGGCGCTCATGATGGGGCTTTTCATGCTCTCTCTGGCCGGTATCCCTCCGTTTGGACTCTTCTGGGGGAAAATGTACATGATCGGTTCGGCCGTCAGTGCAGGCTATACCGTCCTGGCGTTGATTATGGCCCTCAACTCGGCTATCGCGGGGTACTATTACCTGAAACTGATCGTTTTCATGTTCATGAAAGAGCCGATGGTCGGTTATGACCGTTTCTATCTGATGAACGCCTCGCTCTCCCTTAAAGCGATAATCGGGATTGCGGCGGTCGGAACCATTTTCGCCGTCCTGGCGGTGAATCCTCTCTTGGAAGTGATCACATTATTCGTGTATAATAGCGGATACTAACAAGGAACGAAGAGGGGGGTGGATTGAGATACTGGATTGTTCTATGTCTCTGTATCCCCCTCTACGCGATGGAGCTTTCGATCCAAAGCGGCAAAGAGGACGGTGAAACGTTCAGCATTCTTCATCTGCGCCACACTTCCCCTTTTGCGTGTGAAGCGACAAAAAACGAGTTCGGCCAGGAAAAACGGATTGTATGCCGTTTTGCCACCCCCGCCCGAGAAACACTCCCCCCGATCAACAATGCCTATCTGACGATCAAAGGGGCCTCATCGGCGAACGGCTATACGATCACGATTACCCCAAAAGCCAAAATGAAACTGATCCCTCTCCCTTTTGACCTGACCAAAGAAGCGCAAACCTACCGTTCGGAGGTGAAGAGCGCCTCCCACTGGAGCGTGATAGGATATTCCAAAAAGCTACCGCTGATATCCCCCTCTGCGCCATCGATCAATTTTCCGGTGAAACTGACCCGCGATACCCTCCCCTATGTCGGAGGGCTCGATCTGAAAGGGAACCCCGTCAAAATTTCCCAGACCGAAGATGTGGCCGATTACCTTCAGATGAAAAAAGCGTACGAAGTGAAGAACTACGAGAAAGTGCTGGAACTCTCGTCGTATACGCTGAAAAAACATCCGAATTCGGTTTTCAAAAACGAACTGATGGTGTATCAGATACGTGCGCAGCATGAAAAAGAGGAATACGAAGCGCTTCTGGATTCGGCCAAACGTTTTCTGCGGGACTTCTCCTCCGACACAAACGTCGCCGAAGTGCTGGCCTATACGGCCAATGCCTACGGAAAACTGGGCCAGTCGGCCGATGCGGACTATTTTTACGACCGTCTGTTCAAGGAACATGCCGATTCACCCCATGCGGCGGCAGGGATGATATTCAAAGCCAGAGAACTCGAAGCCGCCGGTTCGCCGAAACGGGCGAAGATGTTTTACCAGAAAGCCCTGGAGATGAGCCTGGACGTGGACGTTGCCTCGCAGGCGGCTTTCAAACTGGCCAAAATGGAGCTGGATGAGGGGAACACCGAGGCTGCGAAACAGCACGTCGACAAAATTCTCAAGGCAAACCCGAAACAATTCAGCCAGGTGCGCGCCGATGCGATGAACATGGCCGACACGTTCGTCTACCGAAAAGACCACACGACGGGAATACGGATTACCGAAGCCCTTTTGAAGGCCACGGAGCCAAAGACCCCCGAACATGAGGTCCTCCTTCGAAATCTGGGGCTCCGGCTGGCCAAGGCGCAAAAGAAAAGCGAAGCGCTCAAGCGGCTGAACGAATACCTCGAAACCTACAAATACGGTGACTATACCGAAGAGGTGCGGCGTGCCAAAGACGGTCTTTTTTTTGAGGAAGGGGAGAGCAACGCGACGGACGAGATCGGCAAATACGACGAGCTGATTTCCCGGTACGGTAGCGACAGCGTCGGCCAAAAAGCCCTCTACAAAAAGGCGCAGCTGCTGTTGAAAGAGAAAAAATACAATGAGGTTCTCGACATGGAAGGGGAACTTCACCGCCTGGATACAACGGAGTACCCCAAAACAAACGAGATCATTTCCCAAAGCGCGATCGGCCTCGAAAAACGGTATCTCAAAGAGGGGAAATGTGCCGAAGCGATGGCGCTCCAGAAGATGTACAGGATCAAGCTTCTCCCGCAGTGGGACGGATTGCTCTACGGATGCGCCCTCAAGACGGCGCAGTATAGCGTTGCCAGAAAAATCGCCGACCCCCATTTGAAATCCAAGTCGATCGCGGAGCGTCAGATTTGGTTGTCACGGGTGGTGAAAATCCACTTCGCTCTGGGGGAATACAAAAAAGCGCTCAAGGGAGGAGATGAGCTGATCGCTCTCTTGAACGTGGAAAAGAACCCCCCGCTCAATGAGATCCATCGGACGATGTTCGATGCCGCGCAGCGGCTTGGCGATGGCGAAGGGATGATACGCCATATCAAATCGGTGGAAGAGGCGTTCAGAAATGATTTCAAAGAGATCGAACGTTACACCCAGATGGTGGCCCTTGGACTGAAACGGAAAGATGAGGCGATGGTCCAAAACTACGCCCGTAAGGTGACGGCGCTTCAGACGCGCACGAAAACCTACACCCAGACCCCCTACATCGAGTTTACCCTGGCCCAGTCGCTGCAGAACGTCGGCAAGGATGCCGAAGCGTTGAGAGTGCTCAAAACGCTGGACACGCGGAAGCTGACCCCGGAGAAACGCTCCCGCCAGCAGTATCTGATCGGAGCCCTCGCGCAGTCTCAGGGGCAGAAGGCTCAGGCCCGCGCGGCATTCAACGCCAGCATCAAAGCCGACAAAAATTCCGCATGGGCCAAGCTGGCCAAAGACGCCTTGGAGCTGTTGTAGGCTACCGCAGCAGCGACGAGGCGACGGGATAGAGCTCCTCTGAACTACCGCTTGCGCTCAATTCAAACTGATGGGCGTTAAACGTCTGCTGCCGTTTGGCCAGCTGCGCCGTATGGGTAGTAATCACCTCACTCAGCCCTTTTTTGTCGATTTTTCCATCCAAAAACTCCAGCGTCTCAATAATGCCGATCGCCTTCATGCTGTTGGGCCCCCTACCATAGCGCCGTTCCAGCTCGGCCACCTCGTCGATCAGTCCCGAACGGACCATTTTGTCGGTGCGCAGGGCAATCCGTTCGCGCAGAATATTCCTCTCGATTTTCAGTTCCAGCACGGGGCAGCCCGTGATGATCGGACGGGGAGGGTGCAGCGCGAACCACTCCGAGGGGGGAAGGGACGTTTCGAGATGGATCAGGAGCATTTTTTCAATCCGGTAGGCATCTGTGGGAGCGATTTTGGCCATCGTAACGGGATCGATCCTGCTGAGCAGGCGGTGGGTTTCGGGGAGATCGACGAGCATGCCGCGGGCTTTTGCAACCGTTGTGGGGGAAAATTCGGGAATTTTGGAGAGCCCTTCGAGCATGCTTTTGAGATAGAAGCTGCTTCCCCCAACGATAATGAGATTTTTCCCCTGATCGGACGCGCATTGGCGGGCACGCTCGTATTCGTCGATAAACGTCATGACGCTGGCATTCAGGGCGGGGGAGAGGAGATCGATCCCGAAATGGTGTACGAGGGAGAGCTCCTCTTTGGAGGGTTTGGCCGAAGCGATGTCGATCTGGCGGTAGATGCTCAGCGAATCGATGGAGAGGATGAGGGCATCGTGCTGTTGGGCCAGCATGAGGGCCAGATCGCTTTTGCCCGAGGCAGTGGAGCCGATGATCGCTAACTGTTTCATAGCGGGAATTATACGCTATGTTTGCTTCTCCGGCAGAAGCACGTACGCATGCGTGCGTATTTTATAAAGAGAATTTACGATAAAATAAAATTTATTGTTATAAAAAGGTGACACGTGAAGCGATTGAGTAAAAAACTGCGGGATTTCAACGAACTGGTGATGTTTCAGCACACCGTTTTTTCGCTCCCCTTTATTTTCATCGCGATGATCGTTGCCGCGGACGGATGGTTCGGTTTCCCCCTGCTGATTCTGGGCGCGTTGGCGGCCATCAGCGCCCGCAACGCGGCGATGGGGTTCAACCGCTATGTCGACCGTGCCTTCGATGTTCATAATCCCCGAACGGCGGGGCGTCCGAGTGTCGACGGACGCCTCAGCGCCCCTGCGATCGGGATTTTCACCGTGGTCAACGCCCTTGTTTTCATGGGTGTCGCCTATGTGATCAACGACCTGGCGTTTTACCTGAGCGCTCCGATTATGATCGTTCTGCTCAGTTATTCGTATTTCAAGCGGTTCAGTTCGATGGCCCATATCGTTCTGGGGATATCGCTGGGGCTCGCCCCGATCGCGGGGGCGGTTGCCGTGACCGGGACGATCCCGCTGTGGTCGCTGTGGCTCAGCATCGGCGTCGTATTCTGGGTGGCGGGGTTCGATCTGCTCTATTCGCTGCAGGACATGGAGTTTGACCGCGAGCGGGGGCTCCACTCGATCCCTTCGCGCTTCGGAAGCGCCGCGACGCTGAAAATTTCGGCTCTTTTCCACGTCATGGCGGTCGTACTTTGGGGGTTATTCGTTTATGAAGCGTCTTTGGGTATTTTTGCCGTGGCGGCGGTGGTCTTTTCCGCTTTGATGCTTTCCTATGAGCACTATCTGGTGCGGCGCGATTTTACGCAGATCGACCGCGCCTTCTTTACCGTCAACGGCTACCTTGGATTTGTGTTTATCGGGCTGGTCATTTTGGACAAGGTGATCGCATGAGCGACGTCCGGCTGATAGATGCGGCGCTGAGCATCCGTTTCGAGAACGTCTCCGCCGATCCGCAGGAGTTCGAACGCGAATACTCCCGTCTGAGCCAGAACGAGGAGGATGCGATCGGGCAGTGGCTGAGAACCGCCAAAGCCAAAGGGGAGACGAGCCAGAGCGATCCGGTGGTCATCCATCTGCTCGTAGAGCTCTACCGGAAAATGGACCGCCTCGAAAATCTCCTTCTCCATTCCGGTTCGGAACGGGTAGCGCTCTCAAACGGGGGGGAGATATCCCGGATAGGATTTGAGCACCTCGAACTGTCCGAACCGCTGCTGACACCGGGAGAGCATTACTACGGACGCCTCGAGCTTCCGGTCCACCCCAGAAGGGAAAGCGCGTTTTATTTCGAGGCACTCACCCCCGTGCTGGCAAAAATCACCCGGATCCATCCGCGCGACGAAAGCGAATGGGGAGCCTACATGATGGCCAGGGAGCGAATGATGATCCGTCATCTGAAAGGGAACGAATGAACTATGGCATCGAGATTGCGCTGGTAGCGCTGGCCGTGATGGTCATCGGAGTGATCTATTATATATTGAGCAAAGAGAGCGAGGTCTCTTCGCAGATCCGCTCGGTGGCCAAAGCGGTCGAAGATCTCCACAGAGAGCTGTTCATGATGGACAAGCGGCTCAAACAGGAACTGGAGATCATCACGTCGCTTCAGGAACATGTGCCGCCACCGCCTCCTGCGCTTCCTGCCGAGCTCCCCATACTCGAAGCGCTCTCCCATATCGAAGAGAGTTTCGGCGCCTACAAGGAGAGAACGGAAAACCGCCTGCGCTATCTCGAAGAGCGGATCCGTAACCTCTCGCTCCCGACATCGATCAGCGGACTGGACGATGAAAAGGTGATCAGCCGCTATAACCAGGGGCTGGAAGTCGATGCGATTGCCAAAGAGTTGCGGTTGTCGAAAGCCGAAGTCGAATTTGTTTTGAAGATCAACCAACTCAGGTAAATGTAAGGTTTTTCAGCTATAATTTCGGTCTCTTAACAAGATGCGTCCGTAGCTCAGCTGGATAGAGCACCGGTTTGCGGTACCGGCGGTCAGGGATTCGAATTCCTTCGGGCGCACCATCTTCTTGAGTTTCTTCCTCTTGGTAACAATCACCCCTTAAATTCACACAACCACCAGTTCTACGAACAACCATTCCTGTTTATATGTCTCCAGATTCACTTCCCAGCTTTCTGTTCCCCGTTCAGGCTATCCCTCTGTATTTTTGCATGCCAATGTAAAGCTCTGTCTTTGTGGTCCGATTTTGGATCGATGAAGAAAATTGGCCAGATTCTCCGAAAAGGAAGTCTGGCCGTAGAAGAGGGTTCTTATTTTTTTCGCGCGGCGATTTCGCTCAGGAAGCTTTCCAGATCGTATTTGCTGCGGTACTGAGGGGTCAGGATATGGATCAGGATGTCTCCCAGATCGACGGCGATCCAGTCGCCGCTCTCGTCGACGCCCAGAAACTCTTCTTCGGGCTTGAGCCCTTTTTTGAGATGGTCCAGAAGGGCAAATGTGTGCCGCTCGTTCAGGGATGAGGCGATGATGACGTAATCGGCGAAATAATCGCTGCCGCGAAGATCAAACACTTCAATCGCTTCGGCTTTGTTCTGATCCAGTATCTGGCTGATTTTTTCAATTCTTGAATTCATTGAGTTCCTTGTAGTAGGTAATTATGTCGTTTTCGATGTCACTCTCCAGCCCCAGAGGGCTGAATCGGGTTCGAAAATCGGTTGAGCTGATCGGCACATCGACGTTCAGGGCGATCATCCGGTCGGGGACGGGGGTCTCTCCCCGCGTTGCTACGACCCACCGCACCGCGGCATCGAGTTCGTCGAAACAATGCCAGCGTTCCAGCGCTTCGAGATTGTCCGCACCGATGATGAGGTAGAGCTCATCGCACATCGGCGCGTAATGGCGAACCGTTTCGATCGTGTAGACGCTTCGGTTCTGTGAAATTTCAAAATCGCTGATTTCCACCTTCTCGTACGAGGCAAAAATGCGTGTGAGCCATCCGTGCCGCACTGCTCCGCTGGCACGGACGGTCGGTTTAAACGGATTGCGTGCCGCAGGGACGACAATCAGCCGATCGATCGGCAGTATTTCCAACGCTTTCGTGACGACACCGACGTGTCCGGCGTGAGGCGGATCGAAACTGCCGCCGAAAAGTGCAAGCTTCATGGGCTTTGTCTTTTTTTTAAACCAAATTATAACCGATTTTTGGTAAAATCATCCCCCATTTAAGGACATAGGATTAGGTGATGGCATTGAAGATCGCTATTAACGGCTTTGGCCGTATCGGCCGTTCGGTTACACGCGTCATTGCCGCACGCCAGGATGTGGAGCTTGTCGCGATCAACGACATGGCTCCCATCGACATGATGCTCTATCTGCTTCAGAACGATTCGGTACACGGAGCGTTTGAGGGCTCCGCGGCCGTTGCGGATCAAAATCACCTCCTGATCAACGGAAAACGGGTAGCGGTTCTCAGCGAAAAAAACCCTGAAAACCTTGATTTCGCCTCCCTCGGCGCCGATGTCGTCTTCGAATGCAGCGGACTTTTTCTGACCGGCGCATCGACGAAACACCATCTGGCCAAAGGGGTCAAAAAGGTGATCCTCTCCGCCCCGACGCAGGATAGCGCCATCCCTACCTACGTGCTGGGGGTGAATGAGCATCTCTACCGCGGCGAAGAGATTATCTCGAACGCTTCGTGCACGACGAACTGTCTCGGGCCGATCGCGAAAATCCTCGATGAGGCGTTCGGGATCGAAAAAGGGCTGATGACGACGATCCACGCCTACACCAACGGCCAGGCGATCATCGACAGCGCCCACGGGACCGATATGCGCCGCTCGCGGGCGGCGGGGGTCAATATGGTCCCCACCACGACGGGGGCGGCCAAGGCGATCAGCCTGGTGCTCCCCAATCTGGAGGGGAAACTCCACGGTCAGAGCGTACGGGTTCCGACGCCTGACGTTTCGATGGTCGATCTGAATGTCCTCGTAGGGCGCTCAACGACCAAAGAGGAGATCAGCTCCCTTTTCAAATCCCATGCCCAGGGGCAGCTCAAGGGGATTTTGGAAGTGGACGAACGCTATCGCGTATCACAGGATTTTGTAGGTTCGAGTTTCAGTGCCACAGTGGCCGATGACCTGATCCAGGTCATCGACGGTAACCTGATCAAAATCATGGCATGGTACGATAACGAATGGGGCTATTCGAACCGCCTCGTCGAGATGGCGTTGTTTATCAGCAAATAAATTTAAATCTTACAGTAAGAAGGAAATGCATGCAGCTGCTCAGTATCAAAGAGTGCGACATCAAAGGCAAAAAAGTATTTATCCGGTGTGATTTCAACGTCCCGATGGACGATTATGGCAATATCACCGATGACCGCCGCATCCGTTCGGCACTCTCAACGATCAGCTACTGCCTCGATCAGGGGTGCGCGATCATCCTCGGGTCACACTTCGGCCGTCCCAAAGGGGAACCGGATGAAAAATACTCCCTCACTCCGATCGCGAGACGGCTGCATCAGCTTCTGAAAATCGAGATCAAAATGGCCGATGACGTCGTGGGGAAAAGCGCGATGAAGCTCTCGTCCGAACTAAAACCAGGAGAAATTCTTTTGCTCGAAAATCTGCGTTTTGAAAAAGGGGAGACGAAAAACGACCCCGAACTGAGCCGCGCGATGGCTTCGATGGCCGACGTCTACATCAACGACGCGTTCGGCGTCAGCCATCGCGCCCACGCTTCGGTAGAGGGGATCACGGAACATTTTGACGCCCAGCACAAAGCGGCAGGTTTCCTCCTCCAAAAAGAGATCCAGTTCTTCGGGACCCTGCTGGACCGTCCGGTCCGCCCGTTCGCGGCGATCGTGGGGGGGTCGAAGGTATCGGGCAAACTCGAAGCGCTGATCAACCTCCTTCCCAAAGTAGACAAGATGCTTATCGGCGGTGGAATGGCCTTTACGTTTCTCAAGGCGCTCGGGCATAATGTCGGAAACTCCCTTGTCGAAGACGACCTGATCCCCGAAGCGCTGAGAATCATGGAAGAGGCGAAAAAACTGGGAGTCAAATTCTACCTCCCCGTCGACGTGGTGGCGGCAGAGAAGTTCGCCCCCGACGCGATGAGCCGTCTGGTAAGCGTCCAGGAGATCCCCGATGGATGGATGGGACTGGACATCGGACCGGCAACGGTACGCCTCTACCGCCAGGTTCTCGCCGACGTGCAGACGATCCTGTGGAACGGCCCGATGGGCGTGTACGAGATGGATCGTTTTGCCCGAGGATCGAATAAAATCGCCCATTTCGTTGCCGACTCGTACGCAACGACGGTCGTCGGCGGCGGCGACACGGCCGATCTGGTTCAGCGCGTAGGGCTGGATGAGGAGATCACGTTCATCTCCACCGGAGGCGGAGCGTCCCTGGAACTGCTGGAGGGGAAAATCCTCCCCGGCGTCAAACCGTTGATGAAATAAAACAAATCGTCACCCCCGCGAAGGCGGGGGACCAGCTGGATTCCCGCCTTCGCGGGAATGACAATACGCAGTAAAGGAATTGTCATGATACTATGCGCCAACTTCAAGGCGAACAAGACGCGTCAGGAGACGCAGGCCTACATGGCGGTTGTCGAATCGTTCGTCAGCGCCAACGACATCTCCGATACGGTCATCGTATTTCCCCCGTTTACCGCCCTGGAACACAATCCGCGTAATGTCCTCATCGGGGTTCAGAACGCCTATCCGGTACGCAACGGCGCCTATACCGGGGAGATTGCCCTGGAGCAGCTCGAAGAGTTCGGGATCAAAACGATCCTGATCGGACACTCCGAACGCCGCCATGTGATCGGGGAAACACAGGAGCTGATCAGCGACAAGTTCCGCTATTTCGCCGAGCAGGGATTTGCGATCGTCTATTGCGTCGGCGAGCCGCTGGAGATCCGCGAAGAGGGGAGCAGTGCGCTGATGGAGTACCTAGAAGCGCAGTTCGAGGGGATTGACCTCTCGTATCCCGATCTGATCGTGGCGTACGAGCCGGTATGGGCGATCGGAACGGGGCTTACTCCCTCGCTTCGCGATATCGAACTGATCCACGGCGCCCTGCGCGCCAAAACCTCCGCACCGCTTCTCTACGGCGGAAGCGTCAAGGTGGACAACGCCCGCGACATCATGAAGCTCGACAATGTCGACGGGGTTCTGGTCGGATCGGCGGCGCTCAGCGCCAACGATTTTTGCGATATGATTGCACAGGCAGCGGAACTCTCGTCAGAAGAGGATTAAACGATTAAAGACGTCACCCCCGCGAAGGCGGGGGTCCAGCTGGATTCCCGCCTTCGCGGGAATGACGATAGTGTTAAATAACAAAAAAGGAGAATAATCAGTTATGTTAATGCAAGGTAAAAAAGGGCTTATCGTCGGACTCGCCAACGACAAATCGATCGCGTACGGTATCGCCGAGGCGCTTCACAAGCAGGGTGCCACCATGGCGTTCACCTATCTCAACGAAGCGCTTCAGAAGCGTGTAGAGCCTATCGCGGCCTCGTTTGACAACTCTCCGGTCTACAAACTCGACGTCTCCGACGAAGCCGACATGGCTGCCATCGCCGAAAAAGTCGCCGCAGACTTCGGCCAGATCGACTTTCTGGTCCACTCGGTCGCGTTCGCTCCCAAAGAGGCGCTCACCGAAGGGTTCATGAAAACCTCCAAAGAAGCGTTCCAGATCGCGATGGACATCTCCGTCTACTCACTGATCGACCTGACCAACCGCCTCGAAAACGTCCTGGCCCCTGGTGCGTCGGTCATCACCCTCAGCTACCTCGGCGGACCCAAATACATCCCCAACTACAATGTGATGGGAGTTGCCAAAGCCGCGCTCGAATCGACCGTACGCTATATGGCCGTCGAACTGGGTGCCAAAGGGCAGCGTGTCAACGCGATCAGT
This sequence comes from uncultured Sulfuricurvum sp., assembly GCA_964468865.1. Lineage (GTDB taxonomy): Bacteria > Campylobacterota > Campylobacteria > Campylobacterales > Sulfurimonadaceae > Sulfuricurvum. The sequence goes on along the minus strand of CAYXWQ010000013.1, from coordinate 5,300 downwards.
GCCGGCCCGATCCGCACCCTGGCCGCCAGTGGCATCGGTGATTTCAAACAGATCCTAAACTGGAACGAGGCGAACGCACCGCTGCGCAAAAACGTCACGATCGAAGAGGTCGGGAACAGCGCGATGTATCTCCTCAGCGATCTGGCCAGCGGCGTGAGCGGTGAAGTGCATTATGTGGATGCGGGATACAACATCATGGGGATGGCCGCGGTAGAGAAGAATGCCGAGGGGAAAACCGTCTTTGTCTGGGACGAACGCGAATAGAAGGTGAATGGTACTTTTCTTTTTAAAAAAGAAAAGTACCCAAAAGAAAAGCGTCTTTCGAGCAAATCGCTCGCGCGACTCTCGGCAGAGCCTTCGCGCACGGCTTCCAAGGATGCTCGAAAGACAATTTGTTTGTATGTTATCTATTTTCGCGTTCCGCGAAAATCATTCCCATCTAAATGTTTTTGCCCTCACACCACACCCAGAGCAAGGTCGCTCGCCGAAGGGCGAAGCGTACCGCCAGCGACCTGGTGTGAGGGCGCTTTTCTTTTCGTTCTTTTCTTTTTTAAAAAGAAAAGGACATTAAACGTTACGAAACGTTACTTCCCTACGACCGGCATCGTACTCATCATCTCGACGTGCGACGGCTCCTGCGGTTTTCCTTCATCCATCTTGGCCTTGTTCTCATGATACACCTTCCATTTGTCGGCATATTTCTGAAGCGTAAACGGCGTGTTGTCCTCGGGTACAGGGGCTGCGGGGGCGGTGGTGGTGAGTGTTTTGCCATCGGGAGAGACGACTGTCGTGGTGACCGCTGCGGCATCGGTTTTGACCGTCGTGACGGTACCGTCAGGAGCAGTAGTTGTGGTGACGGTTGGGGCGGTCAGAGGGGTCCACTCCTCCTTGAGCCAGGCGTCCAGCGAGCGCTGCATCGCCCCCCCTTCCGAGGTTGCGGGGGTGCTTGGGGAGACGGCATTCAGAGACTGGTTCTGGGACGGGGCGACCCCTTCACGGTTGGCACATCCGGTGAGAATCAACATCCCCGCAGCGGCGCTGAGAGCGAGCAAAGCTTTCATTTTTCATTTCCTTTGATTTATTTGATAATTTGATACTAGATTATACTATACCATAAGCCACCTCATAAGTTGTTCCGGGAACCACAATATCAAACCATACAAAATTGTAGCATCGCGTAAAATAGGGATTTTAAAGCGGTAAACAGAAAGTAAACAAAATGTATTTTTAACAGCTATGTTTAAGATTTCCAGAGTTACAATGGTTTCCGACGAAACAAAAACATAAGGTCAAGCTTAACTTAAGGAGAATCAATGAAGTTAGTAAAAATGAGTCTGGCAGCAGCTGTACTGCTCGGAGGAAGCGCGTTCGCGATCGATAATGTAAAAGTATCGGGTGATGCGAAAGTTTATTATTCGACAACAGATGCGGATTGGTCAAACAATGATATGTTTGATAAAGATGCGAGTGCTGCCGATACGGCTCTCCGCCTTGGTGTAACAGGTGATCTGCACAAAAACATCTCTTTCGGTGCGACTGCATATGCAATCAGCACACTCGGTCTTGAGAACAACCTTGTTAGCGGTACATGGACTGGTGCACACGGTGTAACAACAGGAACTGGTGCCTCATTCTTGAACGATGGTGATGCTCTTGATGTTGACGGTGCTCAGGTTGACGATCAGGCTTGGATGGGTGAGCTCTGGTTGGCAGCAACGATGGGTAAAACGACGGCAAAAGTCGGTCGTATGGAACTTGACACTCCGTTCGCCTACTCTGAAAAATGGTCGATCGTCCCCAATACATTTGATGCAGCTGTATTGTTGAATCAGGATATCCCTGATACGACATTGGTTGGAGCATGGGTTGGCAAAGGAAATGGCGTAAATGCCATCAACGCTAATAACTGGTCTGTACTGAATGCGATCGGTGGTTCTGTTGACGCGGTAGTTGGTGCAGATGGAAAATTTGGTACTTTTATGGATAGCGGTGCATATGCAGCTGGTATCGTGAACAATTCGTTCAAACCGCTTGTTGCGCAGGCATGGTATTACAATGTTTCAAACGTCGCAGATGCGTATTGGCTCCAGGCTGACATTAATTGCCAGCTCGTAAAAGGGGTCACCATTGGTGCTCAGTATGGTGAAATGTCTCCGAAAGGACTGTTGGAAGGGCTTGATGACTCTTCTGCCTATGCATTTAAACTCGGTTATGAGGGGATTGAAAACCTGAAAGTATCGGCTGCATACTCAAAGGCAGATGACAAAGAGTTGGCGGTATTGGCAATTGCCAACGTTGCCACTGATAATCTTTGGACAGCAGAGTCTAAGCTTTACACCGAAACGTTCTGGAACCGCGGATGGGTTGGTATGCCTGATGCAGAGTCATGGAATGCTAAAATTAGTTACGACATGAAAGGTATCGCAAAAGTCTGTGCATCTTATACCAATGTTGAGATCGACAGATGGAATGAGGAGTTGGATGAAGTAATGGTTGGTGTTTCCCGTTCATTCGGACCACTGGATGCTAAATTGGCGTACATTAATTCAGATTACAACGATGCGGGTGTATCAGAAGATGCTGATACGATCAACGCGTACTTGACTCTCAACTTCTAAGAGTCTCTCTTTTCTCACATCCGCTTGTGCGGATGTGAACCCTTTTTCTTCATTTCTCTTCCTATTTACTGAGTCTATCCATATATCTCGTGTGTTATCTCATGTTTTCCCCGTTATAGATTTGGAATCAAATATGCATATTTTTTGATTATTTAATGAAATATAATATTGATTAAAAATTAATCAATATGCTGTACACAGGCACAATTTTGAGTGATAAACTTGTTGGTGACAGAAGTCAAACCAAGGAGTTGAAAATGAAATTAGTCAAATTGAGCCTCGCTGCTGTGATGGTTTTGGGAACAAGCGCATTTGCGATCGATAACGTCAAAGTAGACGGAGATGCGAAACTGTTTTACAGCACCATCGATATGGGTGGAGATTTGTTCGATCAGGAGACCAGCGCTGCGGATACTGCGCTTCGTTTGGGGGTAACAGCCGATCTGCTCAAGGGGGTATCGTTCGGTGCGACGGCATATGCGGTCAGTACCCTTGGGCTGGAGAACAATCTGGTTGCCAATACCTGGAGCGGAGCGCATGCGGATGGAAACGGGATCGCCGAGGCTTCCGATACGGACGATGCGGCATGGATGGGCGAGCTGTGGTTGGCTGGGACGCTGGGGAACACGACCCTCAAAGTGGGCCGTATGCAACTCGATACACCGATGCTGTTTTCTGAAAAATGGTCGGTCGTCCCCAACACATTCGAAGGGGCGGTGTTGCTGAACCAGGATATCCCCGATACAACGCTCGCAGCGGCATGGGTCGGAAAAAGCAACGGCGTCAACGCCGTGACCCAAAACGTTGCTGATGTAGGTCTGGATGGATTTATGGCGCCGGGTGCCAAATTTAACACGTTCGCCGACAGCGGCGCGTACGCGGTTGGGATCGTCAACAACTCTTTCAAACCGTTAACGGCACAAGCATGGTATTACAACGTCTTGAACGTCGCCGATGCCTTCTGGCTCCAGGCCGACATGGAATGCCAGCTCGTCAAAGGGGTAAAAATCGGTGCCCAGTACGGGGAGATGGATACCAAAGGATTGCTTGATGCCCACGATGATTCCAGCGCCTATGCGTTCAAGCTCGCCTACGAGGGGATCGAGGGGCTGACCGTAGCGGCGGCATACTCGAAAGCCGACAATGACGGGACGCTTAAAATCGCGAATGTCGGTACGAACAACATGGAGTACGCCCAGTCCAAACTCTACACCGAAGCATGGTGGAACTACGGTCTGGTGGGTGATGCTGGTTCAGAATCGTACAACGTGACCGCTCTATACGAAGTAGGCGATATCGTCTCTCTGGGGGCATTCTATACGTCGGTCGACAACGATACCAAAAACTATACAATGGAAGAGATCACCCTGACCGCTACCAAATCGTTCGGACCGCTCGACGTATCGCTGGCCTATATCAACCAGGACTATAGCGAAGCAGAAGCAGATAATATCGTTCAGGCCTATCTGACCCTGAATTTCTGATTTCATTAGGTGGGTTTGACCTGTTTTTGTTTCGTCGCTCTTACACGGTTAAGACCTACTTCCCGCCTACGGGGCGGGCATAAAGACTGATACTGATGTCTTGTCATTTGGAGAATAAGTTTTTGCTAATTAAATCTATTTGATTTAGCATACGACATTTGAAGGTCGAATCTTTCCCTTTACTTCCGCTATAATCATTCCATGAAATATCTGTTCCGTTCGCTCTCGTATACCGTTTTGATGCTCTTTCTGATCTCGCTGCTCTCGTTCGGGGCGATCCATATGGCCCCCAACAGTTTCATGGGGGGGGAGCTCAACCCCAACATGACTCCCGAGGCGGTAGCGCAGCTGCGGGCCATTTACGGCCTCGACAAGCCGCTGCTGCAGCAGTACGCAGATTGGGTCGTCAACCTCTCGCACCTCAATTTCGGCATCTCGTTCGTCAGCGGTGCGCAGGTGAGCGAGGTCGTCGCCGATCGCCTCCCCGTGACGCTGTGGATGAACGTCGTCGCGATGGCGCTCACCTTTGTCCTCTCGCTTTGGATGGGGATCAAGGCGGCGCTCCGCTACGGCAAAACGACGGACAGGGCGCTGATCCAGCTCTCGCTGGTCAGTTTCGCGATGCCTTCGTATTACCTCGCCCTTGTGCTGATGCTGTTTCTGGGATTTGTGTTGGAGTGGTTCCCCCTCAGCGGGCTGCATTCGCTGGAGCCGCCGGAGGGGGTCGGGTACTACCTCGACATGGCCCACCATCTGGCGCTCCCCATTTCGGTCATGGTGTTTGTGGGGGTGGGAAGTCTGAGCCTCTATGTCCGCTCCCTGACCCTCGAAATCCTCAAAAGCGACTACATCTATTTCGCCCGTGCCCGTGGGATCAGCGAGGATAGGATCATCCGCCGCTACATCCTCCCTAACCTTCTCCCCCCGATCGTGACGATGCTGGGACTCTCCCTTCCGGGGCTGATCGGCGGTTCGGTGATTCTGGAATCGATTTTCGGGATAGAGGGGATGGGGCAGCTCTTCTACCTGAGCGCTATGAGCCGGGATTATCCGGTGATTATGGGGATTTTGATGATGAGTGCATTTTTGACGCTGATAGGCAATCAGATCGCGGATGCGGTGCTGCTGAAGCTTAATCCCTTTGTGAAACGTTGACCCACCATTACCGCGAAGACGGAATCCAGCCCATCCCGTCATT
>CAYXWQ010000012.1:0-52260 GCA_964468865.1 uncultured Sulfuricurvum sp. | reverse complement strand
CTTTTGGAAGTCTGTAAATAGGGGATTCTAAAGGTAGGTGGCGGACAGAGAGGGATTCGAACCCTCGGTACCGTTGCCAGTACGTCTCCTTAGCAGGGAGGTGGTTTCAGCCAGCTCACCCATCTGTCCATTGGTAAGAGGGCGTAATTATACGGACGAGTAGATAACAACCACCTTAAAGCGATGCGGTTTCGGGTTTAAACCGCCGGTGAATTGTTCGGATTGGAGAGTATTTGATCCAAAAGGAGCTGAAACTGGGCGGCAAGGGCTCCGTTAGTCGTTTTTGCTTCGGCAATTTTTTCTTTGAGTTTGACGATCAGTTCGATTTTGTCGACAAATTTCATGATGACTCCTCGTATCGATATTGTTGATGAATAGCAAGGAGTATTCCAAAAAAATCAAAGGATCGGAAGGAGCTGCAGTTCAGTCTTGATCGCGTATCCGTTTGTTCGCAGGCGATGGATTCGCTCCAGACCGATCTGTTCATACGCACCGGCGATCGTTTCGAAATAGAGTTTGTGGTTTTCCAGATAGGCCTGCATAGGCGCTTCGATGTCGCTGTCCAGATAGAGTTCCGTAATGATGTTTTTCATTTTTCCCGATTGGGTACGGTACGCGTTTGCGGATTCCTTTGAAGGTTTTTTAATGTACTCTGTCCGCAGTTTCTCCAGCTCGGAACAGGCTGTTTTCAATTCATACAATCCGATTTGCTCAATGGCAGTCAGAAACTGTTTTTCATTTTTCTGTTCAACACTGTCGTAGAGACGGAGCTCGCGCATTTTGGGAGAGAAATTTTGGGTCAAAACGGTGCTGTCCTGACGGTACTGTGCGAGAAGCTTCTCGATCGTATCCACTGTGAAACCATCTTTTTTGCGTTTGGCCAGTTCGTCTGAGATGGCAGCGAGCGATGTATTGAGTGTGCTGATGGAGTCGTCTTCGCCGTGCCGGACGATTTGGCGTAGTGAACGTTCGGAGAGGGTAAAGAGAGCTTGGCCGCCGCGTGGCAATATCTCGGTTTCCGAAGGATTTTGGACGGGGGGAACCGTGTGAGCGGTGGAAACCCACCATGTCCCTGCGGCTGCCGCCAATGCTATCGGGAAAAGAAACAAGAGCTTTTTCATGATACAGACCTCCGTTTTTTGGAAGTCTAGGACAAAGAGATTACCTCTTTGTTACGGAGGGGCTAGAGGGCTTCGAGAATCTTTTCGACCACTTCAGAGGGGTTGGAGGCTTTGTAGATGGGGCGCCCAACGACGATGAAATCGACTTTTTCGCTGCGTGCAACGTCGATCGTAGCGACTCGCTCCTGATCCCCCGCATCTTCGCCGAAGGGGCGGATACCGGGGGTGAGGGTGACGAAACTCTCTGCCGTGAGCGATTTGATCGATGCGCTCTCGTAGGCACTGCACACGACACCGTCCAGCCCTGCTTCGTGGGCATCCTGTGCAAACTGGTCTGCTTTTGCGGCGATCGGTGCGCCATAAACGTGGCCAAATTCGTTTTCATCGAACGAGGTGAGAGCGGTAACGGCGAGGACCAGGGGGCGGTTTTCGTAGGGTTCGAGCCGTTTCATCACTTCGCGCATCGCCTTGCGTCCTGCGGAAGCGTGGACGTTGAACATATCGACGCCCAGGGACATGATCGATTCGGCGGCATCGGCCATCGTGTTGGGGATGTCGTAGAGTTTGAGGTCGAGAAAGATTTTGAATTCCGGATTGATGGCCTTGATGGCGTCGATAAAGGGCTTGCCGTCACGGATGTACGAGCGAAGGCCCACTTTGAGCCAGACAGGGTAGGCTTTTATCTTTTCGACGAGGAGTAAATTTTCTTCCATGCTGGAAAGGTCAAGTGCGACACATAGCTGCATAACGCCCCTTTTGATAGTGTTGCAAAAGTATATCCAAGAGTTGTTTTGAAAGGGTTTAGAGGCCGTTTTCATTTCTGACTGTAGATATTCTTAAATAAAGCGTCCATTCGTACAGTGTTAATAATTCATTGAGAAAAACACCCTACAATAGTCGGAATATTAACCCAAAGGATCTCGCATGAAAAAAAGCATCTTCTCAACGGTTTTAGCTGGTTTGATTTTAGGCTCGAGCGCTCTTTCGGCTGCAGTTTATAAAGTCGATGTTTCCCATTCCAATGTCGGATTCAAAGTAAAGCATATGATGATCAGTACCGTTACAGGGAAATTCGGCAACTTCAACGGAACGTACGAGCTCGACAAAGGGGTGTTCAAATCGCTGAAAGGCGATATCAAAGCAGCTTCGATCGATACGGGGATCGCCAAACGAGATGATCACCTCCGAAGTGCCGATTTTTTCGACGTGGCCAAGTTCGGCGATATGACGTTTGCCATGACCAGCGCGACCAAAGAAAAAATGACGGGGAACCTCACGATCCGCGGCATTACCAAAAAGGTGACGCTGGATATCGACATGGGGGGGATCATTGAAGACCCATGGGGAAATCAGCGTTCAGGGTTTGTCCTCACCGGAAAGATCAACCGCAAAGATTTCGGTCTGAACTGGAACAAAGCGATTGAAGCAGGGGGAGTAGTCGTTGGGGATGAGGTGAAAATGATCGTCGAGATCGAAGGGATCGAAGAGTAAATCAGAGTGTTTTGATAAATCCGTCCCGTTTGGGACGGAACCCTTTTAAATCCCCGATTTTCAATCCTCGGTGTTTGCCCAAAAACATAATGGTTCGGCAGCGGTGCAATTTGGCATAATCGCCTAAAAATTCGATCATCTCTCCAGCGTTTTTTTCATCCCCTTCGCGGGCAACGAAATCATCGATCAGCAGATAACGTCCAAACTCAAGATTTTCCTGAATACTGACTCCGGCGTAGAGACAGAGCACACCCTGTTCATAGGCACCGACCGGGCGATAGGTCTGGGGGGAATGGGAAGCCAGGAAGGCGCTGAACTGATCCGGCGTCAGATCCGGATGGAGGGTTGAGAGAAGGGCGAACCCATCGTCCCGTTCACTGGGAGAGAGTTCGCGGATTTGCACGCTTTAGCGCCCCAGTGCACTGAGTTGTGCGTCGATTTTGCTCATCTTCTCCTGCGCGTCGGCAAGCCCTTCGCGGTTGGTCGCGATAACTGCTTCGGGGGCGTTGGCAACGAACCGCTCGTTGCTTAGCATTCCCAAGAGCTTGTCGGCCTCTTTTTGGAGCTTTTCGCGCTGTTTGCTCAGACGATCGATGATCGGAGAGAGATCGATCGCATCGGTCGGAAGATAGACCTCTACGCGTTCGCCCAGATCACTGACCGCGTTGTCGACCTTTGTATCAGTGAAGCGCAGATCGTCTACTTTGGCCAGACGGATAACGAAAGGGGCCATCATTTTCTGTTCCCCGCCGCATTTGAGGTACGCGAGCTCGATTTTCTGGTTCCCGAGGTCTATGAGAGTTTTGGCCCGTCGGATCGTGATAATCGCGTCCATGATCGTTGCAAATTCGTTTTCAATCTCCTCATCGACCGTTGTATCTTCGGGATAGGTCATGATCATGATGGAACCGCTTTCTTCGAGGGCCGTACCCGAAAGCTCATGATAGAGATACTCGGTGATGAACGGCATAAAGGGGTGCAGAAGCTTCATAGACTCCTTGTAGATGCTTCCCAGTTCGCCAATGCTCTCCTTGCTCGCCTTGGAGAGTTCGATTCCCCAGTCGCAGAATTCGTTCCACAGGAAGCGGTAAAGGACCGTCGCCGCGTCATTGAAGCGGTATTCGTCGAGGAACGCTCTCGTCTCTGAGGTCGCACGGCGGAAGCGGGAAAGCATATAGCGTCCCAGCGGCGTCGTGATCTCCTGGTCGCTGAGGTCCTTGAACGTCGGGACATTCATTTGCAGGAAGCGCGCCGCGTTGAAGAGTTTGTTGGTGAAATTGCGGCTCTGCTCAAGGCGGTCATTGCTTAGGCGGATGTCACGCCCCTGTACGGCGAGGACGGCGAGGGTGAAGCGCAGGGCATCGGCGCTGTATTTTTCGACCATGTCGAGCGGGTCGATGACATTGCCTTTGGATTTGGACATCTTCTGCCCGTGCTCGTCGCGCACGAGAGCGTGGAGGTAGATGTGTTTGAACGGGAGTTCGCCAGTGAAGCTTTCTCCCATCATCATCATCCGGGCGACCCAGAAAAAGAGGATATCGAATCCCGTGATGAGGAGGGTATTGGGATAGAATTTCGCCATATCTTCGCTTTGGAACAGTGTGTCAGCGGCGGTGTCACCGTTCCCCCATCCCAGTGTCGAGAACGGCCACAACGCCGAGCTGAACCAGGTGTCGAGGACGTCGGGGTCCTGCTTGAACGAGGTGCCGGCGCAGTGGGGACATGCGCTGGGCTCATCTTCGAGGCTCGCCCACTCGTGACCGCAGTCGTCGCAGTAGAACACGGGGATACGGTGTCCCCACCACAGCTGGCGGGAGATACACCAGTCGCGCAGATCGTTCATCCAGGCGTTGTAGCTGTTGATCCAGTGAGGCGGGAAGAACTGGGCTTCCCCGGCGTTCATCTTTTCGATCGATCCTTTGGCGACCTCTTTGCGGACGAACCACTGTTTGGAGATGTAGGGCTCTACGATGTTTTTACAGCGGTAGCAGTGCCCCACCTGGTGGGTGTGCTCCTCGATTTTTTCGACGAACCCTTCCTCTTCGAGCCGTTTGACGATAGCGGCGCGCGCTTCGAGCCGCTCGAGCCCTTCGAATTCGCCGGCGTGGTGGTTTAAAATCCCTTTTTCATCGAATACGGTGATGAACTCAAGGTCATGCCGTTTCCCCACTTCGTAGTCGTTGACATCGTGGGCCGGGGTGACCTTGACGACCCCGGTCCCGAATTCACGGTCGACGTGGCTGTCGGCGATGATCTTGATCTCGCGTCCGATGAGGGGGAGGGTGATGCTTTTTCCGATGAGAGAAGTGTAGCGCTCATCATCGGGGTGGACCATGATCGCGGTGTCGCCGAAGTAGGTTTCGGGGCGGGTCGTTGCGACCGTGATATGGCCGCTGCCGTCGCTGAAGGGGTAGCGGATGTGGTAGAAGTGCCCCTGATGTTCCTCGTGCTCGACCTCGATGTCGCTGAGCGCACCGTCATGGGTACACCAGTTGACCATGTAGTTGCCGCGGATGATGAGGTTTTGGTTGTAGAGGTGGACGAACGCCTCTTTGACCGAGTGTTTGAGCCCCTCGTCCATCGTGAAGCGCTCGCGGCTCCAGGCGGGTGAGACCCCCAGTTTGCGCATCTGGCCGACGATAGTGCCGCCGCTGTGGGCCTTCCATTTCCAGACGCGTTCCAAAAACGCTTCGCGGCCGAGTTCTTCCTTGGTCTTCCCTTCGGCGAGGAGCTGTTTTTCGACGACGTTCTGGGTCGCAATTCCGGCGTGGTCGGTCCCCGGCTGCCACAGAGCAGCGTAGCCGTCCATCCGCTTGTAGCGGGTGATGATATCGATCAAAGTATGATTGAGCGCGTGGCCGATATGTAAGGAACCCGTTACGTTCGGAGGGGGGAGCATGATCGCGAAATGCTTGTTGGGCTTTTGGATCGATGCATTCCCGTCGATTTCGAAATATCCCCGGTTTTCCCAGATGGGATAGTAGGTTTCTTCAATGTTTTTGGGATCGTAATGGGTAGCGGACATAACAATAGGCCTTCATCGGAAAATATTCGCGAATTATAGCGCATCGCCGCTAAATCGGAAAATTTCAACTCCCACAGGTATAATTCGATACCTATTCTTCATTACTCAAGGAACCTTTTGCCTCTCTCTCGTCTCAATGAACAGCAATATACCGCTGCAACCGCCTCATTTGGCCACAATCTTATCATCGCCTCGGCGGGGACGGGAAAAACGTCGACGATTGTCGGGAGGATCGCCTATCTCCTCTCCCAAAACGTCAAACCCGACGAGATTTTGCTCCTCACCTTTACGAACAAGGCGGCGCAGGAGATGGTGGAGAGGGTAGCGGCTTTTTTCGGCCGGGAGATCGCCTCGAAGATCGATGCGGGAACTTTCCATGCGGTGAGCTACCGGTGGCTTAAGCGCAAGGAGGGGAAGGTGGTGCTCAAACAGCAGCGCGAGCTCAAGACCCTCTTTCGCAGCGTCTATGAAAAGCGGACGTTCAGTCATATCGACTGCGCGACCCCGGCGTATGGGGCGAACTATCTTTACGACGTCTATTCGTATTATCAGAATACCGAACTGAGTGTCAATTTCGAAGAGTGGATCACGACGCGCCAGGATGAGCATGCCGTCTATGCGGCGATTTATGCCGATATCATCGACGAGTTCGAACACCTGAAAAAAGAGTATGGTTTTGTCAATTTCAACGATCTGCTGCTGCTGATGCGCAACCTTGCGGCCCAAAGCGACCTGGGGTACAAAGAGGTGCTGATCGATGAGTATCAGGATACAAATGCGCTGCAGGGGACGCTGATCAATGCGATGAAGCCCCCTTCGCTGTTTTGTGTCGGCGACTACGATCAGAGCATCTATGCGTTTAACGGCGCGGACATCTCGATCATCGGATCTTTCAGCCGAAACTATCCGGGGGCGAACGTCTATACCCTCAACAAAAACTACCGCTCCACCGTCCCCATCCTCTCGCTGGCCAACACTGTCATCTCCTACAATGAGCGGATCTATCCCAAAGCGCTCGAAGTGACCCGGACAGGCGATGCGCACAACCCCACCCTGCTCATTTACGATGAGCTGTTCGACCAGTACCACGGGATCGCGCAGCTCATCGGTGATTCAGGAACACAGCGTGACGAAATCGCTGTCATTTTCCGTAACAACGCTTCGGCGGACGGTATCGAGGCTGCTTTGCGGGAGCTTGGGATCCCCTGCCGCCGGCGGGGAGGGGTGAGCTTTTTCGATTCCAAAGAGGTCAAGGCACTGCTCGACATCTATACGCTGCTCGTCAACGAGTCGGACATGATGGCGTTCATCCATCTGTTCGATTATGCCAAGGGGGTAGGAAGCGCGATTGCCAAAGAGCTGTTCGTTGCCTTGCAAAAACTCGGACATGGCTCGTTCCTGCGGGGGCTTTATACCCCTGATGGCTCGATCTCCAATCCGTTTGAAAAACGGCGCACCAACCATCAGCTCGGCCTTTTTGACGATTTCGCCGAGCTTGGGAGTGCCGGGCGGTTTGCCAAACTGGGATTCGACCCCAATTTCATGGGGAACCCGATCCTCAAACACGCGAAACTGACCAAAGATTCGGCGACCTTTTTGCACGATCTTTTCATGCTGTTCCGTCAGCTTCGCGATGCTCATGAGCCTAAGGTGGCGGTGCAGAAAATCGCCCTCTCGAAACTGTATGGTCATGTCATCGAGATGCTCTCGCACCGGCGGGCGATGACGGAAAACGGTTCCATTGACGAGAGGGCAAAATCGGAGGCCGAAGAGAGGATCCGCCGAAAGTGCACGCTGCTGTTCGAACTCTCCCGCCCCTACAAGGATCATGAACGGTTTTTGAATGCGATGGTGTTGGGATCGCAGGATTTGACGCAGGGGGAGGGGGTGCATCTGCTCAGTATCCACGCCTCAAAAGGGCTGGAATATCAGGAAGTGTATGTGATCGATCTGATGGACGGCCGTTTCCCGAACCGGAAACTGATGAGCCGCAGCGGAAGCATTGAAGAGGAGAGGCGTCTTTTTTACGTCGCGGTAACGCGGGCGAAAGATCGTTTGTACCTGAGCTATGCCAAATTCGACAAAATCAAGAAAACGAACTTTGTCCCCTCGCAGTTTTTATTTGAAGCGGGAATGATCCCCAAAGACGAAACGTATCATGCCCTGGTGGCCAAAGGTTCCGCCGAAGAAGGCTGAAACTTCTTAGCGGCGACCCTGCACGGCGTTCCCCATTTCCCACATCGGCAGGAAGATACCCAGTGCCAGCAAGACAACCATGGCCGCAATGATAAGGAGCATGACCGGCTCTATCGCTTCGGAGAGACCGTCGATGATTGCATCGAATCTCATTTTATAGTATTCCATGACTTTTTGCATCATGGAATCAAGCTGTCCGCTGGTTTCCCCGGCGGAGATCATCTGGATGATCATGTTTTCAAAAAGCCCTGTTTCAGACAGCCCTGCATGGAGTGATCCCCCCTTTTCAACCGTCTGACGAACGGTCAGCAACTTCTCCTGCAGCGGAAGGTTGTCGATCATGGCTACGGAGGTTTCGAGCGCTTCAGCGATCGGGATCCCGGCGCGTACAAGTTCCGAAAAAACGAGGGTGAAACGGTTGAGTGTTGCGTACATGATAATGTCTTTGATCAGATAGACACGGAGCAGGAACTGATGCCATTTGTAGCGGAAGTCACGGTTATGGTTGAGCGCATAGCGGAATACGAAAACAAAGACGATAATGCCCGCCAGGACATAAAGACCGTAGGTATTGAACAGATGTTCCAGAAAAAGGAGGATTTTGGTCGGAACCGGAAGGTCGGCGTGCAGCTGTTCAAAGATCGTTTTGAACTGGGGGACGACATAGGAAATCAATATGGTAAAGGCGATGGCCATCGCGATCATGACGTTACGGGGATAGGCCATCGCTTTTTTGAATTTGATGATATTGCGGCGGATCTCTTCGAGCATATCGGCCAGTTTGTGCAGCGCCTCGGCCATGTTCCCGGTTTTTTCCCCCAGCTCGATCATCGCCAGCGACAGATTTCCCAGCTCAAATCGGAATTTGTGGGCCGATGCGGAAAGGCTGTGTCCGGCGTTGATGTCTTCGGCCATCGTCCCTAATACGTTTTCGAGAACCCTGTCTGTTGTCGCATCGGCGATCTCTTTGAGTGAATCGTGGATGGAAAGGCCGGCATTTGTCATAACGGCAAGCTGGCGTATGGCCGCGATCAGGGCGTCCTGCTTCAGTTTTTTCTTCCTGACATTGGAGAGGATGGTCTCTTTTAAATGACGCAATTGATCTTCCAGGGGAGGGGAAGATTCGTTTATTTTCAAAATCATGCCGGAAAATTTTATTTTGGCTAAATAGTGAGCCTCTTTTTTGTTTTCGGCATAAAAACTTTGCTCCGTTTTTTTCCCTTTTGAGAGAATTGTTGCTGTAAAATATTTCATCCTTTTGCCACCCTTAATACTTCATCTAGTGTTGTGATACCCTGGACCGCTTTGGCCATTCCGTTTTCAAACATCCCGACAAACCCTTCTTTTTTCGCCTGTTTGATAAGATCATCTTTGGAAGCTCCTCTGGCTATCATACTGGAAAAATCTTCGGTAACCGGTAAAACCTCACAGATCATCTCCCGTCCCATATATCCGGTAGCATTGCACTCCTTGCACCCTTTGCCTTCGTAAAAAACGGTGTTTGGCGGAATGTAGGCACTGTATTCTTCAAGAATGTTCTGAGGAATATCGACCTCTTTTTTGCAATGTTTACAAATTTTCCGGATCAGCCGCTGCGCCTGCACGGCGACGAGGGCACCGCTGATCAGGTAGGGTTCGATTCCCATATCGGCCATACGGGGAATTGCGCTGATCGCATCATTGGTATGGAGAGTAGAGATGACCAGGTGACCTGTCAGTGCCGCTTTGACGGCGATCTCAAGGGTTTCCTGATCGCGGATCTCCCCGATCATGATCTTGTCCGGATCCTGACGGAGGATGGAGCGCAGAGCGTCGGCGAACGACAACCCCACTTTCGGGTTGACCTGAACCTGCTGGATCAGATTCATCCGGTATTCCACCGGGTCTTCTACGGTGATCACTTTGTCCTCGACATTTCGAAGCTCGTTCAGGGCGCCGTAGAGGGTAGTCGTTTTTCCGCTCCCCGTCGGTCCGGTTACGAGGATGATCCCAAACGGGGTATGGAGTGATTTGATCAGTTTCGTATAACTGTCATTGTCCATTCCGGACTCTTCGAGTTTGACCAGCGCTTTGGCTTTGTCGAGAATCCGCATAACGATCGATTCGCCGTAAATGATCGGCAGGGTGGAGAGACGAAAATCAAATTCGGCATCCATCACCACGGCTGAAAAACGTCCGTCCTGGGGTTTGCGCCGTTCGGCAATGTCCAGATTTCCCAACAGCTTGATACGGGAAGCCAGCGGAGGATAAATATCCCGGTCAAAGATAAATACCTCGGTCAGCTTCCCGTCGATACGCCCCCGTACGACACAGTTTTTTTCGGTGGGTTCGATATGGATATCGCTGGCACGCCCTTTGATGCATGCTTTCAGGATAACATCAATGAGCTGAAGGATGGAGGATGCTTCCTGCTGTTCCTCAAGGGTCCCGATGTTGCGCAGTTCGTTCCGGATGTTTGTGACGAGTTCTTTAACGCTGTCTTTAAGCTCGATTTTGAACACATAGGCCTGAATCTGTTTCTCGGTAGCCACGGCAACCTTGATCGATTTTCTGGGAAAAAGGCGCTGAATAGATTCCTGGGCCTCGATGTTGAGCGGATCGGAGAAAGCGACGAGAACGTACATGTCGTCTTGAGAGATGGGAAGGGCATTGAACCGTTTTAGCTGTGCCGTAGGGATTTTTTCAACGAGACGGTAATCCATGTCGATAGAGTCAAGGTCGATAAATGGGGCTTCGATCACTTCGGCTAAATGGGCTAGAATCGATCCTTCATCGATAAAATGGTAGTTTTTAATAATGGAGAGTTCATATCGGCCGAGCCGGATTTGTTCAACGATAAAACGCTTGATAAAATTGGCAGAAACGGCCCCGACTTTGCTGAGGGTTTCTAGAATGGTATCGTCTTGTACCCCGCGTGACGTTAATCGGTCGATTTGTTGTTGGGTGATATGGCGCTTTTCTAGTAAATCATGCGTAATTCGATCCATACCCGATTCCTTTTTTTAATAAACATGATGAAGGGTTAATATTTTATCATAGTATTCATCGATTGCTATGCTTTTTTCTCCGTTTTTCTCTATCGTGTAGAGCCGGTAGCTTTGTCTGGGAGTAATGGGGTCCAAGTATTCTTTGATGATATCGGATGGTTTCGGATTTTTCAGATAGAGGTCAAAAACTTTTGAGAGCAGATGGCTGCTGGTGGGAAATTTGAGATTGACGATAGGCTTGTCGTCGTACAAGGCCTGCATTAAAAGTTTTTTCTGCATCAGGAGCAAAGAAAAATAGGCTCCATTCGCCCGCGCATCAGGCGTTTCATGAAGCGCCAATATAACGGGCGCGAGTCTGTCTATCTGATCGGCTTTGAGACATGAAAATCCTACCAAAGAGACGAACGGTTCGTTTTGTTTGTTCTGAGGGAAAAATTTATGGCCGTAATCGCATCCCTGCGCGTATAGCCCTTTTTGGTAAAGATCAAAAAGTTTTTGGCCGGTGTCGGCCTGCAGCGTGCCGAGAAAGAAAAAGATGGCGAAAAAAAATGGTTTCATTTGAAGGTCCCTTTTTCGATGGATTCAAGCAACCCCTTCGCATTTTCCGAATTGGATTGCTGAATATACAGCTGGAGCGTTTTTTTCGCCTGCTCCATTTTGCCGAGTTTCACCAATGATTTTGAAAAGATGATCCAGCTTTCATCGATTTTAGTATTCACTGCATTCGTTTTCAAGGCGTAGTTGTAGGCTTCCGCGTAGTTTCCCTGATCATAATAATAGCGTGCGATGAAAAGGCCGAGATTGGAATTGGACGTTTCCTTGAACCGTTGTTTCAGCTCTTCGATATCCAGTTTGGATTCATTGCGGTTGATCGTCAGCGACCGGTCTGTACCTCTGGAGAAGGTCTGTGCCGGCTGCGCAGACGGCTCAGCTGGAACCGCTTCAGGCATCGCCAGGACTTTGGGAGGAGGAACCGGCAGGGACGAATACGAGACAGAGCGCGTTGTTTTGGGAAGGGCAGCAGGTGGTATTTCATCGTCTGGTGAAGCGTCCTGAAACGTTTGGACAAACTCCATCGAAGGTTCAAGGAGCGTTGTGTTTTCTACCGGAATCGATCGATTATCCTGTGTAATTGCAGGAACTGTATGCTGTTCTGCAGCTGGTTCGGGGGCGTCACTACTTTTCAAAGGATCAGGAGATGATAGAAACCAGCTGACAGAAGCGATAAAAATAGCAGTAAATAATGCCGTACCAAGAGTGTATGGCGCATACGATTTTATTTTATATTTCAGCCATCTGCGTTCCAAATCTTTAATATCAAGCACGGATCAGTCCTGTGTGGATCGCTGCCATTTCGACCCACTTCGGTTTAACGGTATTGTATTTGATCATGTTCGGGTGGTTCTCCTCGTACCAGCAGTAGAGGCTGAAAAGGGCATACATGAGTTTATTCGTTTCACGGTAATTGCCGCGGGTAAGCGCTGTGATGAGTCTCATATTTTTGTCATTGAACATGCTGGCGACGTCAAAGCAGTTGGCTTTCAAAAGTTTTTTTTGAATATACACCTTGAGTTCCTCTGAAGTAGCGTTTTTCAGCTCGATACTTTCCCAGATACGGGTTTGAAAATGTTCTTTGGCAATGATGTCCTCTTTGTCGGTTTTATGCAGGGTAATGACGAATTTGATGGCCCGGGCATCAGAGATTAGACGTATTTTTTCCATGAGAGAAGGGGCGTAAAGCTGTGCTTCATCCAGCAGGACAATGGGGACATGCGATAACGACAGGGCCTGCGCAATTTCCAAAAAGCGGCTCAGGGACATTGTTTCTCTTGGGGCATGGCCAAAAATATTCTGGGCCAGGATTCTTAAAAAGTCTTCTTCATCCACTATAGGGGTGGAGATCATGTAGACTTTTTGGTGTTTTGAGAGATCATGATGGAGTTTGTGGAGCATCATGCTTTTCCCGGTTCCGGGTTTGCCGTATAAAAGAATCATTTTAAGAGGTTTTTCGACCGAACTTTTCAAAGATTGGTACATGGTCGAAACGCTATCGATCTGGACGTAGTCTCTGGCATTGACTACGTCTAAAAACAGATCTCGCGGTTTTGCGAAAAGGGAAGTCTGCATCCGTTATTTCGTTTCCTGCTTCGATTCTTCTTCAATTTTGTTGCCCATACGAGTGTACCCTAGATCGCTGAGAGTCAAAGTATCCGCCTCTTTTTTGACGATATGCGGTTCGATGATGATAACGATCTCTTCGGTCTGTTTGCTCATCCCTTCGCGTTTAAAGAGATACCCAACCAACGGAATGTCTCCAAGTAGAGGAACTTTGTTGTCATTCTGAACATTTTTAGTATTGATCAAACCGCCGAGAATGACACGGTTTCCGTCTTTGACACTGATAACCGAAGACATTTGGCGGCGGCTTAAGTCGGGTGGCATTCTGCGGGTAGAGTTGTCCGTAGAGATGCTGCTGGCCGTTTCGGAGATGGAGGGGTTGATCCGCAGGGTAATGCTTCCGTCCTGTGCGATGTCGGGAGTAATGTCAAGAAGAACCCCTGAAAAGACTGAACTGATCACTTCTGTCGTCGCTTGCTGGGCTGTTGTTCCCCCCGCGAGCGTTGAGGTTTCCTCAACTTTGTAAAACAGTTCGGTCCCAGCAGTGATAAGGGCCGGCTGGTTGTTGAGGGTCAGAATTTTTGGATTGGAGATCGCATAAACGTCCCCCTGGGTTTTCAGAAACTTGATCACTTCGTTCAGGCTTCCCCGGGCACCAATTTGAAACGCACTTGATAGCATGCGTCCATTCTTCGCTACATCGACTTTTGTAATGGTATCAAAAATACTGGATTGTGCCGCCAGGTCTTCTTGAGTTTCTAAGCCGGTAATATTTTTTAAATTGTACATGTTAAAGCCGAGATCGATGTTCTGCAAGGCGTAGAGCTGTGACCAGTCGATACCGGTGGATGAGGCATCGCTGAAAACAACACTGTACATTTTCACATCGATCAGAACCTGAGTCTGCATTTTTTTCTGTAGCTCGTCCAGATAGGCATCAAGCCGTTTGATTTGTTTGCCCGTTCCGGTTACAGTTACCAAACCTGCCGCTTTATTGATGAAAATATTGTTGACGTCTTGAGCCGATTGTTTGGACTCTTCGCCACTTTTTACCTCTCCTTGGGCATCGTCTTGGTTTTTGTAGTTGTCTTCAGGACGGTTCAAGATACTCTTGATTTCGTTTTCCAGTCTGTCCCAAAACATCACTTCATCCGTAGAGGTGATTTTGATTCCTGACTCCGAAGATGCCCGGCTCTGGGCTCCTCTGTTTGTGCCGCCTGTAGCTCCACCCATCATGCCGCCTGACGCACCACCCGACATACCGCCGGTCATGCCGCTTTGCCCGCTAGAGGTACTTGTGTTAGAGCTGAGGACGACATTCGCACTCCCTTCACCTTTGCGTTCGGAGTTGATGTAATTGATGTTGTACGTTTTGGTTTCAAGGTACGAAATTTTCAACACGTTGTTCTGCAACGTATATTGCAGATCGTTTTCTTTCACGATGAGGTCGAGGACTTCATTAATCGTCATGTTCTTGAGGAATGTTTTGTTCATCCCTCTGGCGAGAATTTTCTCCGCTTCAGGATCGGCGACGATGACGCTCATCCCGCATTCTTCGCTCAGCTGATCGACAAATTCGCCGACTGTTGTCCCTTTTACCGATGAGATGTTGAAAAGCTCATAGGTACAGTCTGCATGCAGTGCCGGCGAGAGCAGGGCGGCCGCAAGACCAGATAACATTAACGCGCGTGCATGGTTTTTGATTACAGATGTCATGATACTTTCCTACTTTGTTGTGATTTGGATTTTGTTGTTTGGTTTTGTCAAAAACAAAATAAGTTTCTGACCTTTTTTACCTAGCAGCAAAACGCTGTTCGGCTTAATCTCAGCCAGGCTGTAACCACGGACAGTGTCGCCGACTTTGTACCATTTTTCGCTGATGAGCGCTGATTTGTTCATCAGCGCTTTCAAACGTAACGGCTCCTCAACAACGACAGGCTTGAGAGGGAGAAGCGTGGTTGCCCCGAGTTTCGGAGGTGCCATCAAACTTGTTCCGCCAGAAGTTTTCGGCGCCGGTTTGGCCAGTTTCATGGGATCGCGAAGCGAATTGATTGCTCCGTCTGCTATCCCGACACGCGCAGGAAGTATTGCCTTAATCTGCTCATCTACCCACGCCAGTTCTTTATCTTCTTTCGGCGCTGCTGGCATACTCGTCACTTCAACCGCTGATGGTATCGCGGCATGGAGCGAGAGAAAACCGATAAGGCCAATTACAAGGTACGTTTTCATTGTCTTACAATCCCCCATACTGAGATATTCAAATCTCCTTTTAGCTTCTCTGAGGCGGTCACATTGAAATCGTGCAGATCAACGACCAAGAAGCTTTGCTCGAGTGCATTGATGAATTTCAGTGTATTTTTATAAGGTCCTTCAGACGATATCGTAATGTCTAAGACATGTCCGAAAGAGCTGTTGTCCGTCTGAAGTGTATTCCCGAATTTTGCCAGTTTGACATTGTAGGCTCTGGCATAGCGTGATACGGAGTCAAGATAGGCACCCCACACTTTTTCGTCGTAATACAAAGAGGAGATTTGTTCCAGCTGCTCTTTGATGTAGGCATTGTACTGAACATACAACCCATGCTGACGTTCGATTTCGGCTGTTTCCTGTTCTATCTGAATGATCCGTTCGGGCGGATTGGCAGCCAGATACTGTTTGTCAAAATTCAGGTCCGCTTCCACTTTGAGGGCTTTTTCATGCGAAGTCTTAAAACTCGCTTCGGAACTTTCCCAGAAAAAGAGGTAGGAAATGGCGAACAAAGAAGCGAATATCATGACATAGAGCATCATTTTGTCACGATCGCTTTTCTGCCCCAATGACTGGTCTAACGCGTAAAGGTAGTCTTCGATATGGAATTTCATTTGATTACCGCCTTCAATTCACCGAGGTAGGATTTTTCATCTTCATTATAGGAGATCATTTCGATATTGAAATCGTATTTGTCTCTTTTGAGCGCCGTAAGATGCTTCACGAGTGCTGTAATGTTCTGTGTTGATGGGGAGGTCAGACCAAAGGTGAATGTTTTTATGGTGCCGTTGCTCTCTTCATTATAGGCAAGATTTTTCATCTGAACCCGATACTGATTGAAGCTCCGTGTAAAGTCTGCCAAGATTTTGGCTTTCATAGGATAATTGACTTTTTTGTCATGCACCTGAATCAGGGTATCCTGCTTTTGTTTATACGCAGTCGTCTGTTCATCCAGCAGAGCCTGGGCGGCATTTTTATTGGCCAATTTGAGATTAATGGTGGCTTCACGAGTCGTTTTCTCAATATGCACTTGTTCGTATTCTTTGGTCAAAAGCGCATGACGGAAATCTTCGGCATACGAAAGCCCCCAATAGACTCCGGGATAAAGGAGCGCTGCGGCCAGTGATGCCGCTACAACCAGGATGAATTTTCCGCTTTCACGTTTGGCAAACGGAGGAGGGCGGTGATAGACCGTAAAGTTGCAGTCATACCGTTCATCTGCGTCCAGCCATCCATACAGATGCATGAGCTGGTGGATCTGATCTATTTTTTCGCCCTTCGTATCGAACCCGTAATTGAAATCAAAAGGGGCTGTTTTCAGGCCCAGATACGTCTGAGCGTATTCATCCAATCCGACAACACTGCCTGCGGATGTTCCGATGAAAATTTCATCAAATTTTTTCAGATCATAGGCCCTTTTGGCATAGGTCATGACATCGCTGACATGGAGGAAGATTTCGCCGAACAGCTTGATCAGATTTTTTTGGTATTCGGGATTGGTAGTGTTCAACCCTTCCTGAGCCAGCATCCGTTCAAAGGAGGGCAGATCGAGCTGTTCTCCCAAAAGTTCACAAAAGCGTTCATGCATCTGCTTTAATGAGAATTTCAGTGATTTGGCGTAGACAAATTCCTGTTCATTGTAAATACAGAAAAAGGCGTCGTTTTCCTGAAAGTAAATGAAACAGTGTACGTCCGAGGAATCAATCACCTCTTTGACATAGAGCGATTTAAGGAGTAACGGGACAGGAACGATCTGATCGATGTACTTGATGGTGTCGATTACTTGAGCATAATCTTGTTCCAGCGTGAGTGGATCGACAACAAAGACATGGTAATAGCGTTCTCCCTCTGCCCCCTGATGGTGCGCTTCTATGTATTTGATCTGGTATTCAATGGCCATATCCAGAGCAAGCTCTTCGTATACCTTGTTTTCCAACGCATCATAGATATCATCCTCAGGGATGTTTTTACTGATCCCTATGAGCGTTGAAATGAACCCTTTCGTATTTAAAAAAGAGACCGTGTATTGCTCTTTTGAAAAAGAAGGAGAATCTGTACGGGATATTGTATTGAACGTACCAACATACCAATCCCCTTTGTAAGGGTTGGCTGAAACGACAGTTGAATAGTTTTGCAGCTTGCTTTTACTCATCCTCTATCCTATTTAAAATGTACAAGGAGCATTCCGCAAAAACGGTTTTCCTTGTAAAACTCTATGCGATAACTTTTGTGTTTCGTATCGACAGAGTATTGGGAATCCATATCGTCCAAGGTCACGCGCAGATTGCTTTCATCTTTTGCCCCTTTTGAGGTGAAACCGATGATGTTAACCCTTGTACTGGAATCGTTATTAACAATCTTAAAATCGTCCGTTACAAAAAAATCTGTAGCAAACGGAAGATGTTTGATCTGACCGTCCGCCAACACCGTGACAGATTCGGAACAATTCTCTTTTGGAGGGTAATCCGGCGTAAGAGAACCTATCTTTTTATTGCCAATGAAAAGATCGTAACGATGCTGATTCTTTCGAACACTTCCCAGCGGATGGGAAAATTTAAAATCGTTTCTATCTGATTGTAGCGGAATGAAACTTAAATTGTTTCTTAAATTGTCGAGATTTAGATAGAAATTGTTGTTAATGGTTAGGTGGCCGTTGGATCCCATAAGTTCACGGATCGTGTCGAGATCCAGGGCAAACGACCGTTCAAATTCAATTCCCATCAACGCCATATAACATTCAACGGCACGGAGTTGGTAAAAAACTTTGTGGTAGAGGGAGGGAAGGTTTTTGCTGGTTTCGATCGCAAAGGCCGGCTTGTTATGCGTGACGGCGTAGTAGGTCAGGGAATGCTTCATCGTCTCATCGTCAAAACGGGTATTGGTATTGCGTACATCGAACAGATGGTGGTTTTCTATCAGGTCATTGTTCAGGGTATGGCTAACCTGTGACGCAATGTCATTCAGATTGCCGAAAGGGTGTTCGGTATCAAGGGACTGCTGATCTATCACGCAGGTCTGGCCCCATGCGTTGGGATTGAAAATGGTATTGAGGTATTGTTTCCGGTAAAAGCCGTGGCCGTCATGGAGATTCAGTATAAGCCCGACCTGGGGCTCGGTGATGATCTTTTGCACGGTTTGAACGATCTCACGGTCAGGGTCTTTGGGATCGATACGGGCGAATTTCCGGTTCATATCGCCGTTTACCCCTCGGTTGTTTTCCTGGATGCTGTTACGGTTCAGATCGGGGATGACCCAGAGGTTTCCTTTTTTAAGGGTGTAATACTGGGCCAGCAGTGCCGTTGCAAAGTAGCTTCCGGGCTCGTTTCCGTGTATCCCGCCGATCACGAGCAGGGTGGGGGCTTTGAGTGCATCGGTCTCTTTTTTGATGAATGAAAAGGGGGAAGCGTACAGCAGGCAGGAAGTGGTGAGGAGAGAGAAAATGATGAAACGCATAATGGCGTTATTCTTCAGTAAGGATAGAGATGGTTTTGTCTCCGTTTAATGCAATCAGCAATGATTTCGCCCCTTCGTGCCGATAGCTGTCACTGACGTAGACCTGATCAAAAGTGACCATGAAAACATTAGTCTTTACCCCGGGATAAGGGATGATGTTGAGATTGTTGAAGGTGATGGTTTTGGTCTCATCTTTGGCAAATATCCGAGCTTTATACGATTTGAAACGGTTGAATGTCATTCCATCATATCGGACAAACGAGGGATCGTAAAACGAAAGATAGGTATCAAGGTCGTTATAGGTCCAGGCGTATTTCCATTGGTACAATCCGGCCAGGATGGCCGAATAGGATGCGGAATCGATCGGTTTTTTGGGTGCCGAGTCAATAATCAACAACGTATTTGATGGGTTGATATTCTGATCCAGCTGGATCAGATCGTCGTTGTTGATGGCGATGCATCCCCGGGTAAACGCATCTCTCGTGCCGTTGGTAGGTACCCCGTGGACCCATATTCCCGAACCGTTTTTTCCCCGTACGCGATCGTAGAGGTTGGGATAGGAGGTGACAAAGGCCATCGGACCGTAAAAGGGGTCGACCCTCTTTTTTTTCTCGGTCAACGTATAAACGCCGATCGGGGTTTTGAGGTCTCCCTCGACCATTTTGTCTCCGGCATTTTTTCCGGTGAAAGCGTTGTACCGTTTTTTAAGAGAAAGCCGTTTTTGCGCATCAGGGGCATAGAGCTCGAGCGATCCTTTTTCCTTGCTGCAGGTCAAAAGAGAGAGTGTGCGCTCGAAATAGCCGAAGCGCAGATCTTTCTCAAGAAGCAGGGTAGACCAGTAAGAGAGATGGTGGGCCTCTTTTTCGATCAATTTTTTACCGCCGCTTTTGTACAGGGTGATGACCTCCTCTGCCAAAAGGGAGCCGGAGAATACCAAACAAAGAACGGCGGTTTTTACCATTCGTATCCCAGGTCTGTCAAAAACTTCTTGTCGCTGGTCCATCCTTTTTTGACCGAAACGAAAAGATCGAGATAGACCGGCTTGGAAGCGAGTTTTTCAATTTTTTCGCGGGCATTCTGACCGATCCGTTTGATCGCGCTTCCCCCCTTGCCGATAATGATCCCTTTTTGGCTCTCTTTTTCGACGATGATCGTGGCGCGGATGTGTTCCACCGGTGCATCCTCGTCGATTTTGTCGATGATCACATCCGATTCGTAGGGGATCTCGTCGCTGATATTGTCAAAAATGGCCTCACGGATGAACTCTTTATAGATGTCGCGCATCATTTCAGTCGTAAGATGCTCCGGATCGTAGAGGTAGGGGGATTCGTCAAGATGTTTGACGATCGTATCAAGGAGGTCTTTTTTGCCGACATTTTTGGTCACTGACATCGGAATAAGGGCTTCAAACTCATCGCTGAAACGGTTGTACTCACCGATTTTTTTGAGAAGCTCTCCCTGGGAAATCTGATCGATTTTGCTGAGGACGATAATGTGCTTGCGCTTTTTACCGTTAATCTCGAGAAATTTTTCGTAGTGGACCGTTTTATCGGACGCCGGGGCGAGATAAACGACAAGATCACAGTCCCCGATGGCCTTGAGAGCCTCTTCGAGCATGTACTGGTTGAGCAGTTTTTCGGCCTGGTGAAGTCCCGGGGTGTCGACGAAAATAATTTGATCGTCATGGTGCATGACGATGGCATTGGAGCGCTTGCGGGTCGCATTGGCTTTTTGGCTGACTAGGGCGATTTTTTCCCCCAGTAGCCAGTTCATCAGGGTGCTTTTGCCTGCATTGGGACGTCCGATTAGGGCGACAAATCCAGCTTTGCTCATAGTTTTTCCTTTAGAGAATATAGCGTGCGAGATCTTCGTCCTCGACAACGGGGGAGAGGATGGCACTGACCGACTCTTCGGTGACGGTGACAGTGCTGTCTCTATGGTTTACGGCGTTAAAACTGATCTCTTCGAGCACTTTTTCTACGACGGTATGGAGGCGTCTGGCACCGATGTCTTCGGTTTTTTCGTTGGCTTTTTGGGAGTAGCGTGCCATGGCCCGTACGGCACTGTCGTCAAATTCAAGAGTTACATCTTCCGTGGCCAGCAGCGCTTTGTACTGTTCCAGCAGGGAATTTTTCGGTTTGGTTAAAATTTTGTACAGCGCCTCTTCGTTCAGGGGTTCGAGTTCGACGCGCAGGGGAAAACGTCCCTGAAGTTCCGGGATCAGATCGCTGGGCTTGGTGAGGTGGAATGCCCCGGCAGCAATAAAGAGGATATGATCGGTCTTGACGGAGCCGAATTTGGTCGATACGATGCTCCCCTCCACGATGGGGAGAAGGTCGCGCTGTACCCCTTCTTTGCTGGGATCGTTGCGGCCCTCGCTGCGGGAACTCACGGCGATTTTGTCGATCTCGTCGAGGAAGATGATTCCCCCTTCTTCGGTCCGTTTCAGCGCTTCGCGTTTGATCTGGTCGTGATTGAGAAGCTTTTCGGCCGCTTCATGGCGCAAAAGTTCTTTGGCCTCCTGAACGCTCACCTCTTTTTTGTTCTCCTCTTTCCCCATAACAGAGAACATTTTGGAGAAGGATTCCTGGACTTTGGCCATTTCCGGAGGGATGTTGGTGTCGTTGAACTCTATCCCGGCTTTGGGGAGGTCGATTTCGATGGTGCGCTCATCCATTTCCCCGCTGAGAATCCGCTCTTTCATCCGCTCTTTGGACGCTTCGTATTCGGCTTTTTTGGCATCGGAAGAGAAAGCTGAAGGTTCGGGGAGAAGTTTACGGGTGAGGGTGTCGATAACATACTGCTCGATGGCGTCACGGTTGTTTTCGTTGTGTTCGGCTTTGACCATCGACAGCGATGTCATGACCAGATCGCGTACCATCGATTCGACATCCCGGCCGACAAAACCCACCTCGGTGTATTTGCTCGCTTCGACTTTGATGAACGGCAGCTGCATCAGTTTGGCCAGCCGTCGGGAGATTTCTGTTTTTCCCACTCCGGTCGAACCGATCATCAGAATGTTTTTCGGGGTGATCTCCTCTTGCAGCGAGGGATCAAGTCGAAGGCGGCGGTAGCGGGTACGAAGGGCCAGGGCAATGGTTTTTTTGGCATTTTTTTGGCCGATGATATGCTGGTCCAGATAATCGACAATCTCTTGGGGGGTCATGTTCATGGGGCTATCCGAGGGTAAGGGTTTTGATGTTGTGGTTGGTGTAAATGCACAGGTCGGCGGCGATAGAGAGGCTCTCTTTGACCAATGCCTCTTCGTCCAGGCTGGAATGACGTTTCAGTGCCCGCGCGGCGGCGATGGCATAACTGCCACCGCTTCCGATGGCTGCCAGCTCACCGTCTTCGGGTTCAACGACATCGCCGTTGCCCGTGAGGATGAAGATGTGCTCGGTATTGAGGACGATCATCATCGCTTCCAGGCGGCGAAGGATTTTGTCTTTGCGCCATGCTTTGGAGAAGTCGATAACCGCTTTGATAAGTTCGCCTTTGCGGTGGGTCAGATGTTCTTCGAACATATCAAAAAGGTTAAAGGCATCCGCCGTCGAACCGGCAAATCCGGCCAGAACGTCGCCGTTATGGAGGGTGCGGATTTTGGTCGCGTTGTTTTTGAGGACTGTATGCCCGAACGTTACCTGCCCATCCCCGCCGATTACGGCTTTGTTGTTCCCTTTGTAGGCGAGTATGGTGGTAGCGTCGAACATGATCTATTCCCCTTTGATTTCGACGTGAAGCGTCGCGTGGATTCCGTGGCCGAGTTTGAGATCCAGATCGTGCAGGCCGGTTGTTTTGATCCCGTGTTTGGCATCGAGCTCTTTTTTATCGATGTCGATGTCGTGCTGATCTTTCAGTGCCTGTGCAATTTCGTCTTTGGTGACGGCGCCGAAGAGGTGTCCCGTGTCTCCGACTTTCTTGGTGATAATCACTTTGATGTCGGCGAGTTTGGCTTTGATGCCGCCAAGGCGCTCGATTTCAGCCGCTTGAGAAGCCGCTTTTTTCCGCTGGTCGGCTTCGTACTTTTTCAATACATCATTGGTGGCCGCCTGTGCGAGCCCTTTGCCGATCAAAAAATTCTTTCCGTAGCCGTCTGCGACCTCTTTGATCTCACCCGCTTTGCCGACCCCTTTGACGTCTTTGGTCAATAATACTTTCATAATGCTCCTTGATTAGCCTCGGACGATTGAACCGCCGTAGGATACGATGCCATGGGCAAGGTTGGATACTTTGGTGTATCCCATGTCGGTCAGGATCCGCTGACAATGCGCACTTCGGCTTCCGACGTGGCAGTAAACGATGACGTGCTCGTCTTTGGCGATGTTGGCTTCGTTCAGTGTCTGGAAGAAGCTGCTGGTAGGGACGAGAACGTCCGCACCGGCGATACGCCCCATTTTCCACTCCATCCATTCACGGACGTCGACAATCTTAAACTGAACCATTCCCAGTTCACGCGCTTCGAGAAGGGCGGTAAGTTCGTCGCTGTCGATGTCGCTTTTGTTCAGCAGGATCTGGCACTCTTCGGTGGTCAAACCGCGTGAGTGCTGGTGTACGACCGCTTCGATCTCTTCGTTTTTCAGCTGGGAAGCAGCATATTCAGGGGTACAGAAAATCTGGCAGTGGCAGACGCCGTCTTCGGGAATTTCATGTTCTAGAGCCGGTTTGCAGGGGCAGATGCGGTCTTCTTCTTTGTTCCCTGTGATGAAAAAACAGGGACAGTAGCGTTTGCCGTGCATCAGTTTGTTGCGGGTCAGACCAAACTGGATCCCCTGGTTGATTTCAGGGTCGGGATTGTAGACGAACCCGAACTGGGCACATACCTTATCGGTAAATTTGACGGTTTTTTCGAGTTCTTCTTTGAATTCGACCGATTCGGGATCGATTTTTGTGATCGTTTGGCTCATCTGCACTCTCCTTATTTGTTTTTGCGGGCTTTGCCGGCAATGATGAAGCGCAGGGCGTTGAGTTTGATAAATCCTGCGGCATCTTTCTGGTCGTATACGGCATCTTCTTCGAAGGTGCAGTATTCAGGGTTGAACAAAGAGATGTCCGAGCTGCGTCCGACAACCATGACGTTTCCTTTGTACAGCTTCAGACGTACGGTTCCGCGGACGTTTTCCTGTGTCTTGTCGATCGCGGCCTGAAGCATTTCACGCTCCGGAGAGAACCAGAAACCGTTGTAGATCAGTTTCGCATAACGGGGCATCATCTCGTCTTTGAGGTGGGCGGCTTCACGGTCAAGGGTGATCGATTCGATGGCTCGGTGGGCTCTGATCATGATCGTACCGCCCGGCGTTTCGTAGCATCCGCGGCTTTTCATCCCGACGAAACGGTTTTCGACGATGTCGGCGCGTCCGATTCCGTGGCGTCCTGCAATGATGTTGAGCTGCTCGAGCATAACGGCCGGAGAGAGGGTTTTGCCGTTTAGACTGATAGGGTCCCCTTTCTCGTAGCCGATTTCGATGTATTCGGGCTCATCGGGAGCATTCTGGGGAGAGACGGTCCAGCGCCACATGCTCTCTTCAGGCTCTGCCGCGGGATCTTCGAGAATTCCCCCCTCATACGAGATGTGCAGAAGGTTCGCATCCATCGAATAAGGGGATTTGGTACCGCTCATTTCGATTTTGATGCCGTGCTCGGCAGCATAGGCCAGGAGTTTTTCACGGGAGTTGAGATCCCACTCGCGCCATGGAGCGATGATCGTGAGGGCGCTGTTTTGTCCGAGGTAGCCCATTTCGAAACGGACCTGGTCGTTCCCTTTTCCGGTGGCCCCGTGACTGACGGCATCGGCACCGGTGATGCGGGCGATTTCAGCCTGGCGCTTGGCAATCAGCGGACGTGCGATGGACGTCCCCAGAAGATATTCCCCTTCGTAGATAGCGTTTGCCCGGAACATCGGGAAAACGTAATCGCGTACGAACTCTTCGCGGAGGTCTTCGATAAAGATATTTTCGGGTTTGATCCCAAGACTGAGCGCTTTGGTACGGGCAGGCTCTACTTCCTCACCCTGGCCGATGTCGGCGGTAAACGTGACGACTTCGCATTTGTACTCATCTTGGAGCCATTTTAGAATAACACTGGTATCCAGTCCGCCGGAGTAGGCGAGAACAACTTTTTTGACCTCTTTTTTCATATCTGCATCCTTACTTAATGATCCCCAGACTCCATGCGCATGTATGGAGTGAATGACGCGATTTTATCAAAAAAAGAATGAGAATGGCGTTAAAGTTTGATATTTAGTGAGGAACCGGAGTGTGTCTGGGTCGATTTGAGAAAATCGAGGGTGTTTTTTAGCTGTTTTAACGTCTGGGCAGTTTGCCGTTTGTTCTGCACCATGAGCTCTCCGGCCTGATGCAAGAGGTAGGCAGCTTCTTCCATCTCTTTCACAGAGTCAAAGTGAGGCATCTCTTCGGCCAGAGCGGCAATCTGGTCTATCTCTTCGAGGACCAGGGCCGTTTTAAACTTTGAGAGCCACATCGGTACTCTCTTTCCACGCTTCGAGCAGTCCTCTGACCACATGATTGACTTCATCGATTTTGGCTTCCTCGTTGGAGAGGCTCGCCTCCATCAGCGACTGGAGCTGGTAGGTGTAGAGTCCGGCAAGATAATGGGCAACATCGCCCTGTGAGTAATCCAAAATGGCGATCAGTTCGGAAAAGACAGCGTTCGAACGGTTGATCCAGTAAATGCGTTTTTCGATGTCCCCTTCCTGGATGGAGCGTTTTGCCTGCATGTTGAAGCGCAATATCCCCTCATACATCATTTGAACCAGTTTTATGGGTGATTCAACACCGATGTCGTTTTGCACGTAGGCATTGTAGGCAAGATTGTTGTTGTACATCGAAAATCCTTATAATATAGTGTAGCAAAAATATCATTGCTGATTAGGTTTAAACGGTTCGGTCAAAAAGGAGGCCGTTGATCTCTTGTATTTTCGGCAAAAGATACTGTGCCTCTTCGACGGGAAAACGGCGCACCATATCGTTGGTTTTGGTGTCGATGACCGACACGTAAAAGTCTTCGGAAGAGTTGTCGAAACCAAAGCGCAAAGAAGTATTGAACGGATTGAGCGAACGGTTGAGTTCCAACACAAGCTGCTCCATCTCTTTTTCAAACCCGCCTTTTGAAGGTCTGGACTGAACGTTGACCGGTTCAATTCTCTCTTGTACCGGCTGCGCTTTTGGCATCTCCGCCCCGCCGCTTTTGGGCGTGACCGTCTGGCTCTGCTGCATTTTCGCGGCTGTTTGCATAATCTCCATGTCAGATTCTCCTTGAAATCAGGTTTGGGACATTCTATGTTGTCTAAATCGTCAAAAGAAGTAAAAACTTTAGGGCGCCTCTATAGCTATCTGTGATACCCTTGCATTCATGAAACGTTATTGGACACTCTTACGCAACGAACCGCTGCTCCGCCGCCTCTCTTTGATCCAGCTTATCGCTTATTTCGGGGCCTGGTTCAGCAATGTCGCCATTTATACCCTGCTGATAGAGATGGGAGCCGATGCGGCGACGATCGCCCTGGTGGCGGCTCTGCATTTTTTGCCCGGAGTTTTTCAGGCCCCTTTGAGCGGGGTGATCGTCGACCGGGTCAACCCGAAAAAACTGATGATCGTCCTGACCGTCATTGAAATCGTCTGTACCCTTTCGCTGATTTCGATCGATAACGCCGGGATGCTCTGGTTCTTGTACGCGTTGGTGTTCATCCGGATGGGAGCGGCGAGCTTCCATTTTACGGTAGAGATGTCGCTCCTTCCGCGCATTTTGAAAGGTAAGTCGCTTCAGACGGCCAATGAGATACACTCCATTATCTGGTCGCTCTCCTATACGCTGGGGATGGCGTTGAGCGGTTTGGTCGTCTACTGGGTCGGGGTAACAGCGGCTTTTATCCTCGATGCCGCATTGTTCGCTGTCGTGCTGGTCCTGGCCGCCGGATTGAAACTGGAAGGGGATTTTTCTCCACCTCCGAAAGAGCGTTTTGTCCGGATGATGGGGGAAGCGTTCGAATACATCGCCAAAAACAAGATCGTGCTGCACCTGATGCTGCTGCACGCCGTGATCGGCTTTACCGCCTTCGATGCGTTGGTGGCGCTGGCGGCTAAAAACTATTATGCCGATATCGTCGCCGTTTCTCTCGGGATAGGGCTGCTTAATGCGGCGCGGGCTTTGGGGCTTGTGATCGGGCCGATGGTACTCGGGCACTGGGTCAACAATGAACGGTTGGGATGGCTGCTGGTGGCCGAGGCGGCGGCGATCGCTTTGTGGGCGGCGATGATGGATGATTTTTACGCCTCGCTTGCCGCTTCGGTGGTCGTGGGGTTTGTCACCACAACGCTGTGGTCGTATACCTACACGCTGCTGCAGCACCATACCCGTAACGATTTTTACGGACGCGTTGTCGCCTACAATGATATGATATTTTTGGGTGTCGGAGCATTCGCTTCGCTGCTTATCGGCTATCTGGCCCAGTCGGGGATTTCGCTGGAAGTGATAACCCTGATCCTGGGGAGCGTTTTTGTGCTGGCGGCACTCTATTACGGCTGGATACGGCGCAGATACCTACTGAAGGAGATCGGATGAAAAAAGAGTTGTGGTATGAAATAAACGATCAGCGCCTCGACCTCTCGAAGATAACCCGGCTTTATCCCGCCGCCTTGATCCATGCGGGAGGGGAGAGTGCGTCGGTGTCTCTGGAATGGGCAGAGATGAAAGCGGATCTTATCGCGCTCGAAGCGTATCTTCTCGTATGTGATTTTGACCCTGTCGGAGAAGTGCCGGTGAACCGGGTCGAACTGCGCTTCGGGACGAAAGAGGCATTGTTCGATGCGATGCAGGAGATCGCCCGTAAGGTGCAGGGCTGAGCGCAGCTGTGATGAAACAGAATGTTTTTCGGCTGGCCATTCCGGCCGCCTTGAAACAGCTGCTGGACATTATCCAAATCCTGATCGACATGTTGATGGTAGGGGCGTTGGGGGTTGCCGCACTGGCCGCCGTTGGGCTCTCGATGCAGTTCATGATGGTCATCCAGGCTATCATGACCGTCTTTGCCGTGGGTTCAAGTGCGCTGATTTCCCGTTACATCGGCAGCGGCAGAAAGAATCGGGCAGCCGCTGTGGTGTTTGTCGGTACGCTGGTAGCATTGGGAAGCTCGGCGGTTGTCGGGGGATTGGGGTGGCATTTTTCCGACGATTTTTTTCGCTGGATGGGATCGGGTCCGGAGGTAGTCGTACGTGGGAGCGAGTATTTTCAGATTTTGGCGGCGGGGATGGGGCTTATCTTTCTCGACACCCTCGCGTTCAGCGCCCTTTCGGCGGCCGGGGATACCCGCAGCTCCCTTTTGATCAAAATCGTTTCGGCCTTCATCAATGCCGGTTTGAACTATCTCCTTATTTTCGGCCACGGCGGGTTTGAAGCGATGGGAGTGGAGGGGGCAGCATACGCGACCGTGGCCGCCTACGGATTCAATGTCGCGGCGTATGGGTGGCTTTTGATCCGCAGGGGAGGGGCATTGTGCGTTTACCCGATCGTCGCCCTCGGGGATCTCAAAAAGATGTTCCGGATCGGTTCTCCCGCGGCCGTGGAAAGGATCGTCGGGGTAGCGTCGTTTTTGCTCTTTGTCATGATGATCGCTTCGTACGGCACGCACGCTTTGGCCGGATATCAGATCGGGTTGCGGATAGAAGCGCTGGCGTTCATGCCCGGATTCGGTTTCTCGGTCGCGGCGATGGTATTGGCAGGGCAATACATCGGAGCACGCCAACCAGACCTGGCCTATCAGTCGGCCATACTGAGCGCCAAAATCGCGATGCTGTTCATGGGGAGTGTCGGGGTGGTGCTGTTCCTCATTCCGGAGTATCTGGCCGGATGGTTCACAGACGATGCCTCGACGATCGAACAGGCTTCCCTGTATCTGAGGCTGGTGGGGATTTCTCAGATACCCTTGGCGCTGACGTTTGTGTTCAGCGGTGCGCTCAGGGGGGCGGGGGCGACGAGGACGAGTATGCGGATTTCGATTGTTTCTTTGTGG
This sequence comes from uncultured Sulfuricurvum sp., assembly GCA_964468865.1. Lineage (GTDB taxonomy): Bacteria > Campylobacterota > Campylobacteria > Campylobacterales > Sulfurimonadaceae > Sulfuricurvum. The sequence goes on along the minus strand of CAYXWQ010000012.1, from coordinate 23,598 downwards.
CTGTTTCGTATCATCCCCTCCTATCTCATCATGCAGACGGGGGGAGGAATCGCGGAGGTCTACATTGCGATGACGGTCGAAACGTTTATCAAAGGGTGGTGGTTCTGGCGGGTATTCCGCCGGAAAGAGTGGCTTAACACGAAAGTTTAGCGCTCTTGCGCGATCATCTCCCGGTATTGTTCCTCAATGACTTTGAGACGGTTGCGGTCGGGCATTTTACGCGAAGCGATGTATCCGATGACATTTCCCTCTTCATTCAGTTTCGGGACGATGTGGACAACGACCCAGTAAAATTTGCCGTCTTTGCGAAGGTTTTTGACATACCCTTCCCATATTTTTCCGCTTTGGATCAGTTTCCACATCCCCTCGAACGCTGCTTTTGGCATGTCAGGATGGCGCAGGAGGCTGTGGGGCTGTCCTACCGCTTCGACGGCTGTGTACCCGGTCATTTCGGTGAATTTTCGGTTCACGTAGGTGATGATCCCTTTGGTGTCGGTTTCGGAAATCAGGCTCCGTCCGTCAAATAAAACTTCTTCATTTACAGGGGCAGGTCGTTTCATAAAATCTATCCTAAAAACTTAGATAAAAATACAAGAGATGCGATTATAACCCGAGTTTTACTAAAATTAAAGTTAAAGCCCCTTCCATTGCCGCAGCGAAAGAGTATAATTTCCCGATACATAGTTTAACAATAATGGTGAAACCAATGATGACAGAACCTCTGGCAGCCCTGTATTTTGACGAGAGTAGCGACGGGCTCTCTGTCGGTGTGGCGATGATGGAAGCGTACGGCTTCAAAGGGTGGGTGTGCGAGATTGCGGCGGAGCCTTCACACCCCTACGGTGCCATCGACCGCGCGCTTCATCTGCTGTTTGTCATCGGAAGCCGGCGGCTTGTGATCGGCGCCTCTTCGCGGCGGTGTTTCGATGAGGTTGCACGCAATTTTACGATGTTCGAATATGAGTACAGGGAACATCGATTTGACCCGCATGAGCAAAACGCCCTTTTTACAGAGGTATTTTCTCTTCGTTCGCTCCTAAGCCCGATAGAGCATCTGAACCTGGAAAGCAGACCTTTGTCCGCCCAGGCACTGGCGCTTCTGTCGCAGAAGATCCGGGGAAGCGGCCACTGCGGAGTGAGCCTTCCGAATGTTTTGGAAACCTCCGAGCTGATGGAACTGGGGAACAATGCCCTCGAGCAGCTGGAGATGAGTGTGATGGACCCTGCACATCCCAGTATCGGCCGCCTTTTTTTGACGATGTCGACCCCGATGGGAAAACGGTTGGGGCGCTTTCGGCTGTTTCTGCCGATCAAAGAGGGGCCCGAATTGAACCGGCGCTACGATCTGGCTCAGACACTCAGCCCGCACGCGCCATGGCTTTCGGAACGTTTGCGCGAGATAGGGGATGTGGAACTGCTGTGGTGGCGGCTTCAGAACGGCCACGCATCCGCAGAGAGAGTGGAAGAGCTACGTCGCTCGGTCGCTCTCATGGCCGAAATTCAGGAATATCTGCGGATCCATAAGGTTGCTTTGGCCTCTGTAGCGGAAGCAAGGGTGGATGAGTGGATGCAGGAAGTGGCACACCGATACCTTCAGCGCCAGTGGATGGCAGAGCAGACGGATTTCATCCGTGAGATCATCGACTGGATTTCCCAGATCGATGTCGCCGTGGCGACAGCGCTCACGGCCGAAAAATACGCGTTGACCCGCCCGGCGATCGTGGCGACGTCGGCTGAAAATTTTTTGCAACTGATGGGGGTCCGCCATCTGCTCATCGAGGCGCAGGGAATAGCGTACGTCCCCAATGACATCGTGATGGGGGAACGAGACTACCTCGATCTTCCCTATCCTTCCACCGTGATGCTCGATTCTCGTGTCCATGACGGCGCCTCGGTCAGCGGCGTATTGCTTTATGGGATAAACTCCAGCGGAAAGTCCTCTCTAATGAAGAGCATCGGTATTGCGGTGGTGCTGGCCCAGGCGGGATTTTTCGTCCCGGTCAAAGTGATGAAGTTTTCGCTTTTCGATGGGGTTTATACCCGCATCCTCTCCCGTGACAATGTCGCCAAATCGCTTTCGACGTTCGGGGTGGAGATGCTGGAGCTCAACACGATTTTCAGCCGCGCGACTCCACGCTCTTTGGTGCTGGGGGATGAGATCAGCCACGGGACGGAGACCCTCTCCGCCGTCGCCATCGTCGCCTCGACGATCATCGAACTGGCCCGAAAAGGGGTCCTTTTTCTGATGACGACCCATCTGCATCAGCTTTCGATGATCCATGAGCTGAGTTTGTTGCGGGAGGTGGTGAGCCTCCACCTGAGTGTCCGATACGATGAAAAAAGTGATCGCCTGATCTATGATCGTATCCTGAAATCGGGACGGGGGAGCAGCGTGTACGGGCTGGAATTCGCCGAATCGCTCCACATGGATGCGCGGTTTTTGGCGGGGGCCAAGCGGCTACGGGAACATCTGGCAAAAGAATACGATGTATTGGAACTGGGGCATCAGAAAGAGTATCTCAAACGGTATCGCGAAGTGAGCGCATGCGAATGTGTCATCTGCGGAACCCTCATCCGCAACGATATCCGGGGTCCAAAAAGCCGTGAACATCACAACCTGATTCCGTTGTGTGAAAAACACCGTATGCAGATTGCTGAAGGCAAAATCAAACCAAGAGGGCTTATAATGACGCCGCAAGGTTTGCGTCTGGAGTACGAGACGCAGTTATAGAGGAATAAGATTGGACGTCATCAAACTTTTTAAAAAACTGCTCGAATCGCACAGTGTCACCCCCGAAGAGGGAGGGATATTTGATTTTCTGGAGGGGTATCTGGACGAATTCACCTTCGTCCGTGTCGATCATGAGGAGGTGAAAAACCTGTTCGCCTACCGCCGCTTCGGCGAGGGGCCCCATTTGTGTTTCGCGGGGCATGTCGACGTCGTCCCTCCGGGGGAGGGGTGGGAAAGTGACCCGTTTGTCGCCACCGAAAAAGAGGGGTATATTTATGCCCGAGGGGCACAGGACATGAAAAGCGGGGTGGCGGCATTCGTCCAGGCACTCAAAGACGTGCAGGAATTCAAAGGGACCCTATCCATCCTCCTCACTTCAGACGAAGAGGGGCCGGCCAAGCACGGTACCCTTGAAGTGCTCAAGTACCTCAAGAAGGAGGGGATGCTGCCCGATGCGGCAGTGGTCGCGGAACCGACGAGTGAAGAACGGTTTGGGGACGCGATCAAGGTGGGACGCCGCGGTTCGATCAACGGCGTGATCGAAAAATACGGGAAACAGGGGCATGCGGCCTATCCCGAAAAGGCGACCAACCCGATCCACAAGGTGGCGCAGGTCCTGCCCCACATGGCAGGGGTAGACCTGGATGAGGGAGATCAGTATTTTTCGCCGAGCAAGTTTGTCGTGACCGATATCCGTGCAGGGATGGAGGTGACCAACGTCACCCCCGGGAAACTGAAACTGATGTTCAATGTCCGCAATTCGACGAAAACGACGCTCGAGGATATCGAGAATTTTGTCCACCATTATTTCAGGGGGATGAACTACACTCTCAAACTCGACCAGTCGGCCAAACCGTTCGTCACCGATGCCCACACCCACATTGTCGAAACACTCGATCGCTCAATCGAGACAATAACAGGGATCAGACCCAAACATTCGACGGCAGGCGGAACCTCTGATGCCCGTTTTATCGCCGAATACGGGATTGATGTCATCGAGTTCGGAGTCAAAAACGACACGATTCATGCCCCCAACGAGCGTACCTCCATCGATGAGGTTATCAAGCTTTACGAAGTATTCTCGGACGTCATCCGTAATTATTGACTGATTTAGGCATTTTTTTGTAAAGGGTGTCAAAAATCAAACAAAGTCTTGAACAATTCTCGGCGATGGGCTCCTGCACTGCCTCTATGGCATAAAAAAGATGGGCGCTAACGCTTTCATCCATCGAGGATAACACAGATTTTGCTACAATAGCATTATTAGAAGCGAAAGGAGACGGCGATGACAAAAATAGTTTTATGGTTGATGATGCCGTTGTGGCTTTTGGGTGCAGACATTAACTGGAGCCCCAATTATGCCGATGCACAGGCCAAAGCAAAAAAAGAGTCCAAGCCGATGCTCGTGATCATCACGACCGAACAGTGCCGCTGGTGCCGCAAGCTTGAAGCGACAACGCTTGAAGATCCTTCGATCGTTCAGCAGATCAACACCCGGTTTTCAGCCGTCCATGTGACACGGGACAAAAGTGTCTATCCGAAGAACCTGAGTGCGAAAATGGTTCCGATGAGCTATTTTCTCGATCCGAACGGCAAGGTCCTGTATTCGATGCCGGGATACTGGTCGACCGAGGATTATCAGTCGATTCTCGACGATGCGCTGAAGCGGTATAAAAAATAGATTCTGTCTCGAAGAGGCAAGCTTCAGTGCCATAGCGGCGAGCGTAGCCCATGGGATTTTATTCCATGGGCGTTCAAAATATAAAAAAGCGACAAAACCAATAGAATCTGCCTCGGAGAGGCAAGCTTCAGTGCCATAGCGGCGAGCGCAGCTCATGGAGTTTTATTCCATGAGCGTTCAAAATAAATAAAAAGGACAATAATGCAAATCGTACAAACTCCTAACGCACCTGCGGCCATCGGGCCGTATTCCCAGGCGATGATCGCGGGCGGAATGGTCTTTACCTCCGGACAGATCGCTCTTAAACCTTCGGGTGAAATGGTGGAGGGGGATGTGAAGGCGCAGTGTGTGCAGGTCCTTGCGAACCTAAAGGCGGTTTTGGAAGCGGCCGGGAGCTCGCTGGATAAAGTGGTCAAAACGACGATTTTCCTGGACAGCATGGACGATTTCATCGCGGTGAACGAGCTCTACGCGGAGGCTTTCGGAAGCCATAAACCGGCCCGCTCAACTGTTGCGGTCAAAACTCTCCCCAAAAACGCCCTCGTCGAAATCGACGCGATCGCACTCGTCTGATTCTTCCGTTCCCCGGAAGGGGAATCTTCTCTTATTTACAGTCGCTTTTGACCGCCATTTCAAAACCGATCTCGACATCCTGCCAGGTTTTCCCTTCGTGCAGATCGAAACAGGCCTTGTTGATCGCGCTGAGTGAGGGAATCATCGCGAAATCGCCCAGATCTATCACCCCTTTTCCGACGATTTTGTCACCGTGCAGGGCATAGTTCATCGGGACCGCTTTGCGGACGCTGTTCATCGTGATTTCGACGAGCGCTTTTCCCTCTTTGGCAGAGACGATGGCAGCATCGATCCGCTCGGAACCCTGAACTTTGAAAAACGATTCGACCAGCGTTGCGTCGCGCCCCGCATTTCCCGTATTGACGCTGTAGGAGGTGATAGAGATCCGGCTTCCGGCCAGCAGTCCGTCGATGGATGGGGCGGATTTTGGGGTGAAGTGGGTGCGGTCGAACGAGCCGCCGACTCCGGCTTTGGCATACGTTTTGAATGCGGTCCAGGTTACTTTCGCATTATCGGTATGATAGGTGCATTCGCCGAACGCGGCGGTAGAGATCAGCAATCCAGCAATCAGTGTTTTAAACATACGGTTCCTTTGTGAGTGTATGGGGAGTTATAACCCAATTTGGTTTCCAAACGATTAACCGCCGAGAGTTAACTTACGGATTTAAGTGGAACAGAATACGACAGGGGGATTTAGATTTGAGCAAATTATCTTAATAATACTATTTAATTATGGATAATCGTTGTCCAATCAGTCAAAAAAGGGTATCCTTCAGCCAAAAAAAGGACCTGTTATGACTGTAAAAAAAATTGTTACCTTTCTCGGTGTCATCGCATTTGCTATGACGCCGGTCAGTGCTTATGACGTCGAACTGGCGAAAAAACTCGATTCGTTCTACGAAAAAATGACGTTTGAACCCCTTTCCAAAAGTGCGCTACTCCTGAAGCCCGAAGTGTTTGTCGAAGAGGTGAAAAAAGACCCCTCCATCGTCGTTATCGACGTCCGTACGCCGCAGGAGCAGGCGTTTGTGAAATCGGGTTATGCCCATACGCTCGAAATGCCGCTGGAAGAGTTGTTCGAGGCGAAAAACCTAGACCGTATCCCCGCGGACAAACGGCTCGTCGTCGTCTGCCATTCGGGAACCCGTGCGATCCCTGCGGCCATGAACCTCAAAATGCTCGGATTCAAAAACGTGCAGGTCTTGGAGCAGGGAATCGTCGGAATGGCGCAGATCAGCGCCCCCAAAACCTGCATCCTGAAATAACGGAAGTGAAAGGACAGACATGAATAACAAAATCGCTTCGCTCCGCATTGTCGGCAAGATCGAGGGGTGGTCGTATCTGATTCTGCTGCTGATCGCCATGCCGCTGAAATATGTTGCCGGAATACCGATGGCCGTCAAAATCGTCGGAATAGCACACGGCCTTCTTTTTATCGGATTCGTATGGGCGTTGGTCGATGCTTCGCTCAAACACCGATGGGGGTGGGGTTTTTCTGTGTATGCCTTCGTCTCATCGCTGATTCCTTTCGGGACGTTTTACCTGAACAAAAAGCTGACACGTTATGAAGAAGAATTGGCCGTAAAAGGGGTCCATGCATGAAACGATCTATCCGTGGGGCATTGCTCCTATGCTGTGCGCTGAACCCTCTGTGGGGAGGAGCGGTGCAGGAGTGTGCGCAGTGCCACGAGTCGATTGTGAAAGAGTGGGAGAGTTCGGGGCATGCGATGGCGCATGCTTCCGCTAACGAACTGTTTATGGGAATGGTCAAGGAAGTTGTGACAACCAAAAAAAGCGACATTGCATCGGTGAGCAAAACCTGCAACAACTGCCATGCCCCCGTTCCCGATACCGCGTTGAAATCCGAGGGGGTGAGTTGCAGTGCATGCCATCGGATCGATGCGATCGAGCACCAGAACAAAGCCAAACCTCCGATCGGGGCCAACAACTTCCGATGGATGAAAGAGAACGTTATGGCCGGCCCGACCGGAAGGGGGGATTCTCCCTACCACGGGATCGCTCACCGTCCTTTTATGGAGGCGAAAAACGATACCCTCTGTATGAGCTGCCACAATGTCATGACCAACAAACAGGGGGTCAGGGTGTGCAACACGGGAGAGGAGTACCGCCAGACCCAGAGCGGTAAATCGTGTATCGAATGCCATATGGGCGAAGCGAAACCGGGATATGTTTCCATCCTCTCGACCGAGAAAAAACCGATCCGTTCCCATGCCTTTATGGGGGCCCGCAACAGTGCGATCCTCAAACAATCAGTCGATATGAAACTCGCCAAAAGCGGGGGGAAACTCGTGCTTACCCTGACCAATCTTTCAGGTCATAATTTCCCGACCGGAACCGGTGTGCGCGGAGCCGGCGCCGTGGTAGAATTCTACAAAGGAAACAAGCGGATCGGTTCTGCCAATGAGCGGCTGGAAGTGGAGTTCTCCGGTCCGGACGCTAAAACCGTCATCCCCCCGCTGGCGCATAAAGAGGTGAAGGATACCCGCCTCAAGCCAAACGAGATTCGGAGCGTGCCGCTGGATATACCCAAGGGGGCGACCCATGCGGTGGTACGGGTTGAATATCGTCTGGCAAAAGAGGAAATCGTCCGTAAATACGGCCTGAAGGATCCAAAATTTACCAAAGTCCATACGGTCTCGGAGAAAAGAATCGGATTTTAAAAAAGAGGAGGAGCGGGGATGGATTTTCTGACGTTTGAGACCTTTGTATCGATCCCTCTGCTGATCAGCGTCTATTATCTCGGGGTGATCGTTCTCCCGCTGCTGGTATTCGTAAAGAGGAGGGGACTCCTCAGATACTCCCGTCTCGCGGAAGAGCAAATGGGTTTAGGCCGAGTGAAGCAGTTTTTTATCCTGGCCTTTTTTCTCGTCGTTTTCCAGATCTTTTGGAGAATGATGTTCGAGACGATCATCGGCTATTTCCAGATGCGCGACTATCTTCAGCAACTGGCCGGATAAACTATCCGGCTTTGTCTCCAAAAAATCCGGCAATTTTTCCCTGCACATACGAACCCACCAGAATATACAGCGTCAGAACGATCGTGAAACCCCATCCGAAATACTCCACCATCAACGGCAGCAGGGGTAGTTTGATCGATCGGGCGTACAAAAATGCCACCACAAACCCGTCTTTTACCCCCCGTTCACGCATCTCTTGCAGCATCGGATACCAGGCGTACATCGGCCCGTGGCTGAGGACGCCGCTGGCGATGGAGAGGACCCACCCCCTCTGGCCGTTGCCTTTTTCGAAATGTTTGACGAACTGGCCGGGTTTGAGAAAATAGTTGACAAGTGCCGTGATCGCTATGACGAGGACGAATATCGGCAGCAGCCCCCAGAGAATCGAGCCGCTTTTGTGGAAGCCCAGGTATGCCGTATCCGGATCGAAGAGAAAGAACACTCCGTAGAGGAGTGCTATGATGGAGAGAAACCAGACCCCTTTGAAATCGGAGAATTTCATGAGAGGGCTCCGATCGTTAAAACGGTCGCGATGGAGAGGATGATGGTAAAAATGAAGGAGAGGAGGTTGCGGACGACCGTGAAACGAAGACCGAAGAAACCGATCTCCGCGGGGAGCCCGATGATTCCCAGCGTCACCCACGCGAGGATAAAGGCGGTGATCGCATAGAGCGAGACCCCCTGTCCGAGGAGTTCGCCGCCGACCATGTAGCCGATCGAGGGGTTGCCCGAAGCGACCGCGCCGACGAGGGTGCCGATCAGGGTATCGAGGAGGGGACCGTGGCCGAAGAGCGAGGCGATCATCTCCTGGCTCACGAGCGCCTGCACCCCACCGACGAGGAGAATGACCCCCAGTAGCAGCGGGAAAGTTGCGGCGAAAGAGAGGACCGACTTTTTCAGTGCTTGGGCAAATGTGCTCTTTTCTTTGGCCTTCATCGGTTGCGCCCCATTCCGCCGGATCCGAAGTGGTCGTAGAGGTATTCGGCGATCTGAAGCGCTTCTTCGCGGCTCAGGTTCCCTCTTTGTGAGGGCATCAGGCCGAAACGCTTGATGGCCTGGGGCATGCACACCGCCTTGGAAGCGGAGGGGTCGAAGATATAGTCGACGACAAACGCTACCGCTTCGGACCGGGTGGGTTTGGCTTCCTTGACGTGTTTCATCACCCCCATGATCGGAGGGGCAACCAGCGTGCCCATCAGATCGGCATGGGGCCTTTGTGTGAGGTGGCAGGCAGAGCATTTTTGTTCGAAGAGAAGTTTTCCGTTCTCTTCCGCCACAGCGGCAGAAGAAAAGACGAGGAGAAGGGGAGATAAAAAAAGCGATAGCAGTTTCATTTTAATGGCCGCTGTCGGCATCTTTTTCTTTTTCCATCAGCGATTCGAGCCGGGTGAAATGGGCCATGTTAAAGGCGGCAAACTTGTATCCCAGATAGATGATGACCGGCCACGCGGCCAGCCAGATCAGCGATTCGGTGTAATCAACCATGATTCATCCTTAATAGTGGTGTTCGCCCGAAGAGGTGATCTCTTCTTCGGTGATTTTGACCCGGTCCATCAGATGCCAGACGTAGGCGATGTAGGCCAGGACGAAGGGGACCATCAGCGACGCGTACGACATTGCCATGAGAGTATAGTGGCTTCCCGATGAATTTTCAATCGTGAGCGAGTACTGCAGGTCGTAGACAGATGGATAGAACGCCGTGCCGTTAAGCCCGACGTTCAGCAGCAGCGCCATGACGACGAGAACCGTCCCGATTCCGACCGTGAAGATACAGCAGTTTTTCGCCTTGAAAACCGAGTTGAAAACGGCCACGAGAACCATCACAACTCCGATCAGGAACATCGCTCCAATCCAGGGGAGCTCGACAAAGGTACTCAGGTGCTTCATCGGCACCAGTGAGACGACTTTGGTCACCGGATCGTACGCATAACCGTCTTTGAGCAGTACCCATCCGGCAAATGCCAGGAAGAAAGGGAGAAAGTAAACGATGTTGCGCTTGATCATCGCGCGGGTACGCTCACGAATCGGCTCGTGGTCGATGTTGTTGAGAAAATACATCCCCCCGATGATCCGTACGAGAAAGATCATCGCGAAAGGGAGGAGATAGTTCTGCCATACGAGCAGCGCTTCGAGTCCGCGGGTGGAAGCCATCCAGTAGACGAAGTTGTTGTCATCGAGACGGAAATCGGCGCCGCTGAAGAAGGTGCTGATCGCAGCCCCCAGCAAAAACGTCCCCAGATAGCCGTTGATGGCGAGGAACGTCTCGTACGTTTTGGCGCCGAAAAAGTTGTTCGCTTTGGAGCGATACTCGTACGAGACGGCCTGGATGATGAACGTAAAGAGGATGGCAAGCCACACCCAGTACGCACCGCCGAAGCTCGTCGCGTAGAAAAGGGGAAACGCCGCGAACAGCGCCCCGCCGAAGAGGACGAGAGTCGTGAACCCCAGCTCCCATTTGCGCCCCAGAGAGTTGACGAGCATCGTTTTTTCCGTTTCGTTGGATGAGAGGGTATTCAGAAGCGTCTGCCCTCCCTGAACGAACATGATAAAGACAAACAGTCCCCCCAGCAGGGAGATGATGATCCACCAGTAAATCTGCAGTTCGTGCAATGATAGATTCTCAAACATCAGTGGCCTCCGTGAATGCCCAGCGCGATCTGGCGGAGCATGATTTTGATTTCAGCGATCAAGAGTCCCGTAAAGAGGACGGCAAAAAGCCAGAACGAGAGCTGGACGTTCCCCGCATCGATCTGTGTCGCGGCGATACCGACCGGCATCAGATCCTGAATCGCCCAGGGCTGACGACCTACCTCTGCGACGATCCATCCCGCTTCGGCGGCGACGTAGCCCAGAGGAAGCGAGAAGAGCGACACCCACAACACTTTTCTAAAGCGGGTGATGTCGTTCGCCATCAGCAGATAGAGAACAATGAGGAAGAGGACGATAAACCATGTCCCCAGCCCCACCATGACGTGGAAACTGTAGAAGGTAAGGGCGATCGGCGGTACGATGTCGGTAGGCTCTTTGAGGTAGCCGTATCCGAAGTAAGGCATGTATTCCTGCAGTTTTTCGTTTGCTGCCGCCATTCCTGCTTCATCCCCCGCTTTTTTGGCCTCTTTGTAGGCGGTGAGGGCATCGACGGCGATTTTTCCTTTGATCATTTTGGAGGTGGCGCTTTCGATGTTGTATGCCGGATTGCCGTAGACGAGATCGTCCAGCCCCGGTACGAAGGCGTCGACGTCGTGGTACCCAAGGAACGAGAGGGCGTAGGGGATCGTAATGTCCCCCAGGAATTCCGGACGGTCATCCCCGATCTGCTTCTCGGGATTCAGGACACCCCATGCGACGATTCCGGCGCGTTCTTCCCCTTTGTAAAGTCCCTCCATCGCGGCCAGTTTGACCGGCTGGTGCTGGGCGACCTGATAGGCCGATTCGTCTCCGCTCACAGCGAGGAAAATCGAGACGAGCAGACCGAAGCTGGCCCCCACGACCATCGAGCGTTTCGCTTCGATGACGTCGCGCCCCCGTAGAATCAGCCATGCCGAAACCCCGATGACGAACAGTGCGCCGATGACGTAGCCGCTTCCGATCGTGTGGAGGAATTTGGCCATGGCGACGGGAGAGAGGGCGACATCCCAGAACGACGCCATTTCATTGCGGACGGTGTCAGGGTTGAAGACCATACCGACGGGGTATTGCATCCAGCCGTTGGCGACGAGGATCCAGAACGCCGAGAGGTTCGATCCGACCGCTACGAGCCACGTAGAGAGGAGGTGAAACCCTTTGCTGACCTTGTTCCAGCCGAAAAACATGACGGCGAAAAATGCCGATTCCATGAAGAAGGCCAAAATCCCCTCGACCGCCAGCGGCGCACCGAAGATGTCTCCGACGAACCACGAATAGTTCGACCAGTTGGTTCCGAATTCGAACTCCATGATGAGTCCGGTTGCGACCCCGATCGCGAAGTTGATCGCGAACAGCGTCATCCAGAAACGGGTGATTTTTTTCCATTTCTCATCCCCGGTCTTGACATAGATTGTCTCCATAATCGCGACGATAAACGAGAGTCCCAGTGTCAGCGGGACGAACAAAAAGTGGTAGAGGGCCGTGAGGGCGAATTGCGCCCGCGACCAGTCTACCAGCGTACTATCCATCAGTTCCATAACGGTATCCTTTTTAGTGGTGTGAACAGCTCATATCGGGCTGCATAAGGCTGAGGCGATTTTCGAGATAGGCTTGAAGGGACTGGTGGACGTTGAATGACGTATTGTCATGATAAACGGCCAATCCCCGCTGCGTAAATCCCTGCAACGGCGATCCCCCGATCCCCGAGACGATCAGGGCATCGGCGCCTAGGACGCAGATGTTCTCGACCGCACCGCCACAGCCGCTCTCTTTGTGCCCTTCGTTTTTGACGACGACGACATCTTCGATGACGCCGTTGTCGGCGACTTCGACTACGGTATAAAAGTTGGCTCTGCCGAAATGGGCATCCCGTTTGGAGAGCAGGCCGTGGTGTTCATTCGTCGGGAAGACGATTTTGCGGGACATTCATTACTCCTTTGTCAGATTTTCCAGCACGTGGGCACTACGCTGTGTGTCATTGTCGTACTGTGTTTTCAGGTAATTCGGGAAGAAAAAAACTTTCATCACCCCGAACAGGATCAGCAGTTTCAAGGCGATCAGGAACCACAGCTCCTTTCCCACCTTCATGCTGCGAAAACCGTCGAGGTACAAGTCGGCGATGCGTCGCAGTAATGTCATCTCAGTGGCCATGTTCATGTCCGTGGTGGTGTCCGCAGTGGCGAACCTCTGCGTGTTCTTCTTTGTTGTGGCGGTGTGGTTTTTCGACGTATTCGGCCATGTTCTCGGGAGTTACATGGATCAGCGAACCCTCTTGGAGATATTTTAGCGCCTCTTTGAGGAGGATCCGTCCGTGCCCGCTGTGGTAGCACGCGATCCCCGCATTATGGAGCAGCAGGTAGGGGTTGCCGCCGATGTCCTGGAATACGACGCGGTCTACTTTGCTCGCTTTGAAATATTTGACGACCTCACGGCCGCTTTGGAACACGTTGTTCCAGAATGTGATCTCTCCGGTCTCATTGATCAGGGCAAACCATTTGGCTTTGCCGAACAGGGGTGCGATGGCACTCTCTAGAGTGTTGGTTTTAACGGGTATAGCAATCATTGACTATCCTTTACGTTCTATTTGCCCATCCTGTAACGTGTCGCTAATCATCATCCTCTTTGGAACCGGAACCATTTCCGGCACACTCTCAAAATGGGCATAAGTGACACCTGAGAAGGAGGAAACAGGTGTCGCTTATAACCACTCGATCAGACAGCCGTAAAGAACGAGGCACATCATAACAATTAATGGTAAACGTGACGAAATATTAATAAATAGGTTCATCGAATGTTGCAGTTTTTCGATGCAATGTTTACCATTTGTTAATTTAGTCATGGTGTAATTTACCATATGTAAAATAAAATAATCATTAATCCATACTTATGATTTCTATAATTTAGATTGTACAGCACCATTTGAAACCTCTTCTGCGCTTTAAGGTACGCTTTGGAAAAAAAGGACTATTATTTACAAATGTAAAAAAAAGGTTCGTTATGAATAAAAAACGCAACTATTCTGTCAAACCCACCTGTTTCTCCTACGGTCCCCTCTCCTGCAAGCCCAAAGAGATGCTCTCCCTCTCGGCCGACGAGCTCGAGGCGATGGTGCTGGCCGATTTCAAGGGGCTCTACCAGGAGGAGTGCGCGGCAGCGCTGGGGGTATCGCGCCCGACGTTCGCCAAGCTGATCAAGCGGGCGAGAAAAAAAATGGCCGAGATGGTGATGTTCGGGAAGGGGATATCGCTCGTGGAGGAGAAAAAGAGTTTCACCGTCGCTTTCCCTACCGACACCCGTTCCGAGATCCATCCTTGTTTTCTCACCGCCAAACAGTATGCATTCGCCCTCGTCGAGAACGGCGCGATTGCCTCGATTTCCTACAAGGAGAACCCGATCTACCGGGCGCTCAGCGAGAAGGGGACCCCGATCATAGATGATTCCAGCGCGGCGGGGATGGCCGCGGGACGGATCATCCCTCCGTTGCTGAAGGGAGCCGACTTCCTTGTCGTCCGGACCATCGGTGAGGGGATACGGCGTAACATCGAAGGGATAGGCATCAATGTCGAAGTGACCGATCTGGCCGACATCGACGCGCTGATCGAATATTTACTATAAAGGAGCATGAATGATAATATTGGAAATTCCGGGGAATGAGGCGCTCGAGATAGAGCATCTGATCCTCGATTACAACGGTACGATTGCCCTGAACGGTGAAGTGGCCGAGGGGGTGTTCGAGCGTCTGGGAATTCTGGCGGATTCGGTCGTGATCCATGTTCTGACGGCCGACACCTACGGTTCGGTCCACGTCCAGTGTGAGGGAACTCCCGTATCGGTGCACGTGATCGGCAGGGAAGCTCAGGACCGCGAAAAGCTCTCCTTTATCGAATCGCTGAACCCGGCGCGCTGTATCGCCATCGGCAACGGGAGAAACGATGCGTTGATGCTGGAAGCCTCAGCTTTGGGATTTGCGGTGATTCAGGAGGAGGGGACGAGTATGAAGGCGCTCTCGATGTGCGATGTGGTGTTCCGCTCGATCAACGACGCGCTGGATGCACTGATCCATCCGCAGCGGCTGATCGCGACGCTGCGGAATTAAAACAAGATGCGCAGAGAAAACGAGACGTTTCTCCCCGTCCCCAGCGCGTATCCCTTGTAGGTATCGAGAAAATCGCGGTACTCGGTGTCGAAGAGGTTATCGATGCGGATACCGAGAGTCGATGTGTGTCCCATGATGGCGATGTCGCTGCGGTACTCCATGCTCCACAGGGTATAGCCGGCCGTATCGGCCGAACCGAAGGGCATCGTATTGTACTGGGAAAAGGGTTCATGACTTCCAGCGATCTGCTGGTCGTCGACCGCTTTCATCTCCAGCGTGAAAACATTGTTTTTCAGTGCGCCAAGGCTGCCCAGATTCTGGTGCAACGCGAGGCGGAGATTGTCGGCGGGCATCATGGTGAGCCGGGAGCCATTTCGGGTGTCTTTGCCGCGGATGATCTCCGCCGCTCCGCTGAGACGGGTGGAATCGGTGATCTGTGCGTCGAAGGAGAACTCGATCCCTTCTATGATGGCGTCGGTCTGGCGGTTTTGCATTTCGGGAAGCCCCGCAGTGCTTCCTGATGGGAGCAGGGCACCGGTTGTGGGATTTCGGCGGTTGCCGGTGTTGGCCAGGTAGATGTAGTCGTCGATGTAGGTGCGATAAAGGGTCAGAGAGCTTTTGTGGTTTTCATCTTTGTAGCGTAGCGAGAGATCGCCCCCCAGCGTCGTCTCTTCGGTGAGATCAGGGTTGCCGATCTGGTAGGCTTGCACTCCTCCGTGACTCCCTCCGGCGTATAGCTCAAAAATACTCGGAGCGCGGAAACCGCGGGCGAGATTGGCTGCGATATTCCAGTGCTCGTTGAGGCGATAGGTGGCCCCCAGTGAGCCTCCGAATGCCCCGAAGGTGGGAGAATTATTCGTAGCGTCGAATACGCCGCGCGTCACGAACGTACGGTTTTCCCCTTCCAGAGGAACATCGATCTCTCTCGTGTCGTAGCGAAGCCCCCACTGGATAATCCATTTTCCGATGTCGGCCTCTTCGAACAGATAGACCGCTTTGCCCGTTTCGTCGGCGGTAGGGACGAGGGAACCTTTGTGGAGCGTCTGCTCTTTCGTAAATCCCTCGATTCCGATTTCCCCTTCGAAGATTCCGACCTGCGGATGGACGAGTGCAAGACGGACATCGGTGCGATCCACCTCGATGTCAAGATCGGTGCTGGCGTCGTTCATCGATTCATAGGGGACGTTCGTCGCCGCTTTACGGCGGTTGAGGGTACGCGAGAGGGATGGTTTCACGATCCATTCCCCTGCTAAAAACTCCCCTTTGAGCTGCGTTTCGTTATTGGTCAGTTCCTGCCCTGCCGACGCAACGGCATCAAACGAAGGGGCGGTAGTGTGCCCGAGATAGTTTTGAAAACTTTCCCACCAGGTGTGCTGGAGAGAGAGATTCCCCCAGCTATCGGTGTAGCCGACGGCTGCCAGCGCTGAGGTGGTTTCAAAATTGGTGTAGGGTAGTTCTCCGGCAAAGCGGGGAAGAGTGCCGGAAGGTTCGCCCTGCTGCCACGTGTCGGCATCGGGGGTGTTGATATTACCTCCCTCGCGCTTGACGAAGCCGGCATTGACCCCCAGTTTTCCGGATGCGGCCTGCACTTTTGCCCCGCTCATCCACTCTTCGTTGTTGGTGTGGTATTCCCCGACGACTTCCCCTTTGAGGGAAGTTTTACCCTCGGGGGCGAAAAGGATGTCAGGCGAAAGAACGTTGACGACACCCCCAAGCGCGTCAGAGCCGTACAGTACCCCCTGCGCTCCGCGAATCACTTCGATTCTATCGGAAAGAAAGGGCTCGGTATTGGAAATATGGCGGATACCGTAGGTTTGAAAGTCGGTGGCACTGCCGTTGGAGAGGACTTTGATCCGTTCGCCGCTCATTCCCCTGATAACGGGTTTTCCTGCCTGCGAACCGGTGGATAGGTTGTTGACACCGGGGATATCTTCCAAAAGTTTCCCCATAGATGCCGTAGATTTGAGTGTTTTTTCCTCTCCGCCGACCACGTCGATCTGATTGGGGATGTCGAACGCTTCATGTTCATGTATCGGTGATGCGGATACGGTAATCGCATCGAGGGCGAGGTGCCCGGATGATGGATCGTCGGCCAGCAGCGCGCCGGCGGCGAAAATAGAGAGTAGAGTTGTGTTCATGAAAATATCCTGTATCTTGTATATATAGTTTTGTTTGGTATGAAGCAAGGATCAGGAGAGGGGAGGAGAACGGCTTCGGTAGACGCAAGAGGTACTAAGAGGACGCGACAAATCAGGCGCGGGGAAAGAAGCGTAAACCGGATCGATGGTGACGACGAGAGGAACATCGAGCAAAGCGGGGGCATGCGACAGCAGACAGATCTCGCATGACTCGTCATGGAGATGGTCATGGCTCAGCTCATGCGCAACGGTGAGGAAAATCGAGAGTACGAAGAGGAGTGTGAACCATTTACGGAAATTGCGCAAATACTTTTCCCCCCTCCAAAATAAGTGCGGAATGATAGCGGCGGTCCGATAAATATATTATAAAGTGAATATTATTATCATGTAAATGAATTTTTTGATTGGAAAGCCCGTGAAAATCCACGGGCTTTTTCAGGAGCAGCGGAGGGTGTTTTTAACCCATTGTTCCATCGTGTCGTTGATGGCGACCATGGGGGCTTCGAGGAAGGTGAAGACAAAGCTCTCACCCATATCGGCTACGCCGATGGAACGGGGGCGTGCCGCCATCATCTGCGGGGTCGGGAGCTTCTGCCCGAAGCAGAAAACGACCATTTTGGCCGCACGGATAGAGGGGCTGATCTCTCCGCCGAGGGCATCGGTGTGGGCGTAATGGTCGAAATCGGCGATGTAGGCGGCGATCGGATGGGCGGCGATTTGGGCTTTTAGGTTCTCGATGATCTCATCGACGGTGGCGAAAAGGGATTCGGACTTTTTGGCTTCGAGGGTGAAGATAGGGTATTTTTCCATAAAAGTGGTTTGTGTCATTGGTGGCTCCATTGTAGTTTTTGTATCAGTGTGTCGTAAATTGTTTGTATCATGTGGGGGGAAGGTTCCCCTTTGTAATCCATTTGGGCGCGGGCGATCATTTTTTTATTTTCATAAATGCTCACACGCACATAGCCGTCGAAATCGCTCCCCAGCGCACGCGCTTCGGCACCGGAACATTTGGCGCAATGAACATACACGTCGATATGCACCGTACTGGCGTTGTTCTCCTCAAAACCGGTGAGCAGCTTCTCCCCCGAACCGGTGAGGACAACCGATGAAGGGGGATGGCCGATGGCGGCAGGATCGGAAATTTCACTGTATATTTCACGTTCCATGCATCCTGCAAACAACAGTATGAGCAGCAGGGGGGCGAAAATTTTCATCACATTCCCGGAATACGGGGAATGTACCCCATTTTCGAGAGTTTGTAGTACCAACCCCAGAAAATTTTGAGCCAGTGGCCGACGATCGGCATCGGGATGAGGAGCGCTTTTTTGTCGTCGCGGTAGACGAATCCCGCGCCGTTGCCCATGTCCATGACGCACAGGATGTTGAGGTGGTCCTGGTAGGTCTTTTTCTCGCCCGATTTCAGCCCGGCAGTGATAGCGCTGTTGTGGGCGGCGTTGCGGGCCATGACTTCGGCGATGTGCCCCTGTTTGGCTTTCCAGTCGGGCCCTTCCAAAGCGGCCGCGTCGCCGATGGCATACCATCCCGCTACCCCCTCGATCTCGCAGTAGTTGTTGATCCGTACAAACCCGGCACTGTTCTGCGGCAGGTTGCTGCTTTTGATCAGCTCCAGCCCGTCGCCGGCGGGAATGAACATGGTCAGATCGCTTTCGAGACGGCTGTCGTCTTCAAACACGACTCCGTCCTTTTCGAACCGTTTGATCTTTTTGCCGTAATGGGCACCGAAACGGTTGCGTTTGAACATCACGTCCATCAGCTGGAGCGCTTTTTCCCCCATACGCGCTCCGGGGGAAGCCATCGGGGCGAAAAAGGTCATTTCGAACTTGTCGCGGATCCCCAGTTTTTTGAGGTGGTGGTGGAGGTTGAAAAACAGCTCAAATCCGGGCCCCCCTCGCACACCGCTGGGATCGTTGGGATTGCCCCCGAAGCCGAAGGCGATCTTTCCTCCCCCTTTGGCCACCAGTGCATCGATTTTGTCTTTAAGCATCAGCGACTGCTCCGGCGCACCGCAGATAGAGAGGGTGTTCTCGATCCCTTCATGTTTGACTTTGCTCGCCCCTGGTGCGATAACGAGGTGCTCTATTGTACGGCTCCCCCCCTCTGAGAGGGTGATGGTTTTGGTTGCGGCATCGATAGAGGTGACGCGATCCACCGTGAGTTTGAAGCTGTGGCGCGCGGCGATTTTGTCGAGCGAAAATGCCACATCGTCAAAACGGGTCGTTTTGACCGGAATCCAGATCGCAATCGGATAGATGAATACATAGCTCCGATCGCTGATCAGTTCGACATCGAATCCTTCTTTGCGGTAGTAAATCGCCGCTTCGACTCCGGCGATCCCCCCTCCGATTATTGTGACGTTCTTCATGATTTTTCTCCTTGTTCTTAGGCACTCAGATGAGATCCGGATACGCTGATGGAATCCGAAACGGCCAGAATCGGTTTCGAGCTTCCAAATACGCTGAGATAGTTTTCGGCTGTAACTTCATGCAACGTTCCCTCCTGAAAATGGCGAAGGGCATCAGAAACATTATACCCTTGCGCGGCATAAACAGACACTCCGTAGCTTTTAAGAAGGACGAACGCCTCCAGCTCCACATGGGAGGTGATCAAGGTGGTGACATCCGAAGCGATTATTAATCGCGCGATATCCTTGCCCCCTTTGTGTTCGACCGGGATGACTTTCGTTTTGCTCCCCTCCAGCGTAAAATAAGCGGCATCTTCGAAACGGTTTGCGATCACTCCGCCGAGCTGATCGGTCAGCATAGGGACTGCGAGTATCATAATGGCTCCTTTTGTAATTAATCTGCTGGCATTATAATCAAAGTGACGATAAAAGTCAATAGCTACGTATAATTTAAGCGTCAATTATTTTTTTGTACCCAAAATGGGTCGCGAACACTATCTGACGTAAAAAATAAAATAAATAACACCATATAATAAGAATATTAACTTCAGATTATATTTATCTTTTCGGTTGTACCATTCTTTTTTCAATTTCAGGCCTGGCCTATTACCAAAACGATAAAAGGAATTATTATGACATCATGGAAAAAAGCAGCCATGGCTGCACTCATCGGGTTCTCTGTTTTCTCAAGCGCGGCACACGCCGATGCGCAAAAAGGGATCAAACTCTACCAAAAGAATCTCAAAGAGACATGTGGCATGAGCGGTGCGGCATTTGCTGCCAAATTTAAACAAGCTGAGTGGGACAAAGCGTACAAAGCCGGTACCCTGAGCAAAAAAATGACCGAAGCGTGCCCTAAAGGGAAAGCATTTTTCGAGGGTGACAAGTACAAAAAAGTCGAAACGCATCTCTACGATTTCGTTCACGAATACGCAAAAGACAGCGGTAACATCCCTTCATGCTAATCCGTTTTCACGAGCCTTTGCGGTTCGTGAACCCTCTCCTGCTTCTTACACAATCCTGTTTTTTATCTCATGTGACCCCATCGGCCGAATCCGGGTTGTGCAGAGCAGTTTAATTACCATAATAAGGAAAACGAATGAAAAAAAGTACCTTCTCTCTTGTTGCCGCTATGGCTGTCGCGGGCAACCTTATGGGTGATGAAGCGGCCTTCCAGGCCCAGATCCAGAAACTGATGGAGCGGATCGAGCAGCTTGAAAAAGCGCAGGGGACCTTCCAGCAGACCCAGACCACAGTTCAGGAAACACAGACTGCACTGCAGGAGATCAAAGAAGAACAGAGTGCCCAGAGCGACATGCTATCGCGCGTTAACGCCCAGAGTGCGAATGACAACATCAAATGGGATATCGATTTCCGCACCGCCTACCATCGCCTGGACTACAACAAAGTCGACGGTAGTACGGCGACCAACCCCTCCCTCTTTACCAACCGCTTGTGGCTGGGGATGGGATCGAAAGTAAACGACGATTTGTTCTTCTACGGCCAGCTCGCCGTCTACAACTACTGGGGGGCTGACACGGTCGCCACTTCCGACAAGGTGTGGCAGGCCAACTCCCGCCCGAACGAAGTCGATATCGGTCTGCGCCAGGCCTATTTCGTCTACAAATTCGGCAAGGAGTGGGATGTGCCGATGAGCTTCAGTGCCGGGCGCCGCGCCGCGACCGACGGATTCTTGGCCAACCACCGCGAGGGGATGGCAAAACCGGGTTCACCGCTCGCCCACATCACGAACATGGAAGTCGACGGAGCGATGGTGCAGTTTGACCTCGACCAGGTGTTCCTCCCCGGATCGTACCTCAAAGTCGTCTACGGACGGGCCCATGATCCGATCGGGCGTACGATGCCGACCCCTTATATCGATACCAATACAAAAGACGACCAGGTCGATTTCCTCGTCCTCCCTATGTCGGTTTACGACGATGGGCAGCACAAGCTGATGGCACAGTATTCGATGATTCTGAACTCCAAAGGGGATCGGGTTGACGGTTCGGATGACAAGATCGATGCGGGGACGACCCACCTTGCGGCGGTTTCGTACCAGCTCGACGGCCTCAGCGAGGAGAACGAATTCCTTGAAGAGTCGACCCTCTTCGCCAGTGCCGCGATGAGCTCCACCAACCCTGATCACGGCTACCGTATGCTCGAATCGGCCGAAAACAAAACGGGCTACAGCTTTTGGGCCGGGGTCCTGTTCCCCGATATGATGACCGACGGCGGACGTTTCGGTCTGGAGTACAACTACGGCAGCAAATACTGGAGCCCGATGACGTGGGCGGAAGATTCGGCAACCGGGTCGAAAATTGCTACCCGCGGAAACGTGTACGAAGGATATTGGAATATTCCCATCGTCGGTAAAAATTTGACAGCGCAAATTCGGTATACTTATCTAGATCATAACCACCGTGCAAATACGACGTGTTACTGGGACAATCCATTGGAACCCAATCTTGATCATTCGCAGGAACTGCGGGCGTTTGTACGCTATAAATATTAAGGAACATCTATGTCTAAACTCGATCTCAATGCATTGGATCAGATCCAATCGGGCATGACGCGCCGTGAGGCGCTGAAATTCATGGGGCTTTCCCCGATCGCAGCGAGCGTGCTCGCTTCCGGAACTGCCGCGACCGCTGCTGTCGCTTCGGATGCAAAAGGGAAAATCGTCATCGTCGGAGGCGGTGCGGGCGGTATCATGGCAATGGCCAGACTGCGTAAAGCTCTCTCCAACCCTGACATCACGATCATTGCCCCCAACGAAATCCACCTCTACCAGCCGGGTCAGGTTTTTATGGCGGCAGGTGAATATACGTATGACGATATCAAAGGAAGCAACAAGGATTTGATCCCTGACGACGTCAAATGGATCAAAGACGAAGTGGCTACGTTCGATCCTGATAATAACCGTGTCGTTACACGCGGCGGAGAGAGTGTCGAGTACGACTATCTCGTCGTGGCAGCCGGTATCCAGTACCATTACGAACAGATCGAGGGACTCAGCGCCGACATGATCGGTAAAAACGGTATTTCAAGCGTCTATCTGAACGATCTGGAAAAAGGGACGGCCGATGGCGGTACCATCACATGGCAGTGGTTCAACGATGTCAAAGAAGCGGCTAAAAACGGTAAACCCCGTGTCATTTGTACCCAGCCATCAACCCCGATCAAATGCGGCGGCGCACCCCAAAAAATCCTTTATCTCTCCAATGACTATCTGAAACAAGACGGTCTGACGGCAGATTTTGTCTATGCAACGCCGGGTGAGAAACTCTTCGGGGTTCCCGAAGTAAACGAAACTCTTATGAATGAGGTTCAGCCCCGCTACGGCAACATCACGAACAAATTCGGCCATAACCTCGTAGCGATCAACGCCGAGAAGAAAATCGCCACCTTCGAACACAAGTATGAAGTACAGGGCGAATACGACGAGGATCTCGAAGAATACGACATGATCGAAAAAATCGACCGTCTCGATGTGGAATACGATTTTATCCACATCGTTCCGCCGATGAGCGCTCCGGATGCCGTGGTCAACTCTTCTTTGGGATGGCAGAAAGGTTCAGCGCAGGGGTGGCTGGAAGTCGACCGCGAAACTCTTCAGCACCGCCGCTACCCCAATGTCTTCGGAATCGGGGACGTTTGCGGTATCCCGCTCGGTAAAACCGGAGGAAGCGCGCGCCACCACGGCCCGATCCTCGTAGCCAACCTGATTTCTGTGATGGAAGGGAAAGAACTCAAAGAAAAATTTGACGGATATACCGTCTGTCCGCTTAAAACCCAGTACGGCAAAATTATCCTCGCCGAGTTCAACTACG
Organism: uncultured Sulfuricurvum sp.; assembly: GCA_964468865.1. Lineage (GTDB taxonomy): Bacteria > Campylobacterota > Campylobacteria > Campylobacterales > Sulfurimonadaceae > Sulfuricurvum. Next base: position 521 of record CAYXWQ010000012.1, on the reverse strand, counting down.
ACGGCGCCGCCCCTTCATTCCCCCTCGCGGTGGGTGAAGAGCGGTGGATCTGGTGGGCATTTGACCTCTACATGCTCAAACCGATGTACTGGTATCTGATGATGCGGGGAATTATGTAGAATGCCACGCATTCTGATACGGGAAGGGATGATCTTTCTTTTGATGGTCGCCGTATCGGCGCTGATCATCCATCCCGATCTCCTGAACGCTCCGATGGAGCGGCTCTCTCTTATGAGCGAGCGGGGGAACTATCTTCATCCCCTCATTTATGGGGGGATTCTCTATCTTGCAGTGGGATTCTTCCGTCTCATTGCCTCTTTTATCGGAAAACTTTTCAGAGCGAAAAGCAAATCCTGAATCGTATCGGCAGAAAAAAATCGTGTTTCACGGCAAAAATGTTGGCTACCGGTATGATTATTTGGGGAAACCCTCCATTTTAAACTAAGCTTAAATAAAGTTCGGCTACAATTCGCCACTTTTTGTAGACTTGTAAAGTAAGGAACAGTAATGTACGCAATTAT
>CAYXWQ010000011.1:0-52387 GCA_964468865.1 uncultured Sulfuricurvum sp. | reverse complement strand
TCGATGGATATGATGGACAAGACAGTGCGACTATCCGTGTCGGCGACGGCAATGGTGGAAGCATGGATCAAATCTTGAACTTTACGATTATCGATAATACTGCCCCCGAAGCCCCGTCCGACGTTTCCAACACTCTCCAAGATATCCGTATTCTTAACGGAGAAGTAGGGGCGGCAGACGTAGACGGCGATGTTCTCAGCTATACGGTCAGTACTGAAGCTTCTCACGGAGTCTTGAGCGTTGATGGGAACGGTCTATGGAACTACGCTGCAACCGATGGCTATATGGGAACCGACAGTGCCGTTATCACAATCGATGACGGCAACGGAGGAATAATTACGCAAACCCTGAATTTCGATATCCGCGTATCGGCTCCGACATTGTCGGATACCACATCGAATCTCCTCGAAGACACTGGCTCCAACGGAATGCTCAACGTCACCAATCCGATCGGGGGAGCATTGACGTACGAAGTACTGAACGTTTCGACCAAAGGAGCATTCAGTGTCAACGAAGCCGGAGAGTGGAACTATACGCCTCATGCCGATCTCAACGGCACCGACAGCGTTACGGTCAAAGTGACCAACAGTTACGGCCTCAGTACGACCTCGACGTTATCTTTCGCTATCGAAGCGGTAAACGACGCTCCTATCCTAACCGAGACTCCGGCACAAGTTACCCTCTATGCCGGTTCCGGTGCAACCGGGACGATCAGGGCCTCCGACGTGGACGGTGACGTCCTCTCTTACCATGTCACCACGGTTCCCGAACACGGAACGCTCAGTATCGATGATCAAGGGCACTGGAACTACACCGCCGAGCGCTACTACGCCGGAGAGAGCAGCGCGACCCTCACTATCGAAGACGGACATGGGGGAAGTGTCCTCACGACACTCAACTTCACCAATCTCATGACTTCCGACTGGCACTACACTTACAGCGGGAAAAGCATGACGATAAACGACGGCGACGGATACGACGCACTGATGATGAACGACATCCCTATGAACGATCTTTCGTTTATTCAGGAGGGAAACCACCTCCGTATCGATGTCAAAGACAAAGAGGATGTCATCCTCACCGACTATTTTACCTCCCCTTCCAAAGGGGTAGAGCTGGTCCAGACCGCAAAAGGGGCGATCAACCTTTCCAAAGAAAAAATCGGCTCAAGCGGAGGCTTCTGGCGATTGAGATGGGGCAGTCAAAAAGCCGATCTCATCGCGGGTACTGCCTATGGAGATACCGTTTACGGAGCGGCAGGAAACGATACTCTCTTCGGCAACGGCGGTAACGACACCCTACGCGGCGACGCAGGCAATGATCTTCTGGTCGGGGGAGGGGGCAGTGACAATCTCCTCGGGGGCGATGGACACGATATCCTCTACGGTGATAACGGCAACGACATACTCGCCGGCGGTGCGGGGAACGATAAACTTTTCGGCGGAAGAGGCAATGACAGTCTCAACGGCGCAGAGGGGAACGATTTGCTCCACGGGGGTGGGGGGACTAACACTCTCAGCGGCGGCATCGGGGATGATACCTATCTCTTCACCAAAGGCTCCAACACGACTACGGTAAACGAAAACGTCTTCGGATTCAGCCTCTTTGGCCGATGGTTCGGACAAAACGGCGGAAACGATACGGTAGTGTTCGGCGAGGGGGTCACCAAGGAAGATATCAGCTTCCTAATGAAAGGTAACGATCTACTGCTCCAGTACGGCGACAACGAGTTTGTAACGATCAAAAATCAGAAAAACGAAGCCAACCGGATCGAGAGACTGCAACTCGATGACGGAAGCTACCTGAGCAACACCGACATCGATCGAATCGTTCAACAGATCAATGCCTACAGTAAGGATCACGGTTTCCACCTCAAAGACAATACTCAGATTCAGAATAATCAAGCGCTGATGAATATCGTCACAAGTGGTTGGCATTAATAAAACACGAGGACCTCTTAGGCAAAATTTAACTCCCCTGATGGGGAGAATGAAGGGTCCGAGTCAAAGGAGGGGAGTTGGCGTGGAAAATTAGTTTAGCATACGGCTGATTTTATCGTGTGTGCAACAGAGTTGAGTGCTGAATGGGAAGGGTGAAGGTTGGTTGCGGAAGCCAGATTTGAACTGACGACCTTCGGGTTATGAGCCCGACGAGCTACCGGACTGCTCTATTCCGCGACGTAAAGGGTGTTGTCAAAACAAGTGTTTTAAATATTAGAAGAAATAATATCTAGGGTTGGTTGCGGAGGCCAGATTTGAACTGACGACCTTCGGGTTATGAGCCCGACGAGCTACCGGGCTGCTCTACTCCGCGATCCCGAATTGTGACAGAAAAAGTGGATGGGGTAGAGGGATTCGAACCCCCGGATGACTGGACCAAAACCAGTTGCCTTACCGCTTGGCGATACCCCAACAATCTCGTTGTGAGGCCGAAATTATAGTCATTTTTTGACAATTTGTCAAGGCTGTTTTCAGTAACAGGGTAAAAAAATGTGATTTTATGGTTTGTGATAGATTTTTAATCCTTTTTGCTTATAATTCCCCAACTATATTAATATAAAAGAGTTTTGTATGTCAGCAGTGAAACGGGTATTGGACGCAATCGAAGAGTTTAAAAAAGGGCGCATGGTCATCATGGTGGATGACGAGGACCGTGAAAACGAAGGGGACCTGGTATATGCTTCCGTTTTTTCGACTCCCGATCATGTCAATTTTATGGCCACCCATGCCAAAGGGCTTATCTGTGTCGCGATCAATCCTTCGATCGCCAAACGCCTGAGCCTGGAGCCGATGGTCAAATCGAACACGTCGATGCACGAAACGGCGTTTACGATCTCCGTTGATGCTACGGCGGCGACGACGGGGATTTCGACTGCCGAACGGGATATGACGATCAAGATCCTCGCCAATCCTCTATCGCAGCCTTCCGAACTGGTCGCACCGGGGCATATCTTTCCCCTGATCGCGAAGGAAGGGGGGACGCTGGTACGGATCGGCCACACCGAGGGATCGGTCGATCTGTGCCGCCTGGCGGGACTGGCCGAATCGGCGGTCATCTGCGAAATCATGAAAGAAGACGGGACGATGGCGCGCCGCGATGATCTGGATGTGTTCGCGTCCAAACACGATCTCAAAACGGTCTATATCTCCGACATCGTCGAATACCGTCTGGCCAACGAGATGCTGGTCAAAGCGGTATCGGAAGAAGAGATCGAGTTTTTCGGCGTCCATGTCAAAAAATACGAGTTCGTCGACCATCAGGAACACCGCCACACGGCGATCGTTTTTTACAAAGCGGGAGAAACGGCCAACGTCAAGGTGCACAATGTCGTCCCCGACATCGATCTACTGCTGAACCAGAGCAAATACGCGCAGCTGATTGATTCGATCCACTATCTCAAACACAACAGCGGCGTCCTCCTCTTTATCAACAAACCGCACCACCAGCAGGTCAATATGAAAGAGTACGGCATCGGAGCGCAGATTCTCAAAGCGCTGGGGGTCAAGCACATGCGCCTCATCGCCGAATCAAAAATAGCCGATTTTTCGGGGCTCGGAGGGTTCGGTCTGGATGTGATCGAGACGGTTAATCCCACAGAAGAACACTAGCCGTTGTTAGTAATTCTTAAGTAATTTTTGTTTACAATCATTAATATTTACAAAAATACGGAGGAATGAATGGAATTCAAAACGGTTGCCAAGTCGCTGCTGATGGCGGGGATGCTCAGCATGGTCGCTATCCAGTTTACGGGGTGCGGCGCGGCGCATACGGCGATTAAAAAACGGAATCTTGACGTACAGACAAAAATGTCGGAAACAATCTTTTTGGAACCGACGGAACCGGAAAACCGGACGATTTTCGTCGATGTCCGCAATACGTCGGACAAGGACATCAATGTCAAAGATTCGCTCGTCAATTCATTGAAATCACGCGGGTACACGATCACAACCAGTCCTCAAAAAGCCAATTTCATGCTTCAGGCGAATATCCTGCAGGTCGGTAAAAGCGATCTCCGCTCTGCCCAGAGCGCTCTGGAAGGGGGATTCGGCGGTGCGGTGCTGGGTGCTGCGGCAGGATACGGGATGCATAGCTCAGGCAGCAATGCGGCCGTCGGAGGGCTGATCGGTGCGGCGGTCGGTGTCGTCGCCGATGCTCTCGTCGATGATACTTATTACAGCATGATCACCGACGTTCAGATCCGCGAACGCCCGCTGGCGGGTGAAGTCGTGACCCAGACCCAGGCGGCGAACATCAAGCAAGGAAGCGCGACGAACGTCAACCAAAATGTCAACGGGGCAAAAATCGAGTGGAAAACCTACCGCACCCGTGTCGTGAGTACGGCGAATAAAGTCAACCTCGACTTCGAAGAGGCACAGCCTGTATTGCAGGATGCTCTGGGGAAATCTCTCTCAGGCCTTTTTTAATACTCTGATCCTTTCTTTTGCCCCTTCGGGGCAAAGAGCTTCTCTCTTCCGATCCCTTTTGCAATCACCATTCCGATAATCAATCCCGCAGCGTCGGCAGCGATGTCTTCGAGCGACGCATACCGTGTCGGCAGCAGTGCCTGAACCGCCTCTATGAAAACCCCGTAAGAGAGCAGCGTGGCAAAGATCAGTTTTTGGGAATGGGGATAAGAGAAAAAGTACAAAAGGGAAAGCAGGATAAACGCCGCCGTGTGGTTGGCCAAGTCGCTGTAGGAAACGACCGGAGGGAGGGCGCTGTAGTCTGGGAGAAACGCAAGGACCGTGATGGCGGCGAGGGAAGCGAAAAAAGCGGTGCGGAGGAGAAGCCTCAATGCTTCATGGCCTTGATGAAGGACTCGTAGATGTTCTCCAGATGCAGATCCTGCTCGAGGATCTCTTTGTTGTCCTGCACCATGTAGTGCTCTAGGACGGCGACCCGTTTGAGGAGGTATTCGAACATCTCCTTGTTGATATCGGGGAGCTTGTTGTGGCTGAAAGGATCTTTGTCCCGCCCTTTTTGGATCACGTGGGCGGGGATGCCGATCGCCGTGCTGTTGTCGGGGACTTCGCGGACGACGACCGAATTGGCCCCGATTTTGGAGTTGGCCCCGATCGTGATGTTCCCCAGCACTTTGGCCCCGGCCCCGATGACGACGCCGCTGCGAATTGTCGGATGGCGTTTGCCGTGGACGAGGCTGACTCCTCCGAGCGTTACCCCCTGATAGATGAGGACGTCGTTTTCGATGACCGTCGTCTGCCCGATGACGACGCCGAATCCGTGGTCGATAAAGACCCGCCGTCCGATGGTGGCCCCCGGATGGATGTCGATGTTGGTGATGATCTGGTTGACCCCCATCAGGAAACGGGCCAGAGAACGGAACCCCTTGCGGTAGAGGCGGTTGGAAATGCGGTACCAGAAGATGGCCCAGACGCCGGGATAGTTGAAAAAGAGTTCGATGCGGGAACTGATGGCCGGATCGTTTTTATAAACGTTCGAAAAATCTTCGGCAATCTCAGAAAACAGTCCCAAATTCAATCCTTAGCGCGTGGTTCGCAGATACCCGTTTTGGTACAGGTACATTTCGAGTTTTTGAAGTGTATCACTTTTTTCTTCTTCTGTGCTAAATTCGCTTTTGGCCAGTTTATTTTTAAGGTTGGTCAGAAGTTTCGATTTGTCATACCCGATATCTTCGAGGATGTTCATGATGTTTTCCGATTCGGTGAAATTTTCGATCTCGTATCCCTCGTCGTTGATCAGGATCGTACACTCGCTGGGGTGGGTAAAGAGGTTGTGGTTCATTCCCAGCGTCTCCTGATAGGCCCCGACGTTGAAGAACGCGAGGAAATACTCCTCTTCGTCGAGGTCGATATCGTGGAGGTAGAGGGGAGCCTCGGGTTTGAAGCGGATCTCGCCGTCGCTGTCGCACGTGATGTCCCACAGGCTGGCGGCCCGGATCGCGGGGATGTCGAGGCGGTCGAGCGGCATGATCGGGAACTGCTGCTGGAGTCCCCAGTAGTCGGGGATACTCTGGAAGATCGAGCTGTTGATCAGATAGCGCTCCTGCAGCTTGACCTGCAGCCGCTCGATGTCGGGGAGGGGGTTGTCCTGCGAAAGGTAGAGCGATTTTTTAATGATCTGGTGGACGAGGATCTCGGCGTTCGAGCGGTCCTGCAGGTCGATGTGCCCCAGGTTGAACAGGGTCAGCAGGGACTCCATGTGGTCCAGTGCATCGTGCATGTACTCGATACAGGTACGGGGTGAGAGGAGAGCGTTGAGCTCGCGCAGCTCTTCGATGAGGGGAGGGTTTTGCTCTTTGAGCTTGAGTGATTTGGTCTGGTAGTCGTGGCTGAACAGCTCGAGGACGGGGGCGATGAGGACCGAGTGCGATGCAACGACGAAGCGGCCCGATTCGGTGAAGATGTCGGGGTGGGCGACCCCCTTGGCGTTCATGATCTCCCGCAGGAGGTAGACGACGCTGTTGGAGAACTCCTCAAGGGTGTAGTTGCGCATCCGGGTGGAGGGGTGCTGCGAGTATTCGACGGCCAGACCGCCCCCGATGTTGATGGCGCTGAGATTGTCGGCCCCCATTTTTTTGAGCTCGGCATAGATGTTTCCCGCTTCGCGCAGTACCCGTTTGAGTGTTGCGATCTCCTGCATCTGGCTTCCAACGTGGAAATGAATCATCGTGAAATGCTGGAGCATGTCGTTTTCCCGGAGCATCGAAATCGCTTCGATCAGCTCGGTGGAGGTGAGGCCGAATTTGGCGCTCAGCCCGCTGCTTTTGGCCCAGATGCCGCTCCCCTCGCTTTGAAGCCGTACGCGGATCCCGACGTTGGGGACTTTGAGATCGCACTGCTGGGCGACGTCGATGATCCACTCGAGTTCTCCGAGCCCCTCGATCGTGATTGTGATGTCATGGCCCATGTGGGCCGCCATGAACCCCAGTCTCACCATCTCCTCGTCTTTGAAGCCGTTGACGGTGATGGGGGAACCGATCGGGGTTTTGGCCATCGCGAGGGCCAGCTCGGCCTTGGAACCCGCTTCGAGTCCGTAGCTGTACCGTTCGCCGTGCTCGACGATCGCATCGACCGCTTCGGGGAACTGGTTGACTTTGAGGGGGAAAACAGCGCGGAACTTGCCGTTGTAGTCGTTTTCGAAAATGGCGCGGCGGAAATTCGAATAGAGCATGTCGATCTGTTTGCCGATCAGGTGGGGAAAACGGAGGATCAGGGGGCCGCGGAGGTTCGTCTTGCGCACCTGTTGGGTAATCTCCAGCAGTGATGGGGAGCTTTTATAGTTCAGTTTGACCTGCCCCTGATCAATGATAAAGTTGTTTTCGCCCCAAATGTCAATTCCGTAGGTTTTCATGTCAGCCCCTTTTGTTTAGTAATTGAGTTTTTTGGAAAAATGGGTATCGATATTGAAAAAAATTTCGCCATTTTCCGTACGGTAGTTGAGATAGCTTTTATTGAGTGATTTTAACGAAGGAAGACCCATGACCGCAAGCATGCTTCTGATCCCTTTGAGTAAATTCGTGTGATAGTACCCGATTTCGCCCGCTTTTTTGACCACCAGATAGGAGGCACGGAGTTTAGGGTTTTGGGTTGCCAGCCCCACCGGGCATTCATGCGAACCGGTACCCGAACACTGGCGGGCGCGGATGCATCCGCCGCTCATCATGAATCCGCGGGCAATTCCCACGGCATCGGCCCCTAATGCCAGCGTTATGACGACATCGTCGGGGGTGAGAATTTTTCCGCTGGCGATGATTTTGATCTGTTCTCTGACGCCATGCTGGCGCAAAATCGTGTCCAGAAGATAGAGCGCATTGTGCAGGACCAGTCCGACCGATTCCATCAGTTCCAGAGGTGCGGTCGCGCTGCCGCCGTCTCCGCCGTCCAGGGAGATGAAATCGGGAATCGGAAGGCTGTTTTCCATCCGTTCTTTCAGTTTTTGCGCCAAATCGTGGACGGCTTGGGGATCGGAGATCACAATTTTGATGCCGACCGGTTTTTGGGAAAGCTGTTGCAGCCTGCCGGTAAAATCGAAAAGTTCGTCGTACGAGGAAGCGTACGGGAAGCGGTTGGGGGAAATCAGATCTTTTCCGATCGGTACGCCTCGGTAATAAGCGATGTCGGCGTTGACTTTGCTCCCCGCGATCTTGCCGCCGGTCTGTTTGGCTCCCTGGGCGATCTTGATTTCCGTCATACGGCAAAAGCGCATCGATTTGCGATAACGCTCCGGGTCAAAATCACCGTGTTCGTCGCGGACGCCGTAGAGCCCCGAGCCGATCTGCAAAATCAGATCGGGCATATCGGCGGGGACTTCGGAAGGAAATGCATCAAGCGGAGCCTTCCAGTTGATGCGGAAGAGAAGATGGGAGAGGGGGTCGTACAGGTACGTGTTCTCCGTGGCTTTGTTCAAAACGATGCGGCGATAGAGCTTGGTCGCTACGGCCCGGTTGAAGAGTTTGTCGGCAAGGGTGAAGAGCGTTTCGGCAAAACGGCTCCCTTTGACGATCTCGAGGTATTCGGAGCGTTTCGGATCGGGGCGGTGCGTGAAAAAGAAATTGGACGTCAGACCCCCTTCGCCGGTATTGAGAGTAAAGTGCGACAGGGTTGCACCGAAGCTGAAAGCGCGGATGGCTTCGGGACTGAGTGCGCCGTCGCTCATGGCAGAGCGGATGATTGGAGAACGGGAAACAAAAGGCTTTTCGCGCTTTTCGCCGAAGGTAACACTGAAATCGTCCGAGACTTCATGCTCGTTCAGGACATGCGCGGCATGCTTGAGCATAAAACGCGAACCGCTGAAGGGCTGAGAAACGGAAAAAGACATGAAATTGGGGAGGTTTCTGGCTGCTTTGTAAACCCAGTCGATTTTGTCGCGCGATTCGTAAAAGGTTTCGTTCGCGAAATATTGGCGCAGCGGCTCGCGCAGTGCTTCGAACACGTAACGCATCCGCCCGATGACCGGGTAATTGATCAAAAGCTGATGCCGGCGCTGAACGTACCGGTCGTAGACGAACAGAAAAATGATTCCGATTGTTAAAACGATGGCGGTTATTTTCAGTCCGAGGAGAAGAAAATCAGCCAGAGTATCGATCATCATCACCCTTCGAACAAATCGGAAAAGGCGATTTGCGTTTCGGTTTTCTCAACCAGATCCTTGACCCAGATGGTATGGTTGAGCCGTTCGTTTTCGCCGATGACCGCGCAGTAGCGGGCATTGATCCGGTCGGCTCCCTTGAGGTGGTTCTGAAGTTTTTTCGGGTCGTATTCGACGACCGCTTTGTCGCTGCGGCGGATCGATTCGGCCGCCTTGAGAACCAGCGGAAGGGATTCGCTGTCCATTGCTCCAAGATAATACCCCTCGCGCACGTTTTCAGGCATGACGATCAGCTCCAGCAGCCGCTCGATTCCCAGGGCGAATCCGACCGCTGGGGTGGGTTTACCGTCGAGGAATTCGATCAGACGGTCGTAGCGGCCTCCGCCGGCGATGGCGCTCTGGGAGCCGATGTTGTCGCTGACAAATTCAAACGCCGTTTTGGAATAGTAGTCCAGCCCCCGCACGAGGTTGGTATCGATCTCATAGGCGATGTTGTGCTGATCGAGGACCTGTCTGAGGGTGTCAAAATCGCTCTGGCATTCGCCGCACAGATTGTTGATCAGTTTGGGCGCATCGGCATAGAGACTCTGGCATTTCTCGTTTTTGCAATCGAGGACACGGATCGGATTGGTCACTTTGCGGCGCTGGCAGTCTTCGCAGATCGCGTCGCCGCAGCTTTCGATGAACTCGATCAGTTTTTCGCGGTAGGGGGGCATGCAGTGCTGGTCCCCCAGCGAATTGAGCTTGAGGCGGTAGCCGATTCCCAGTGCTTTGAGGATATCGGCGACCATCATGATCATCGTGGCATCTTCGTGGACGCTTGCCACGCCGAAACTTTCGACGCCGAACTGGTGAAATTCTCTCAGGCGCCCTTTCTGCGGACGCTCATAGCGGAACATCGGCCCGTGGTAATAAAAACGGTGGATTCCCCCTTTTTTGTCCAGCTTGTGCTGGATGAACGCGCGGACGACGCCGGCCGTCCCCTCGGGGCGGAGGCATACGTCGTTGCCACCCTTGTCGGTGAACTGGTACATCTCTTTGCCGACGATGTCGCTGCTTTCCCCGACGGAACGCTTGAAGAGGGAGGTCTCTTCGAGCAGAGGGGTTTCGATGTAGTGATAGCCGTAGCGTTTGGCAATGCGTGAAGCGGTCTCGATGAAAAATTCAAAACGTTGGTAATCGTCGGAAAGGATGTCGTTCATTCCGCGCAGCGATTGGATCATAAGGCTCCTTTGATAAGGGTGGTGATTTCTTGGGTGATGTCATCGATGCTTTGGGTCGCGTCGATAACGTGGGTTTCGATTCCGAGGGCATAGGCCGCGTCTATCAGGGCGTCTTGGATGGCGAGCAGGTACTCTATCCCCCGCGCTTCGACCCGGTCGTGCTCTTTTTGGCTCAAACGAAACGAGAGCTCTTCGGGGGTCAGTTTCAGGATGACAACCCGATCGGGAAGGCATCCGCCTGTTGCCAGCCGGTTGAGCATCACGAGGGTCGCTTCATCGCACAGATTCTGCACGGTCGCATAGGCCATTCCCGACACGGCGGAACGGTCGCTGATGATAAGGCGGTTCATATTGGGTAATATTACTACTTCGGTGTGTTCGGCGCGATCGGCCAAAAATAAGAGAAGTTCGGCCGTTTTGCTGACAAGATCGCCGTGCAGCACCATGTTGCGGATCTCTGCTCCTACGGCGGTTCCTCCGGGCTCTTTGGTGATGAGCGCGTCGGGGAAAAGGGCGCGAAGGCGCTCGATCTGGGTACTTTTTCCTGCCGTATCGATCCCTTCTATCGCTAGGTACATGGGGTGGCCTCGGGCAATGTGCATGATTTCATGTTCCAGATGACATTCTGGACGGCGCTTGGAAGGAGGTGCTCTGTTTTGCCGTTGAATTTGAGGAGGTTGCGGACAATCGAAGAGCTGATGAACGCATGTTTGAGTTTGGGCATCAGGTAGACCGTCTCGATATTGGGCTCCAGAGAGTTGTTCAGGTATCCCAGCTGCAGCTCGAACTCGAAATCGCTCACCGCCCGCAGTCCGCGGATCAGAACGGTCGCATCGAGCGATTTGGCCAGTTCGACGGTCAGGTTGTCAAATCCGACAACGCGGACCCTCTCCAGATGGGCTACGGCCAGTTTGGTCATCTCGACCCGCTCTTCGAGGGTGAACATGGGACGTTTGTCGCGCGATTCGGCGACGGCGATGATCACTTCGTCAAAGAGGCGGATACCCCGCTCGATGATGTCGAAGTGGCCGTTGGTGATCGGGTCGAAGGTCCCGGGATAGAGGGCTATTTTATGCATGATTGTCATCCCGATCATTTATTTTAAACGCTATCGGAACTAAGTCCCGATTAGCTTCGCTAACGCTAAGTTCTCTTCGGCAGAGAGCCCACGCGTAGCAAGCCACGCTTTTAATATTTTTCATTTATCATCCCAGCGTTTGTAGAGATTGTTGTCGATACCGAGGAGGTCGAACCATTTGCCGATCATGAAATTTTCCATTGCTTCAAGAGTGTTTTGTTCTCCGTAATAGGCCAGTACCGGTGGGGCGATGATGACTCCCATCATGGAGAGCTTGTGCATGTTCTCCAGCGCGATGGGGGAGAAAGGGATCTCTCTGGGGGCGAGAACGAGCGTGCGGCGCTCTTTTATCATCACCGCTGCGGCCCGCGTGATCAGGTTGTCGGCAATGCCGCAGGCGATTTTCGCGAGGGTGTTCATGCTGCAGGGGGTGATGATCATGGCATCGGCTCCGTAGGAGCCCGACGCGACCGAGGCCCAGATTTCATCATTCCGGTGCACCGTGAGGTTTTCCTCTTTTTCAAGAACGATTCCGGCGTGCTCGGAAAGGATCAGGTGTTTGTGAACCGATTCCGGCAGGGCGCGCAGCGTTTTGAGTCCGAGGGCGGCGCCGCTGGCACCGCTGATTCCCACGACGATTTTCATTGGAGTTCCACCCGATTTTTTCCGATCACTTTGGCTTTGGAGCGTTTGCCGTCCCTTTTTTGAATCGTAATAATATCATAGAGTGCCCCCTCTTGCGTTGCGGTTGCGCTCAATTCCAGAACGACAGAGCCGTTTTGTATCTGTACGATGACGTTTTCATCTCTGAGAACGAGCGGAACCGCTTCGATGTTCCGGACGCTCAGGAGAGTGCCGCTTTGGAGGCTCGAGCGAAACCGCACCGATTCGGAGGGAAAAGCGGTGAGGGGGGTGTCTTTGAACGAGTCGAAAGGGACCGGTTTGAGCAGGGTGTTGAAACCTCCCAGTATCTCTTTGCGTAAAACCTTCTGGGTGGTATGGAGGACGGGGAGGATGGCGTCGATCGAGTAGTCGAGATAGTGTCTGAGCCCCTTGGAATTTAGAACGTAGAAGGTCCCGGAAGCGTTTTGGTAGATCCGGCTGTCAAAAACCCCCTTGGCGTCAGAGGGCAAAGAGTCCAGGTATCCCCGCGGGGTGATCGTAACGGCGCGGATGCGGATCGAGGGGTAGCGTTCCTGAAGTTTATGGGCCAGCTGATCTTTGAGGGGTGTCAGGTCGATGGGGCTTTTTTTGACAAAATTGACATAGCGGATTTTGTCTGTATCGATTGTGATACCGTGGAGCTCGAAGGTTTTGGCCAGAGTACGGGAATCGAGGCGGTAGAGGGTCTTTTCAGAGGGGACCCTAACGATCTCGAAACGCTTTTCCATCTCGGGAAAAAGGTCGGTAGAGACGATAATAGGGTCTGTATAAAGGTACTCTTCTTTGAGTTCATAGGCATGGAGCACCGAGAAAAACAAAATGAGAAGCGTTAAAAAATTATTCATTCTTTATTTTAGCACAGTAGGTCTCGATTAAAATGGTGATTTCCTGAACGCTCAGAGGTTTGGAAACCGAGACGACCTGATTCTCCATCACGACGGAGGGGGTGCTTTGGATCCCGTAGCCCAGCATTCGGGAGAGGTCGGAGGTTTTTTCAAAATTGACGGGGCATGGGCTGGAAATGATCGCCGTTTCGATGTTCGCAGCGATTTCGCGGCACAGGTTGCAGCCGGTTCCGAAGAGGATGATTTTCATGAGACATTTTCCGACAGGACGGCGTTGGAGCGGATCAGTGCTTTGTCGATATGGTCGACGATGTTGTCGCGGCCGATCTTGTCGTCGATGTGCGATTTTTCGATAAAACGGCGCACCTGGGGATTGACGCCCGAGAGGATCAGGTGGGTGTTGTTCTGCCGCAGCCGCTCGTGCAGCACTTCGAGGGCATGGAGCCCGGCTGCATCGATCAGGGGGACGTAGCGCATCCGGAGGATGAAAACCCGCGGCGGTTTTTCAAAGAGGAGGAGCGTATCGACCAGCTTTTCGGCAACGCCGAAAAAGAGGGGCCCCTGGATTTCGTAGACCTCGACCTCTTCGGGGATCGATTTGTTATGGATTGAATCGGGGTCGTTCTCCTCGCGTTCCACCGCGCCGATGCGGGTCGATTTCATCATCTGGTCGATGAAAAGGATCGATGCCAGGGCGATTCCTGCCTGGATCGCGAAGTTCAGATCGACCAGTACGGTGAGGATAAAGGTGACGATCAGAACGATGCGATCGGTACGGGGAGCCTTCATGATCTCTCTGACGTGTTTGATCTCCGACATGTTCCACGCAACGACCATCAGGATCGCCGCCAACGCCGCGAGGGGGACCTTGACGATGAGGGGGGAGAGGAGGAGCATGAACAAAAAGAGCCACACCGCGTGCATCATCCCCGCTACCGGGGTGCGGGCTCCGGCTTTGACGTTGGTGGCGGTACGGGCGATGGCGCCCGTGGCGGGAAGCCCGCCGAAGATTCCGGAAGCGACGTTGGCGATCCCCTGTCCCATAAGTTCGGCGTTGGGTTTGTGGCGGGTACCTGTCATCCCGTCGGCGACAACGGCCGAGAGGAGCGATTCGATGGCGGCGAGGGTCGCGATCGTGATCGCATCGGGGAGGAGGAGACGGAGTTTTTCAAATGTGATCTCGGGCCACACGGGGGTGGGCAGCGATGAAGGGATGGCGCCGAAGCGGCTCTCGATCGTCTCGACGGGCAGGTTCAAAGCCCAGACAGCGAGGGCGCTGAGAACGACGACGATGATGGGACCCGGAATTTTGGGGATGTGTCGTTTTGCCAGCAGGATGATACCGATCGAGGCGAGGGCGAGGATGACGGCAGCAGCGTTGGTCTCATGCAGATGGGAGAGATAGACCCCCAGCTTCTCAAGAAAATCGGGGGGGACGGTGTCCACATGGAGGCCGAAAAAATCGCGGATCTGGGAGAAGGCGATCAGCAACGCGATCCCCGAGGTGAAGCCGACGATGACGGGGTAGGGAATGAATTTGATCATCTCTCCGGCCCGGAAAAAGGCCATCAGGACGAGGATTCCCCCCGCCATGATCGTGGCGAGGACCAGCCCCTCGTAGCCGTGCTTCATCGCGACCGTGGCGACGGTGACGATGAACGCCGCCGTGGGTCCACCGATCTGGTAGCGGCTGCCGCCGTGTAGGGAGATCAGAAATCCCGCGACGATGGCGGTGAAGAGCCCCCGTTCGGGGGGGAGGTTGGAAGCGATCGCGATGGCCATGGCCAGAGGGAGGGCGACGATGGCGACGGCGAGACCGGCGATCGCGTCGGCGATAAAGTCGGAACGGCTGTAGCCCTGGCGTCGGAAAAGGGTGATAAGTTTCGGCTCCAGTGAGTCGTGGAGTGAGCGCAACATGAAAGCAGTGTCCTTGGGAAAATCAATGGGGGTAGTGTAGCACTTTTTCCCCTAAGAAAGGAGAGAAGTACCGGGGGGATCAAAAAAAATAGTAGAGGATCATCTTGGCCCCGTCGCTCTGGTCGGTCCGCACATACGCCAGATCGAGGGTGAAGCCGTTTTTGAAATCATACGTCCCTCCTGAGAGAAAACGGTAGGCGGACGAATCCTCCTGGTCGAGCCAGAGGGCGTAGAGGGAGGAGTAGACCCATCCGAGGGGCTCTTTCTGGGTCGCTTTTAGGTAGCGGTAGCGCTCATCCTCGTAGGTGCGGAACCATTCGGCGATGAGGGTGAGGTCGCTCGGACTCTGGTAGCGCACCCCGAGCAGGGTGCTTTTGTCTCCCCCTTTTATCCCGAAATCGGCGTGGAGTTCGACTCCGTTCCCGACGTCGCTGGAGATATCGGCGCCGAAGGCGTTTTCGGCGAGGATCAGGTCGATGTCGGTGCGTCCGGAGAGGAGGTAGAGTTTGGCCCCGCCGCGGCTGTCGGTGGAGGCGAAATGGTCGCGGTTTTCACCGATGTCGGGGAGCCACAGCAGATCGAGGGTGGCGGCGGAGACGATCCCCTCTTCGGGGGTGCGGGTAAACTGGGCGTGTGCCATCCAGAACCCCTCGCGGGAGAGGTCGGGGTAGATCGGGTCTTTGGGACGCTCGAAAAAGGCCAGCGGGGAGTAGGCGTACCCTTTCCCCCACCGCAGCACCTTTTTCCCCACATCGAGCGATTCGCGTTCGTCCCCAAACCGCTGTCTCAGCTCGTTGAGGAGTATCTCCTCATCACCGCTGCTGCGGCTGTCGTCGCGGTAGAACGCCGAGAGGTCGGCGTGGAGGTTGAGGGGGGAGTCGTTCCACGAGCCCTGCAGATTGAGTTCGTCGGAGGTTCGGGCGGTGCGCCCCGTATCGCTCCACTGCAGGGCGTTGTCGCTGCGCAGATATCCCTGATGCTCGAACCGTTTTTTCTCAAACGTCTCCGCGTCGAAGGAGAACTCCTCCTCTCCCCAGACGAGGAGGGGGAGGAGGAGACACAGCAAAAATCGCATCAGCGCAGGTCGTTCAGCTTGGAGAGGTTCTCTAAGGCAAAGACGGCGTTATCTAGGGGGCGTTTTTTGATCGAGCCGTAGACGATGATCGACTTGAACCCTTTTTGGAGCGGACTGGTCGTCTCCAGAACCGAGGGGCGGACGATCCCGCCGCCGAAATCTTTGGGTTTGAGGTAGCGGATCGTTTTGAGGACGATCCCCCCGGCGATGCAGTCGATCGAGGTGGGGAAGAGGCTCTTTTTGTCGACGCTCATCCGGAGTTTTTCGTAAGTGCTTTCGGGAGTTTTGGCCACCAGATCGAGGTGATAGAGTTCAGCGGTCTCTTTTTTGGAGGAAATTTTGTACTCGGCACCGAAATCGACCTGCATGATGTCGGCGTTGTTGAAAACGCCCCCCGTGACGCTCTGCATCGAAGCGATCCGGAGCGGTTTGGAAATCCCGGGGATGTAGAGCCACATGTTCTGGTCGACCCGCAGCGTTGAGCGCCCCTTGTCGCTGGCGGGGGAGAGGAACAAAGAGGCGACTTTGGATTTGTCCTTTTTGACCATGTACATGACGAACTCTTTGCGCGTGCCGTCTGGCTCGATGTTGATGAGCTGCCGGACGCTCTCGTACGAGAAGGGGTTGAGCTTTTTGTCGATTTGCTCGAGGAGATCGGCGCCAAAGGTCAGGGCGGGGAAGAGGAACAGGGGGAGTAAAAATTTCATGTCAGCTCCTTAGGGCATCTACGGGATTCATCCGCGCCGCTTTGAGGGCGGGATAGAGGGAGGCGAGGGCCGAGACGACAATGACGAGGATGCCGATCAGCGCCACCTGTGTACACGCCAGGACAGGGCTTAAGAGGATGTCGTCCTGTCGTCCGAAGCTGATCGTCATATCGCCGATTCCGTAGACGATCCCATAAGAGAGGGCCACCCCCGCGACAAGGCCGAAGATCCCCAGCAGCATCCCCTCGAACAAAAAGGTGCTCAGAACGAAGGAAGAGGGGGTGCCGATGGCGGTGAGGGTGCCGATCTCCTTGATCCGCTCGTACACGCTCATGATCATCACGTTGAGAATCGAGATGAGGACGATCGAGATCAGGATGATCTGGATGGAGACGCTCATCAGGTCGATCATTTTGGCGATGCTGCTAAAGGGGCTCAGATCTTCCCATCCGTGAATTTCCAGAGGAGGTTTGTGTGAGGCCAGCAGAAGGTGCGTGAGCTTTTGGCGGATCTGCGGGAGGGTGGAGAGGTCGTGAATACGGATGGCGATTTCGTTGGCTTCGTTCTGGTGGAGCCGCAGCAGGGATTGCGAATCGCCGATGTGGAGGTAGCCGTCGCGTCCTCCGGGGCCGGAGATGCTCTGGAGGATGCCGGCTATTTTGAAGGTGCGGGCGTTCATCGATCCGATGCTGTTGGTGACGACGAGGACGACGCTGTCACCGATTTTGAGGTTCATCCCCTTGGCGACGATGTCGGGTATGAGCACCTCTCCGGGGGCGAAGTCGGCGTTTCCGATGATGCGGGAACGGAGCAGCGGCAGGGTGGCGTGCTCGATGGCGGGATCGATCCCGTTGAGGCGGATGTTGGTGGAGGTGTCGAAGTTGCTGATGAGGGCCGAATGTTTCAGCCGGAGCGAATACGAAGCGATCCCCTCCATGGCGTCGAGTTCGCGCGTGATCGTCCGGAGTTTGGCTTCAGGGATGTTCTTGTCCAGGGGCATGTTGTCGAGGCTGGCGACGTACCCCTGTCGGTGGATCTGCAGATGTCCCAGCATGCTGTCGGTGATCTGGCCGATCATGTAGTGTTTGAAGCTCCCCGAAAAAGCGGAGAACAGCAGGACAAACACGACTCCGATCGCGATGAGAGCGGTCGTGAGGATCATGCGGCGGCGGTTGCGGCACAGGGTGCGGTAGGCGATTTTGAGACTTTTCATCCGTTGCTCCGGTCATCCATGATACGGCCGTCCTGGAGGGTGACGATCCGTCTGGCTTCGGTCATGATTTTGGTGTCGTGGGTCGAGAAGACGAAGGTGGTGTTGAACTGTTCCTGCATCTGTTTCATCAGGTCGATCACCTTTTTGGCAGAGACACTGTCGAGATTGGCAGTCGGCTCGTCGGCGAGGATGATACGAGGATTGACGACGAGGGCGCGGGCGACGGCGACCCGCTGCTTCTGCCCGCCGCTGAGCTGATCGGGGTATTTGTCGATCTGGTCCAGCATCCCGATCGCATCGAGGACCTCCACGACCCGTCCGCGGGTATTTTTCTCTCCCCGGATGACCGAGAGGGGGAATTCGACGTTCTCAAAAACGGTGAAGCTCTCGATGAGGTTGAAATCCTGGAAGATGAACCCCAGATGTTCGGCACGGAACGCCAGCGCCTCTTTGTTTTTCAGTGCCGATACGACGGTGCCGTCGATCGTGATCTCGCCCGAATCGGGTTTGTCGAGGCAGCCGATCAGGTTGAGGAGGGTGCTTTTGCCGCTGCCGCTGGGACCGACGATCGCGACGAACTCCCCGTCTTCGATCGTGAGATCGAGCCCTTCGATGACGGGGGTGGTCACTTCCCCCTCCTGATAACGTTTGACCAGTTTGGCTACCTGTATCATAAGTAAATCCAGTATAATGAAATATAACGGAAAGAGTATAGCATAAAAATATTTCTACAGGAATTGATCCGCGTCAAGATAACACCCCTCGACCGCCGTTATAATGCCGCAAAAAGACGGAGAAAGAGCAATGAAAATGATTTGGATGATCGGGATGGCGGCGACTGTGTTGTGGGGTGAGGATGGATATGGGGTCTATCAAAAACACTGCCAGCAGTGTCATGTCGAAATGATGGAGAAAAAAGAGGTGATCCGCAGTCTGGGAAGTCTCAAGGCGCCTCCGATGGTAGAAGTCTCCCACCGTCTGAAAGAAAATGTCATCATCGCCGATGAGGACGACGACGTCAAACGGCGTGTCATTATCGCGTTCGTGAAAGATTACATAGAAAATCCCAATATCCAGTACAGCATGTGCCACCCGATGGCGATCGAGAAGTTCGGGATCATGCCCTCGCTGAAGGGTAAACTGAGCGATGAAGAGCGTCAGGCGGTCGCCGAATGGGTATACGACCGCTACGAGGGGGCTGAATTTCGCTGAAAAGTCAGTGATTCAGAGGTGGACGAACCGCTTTCGTGCACCGTACAGCGCGGCGGCGAGGAGAATCCCCGCAATCCCGGCGATCCAGAACGGCAGGCTGCTTCCGACATTATCCCAGAGCCATCCTGCCATAAAAAGCGATGCCAGTGTCGCAAATCCGACCGCGGTGTAGTAGACGCCGTACGCGGTTGCTTTGAGCTCCTGGGGGGCCGTGTCGGAGATGATCGCTTTGGCCAGGGCGTTGAATCCTCCGGCAAAAAAACCGTATATCCCGAATCCTACCCACGTTCCCCATTCGCTCCCCCAAGTCATGCACAGCGCCCCCAGACCGAACGCGAGATAGACGGCCGAGAGGAGGGTCGGTTTGCCGAAGCGGTCGGCGAGACGGCCGATCGGGATTGCGAAAAACGCCTGCGTCAGATTGTAGAGGGCGTAGGCGAGCGGGATCATCGCCAGTGCCATGCCGTTGTCCCCCGCTTTGAGAATCATAAATGAATAGTTCATCGCGAACAGGCTGAAAAGGCTCTGGAACAGGACGAGGAGATAAAACGGCATGGGGAGCGCTTCGGGACGGAACCGCTTGGCCGGAGCGGGGGTGAAAGGGGCGTCGGTGATGAGAAAAATGAGGATCGCCATCGAGATGAGCCCCGGTATCAGGCTCAGGGCGAAGATGGTCCGAAACGTCTCTTCGCTCTCCCCCAGCGACCACAGCAGGGCAAACGTCGCGAGCGATCCCGCCAGTGCCCCCGCACCGTCCATCATCTTGTGAAAACCGAAGACAAAACCGCTGCTCTCTTTCGGGGTCGAGGCGCTGATGAGGGCGTCTCGGGGGGCGACGCGGATCCCTTTGGCCAGACGGTCGCCGATCCGGATCATCGCCACCATCCCGGCGCTCTGGGCGAAGAAGGCGAGGGGTTTGATGAGGTTGGAGAGGCCGTATCCGAAGACGACGATCCCCTTGCGCCGTCCCAGCCGGTCCGAATAGAACCCCGAGAGGGCGATGAGGAGGGCGACGGAGAGCTCGGCGGCCCCTTCTATGAGGCCGATCTGTGTTTTCGTCGCGTGGAGAAACCGCTCCAGAAAAATGGGGAGGAGGGGGAGGATCATCTCGGTCGAGAAATCGGTGAAAAAGCTGTTGGCCCCGAGGCCCACAATGTTTTTGTTCAGCGGCGGCCTCTTCATGGTTCCCTTTGGCAAAAATAGTCCCTTATTCTATCATGTTTCGTATCCGGAATTTACGTACACGAACCCGACAAAAGCCTTTGGAAGGTTAATGTTAACTTAAACTTAAGCGTTTTTTAAGTAAAATCCGCGACATTTTTCTGCACACCCTCAGCGGTTTTGCACAGGTTTGACACAAGGAGTCTGAATGTTACTATTATCACCGAGGCAGGAGTGGTTTGGCAACATCCGCGGCGATATCCTCGCCGGGATCGTCGTTGCCCTGGCCCTCATCCCCGAATCGATCGCCTTTTCGATCATCGCGGGGGTCGATCCGAAAGTGGGGCTGTATGCGTCGTTTTGTATCGCGGCGGTGATCGCGTTCGTCGGCGGGCGCGCCGGGATGATTTCGGCGGCGACGGGGGCGATGGCGCTTTTGATGGTGACGCTGGTCAAAGAACACGGCTTGCAGTATCTGCTCGCCGCAACGATCCTGACGGGGGTGCTGCAGATTGCCGCGGGGTATATGAAACTGGGCGTTTTGATGAGCTTCGTCTCCCGTACCGTCGTGATCGGATTCGTGAACGCGCTGGCGATTCTGATCTTCATGGCGCAGCTGCCCGAACTCACCAACGTGACATGGCACGTCTATGCCCTCACCGCGGCGGGGCTGGCGATTATCTATCTTTTCCCGTATGTTCCGAAACTGGGGCAGCTGATCCCCTCACCGCTCGTGACGATCGTCGTGCTGACCGCCATCGTGTTCTACATGGGGATCGATGTCCGCACCGTCGGCGACATGGGGCAGCTCCCCGATACCCTGCCGATCTTTCTGTGGCCCGAAGTGCCGCTCAATCTCGAGACCCTCGCGATCATTTTCCCCTACTCCGCGGCACTGGCGGCGGTGGGGCTGCTCGAGTCGTTCATGACGGCAACAATCATCGATGACATGACCGACACCGACAGCGACAAAAACCGCGAAGCCAAAGGGCAGGGGATCGCCAACATCGCCAGCGGATGCGTCGGCGGTATGGCCGGGTGCGCGATGATCGGGCAGTCGGTGATCAACATCAAATCGGGCGGCCGCGGCCGTCTATCGACCCTCGTCGCGGGGGTGCTGCTCCTCATCATGGTCGTGTTCATGTCCGATCTGATCTCCATCATCCCGATGGCGGCGCTTGTGGCCGTCATGATCATGGTCTCGATCGGGACGTTCAACTGGGCCTCGATCAAAGGGCTGAAAACGCTTCCGCTCTCCACCAACATCGTCATGCTCTCGACCGTCATTGTCGTCGTCTGGACCCATAACCTCGCACTGGGCGTCTTTACGGGGGTGCTGCTGGCATCGCTCTTTTTCGCGAACAAGATCAGCCATTTCCTCTACTGGGAAAAATCTTACGAGGAGACCAGCTCCACCCGCGTCTACAAATTCATCGGGCAGATTTTCTTCAACTCGGCCGACCGTTTCGCCGATGCGTTCGATTACAAAGAGGATGTGAAGCACGTCATCATCGACGTCACCCGCGCCCATTTCTGGGATATCTCGGCGGTGTATGCCCTCGACAAGGCGGTGATCAAGCTGCGCAACATGGGCAAAGAGGTCGAGGTGGTCGGGCAGAACGAAGCGACCCGGACCATCATCGACCGCTTCGGTGTTCACGACAAACCCTCAGAGATCGAGAAGGTGATGGGAGGGCATTAGCCCTTTGTGATTTTTTCCAGTTTCATCTCCAGCTCCGTCCCCTCGATCGGGCGGAAATAGAGATATCCCTGCGCCTCATTGCATCCGTGCTCGACAAGAAAACGGGCCTGCTCCTGTGTCTCCACCCCTTCGGCTATCAGTTCCTTGTTCAGATTCAGCGCCATTGCGATGATTGTGCGGGTCAGCTGCGCGTCATCGTGGTCATCGGGGAGCCCCCGAACGAATGACTGGTCGATTTTCAGTTTGTCCACGGGGAGCCGTTTGAGGTAGGAGAGGGAGGAATGGCCGGTCCCGAAATCGTCGATCGCCAGCGTGATCCCCAGCTTTTTGAGCTCGTGGAGCGTCGCGATCGCCTCTTCGGGATTTTGCATGATCTGCGTCTCGGTCATCTCCAGCTGCAGCTGCGATACGGCGATTCCGCTCGCCTCGATGGTGCGGGTGACGAATTCCAAAAAGTCGGTGTGTTTGAGCTGCAGCATCGAGAGGTTCAGCGAGAGTTTTCCGACCCGGTATCCCTTCTTGTGCCACGCTGCGAATTGATTCATCGCGGTTTCCATGACCCACCGGTCGATTTGGATGATTATTCCCGTCTCTTCGGCGATGGGAATAAATTTGTCCGGCGGGACCATCCCCATCTCGGGGTGTTTCCACCGTATCAACGCCTCCATCCCGACAACCTCTTCGGTACGCATATCGACCTGTGCCTGGTAATATACGACAAACTCGTTATGGATGAGGGCATTGTGGAGCTGGTTTTGGAGATTCATCCGCTCGTACGCTTTCTGGGTCATGTTTTCGGTATAAAAACGGTAGGTATTCCGCCCTTCCTCTTTGGCTTTGTACATCGCGGCATCGGCATTTTGGAGGAGTGCGGAGGGGGTTGTGCCGTTCTGGGGATATAGGGCCACCCCGATGCTGCTCGAGATGAAAAATCGGAACTGGTCGATTTCCATCGCCTCCTTGAACCGGTGCATCACGTTGTTGATCGTATCGATCAGGGTGTTCTCATCGCCGATTTGATCGATCAGGATCGCGTATTCGTCCCCTCCGAAACGGGCCACGGTGTCGCTTTCTCTCAATACCCTGCTGAGCAGTTTGCCAACCTTTTGGAGGAGCATGTCACCGATATTGTGTCCCAGCGAATCGTTCACCTCCTTGAAATGGTCCAGATCCAGAAAGAGGACCGCGAGCATTGTATTGTCACGCTGGGCCCGATTGATGGCGTTTTCGAGGCGGTCGACAAACAGCAGTCTGTTGGGGAGGCCTGTGAGGGGATCGTGTTTGGCCAGATGCTGCAGGGAGAGGGAACGTTCGTCAAATGCCATTGCGAGGGCTTCGAGCTCATCATCGCTACCCAGCGGCGCGCATGGGGTATATTCGGCACCTGAAGAAAGGGTGACGCGGCGATAGAGTTCGACGATGGGACGGGTGATGTTTTCACCCAGCATGTAGGAGATGATCAGCCCCAGAAGGGTGAAGAGGAGCCCTATCAGGATCAGTGGCATCAGCGCCTGTTGAACCGGCCCCATGTAGGCCGATTCGAGAAGCCCAAGCTCCACCTTCATGTCCAGTCGACTCAGATAGGGGGTTTTGGTCAGAGGCTCAAGGAGGATGTGGCGGTATTCCTCGTAAGGGTATTCACCGTATTCAAAGAGGAGAAAATCATTATGAAGCCTCAGAGAGACGGGAAGATCGTTGGGGACGACGCTCTCTGCGATCGCATCGGTATCGAAAACGACGACGAGTGCCCCCTGCGTTGTCGAGTAGTATTCGATCGGAACGACGACGACGATATCGTGGGTACCGTCCTGGAGATACAGATCGGTCTCCCGAAGTGCCAAAGCGGAGCGGAGCTTAGACGAAGTGTCGTAGCGGGGAATGTTGTTCTGGGTCTTGAAAACCGCTCTGCCGTCAAAATCGACGACGCTGAGCGAGACGACGTCTTTTCCCTGCATGAAGTTTTTGGCGAGGGTCGGGAGGTATGTTTCTCTCCCCTGCGTATCGAGGAGGGCATTGATGAAAAGTTCGTTTTTTGCAAGCACCTCGGTATTTTCGACGAGGTACCCGATCCGTTCTTCGAGCCTCTGCTGGGTATCGTAGACGTTGTTGCGCAGCAGCAGCCCCATCTGGTCGCTCATCTGGCGGTGGATCAGCACCGCGACGACGATTGTGATGAAGAGCATCGCGAGGGTCAGCAGTCCAGACACGCGGACGATCACTTTGCCTTTGATGCTTTTGTGTATCGAAATCATTCCGAAAGGCTTGGAAGACAAACAGACTCCTTCTGTAGTTATGGTCGTAACGGAACGATTGTGCCGTCGGTACCGAAACGGGCGAGATGATAATCCTCTTTCATCAGGGCATCATGCCGTTTCGGTGTAAACGCCGGGGCGTAGCGGCGCACCGCCCCCTCATAGGGGGGGAGGTTTTCGAGGGCCCTGCGCACCGCTTTCCGGTCGGCGGAACCCGCCTTCTCGATCGCACGAGCGAGGAGATGGACGAGATCGTACGCCTGCGCGACCCCAGCAGGGGCATTGATCGCTTCAGGCGAGGAGAGGGCATGGCGCTGCATATAACGGCGTGCGAGGAGGGCGCTTTTTCCGCTCCGGGGGGGATGAAACGAAAACGTCTGCAAAAAGTGCAGATCGATCTGTTGCAGCGCTTTTTCTGTCTCTTCATAAAAATGGTTGTTCGTGATTCCCCAGTGCGATACGATCGGGAGACGAACATTCTGCCGGTCCAATGTGTTGAGGATGCCGATCGCTTCGTCCGCATTGGCGATGAGGAGGAGCGAATCGGCACGGGAGCGTTTGAGGCGCTCCGTTTCGTTTCCGAACTCCTGCTGAGCGATGTTGAACACGATGGCATCGGCCAGGACGCGCCCCCGAGCAGAAGAGATCTCCTTCATCCGTTCAAGTGCCCCCCGCCCCCATACCGAGTTTTCATACAGGACCGCCGGTGAGCGGTGATGGCGGAGGAGATATTCCCCCATGTATGCTACGGCATCGCGGTCGTTGGCCGAAATCCGGAAAACGACATGGGGGGCGGGAGAGGGATCGGTCAGTGCCGCCGCCGTCGCCCAGGGGATGAGGTAGGGGATGGCGGCGCGGCGGGCCTCTTTGATGCTTTCGGTTTCAACTCCGCTTTGGATTCCTCCCAAAATGGCGACGACATCTTTCCGCGCCGCAAAGGTTTTGACGTTGTCGGAACCTTTGCCGGCTATTCCGCGGTTGTCTTTGGCGATGAGGACGAGCGGTTTGCCCAGCACTCCGCCCCGCGCATTAATCTCCTCGATCGCGAGCATTGCCCCCCGTTTGATGGCCAGCCCACCTATTTTAGTCCCCATAGAGAGATCGGTATTGAGACCGATGACGATTTGGTCGCCACTTTCGGGAGAAGGGCCGTATTTCTGGGCCAGAAGTTCTTCGGTTATGGAGAGAATGTGCGCTCCGATCACCTCCTCAAAGGGTGGGATGATTCTCTCTACCGTCTCTTGGAGGGCTTTGCGCTCTTCGTTGCTCAGCGAATGGATACTCAAACCCTTTTCCTTCATCTGCTGCAGGAGACTGGCCTCCCGTTTATGGGTCTGTGCACGTTCGTAAGGGGTCAGTTCCCGGGCGGTTTCATAAAGGAGCTTCTGGAATGCCGGAGGGAGTGATCTGTAGGTTTTCGCGCTGATGCAGAAGACATACCCCATGTAGGCGTGGCTGCTCAGGGTGATGTGCTTTTGGACTTCGTCGATCCCCATGCTGCGGATCGCGACGAGGGGATTTTCCTGACCGTCGACGATGCCGTCGGCGAGGGCCTGTTTGGTCGCATGGAAATCGATGGGAAGGGTCGCAGCCCCGAGCGCTTCGAATTGCGACTGGATCAGGCGGCTCTTCATGATGCGGAATTTTTTTCCCCGAAAGTCCTCTGGACTTAGGAGCGGAGTATTGGCAGTGAAATGTTTGAAGCCATTTTCCCAGAACGTCACCCCCACCAGATCGATCTGTTTGAGTTCGTTAAGGAGCATCTGCCCCGGTTTTCCGTCGAGCATTTCGTAGGTGTCTTCACGGCTGGGGAAGTAAAAGGGGAGGTCGACATACTGCATCGAAGGGAGGGCCACGCTCATTTTGGCGGTGGGGATCAAAACGATGTCGAGCATCCCGCGGCGAGCCATCTCAGCCATTTTGTGGTCGTCCCCCAGCTGCTGGTGGGGAAACAGTTCGATCTTTATCCGGCCGCCGCTTTTTGTCTCGACGGTTTTGGCATACAAAACAGCTGCTTCGTGCATCGCGCTGTCATGCGGCATGTTGTGGCCGAACCGCAGATGCCATATACGCTCTTTTGCGCTGGAAAAGGATTGTGTGGGAGAGACTTCTGCCGGTGTCCGCCAGAATAGGATAGCCAAAATCGCCCCGATGACGAGGAAAACAGCAGCTATCGCAAAACGGTGGCGCATCACTCTCTCTTTCTTATCACCGCCATACATGCACGGGATCTTGTAGTTCAGCCTATTATAGCGAAAGAGAGAAAAATGTTCTCCAAACAGAATAGATATTAAATAGTATCAAATGCTTTCGTCTCCTTGACGATGGCGTTGATATGCCGCTGGAGATAATCGGGGAGGGAGGGGATATGCAGATCCAGAAACCCCTCGATGATCAGAGACTTTGCCTTCTCTTCCTCGATTCCCGATGCCATCAGGTAGGAGAGCTCGTCTCTGGAGATCATCCCTACGCTCGCTTCATGGGAGAGTTCCAGCTGCGGATCTTCGGCCAGCAGTTCGGGGATGGCGTGGATGGAGCCTTTCGGATTCAGCAGAAGGCCGTTGCAGGCCATCGAACCGCGGCCGCCCGCTTTTTTTCCGACGATTTTCCCCCGTGTCACCACCGTCCCGCCGTTCGAGACGACACGGCTGACCATCTGTGTGGAAGCCCTCTCTCCCTGGAGTATCGCGGTGGATCCGACATCGAATACCGACCCCTCGGTAGCATAGATGACCGAATAAAATTCTCCCAGTCCTCCCTCTTCGATGACCGCCAGCGGATCCATCTGGAGGTTTTTCACGTCGCTGAGGGCGACGTAGTTGGAGACGAAAGTGCCGTTTTTACCGATATGGGCGGCGCTGCGGGGGAACACCTCGACCTCCTTGCCCCAGCTGTGAACCATTGTGGAGGTGACGACGGCATTGTCATGGATAAAAAATTCGCTTACGCCGATATGGCGCCCAGAGAGGGTGTGGACGTTGCTCGTGCACCCGCTGATCAGATGAAATTCCGATCCCTCTTCGGCGATGACGATGTTGTGGGTGCATTGGGTGAAACGGCTACTGTCGATCAGGTAGCAGGTATAGATGGGAAGAACCACTTTTTCGCCCGCGCGGACACGGATGAAATATCCAAGATTAGCGGGGTTATTGGCCACTTCTTCGACATAGCTGTCCTGATCGGCGCTGACGAGGGAGTAGCTGAGTTTTCGTAGCCACTCGTATTTTTCCAGCGCGAGGGCAATGGGGAGTATTTCGACCGCGCTTGTGGCGGAACGCGCATCGAGGATTTCGCTGTCGCGGGCAAAAAAGGTCGCCGATTTATCCTCTGCGAGATTGTAGGCGACATTTTTCATCGCCATCAAGGTAGCATCATCATAGCCGTTCATGAGTTCTCCTTTCGATTCTCGATGCACCTGACGCAGCCCGAAAACCCGTCTTTTTTGATGTCTTCCATGATATCGAGGGGATTGCCGCTGCAGACGATTTTTCCCTCCATGAAGACGTGGCCGATGTCGGCGTGGATCGTGTTCAGGATATTGCCGGTATGGGTGATGATGAGCGCGGAGCGGTCGCGCGATGCCATTGGAGAGTCTTTTTGCAGCATGGCGTTGATGGCGCGGGAGATGACAGCGATGTTTTCGATGTCGACCCCCGATTCGGGCTCGTCGATGAGGAGCAGGTCGGGGCTCTGGGCGTAGAGTTTGAGAATCTCGGCCCGTTTCAGTTCCCCTCCCGAAAAGCCGACGTTGAGCTCCCGTTCCAAAAACGGCTCCATATTGAGTGCGGCGATGGAACGATTCAGATCTCGGCCTTGACCGATGGTGTCCAGAAAACGTTTCAGCGTAACCCCTTTGATTTTGGGAGGGTACTGAAACGACATCCCGACGCCGAGGTTGGCGATTTCATCGGTGGTCAGCTGAACCGTGTCGGTGCCGCGTACGCGCACGTTTCCTTGGGTTATGGTGTACCCGGGCAGTTTGAGGATGGCGCACAGCAGCGTCGATTTGCCCGAGCCGTTGGGGCCGAAGAGGACATGGACTTCCCCTTTTTTAATACTGAGGTCCACCCCGCGGATGATCTCCTTGTCGCCGACGGCGACGTGAAGGTCGGTGATTTCGAGTATATTGGCATCCATCGTCCTGCCTCCATTTGCATGATAGCCTTAACTCATTATACGATAAATAAAAACACCGTGAAGAAAACTATTTGTTCTTTGTCTCCTCGACAAACTCTTTGGCCTCATCTCCACGCAGATACCCTGCCAGACCGATCAAACCATCGGTGAGATAGCGGCTCTTGTACCCTTTGAGCGTCAGATAGATACGGGCCATTTCAGCGCGGTCGTAATGGGGACATACGGTGACGATCGTTTTGTTTTTATCGAGTTCATGAAGCCGGTCGGGGAGTTCGTTGAGAGGAATTTTTTTCATAAAGGGGAAACTCCATACCACCTGCTCCTCGCGGAAGCGGATGTCGACGAATTCGACCTCGCCCATTTTGTAAAGTTCGACTGCTTCGAGGCTTTTGATCTTCATCTTAGTCCGCTCGTTGTAATCGAATCGTTTGAGGTAGCTTTCGAAGCTTTCGCCGTAAGAGAGTGTTACGCAGACTATAAGGGGAAAGAACCATTTACTCATGAGTTTTCCTTTTTCAGTAGGTTTTCAATCAGGGCTGTAATGGTTTCAGCAGCAGCCAGCCCTTCGATCAAGAGTTTGCCGTTGATGAAGAGGGTCGGATCGTTGGTCGCCCCCGCTTCGATGGCGGCTTCGGTATCGGTGATGATTTTTAAACTGAGCCGAAGCGGGAGATGTTTGACACCGCACACGAGTCTTTTGGAGAGCTTGGTGCACAGCGTCGCGTCACCGTAGATGCGCGCTTCAAACAGCGGCCATTCGGAATGAGAGGCGTTGAGAACTTCCCCGGGAGCCAGATCGGCGCACGTCTCCATCTTAGATTCCGTGTTTGGACAAAAACGCTTTCAGCCCCTTCGTCGTGAACCCGCCGATATGACGGTCGATCTCTTTTCCGTTTTTGTCGTACACGATCTGTGTCGGGATCATCTGGATTTTCATGGCGCGGGCCGCGTCGCGTTCCCGTCCCACATCGATGAAATAGATCTTCCGTTTGGGGTTGATCTGCATCTCACGATAAAGGAGTTCCCCCATCTCCCGGCACGCTTTGCACTTGGTCGAGCCCGCTTCGACTATCACGGTCTGCCCCTTCCCGATCTCCTGTTTGACGAGGGCGTATGGCTTGGGCTGCAATTCGGCAGAGTATAGGGTCCCGCACAGAGCGAGTAGTGAAAGGTATTTGATCATGGTCTCTTCCTTTTAGAATTGCTCATACGCTAAGGTAAAAAAATAAAGCCCTACCGCGATGAGGGCAAACGCAAATAGTTTGGTCATCCACGAGGTGATAACGGCGATTTTGGCATTCGACGCGACGCTTTGGGCAAATCCGACCGACACCCCCGCTGCGAGCAGCAGGAGCGAATGCCCCAGTGCGAAAATGAGGACGAGGGCATAGGCATACCAGTCGGGGGCATTGGAAGCGACGGTGATGATGGCGACCAGTGGTGCGGAGGCACACGGGGTCGAGACGAGTCCGAACAGCATCCCGATCAAAAACGCCCCCACGTAGCGCAGGGTAATGAGACGGCTCATCCAGCGTGATTTGTCGATCACTTCGGGCAGAACCCCCAACGAGTACAACCCGATCGCAATGGCGAGGATGCCTCCACTAATGTACGCCTCCAGCGGTGCAATCGAGAAAAAATACCCCATTTTGGCAACCATGTAGGCCAGGATCGAAAAGCTCACCGCAACTCCGAACGCGAAGAGAAAGGAGAAAATATAAGTGAAGTGGACCCGCTCGCGAGGTGAGAGGTGCGAACTCATCCCCAGGGCGCTTCCGACCAGTAAAGGAACGGAGACGATGGAACAGGGGGCAAGAGAGGTGAGTGCGCCGATACTGAACGCTCCGGCAAAGACGAGTGCCCCGTGCGATTCGAGCAACCCTACGAGGAAGCTCTCCATCAGGATGCTTTGATCAGCTCAACGATCTCGGCTACACTGAGGAGTTTTCCAGTACTTACGACCTTGCCGTCAATGACGAGCCCCGGTGTGCTCATGACATTGTATTCCATGATCTTCATGATGTCCTCGACCTTTTCGATCTGGGCGAATTGTCCGCTTTGAGCTACCGCTTGTTTCGTTGCCTCTTCGAGGGCTTTGCATTTGGAACAGCCTGTTCCTAAAATTTCGATTTTCACTGTTTTTCTCCTAACAGACATTCTTGCATCATGGGTGCTAATGTTTCGGCATCGACATTGCCGGTAACGGTCAGTATAGAGCCTCCTTCGACAGAAGTCAACTCGATTCCCTCGATCTTTTGCATGATCGTCGGATCACAGGCACACTCGCATTGACCGTTTTGGCACGCTTCGATTTTCGCACTGAGCTCTTCGGTACTAAATCCGCCGAGAAAGGCTTTGACGCCGTTCGTTTGATTGGTTACTTCGATTTTCATATTAACTCCTATAAAATTGCATTAAATAAGTACCCGACGCCCATAATCCCGAGCGTCACGGTACCGAAAAAGATGGCGATGAGTTTGAGGCTCATGACTCGCTTCAGGATCATCGCTTCGGGGAGGGAGAGGGCGGTGATCGCCATCATAAACGCGAGCGCCGTCCCCATCAGCATCCCTTTGGAGGTGAGCACTTCGATGAGCGGCATCACCCCCGCCGCATTGGAGTACATCGGCACCCCCAGCAGTGTCGCGAGCGGAACGGCAAACGGATTATCCGCCCCCGCGATGGAAGTGATAAACTCGGTCGGGACATAACCGTGGATAAACGCCCCCGCACCGACACCGATCAAAACATAGAGCCAGATTTTGCGGAGGATGTCGAGGGTGTAGCCCCATGCGTCGGCCAGACGTGTTTTAAAGGGGATGATGTGATCTTCCGCGTGGATCTCCCCCTCGATCGGCTTGACCTCGATGAGAATCTCGCTCTCCAGTCCCATTCTACCGATCACGATACCGCCGACAATCGCTACGAGAAGACCGAATCCGACATACAACGCCGCCACTTTCCATCCGAACATGGACAGCAGCATCGCAATGGCAATCTCATTGTTCAGCGGTGCGGAGATGAGATAGCTAAACGTCACCCCCAGCGGAATACGCGCCTGCAAAAATCCTAAAAAGAGGGGAATCGCCGAACACGAGCAAAACGGGGTGATGATCCCGAACAATGCCGCGAGAACATTCCCCGTATATTCATGCCGGCGGCTGAGGTATTCCCGCACTTTTTCGGTCGAGAAGTAGGAGCGCAGCAGCGTCACCGCAAAAATGATGACCGTGAGGAGAAAAAGGATTTTGACCGTATCGTAGATGAAAAAGTTGAGAGCGTCAGAGAGTTTATCTCCCTGAGGCAGTTGAAGCCACTCATAGACGAGGACGTTGACGCTCTCCTGCCACATGATCAGTCACACAGCTCGGATTTGACGATCGGCAAGAGGGTCTCTTCGATCAGCGCAAGCGTTTTGGCATATTCCTCTACTTCTTTTCCGCTGGGGTCTTCAAACGCGACATGGATCGTTTTGACGGCCTTTGGGAACATCGGGCAGGTCTCGTGAGCATGATCGCAGACAGTGACGACGAGATCGAACGGAGTGTCGATAACGGTATCGATTACTTTGGAGTGGTATTCGTCTCTCCAGTACCCTTTTTCTTCCAACAGTGCTTGGGCATGAGGATTGACTTTTCCGCTGGCTTTGACCCCTGAGCTTTGGGCAAATACACAATCTCCCATTTTCGCATTGATAAGGGCTTCGCCCATGATCGAGCGACAGCTGTTGCCGGTGCAGAGGATAAGGACATTTTTCATAATTTACAGTCTCCAGTTTCAGATATTTTGATAAGTGGGGGAAGGGTGATTCCCAGACAACGGATTTCAGCCAACGCTTCGCTTCGGAAACGGTCCAGCGGAGAACGCAAAGAATAATAGGCCCACGTACCGCACCGATCCACCCGTAAAAAGCCCCCCTCTTTGAGGATTTTCAAATGGCGTGAAAGACGCGATTGAATCATCCCAAAACTCTCTTGGAGATCACAGACACACAGTGGCCCGTGTGTATCCAAAAAAGCGAGGAGTTTGATACGGGTTTCATCGTTAAGTGCCGATACGGTTTCTAAAAAGATATCCATGCATTCCCTCCGATTTGTGAAAGTGTAACGAAATAAAAATAATATATCAAGATATGTTGATATTATGATACAATTTCCCCATCTGTTTTTGGAGAAGACTATGATTTTAGCGGTTTCGCTCTTTTTAGTTACCCTTGTTTTTATTATTTGGCAGCCGCGAGGATTGCAGATCGGTACCACGGCGGTAGTGGGTGCCATTGCGGCCGTAATTCTCGGAGTGGTGAGCTTGAGTGATGTGTGGACGGTTACCTCCATCGTCTGGGATGCGACGCTCGCGTTTATCGGTATTATCATCCTCTCGATGGTGCTTGATGAGATCGGGTTCTTCGAGTGGGCGGCACTTAAGATGGTTCGTTTGTCGAAAGGTAACGGACACCTGATGTTCGTCTACATGATGATCCTCGGTGCGCTTGTTTCGGCTTTTTTCGCCAACGACGGGGCGGCGCTGATCCTCACCCCGATCATTCTTGCCAAGATGAAATACCTCAAACTAAATCCCGTCGCGATGTTCGCGTTTTTGATGGCGGGGGGATTTATCGGCGACAGCGCCTCCAACCCCCTCGTGATCTCCAACCTCACCAACATCGTGACGGCGGGATATTTCAACCTCGGGTTCTGGGAATACGCCAAAACGATGTTTTTGCCGAATCTGCTGAGCATCCTCGCCTCCATCGTCGTGCTGTGGCTCTTTTTCCGCAAGGATATCCCCACCCGCATCGACGTCGAAAACCTCGCCACTCCCGAGAGCGCGATCCGCAATATGACGATGTTCCGCCTAAGCTGGCCGTTTCTGGCTCTGTTGATGGTCGGCTATTTCATCGGCGATGCGTACCATCTCCCCGTGTCGGTGTTCGCCCTCGGCGGCGCTTTGGTGTTCCTCGCCATCGCGACCTGGTTCAAGGCGACCAAACCGATCATGACGATCAAGGCCGCCCCGTGGCAGGTCGTGTGGTTCAGTATCGGCCTCTACGTCGTCGTCTACGGCCTGAAAAACGGCGGCCTCACCACGTACCTCGCCGGTCTCATCACCGAGCTTCAGAGCATGGGGAATGTCTATGCCATTATCGGTACGGGCTTCCTCTCGGCCATTCTCAGCTCAGTCATGAACAATATGCCGACCATTATGATCATGGACATAGCGATCGCCGAGGCGGGGAACAGCGCATTGGCGTACGCCAACATCATCGGGTGCAACCTCGGACCCAAAATGACCCCGATCGGATCGCTTGCAACGCTTCTGTGGCTCCACGTTCTGGCACAAAAAGGGGTCAAGATCGGATGGGGCGAATATATGAAAGTGGGGCTGATCGTCACCCCGCCGGTGTTGCTCGTCGCGCTGTTGGGGCTGGTTTAAAGATTTTCATTCATACCGCAGCGCGTCGATCGGGTTGAGGCGGGCCGCTTTGCGGGCGGGGAAATAGCCGAACATGATCCCTACGAGGGTCGAGAAGAAAAACGCGACGATGACGATAAAGGTGTTGAACACGAGGGGGAGGTCGAAAAAGAGGCTGATTCCGACCCCGACGCCGATCCCCAGCACGACTCCGATGATTCCCCCCAATGATGCCAGCACGATCGCTTCGACGAGAAACTGCAGCAATACCTCCCTCTCCAGCGCCCCGATCGCGAGTCGTATCCCGATCTCTCGGGTCCGTTCGGTGACCGAGACGAGCATGATGTTCATGATCCCGATCCCCCCCACGAGGAGGCTGATCGCGGCGACGGCTCCCAGCAGTATCGTGAGCATCTGGGTCGTAGAGGAGAGGGTCTGTACCATTTCGCGCATGTCGCGGACACTGAAATCGTTTTCTTCTCCCGGCTGTATCCGCCGCCGCTCCTGCATCAGGACGGTGATCGAGGATTTGACATTTTCGATGAGGGCAGGGGAAGCCGCCGAAATCATGATGCGAGAAATATCCTGATTGCCGCTGACGCGCCGCTGGAACATCCGGATCGGGACGACGATGATGTCATCCTGATCCATCCCGAACATGGCGGCACCTTTGGGCTGCAGCAGCCCGATGACCTCGCACGTGAAATTCTCCAGCCGTATCGAGGCCCCGATGGGATCCTGATCGCCGAAAAGCTCCCGTCTCACCGTTTCTCCGATGACGCAGACCGCTTTTCCCCCCTGAAGTTCGGCTCCGGTGAAACTTCGTCCCGAGGCGAAGACCCAGTCCTTGATTGTGAAATAGTCGTTGTCGCTCCCCTCGACCGTCGTCGAATAGTTCTGGTTGCCGTAGACCGCCTGCATCGAATTCGATCCGACGGGGGCGACGCCCCGAACGTTGGGGATTTCGCGTTTGAGGACTTCGATGTCGGCGTGTGTGAACCGTTTGGCGGTCAGATCGCTGCTGGGAGGGCCGCGCCGCTCCTGTCCAGGCGTTACGATCAGCATGTTCGTCCCGAGTTTGGAGATGCTCTGGGTGACGTACGCGGTCGTAGAATCCCCCAGCATCACCATCGCAATGACCGAGGCGACCCCGATCACGATCCCCAGCGTCGTGAGGATCGAGCGCATCGCGCTGCGCCTGATCTCGCGCAGGGCGAGGAGAAAAGCGTTCCAGATCATTGGGGTGTCCCGTTGTGGCGCGATGCTTCGATCGCTCCGTCTCTGAAATGGACCGTACGCGTGGCGTACTGGGCCATATCGTGTTCGTGGGTCACCATGATCACCGTAATCCCCTTGTCACGGTTGAAGGAGCGCAGCAGCTCCATCACCTCGATGCTTTTGGCCGTGTCGAGGTTCCCCGTCGGCTCGTCGGCGAGGAGGACGAGAGGATTGGTGACGATGGCCCGCGCGATCGCGACGCGCTGTTGCTGTCCTCCCGAGAGTTCTCCTGGGGTGTGGTGGGCGACGTGTTCCAGCCCGACGCTGCGCAGCGCTTCCATCGCCATCACATGGCGTTCGTGTGCCGGAAATCCGCGGTAGAGGAGGGGAAGCTCGACGTTTTCGAGAGCGGAGGTTTTTCCCAGCAGATTGAACCCCTGGAAGATGAACCCGATGTAGTTGCGCCGCAGGAGTGCGCGCTGATCCCGCGAGAGAGAGCCGACGTCGACCCCCTGAAAGAGGTATTGCCCGTCGCTGGGGGTGTCGAGGCATCCTATGATGTTCATAGCCGTCGATTTTCCTGATCCGCTGGGCCCCATGATCGCGACGAATTCTCCAGCCGAAATCTGCAGATCGACACCACGGAGCGCGAAGGTTTCGGCTTCCCCTTTTCCGTAGGATTTTACCGCCTGGATGAGTTCGATGACGTATTTGGGAAGGGTGCCGCTCATGGCTCTTTCGTCCCGGTCAGCACGGCATCGCCGGGTGCAAGTTTTGTGGTGGTGATGACGGTCGAGGTACCGTCGCTTTTGCCCGTTTCGACCGCTATTCGGACCGGTTTGTTCTCGTGCAGCACCCATACGTGCCGCACCGTCCCATCAGAGTTCTTTTTCGCTTTTTTCCCTCCGTTTTCCTGCTCTGCCGGAGGGGTGAACCGCAGCGCCGCGTTCGGAACGCTCAGGACGTCTTCGAGGACACCCGTGATGATGTGGGCCGATACGGTCATCCCCGGGCGCAGCAGCAGCTCGGGATTGTCGACGCGGACGACGGCATCGTAGGTGACGACGCCGTTGACGATCTGCGAATTGAGACGCAGCTGGGTGATGACGCCGTGGAATTTTTTATTCGGATACGCATCGACGGTGAATTCGACGTTCTGGTTTTCGCGTACTTCGCCGATGTCGGCTTCGTCGACGCTCACGATCGCCTTCATCTGGGTGAGGTCTTCGGCCATCGTAAAGAGAACGGGGGTCTGCATCGAAGCGACGACGGTCTGTCCCGGCTCGATTTTACGGTCCAGCACGATCCCGTTCACAGGGGAGACGACGACCGCTTTATTCAGGTTGTATTGGTTGGTCGCGAGCTCATCGGATGCCTGCTTGGCCTGTGCGAGGGCCGCATCGTATTGGGCTTTGGCTTTGGCCAGCGAGGCTTGGGTGTTGTCCATCTCCTGTTTCGAGGGGTAGTTGCCGCTGGTCGCAGCGTACATCGCACGCACCCGATCCGATTCGTTTTGGGCATAGGTCAGGGATGCTTTGGCTTCGGCGATGTTGGCTGTGAAGCGTGCGAGGGCCGCTTTGGAACTCTCAAGCGCCGAAACGAGGCGGGTCGTGTCGAGGCGCGCCATCAGCTGCCCCGTTTTGACCTGGTCGTTGTAGTCGACGAAGACCTCCTCGATCGTCCCCGAGACCTCGATACCCACTTCGACGGTATTGGTCGGTTCGAGATTTCCCGTCGCGGAGACCGTGGTGGTGAGGGTTTTGCGCTCGACCGGTGCGCTTTGGTAGACGATTTCGTCCCTCGAGCCGCTTTGGAGAAAATACCATCCCCCCGCGATGAGCAGGAACAGAACCAAAATCAGCCAGAGGTATTTTTTGCGGGAGGGGGTGGAACTTTTGGCGGTTCCCAGCGTCTGCTGTATCGTATCGGTGGTGGGATTCATTGGGGTTCCTTGCTGCTCTTCAGGGCAAAATGGAGTTTCGCCAGTTCGAGTTGTATGTTGAGTTCGTTGATCCTGATCGTATACTCTTCGATCGCTTTGGTGTTTTTCACCGTCTGGAGGTCGTATCCCGTTTTGCTTCCCGCGTCGGCCCCGGCCTGAGTGGCCGCGATGAGATCATCGTAGAGGGCGAGATTGCGCTCCGTGATGCCGATGTATCGT
This sequence comes from uncultured Sulfuricurvum sp., assembly GCA_964468865.1. Classification (GTDB taxonomy): domain Bacteria; phylum Campylobacterota; class Campylobacteria; order Campylobacterales; family Sulfurimonadaceae; genus Sulfuricurvum. The sequence continues at coordinate 15,342 of CAYXWQ010000011.1, read as the reverse complement.
CGGTAACTCTCGATCAGCTCCAGAGACTGCGCGTACGAGGCTGCGGTTTCGCGCTTTTTGTCGGCGGCTTCGGCGGCTTGTTTGAGATAGGTCGCTCTGGCCTCCTGTATCGTGGCGGAGGCGTTGTAGGTGAGGGGAACGGAGAGGGTGGCTCCGGCGCTGTAATACTCCCCGTCATACCCCCCGGAGAGATTTTTGGGATCATACTCCTGGTACCCGGCGAGTGCGTTCAGGGCAAGAGAGGGGAGATAGTTGGTTTCGCTCACGTGGTAGAGGTGTTCTAGGCTCTGGGCCTGTGCGCGGGCATAACGCAGATCGAGGCGGTTTTCGAGATATTCGTCCTCCCGTACGAGGGTGAACCGGGGGAGGGGATAGGTGTCGGGATCGATGTCGCTGAGTTTGGCCATCTCCAGCCGCTGGCGCGCGATGTCGTACTCGAGCGATGCGGCGTTTTTGAGCTCGGCGCTTTTGTTCATCAGGGCGTTGTTGAGCTCGGTGATGTCGGCTTTTCCCGCCTCGTAAAGATGACGCTTGATGAAGATCTCTATGTCGTAGTTGTCGATTTTTTTGCCGCTCTGTTCGAGTTCGTACCGCTTTTTATGGTAGCTCAACAGCGCAACGAAGAGCTGCTCGTTCAACGACGCGATCTCCTGATCCAGCGCGATTTCGCGCGCCTGGCGGTTCGCATCGGCATAGGAAATCTGGTAGGTGATTCCGCCGGAGCGGAAAACGTCCTGCGAGATCGACGCAGAGAGGCGCTTCGTGTCGCTTTCCATCCCGCCGGCGCTTTTGTCGTAGCTGTACGAGCCGCTCAGGTTCAGCGGTGCGATCCAGTTGGTGCGGAGCTTTTCGTGTTCGGCTTCGTAGCGGTTTTTTTCCTCCTGCAGAAGCGTCTGCTTCTGGGGAGAGAGGAGAGTGTTCTCCTGTGCGCCCGCAACGCACGTACAGAGTAAAAAGGCACTCAGGCAAAAGGTAGGTGTTTTCATAAACTCTATTGTACCTCGGGATGCCAAATATTCGTTTAACAAAGTATTAATCTGCCCCTCAAACCATCCTATTTCTAGAACCAGAATCGCAGACCCGCCGAGAGGGTCTGGTTTTTCGTTTCGCTGTCGGGTTCGTAATAGCCTCCCACGGTATTCGATGCGCCGATATTCCAGTATTCATAGTGGTAGTGGAAAAAGAGGTTCACCGACTCGCTCAGCGCCACCTCGAGGGGGACGGTGATCTTGTAGCCGTAGACGTTGTTCAGATCGAACGTGCTGCCGTAGTAGTTTTCGCGCATCTGGGCGTTGAACGCCTTGCGGTAGCTCGCATCGACCCCCAGAGACGCAACGGGGGAGAGGGGGAAGTGCAGCCCGATACCGATATCGAAATACCCCCAGTCGTAGATCTCTTCGAGCCCCATGACATCGATGGTCCCCCGGATGTCCCGCGTCCATTCGCGGTACCCAAGCCCGATCTTGAACGGCATCTCCACCTCTGCGTTGCGGTCGAGGGGGATGATCGATTTGAACCCGGCGCTGTAATCGACAACCGTGTTGTCGGTCGTGGTGCGGTGGGAACCGTAGGTAGGATTGACGTCGGTCCCTCCGACGTAGTCGGTTTCACCGCTGCTGTAGCTGGTCGTGAGATAGAATCCGCTGTAGGCGGGATCGAGCGAGAGGGTGAAGCCGGCGATGTCGCCGAAGCTATTCTGTTCGGTATCGAGCAGCTGGCCCCCTTCGGTTTCGGCGTAGTCGAACCGCGTCGTATCGGCGCTGATCGAGAGGGAGTAGGATGATGCATAGACCGATGCGCTGAGGGCAAGCGAGATCGGCAAAGCGAGTAATGGACGGATACGCATGATGTCTCCTTTTGCTTTTTACTATTGTACAGGATAAATTGTGTACGGAGAGTAATAATAAGTTTCGATATGTTAAAACGTCACAAACCGAATGAAAGGCATAGTTTGGAACACCACCATCACCACCATGTCAGCGGAGGAAATCTGCTGTTCAGCGTCATCCTGAACCTGATTATTACGGTAGCCCAGTTTATCGGGGGGATACTTTCGGGCTCGCTGGCGCTGCTCAGTGATGCGCTCCACAACTTCAGTGACGTGATGAGCCTCGTCATCAGCTATTATGCCCACCGCCTCTCCCACCGTCCCCAGAACCTTCAGCAGACGTTCGGATTCAAACGGGCGGAAATCCTCGCCGCGCTGTTTAACGCGTCGGTATTAATCGCTGTTTCAGTCTATCTGATCGTCGAATCGATACAGCGTTTTATCAACCCGCAGGAGGTGGCATCGACGTGGGTGATGGCGCTGGCGGCGCTGGGAATCATCGTAAACGGCCTCTCGGCGTGGCTGCTTCACCGCGACGCGGACCACAACCTCAATATCCGCTCGGCCTATCTGCATCTGATGGGGGATCTGATGACCTCGTTCGCCGTCCTCGCCGGAGGGGCGATGATCTATTTTTACGGCTGGTACTGGATCGATCCGCTCCTCTCGCTGCTCATATCGTTCTACCTGATCCGCTCATCCTACGGGATCGTCCGTGAATCGACGGGGATGCTGATGCAGTTCGCCCCCTCCGACGTATCCGTCGATGCGATCATCAAAAAAGTGGAAGAATTCGACGCGATCGAGAGCATCCACCATATCCACCTCTGGCAGCTGGACGACGAGACGGTTTTTCTGGAAGCGCATCTCAACTTCCGCGAGGATCTGTGTCTGAGTGCGGCATCCGCGGTGATGGACGATCTGAGCCATGCGCTGGAAGAGATCGGAATCTCCCACACGACGTTTCAGTGCGAGACGGGGAAAAACGGGAGAGAGGTTGTCAGCACCTCGTGCGCTCACCACTAAAGGGGAAGCTCACCCTTTGATAATGTCGAAATCGGCGGGGATGAGCGCTTTGAAGCGTGAAGCGTCGATCGCTTTGTTCTGATTCTGGCTGTTGAACTGGATTGTGACCTTGTTGTCAAATCCGTCGATATAGCTGATGGAGTTCAGCAGGTCGTTTTTGAAGGTGACGGTATAGGTCTGTCCTTTGACGGTGGCGGCGTAGGTGTCGTTGCCGATTTTTTTGGCCTTCTGGACGATTTGCAAAAAATCGATTTCGTTTTCCAGGGTGCGCAGGGTCACCTGCTCGATCTGCGGTTCGATGACGGTCACTTTCTGGGCGTTGACGTAGACGCTTTTCTGGATCGGTTTTTGGTAGACCCACAGGGCGTTTTGGGGTTTGGCCGCCCAGAGTTCGCCGGAATAGCGGATCGTTTTGCCGCTGTCGTCCGTGATGGTCTGGACGAATTTGGCGTTAAAAGAGGTGAGGTCTTTGGGGGCGGCGAAGAGCGCGGCAGAGGCGAGAAGCGCAATGAGAAAAAAACGCACGAGTATTCCTTCATGAATATGATAAACGCATTGTATCGAATCCCTATTAACCAAAACAATAGTTTTCATGTGTTAGAATCAGCGACTTTTTAAATATTGCGCACAATAAGGCCATCAATGCTTCAGACCTTCTTCGGAAAAGTTTTCGGTACCAAAAACGATCGTGAAATCAAAAAATACCTCAAGCGGGTTGCACAGATCAATGCACGTGAACCCCATTTCAGTGCCATGAGCGATGAAGAGCTCCAGGCTGCTTTTGCTTTGCTCAAAACGTCGGTTGTCAACGGCGAAAAAACGCTGGACGATGTGCTGGTCGATTCTTTCGCCATCACCCGCGAAGCGGGAAAACGGGTGCTGGGGATGCGCCATTTCGACGTTCAGCTGATCGGGGGGATGGTACTGCACGAAGGGCGTATCGCCGAGATGAAAACGGGGGAGGGGAAAACTCTTGTCGCGACGCTTCCCGTCGTCCTGAACGCCATGAGCGGCCGCGGCGTTCACGTCGTTACGGTCAATGACTACCTTGCCGAGCGGGACGGAACGCAGATGTCGGCCCTCTACGGATTCCTCGGATACACGACGGGGACCATTCTGGAGGGGGGATACAATCCTGCCAACAAACGCCTTCAGTATGCCTGCGATATCACCTACGGAACGAACAACGAGTACGGATTCGACTATCTGCGCGACAACATGACCTATTCAAAAGAGCACATGGTCCAGCGCGGCCATGAATTTGTCATCGTCGATGAGGTCGACTCGATCCTGATCGACGAAGCCCGTACTCCGCTCATCATCTCCGGGCCGACGAACCGTGCGCTCGAAAACTACGTCCGCGCCGACGCGGTAGCCAAAGCGCTGGTAAAAGACGAACACTTTACCGTCGATGAAAAAGACCGCCTCGTCCTCATCACCGAAGAGGGGATCGGGCGTGCCGAAGAGCTGTTCGGCGTCGACAACCTCTACAGCATCGAAAATTCCGGCCTCTCGCACCACCTCGACCAGGCGCTGAAAGCCAACTACATTTTCGAATGCGATGTCGATTACGTGGTCCGTGACAACCAGGTCATTATCGTTGATGAGTTTACCGGCCGCCTCAGCGAGGGGCGCCGCTACTCCGAGGGGCTCCATCAGGCCCTGGAGGCCAAAGAAGGGGTCGTGATCAAGGAAGAGACCCAGACCCTCGCCGACATCACCTACCAGAACTATTTCCGGATGTACCAAAAAATCGGCGGTATGACGGGGACGGCGCAGACCGAAGCGACAGAGTTTGCCCAGATCTACAATCTCGACGTTATTTCGATTCCGACGAACGTTGCCGTCATCCGTCAGGATCTGAACGATCTGATCTACAAAACCGAAGCGGAAAAATTCGCTGCCGTCATCACGAAGATCAAGGAGCTGCACGCCAAAGGGCAGCCGGTCCTGATCGGTACGGCATCGATCGAAAAATCGGAAAAACTGCATGCCCTGATCAAAGGCGAAAAAATCCCCCATACGGTTTTGAATGCGAAAAACCACGCGCAGGAAGGGGAGATCATCAAACACGCCGGAGAAAAAGGGGCGATCACGATCGCGACCAACATGGCCGGACGGGGGGTCGACATCAAAGTTGACGACGAAGTCAAAGCCCTCGGAGGCCTTTATATCCTCGGGACCGAACGGCATGAAAACCGCCGTATCGACAACCAGCTCCGCGGGCGTGCCGGACGTCAGGGAGACCCGGGAACCAGCCAGTTTTACCTTTCTCTTGAAGACAATCTGCTCCGTATTTTCGGTTCGGACAAAATCAAGGCGATCATGGAGCGCCTGGGGGTCGAAGACGGTGAGTACATCGAATCGACGATGGTGACCCGAGCTGTCGAAAAAGCGCAGAAAAAAGTCGAAAACATGCACTTCGAAGGGCGTAAACACATCGTCGAGTACGATGATGTCGCCAACGAACAGCGCAAAATCGTCTATAGATTCCGCGGAGAGCTTCTCGATCCTGATTACAACATTGCCGACAAGATTCAGGCGAACCGTGCCGAGTATGTCGAGCGCACTTTGACGCTTTGCGGTATCTTCGAAGGGGTCCCGGAAGAGGAGATCGATTTGGAGCGTCTGCTCCTTATGTTCCGCGAAGAGCTTGGGGCCGAACTGGATCCCTCTCTCTTTGATGACAAGAACGCCGGAGCGATCCGCGAAAGGGCGCTGAGCGTTCTGAGCGCCGAGTACGAATCGAAAATGTCGGTCGTCGATCCGAAACTCCGCAGCGAAATCGAGCGGGAGATCTATCTCAAAACCCTCGACAGCGCATGGCGCGAGCACCTCTACCAGATGGACAGCATGAAGACGGGGATCCGCCTGCGCGCCTACAACCAGAAAGATCCTCTGGTAGAGTACAAAAAAGAGAGTTTCAACCTCTTCAGCGAACTGGTCGAGACGATCAAATACGATACGGTCAAAACGCTTCATGTCATCCGTTTCCGCGTCGATTCGGTAGAAGAAGAGGCCGAAGCCCTCGCGCGCCAGATGGAGCTGGAAAAACGTCAGGAAGAGATGCGGATGGCCCTCAACCAGACCAAGCATGAGGGCGAAGAGAAAAAGATTTCCCGCAACGACGACTGCCCGTGCGGCAGCGGCCTCAAATACAAAAACTGCTGCGGCAAATCAGGACCCAAAAAAGGGGTATTCGCCTCTTGAGTATCGTCTCCTACCTCGTCAAGCGCTTCCTCCGCTTCGACAAAGAGCAGCCATTCATCTTCCTCTCCGCCCTCCTTGCGTTCTCAGGGATTGCCCTGGGCGTCATGGTCCTCATCATCGCGATGGCGCTGATGAACGGATTTGACAAAGAGTTCAAGAAAAAACTCACCGTCATGAACTATCCCCTCACGATTCAGCCCAAATTCTACGGCACGGTTGATACAGCCCTCGTCGACAGACTGCGCGAACAGTTCCCCGATCTCGCCTTCAGCCCCTATGTCACCTCCGCCGTCCTCTCGCGCAGCGGGGATCAGATGGAGGGGGGATACCTTTTCGGCGTCGATTTCGCCCATGAGGCGAAAGTAAACCGCATCCTTGCCGAAGGGCTCTCAGACGGTGTTCCGCAAGGGTTTGAAGTGATGGTCGGAAAAACCCTCAAAGAGCAGTTCATGCTCCGGGAAGGGGAAAAGCTGACCTATATTTTTACCCAGATGGAGCCGGGCGGATTGGCGCTGACCCCTAAAATCAAGCGCTTTGAAGCCGTTTCGACGTTCGATTCGGGGCTCAGCGCGTACGACAAAGGGTTCTCCTACACTCCGATTCAGTCGCTTCAGAAGATACTGGGGATCCCCGAAAACCTTTACGACGGTATCCACATCCATTCCGAACACCCCGAAGCCGATATAGAACGGGTGGCCGCCGCGCTCCCCGATACGGTATCGATCCGGGGCTGGTGGGAAGACAACGGCAACTTTTTCGCCGCACTGGAGATGGAAAAAATGTCCCTCTTCATCGTGCTGATGCTGATCATTCTGATCGCCGCGATCAACATCATCTCCTCCCTGCTGATGACGGTGATGAACCGTCGCAGCGAGATCGCCCTCCTGATCTCGCTGGGCGCCTCGAAACAGGAAGTGAAAAAAATCTTCCTGATCCTCGGGATCGTCATCGGGGTTTTGGGGATTGTGACCGGAACCGTGCTGGGACTGTTCGGAATGTGGATTCTGGGGACGTTTGAGATCATTTCTCTCCCCGCAGACGTTTATCCCACCTCGACCCTGCCGCTCGATTTGAGCCTCGTCGATTTTTTCTCGATCATCATCGGTGCATTTGTCATCGTTCTGCTTTCATCGTGGTATCCGGCGAAAAAAGCGTCCGATGTCGACGTTCTGACCGTATTGCGTAACGAATAATTTACTTTTTCGTCCCATCGTCTGGGATCATCCATAAAAACGGATAGATTACCGTCCGCTTCAGGATATTGAACGGGGCGGTGGCGATCTCTTTGGCGATGGCCGTTTCGACTTTGGGATCGTCAAGCCTGCCGCTTAGAGTCAGCGTCGTCGCAACGGAGCCGTCCTCTCCGAACAGTATGTATCCCACCATCGGCACTTTTCCGAGCGTTGAGCCCAGATCGGTTTTCAGCGTCATCGTCCCCTCCAGGGTTTGCGTGTTGATGTTGGCACGCCCTTCGCCCAGTATCTTTATCTCCGGCGAATCGAGGGTGAAGTTGTCGACGTGTACGATCCCCTTGTCGTAGACAAAATGGGCATACCCCTCTTTGACGGGGAGTCCCTGACTGTGATAATTGGGAAGAGAGAAGGTTGTGAGGGAGGGGACGGTATTGATAAACGCCAGGACGTTGTTGAGAATTTTATATTCTTTAAGAACCGTATTTTCAACCCGCATAAGCCCATCGAACGCATCCGCATCCCCCTGTGCCTGAAAGCCAAAGGTTCCTCCGCTCATTTCCGCCAGCGAGAACAGGTGCTGCATAAAGGTTTCATTGAACCCCCCGCCGAGGATAGAAAACCGGCCGTCTCGTATCTTCAGAGCAGCCGAACCGCCCGCATGATTCAGCATCGCATCAAAATCGCCATTGTTCAGGGTGGCATCGAGCGTATCGGCAACGATTTTTCTCCCTTTCATCAGCTGCAGATAGGTGTTGGTAGCATGGATGCGCACAGGCACAGAGTCGGAATTCGTCGTCCCGGCAGTGCTGTTTTCATGGACAGAGAGAAATTTAAAAAGCTCCGGCACGTTGATCCCGGCGTTGTTGGCTCTGGCAAACAGCCGTTCTGGGGTGTGGTTGATGACAAGACGGTCATTGACCCGAATCGTTGTGAGTCCGTCACGATATGAGCCGCTGAAACGGTATTGTGAAAGAGGACGGTCGTTGATCATCATCAGGGGGTAGGGGTAGTCGATGGCCCCCTCAAAGCGGTAAAGGGAACGCTCGCCGGTGTAGAACAGGTTCAAATGCCCCTTGTTTATATGGTAGCGGCGAAGAAGCGGCGATTTACCGGACAGGAGCGATATGTCGTCGAAGGCGATTTTCCACCCTTCGGGTATCGTTGTAAAATGGGCGCTGAGGGCAGGGGCGTCGAGACGTATCGCTTCGCCCTGCGCGTCGATGGAGAGTTCAACCGCTTCTTTGGCATCGATCCAGGGGGAAATTTTGGGATTGATGGGGAGGAGGTTGTCTACCCGTATCGAACCTTTTTGATCGCTGAGGCGATAGTTTCCTTCAATGCGCCCTTTGAGGAGATCGCTGAGGATCGCTTCGGCCTGCCCGAATGTGATTCTATCCTCCTTGAGGGTAGCGCTGATGGGGGAGAGGAGGAGGGGAAGTTTATGGAGGGACCATGCCGATGTATTTTGGCATGCTATCGTGGTGAGCGCGTCCGCATAACGGACCTTGAACGTCATGGGTGCATGGGCTAGGACGATCCCGCCCATGGCGAAGCGCTCCAGTTCCAGCGTGAGATCGGCCTTTTCCGAGGCACCGTCGAACTGCGCACTGATGTTTCCCGCTACGTCATCGTGGATACTGAACGGGAGCGATTGAACGGCTACGCGGCCATTGCGGTAATCAAACGGGGCGCTAAACCCTTTTACCTCCAGTTTTTCATCGAAAATACGCCACGAAGAGGGGGAGACGTTCAGCGTATCTTCACCGGGCGCGAGGGTATAGGTGACGCGTAAGGGTTTTTTGGGATCAAACAGACTCAGATGGTTTCCCTCCGCCAGGGGAGAGACATCGTACGCCTCGATCGAGACTTTGCCCCGATCGCTGGAGGCGTCGTATTCACCGCTGACACGGGCGTGTGCGATGTCCTCACCGTAGTGCGCGATAAAATTCTCGAAACGGACGACACGGGTATCGAGGTGCACTATCCCCCCTTCGCTGCGAAGTGCAATGCGATCGAGCAGCAGTTCGGAGGGTGTCGGCCTGAATGTCCCTTTTGCTGTTGTTTCCAGTGTACGAAGATCGACGGCGAGATTCAAATCGACGTCGCATTCTCCTGAAATCTGTTTCAGAGGTAGATCGATGCCGTAATGGTGTAGAAGCTGCAATATCGGATCATTCAGCCGGGCGCGGCGTGTTTGGATGAGAGCGGTCAGGGTCGTATGGGGCGAGGAAAAATCGATCCAGAGGCGGCTCTTTTCAGTCGGCAGGGCGTAAAAACTCCCCTCATGAGGGAGGATGTGGAGCTTTCCTTCTTTAAACAGCAGATCGATGCGGGGTGACTTGATCGGCTGGAACCCCTGCGCAAACGTATATTCTCCGCCCTCAACCGTCGCGGAAGCGACAAGGGTTTCGACCAGCTTGTGCGGCTCGGCGTAGGGGAAATTTCCCTCGAGACGGTGTAGACGGGCAGAAGAGGCTTTGGCATACTCGGTGATCCAGGGGGTGATCTTCGGGTTAACCCCGAAAAAATGGACCAGTGGAGCGACCGTCGTAAAGTTGCCGTCTGAGTGCAGGGTAAAACGGAGAGTATCGGAACTACCCCGGAGTTGCAGATGCAGGAGCGGCGTCCGGGGGAGCAGTACAGACACATCGGCATGCAGCTGCTGTGTCGGAAGCTCCACCATGAGCTGAGCCGACAAAGTCCCCTCCTGCACGCGGCATGCAGGGACGGCGAAATGAAAGCGGCGCTCATTGAGGGTAAAGAGCCCTTTGCAGGTCATTTGGCCATGTTGGAGGGTCAGGGTGCCGGTCCCGTTTTTTTGGTAGGAGAGGGAGGCGGCGTAATTTTTGTATTTTATTAGATCTATATGGATGGACGCACTCCACCTCTCCATCCAGCGTACAATCCGGGGGAGATCTCCGAGAGGCTGAAGGGTAAGGGGGGTATCATCGGTTTTGAGAGCACTAAAATCGATTTTTGCGGCTCGGATGTGAAGCGCATTCTCCCATTTGAGATATAATTTCTCGATTTTAATCCCTCCGAAGGTGAGGCGATCGATTCCAAATCCTTCGAGCAAAGCGATAAACGTGAAAAAACCAAGAAAAAAAACCGTTACAAAAAAAAGAACCATGCTTTTATGGATTTTGGGGATCACTTTGGTGATGAGTGTGTCTTTCATGAGTTACCTGTTCTCTACCGTTACATCACCAAAAATCGTCTATATCCCGAAAGGTTCCGTCTTTAAAAGTATAGCACACCTCCAGAACGAAGGGGTGAATGTCCATTGGATCGATGCGGTTGTCCTGCGCATCATCGGAAGCCCCCAGCAGGGGTGGATCGATCTCAGAGACGAAAACATGTCGCGTATCGATTATCTGCGCCGTTTGACCACCGCCAAAGCGGTAACACGCCACATAACCCTGATCCCCGGCGAGACGACCGTCGTTTTCTTTTCCCAGCTTGCGGAGGCACTCTCGCTCGACAAAACGAAGCTGATGGAAGCATATGAACGCCATGCCCCCTATAAAGAGGGAAATTTCGTCCCCGAAACCTACAGCATTCCCAATGAGATCAACGAAGAGTGGCTCGTTCTTCACCTGCTCGGGGAGTCGGACAAGAGGATGAAAGAGTGGGCCAAAAGCTACAATATCCCCTATACGAAGGAAAAATGGTTACCAATAGTAACAAAAGCTTCTGTGATTCAAAAAGAGGCCTCATCGATTGCCGATATGCCGCTCGTGAGTTCCGTGATTGACAATCGGATCAAAATCGGAATGCGATTGCAGATGGACGGGACGCTGAACTATGGCGAATACTCCCATCAAAAAGTAACGGCACGTCGAATTCGAACCGACACAACTCCCTATAATACGTATAAAAACAAAGGTTTGCCGCGTTACCCGGTATGCAATGTTTCCCAAGAGGCGGTCGCCGCCGCCATCGAACCCGCACGCACCGATTACCTCTATTTCGTACGTGGGAAAGATGGGGAGCATGTTTACAGTAGTTACTTTTCTACACACCGTAAAAACATACTAAATGCTACAAAATGAAACATTTAGCCAACTTTCTTCCCGCTTTGGGGGAGCAAATAACAAAATCTCTGAACTAAGTGTTATGATGCTTGCATAAAAAAAACAACAGGAGAACCTGATGGCAAAAATCATTTGGTCAGTAATCGATGAAGCTCCCGCTCTGGCGACATATTCGCTTCTTCCAATCGTAAACGCATTCACAAAAGCAGCTGGTGTTGAAGTTGTGACAAGTGACATTTCACTTGCAGGCCGTGTTATTGCTACTTTCCCCGAAAGAATGACCGACGCGCAGCGCATTCCTGACAACCTTGCGGAACTGGGTGTCGTTGCTACACAACCGGATGGAGTTATCATTAAGCTTCCAAATATTTCTGCTTCGATTCCCCAGCTTAAAGCATGTATCGAAGAACTTCAGTCTCAGGGTTACGATCTTCCTGCGTATCCTGAAGAACCTAAAACAGACGAAGAAAAAGAGATTTTTGCACGTTACGCGACATGTCTCGGTTCTGCCGTTAACCCTGTACTTCGTGAAGGTAACTCGGATCGTCGTGCTGCCGTTGCGGTTAAAAACTTTGCCAAGAAAAACCCGCATAAACTTCGTGCTTGGGATGAGGGTTCCAAAACTCGCGTAGCTCACATGAACAGCGGCGATTTCTTTGCGAATGAGCAATCGGTTACGAAAAAAGGTGACGGTAAAGTAACGATCGCTCTTAACGGCAAAGTTCTTAAAGAGATCAATGCGTTTGATAGTGAGGTACTTGATGGTACATTTATGTCTGCAAAAGCACTCCGCGCATTTTTGGCAGAATCTATTGCAGAAGCAAAAGAGAAAAACATCCTCTGGTCGATCCACCTTAAAGCGACCATGATGAAAGTCTCCGACCCGATTATGTTCGGTCATGCGGTATCGGTATTCTTCAAAGACGTTTTCGAGAAATACGCAGCAGAGTTCAAAGAGATCGGCGTTAATCCTAATCTCGGTCTTGGCGATCTGTACAAAAAATTGGCGAAACTTCCTGCGGACAAAAAAGCGGAGATCGAAGCGGCTATTATGGCAGTTTACCCGACACAACCTGCTATGGCTATGGTTGATTCTGATAAAGGGATCACGAACCTGCACGCATCAAACGACGTGATCATCGATGCTTCATTGCCGGTTGTTGTACGTGATGGCGGTAAAATGTGGAATCCTGCTGGAAAAGTAGAACAATGTGTTGTGACGATTCCGGATCGTTGTTACGCAACAATGTACTCTGAAATCATCGAAGACTGTAAGAAAAACGGACAATTCGACGTAACCACTATGGGTTCAGTATCGAATGTCGGTTTGATGGCTCAAAAAGCCGAAGAGTACGGTTCACACCCGACAACGTTTGAAATCGCGGAAGACGGTGTTGTAACGGTTAGCGATGATAGCGGTGTATTGATGACTTTCAATGTAGAGAAAGGTGATATCTGGCGTATGTCTCGTGCGAAAGACATCCCGATCAAAGACTGGGTACGTCTTGCAGTAGAGCGTGCAGAGATCGAAAACGTTCCGGTTGTGTTCTGGTTGGATGAAAACCGTGCTCACGATGCACAAATCATCAAAAAAGTGAACGCGTACCTTCCGGAGTTCAACAAATCAGGGATTGAGTATCACATTTTGGCACCTGAAAAAGCGATGGCGTTCTCTTTGAAACGTGTACGTGCGGGTCAAAACACCATTTCAGCAACGGGTAACGTTCTTCGTGACTACTTGACCGACTTGTTCCCGATCCTTGAGCTCGGTACATCGGCAAAAATGCTCTCAATCGTTCCATTGCTTGCAGGTGGAGGTTTGTTTGAAACAGGTGCGGGCGGATCGGCTCCGAAACACGTTGAGCAATTCGTAAACGAGGGTCACCTTCGTTGGGATTCATTGGGTGAGTTCCTGGCTCTTGCGGAGTCACTACGTCACATCAACAAAACGAAAAAAGATAACAAATTGAGCGCTCTTACAGCAGCCCTTGATGAAGCGAACGCGGCATACTTGGACAACAACAAAGAGCCATCACGTAAAGCGGGTGAGCCGGACAACAAAGCAAGCCACTTCTTCCTGGCTCAATACTGGGCAAAAGCTTTGGCTGAGCAAACGATGGATGCAGAACTTGCATCAAAATTTGCTAACGTGGCTAAAGCATTGTCTGAAAATGAAGCTAAAATCATGGAAGAGCTTCTCTCTGTTGAGGGGAAACCACAGGATATCGGCGGTTATTTCCACCCGGACAACGCAAAAGCTGAAAAAGCAATGCGTCCAAGTGCGACACTGAACGCGATCATCGCTTCTATCTAATGACAAGTACGCCAACGGGATATACATCCCTTTGGCTACGCTGGCCGCTAAGCCACATGTAGCGAAGCGGAAAGCTTAGCAAAGCGCTAGCAAACGCTTGCCTCTTTCGAGGCAGAGTCATAACATTCGTTTTCTATCTGCAGAGTGCGCTCTTCAGATAAAAGGCGATTTATCGTCTTACATTGTTCCCTTGATCGGTATGCTTCCGAGTATTTTCGACAGTCGAAAATAGTGATGAGTATATTGTGGAGTTGGGGCGATGCTGATATGACACAAGGAGTACGAAAATGGTAAAAGGAAAACGTGTCGGAATCGTAGGAGCGGGGAACGTCGGATCGACGATCGCGTATTCGCTCGCTATGCTCGGTTCATGCCATGAAATCATTTTGCGTGATAACAAAATCGAAATTGCCAAAGGAAAAGCGCTCGATATGTCACAGGCTGCAGCAGCCGTGAGAAGCCACTCAGTGGTGAGCGTCGCCGAAACCATGGCAGACATGACCGACTGTGACGTCGTCGTCATTACCGCCGGAAGCCCGCGCTTGCCGGGGATGAGCCGCGATGATCTGTTGATGATCAATGCCCGCGTAACCCGCGAAGTGATCGAAGGGGTGGCCAAATATTCCCCCAACGCGATCATCATCATGGTCTCCAATCCGCTCGATGCGATGACCTATGTCGCCCTAAAAGACAGCGGTTTCGACCGCAACCGCGTTATTGGTATGGCAGGTGTGCTCGACAGTGCCCGTATGGCGGCATTCATCCAGGAAAAACTCGGATACGGCGGCGGACAGATCCGTGCGTCGGTCATGGGTGGACACGGCGACGATATGGTTCCGCTGCCGCGCTATTCGACCGTAGCGGGGGTACCCCTCTCCGATGTCCTGAGCAACGATGAGATCGACGAAATCGTCCAGCGCACCCGAAAAGGGGGAGCGGAGATCGTTGCGCTCCTTCAGACAGGATCGGCGTATTATGCCCCGGCCAAAGCTGCCGCCATCATGGTAGAGGCGATTTTGAAAGACACCAAGCAGATCCATCCGTGCGCCGTTTACCTCGACGGTGAGTACGGCTATCACGATGTCGTTAGTGGCGTCCCGGTCATGCTCGGAGCCAACGGTGCCGAGAAAATTATCCAAGTGACCCTGAACGATGCGGAAAAAGAGATGTTCGCCCGTTCCTGCGCATCGGTACAGTCGCTGATCGATACTCTTAATGACAATAAATTTTTTGAAGGAGCCAAATAATGAGTTTTCGCATCGAAAAAGATACGATGGGAGAAGTTCGGGTACCGAACGACACCTACTGGGGGGCGCAGACGCAGCGTTCTTTGGAAAACTTTCAAATCGGCGAAGAGAAAATGCCGTATGAAATCACCCGTGCGTTTTCCTATCTGAAAAAAGCGGTTGCGCTGGTCAACTGTGATCTGGGGATGCTAAGCAAAGAGAAAGCCGATGCGATCGCTCAGGCGGCAGATGAGATGCTTTCAGGCAAACTCGACGCCCACTATCCTCTCGTTGTGTGGCAGACGGGTTCAGGTACCCAGTCGAACATGAACAACAACGAGGTTCTGGCGGCCCGCGCGACCGAGATCCTCGGCGGTGATTTTCGTACGCAAAAACTGGTTCACCCCAATGACGACGTCAACAAATCGCAGAGCTCGAACGACACCTATCCCACGGCGTTGCACGTAGCGGCGGTCATCGCGGTAGAGACACGCCTTTTGCCGGCGATCGA
>CAYXWQ010000010.1:0-65928 GCA_964468865.1 uncultured Sulfuricurvum sp. | reverse complement strand
GACTTAGGATCTGGTGCCTCACGGTGTGAAGGTTCAAGTCCTTTCGTCCGCACCACCCTTTTAAATCCCCTCAAACAACTGTTTTAACAATTTATAAAAAAATACATTTAAATATATACATTAAGTTTCAATAGAGTACCATTCCGCCGTTGTTTGACGATTGTCAACAAAATACAATAAGGAATAGTATGAAAAAATCCATTCTTGTCGCAGCTGCCGCAGCTACATTGTTCAGCGGGTGCGCATCCAAAATTACTTCCATGCAAAAAAACGAACTGGAAGCGTATAAGTCAAAAGGGCTGTACGTCGAAGAAAAATCGACCGGTGCAGCGGTTGGTCTTGGGCTTCTTCCGGGCGGCGGTTCGTTCTATACGGAAAATTACGGTCTGGGCGTTGTCAATCTCCTCTTGTGGCCTGCCTCCATTTTGTGGGATCCCGTCAGCGGCCACAACGGTGCCGAAATGATCAACTATCACGCTACCAAACATGCGGCTAGAATGAAAATGAAACAAGAGATTACCCACCTAGAACGGGAATTCGAAGACGGAAAAATCGAAAAAGAGCGCTTTTTGGTCAAAAAACGGGCCATTGAAGACCTCTACAATCCGGAAATGATCTAATAAACTTCTTTTATTGCACACCCTAAAAATCACCCTTCGGCACAGCCAGGGTATCGCTCGTGGAGCGATGTTTCCCTGGGCCGATACTGCCGATACCCTTTTTAGCACCCCGAAAACGACCATAGATGGACTCAATGCCGCAGAAGCCGAAATACGGCTGAACCATTTCGGCCAAAACACTCTGCCTGAAGAGGAACGTCCCCGTCTTTCCCTTTTCATCCATCAGTTCACCATCCTCACGATCAATGCCCTCCTCTCCCAGAAAGAGACCGAACCTTTTTTGAAAAATATCCGCAAAAACGCTACAATCAATCCCTGGATCTGGGCGGGAACCGGCGGCGGGACGATCCGGAGAGGGGGGAGTTATCGTGAGGGGACGATCGTAATGGTGAATGTCACTCCAGTCTCTTTTGCTTTATCATGCGCATCATCTGGTTATCGTGAGGGGACGATCGTAATGGTGAATGTCACTCCTGTCTGGGTCAGCACGAAATCGTGCTTTTTGCAAAAATGGCGTTCCATCTCGTCGCGCATTTTTTCGGCCTCCTCCCTGGCTTCCGCCAACGTGGCGAAGGTCTCTCGTTCTGTCATACCGTTGCGCAAAAAACAGCGGCACGGATTTTTCACTTCAACCGTGTACATCCGATCTCCTAAAAATCAAAAATATCGTCCAGATCGACCGCTTCGTCCGCGGCATCGTCCATCTTGAGCATGCTTCCGATCATCTGGGCGTTGCTGATGATCGTGTCGTCCATGTAATTCACGCTCGGGGCCCCCTCCTCGAAAATGAGGCGGATCCAGCTGAGAAGGTCGCGGCTGAACGCTCCGCACATCGATCCAAGCGATCCCGATTTCTCGATAAACTGCGGCATATGGGTGCGGATATCGTCCGAGAGGAGATTCAGCGCCTGTCCTATCGGATAGCTTTGCGGATAGATCGACGCGGTTTTGCCGGCCCGGTCGAGATACAGTGCGATCTCCTCGACCTCATCGCTGCGAATATCTCCGCTCCCCACGACGAGCAGCAGCGAGTTTAGGCGCGCGAGGTATCCTTTGATCTCCTCCAGATCCTCCTCCTCCATGTAATCGTAGACGGCGTTTTCGGCGACGTTGGTGTGGGCGAATACCACTTCTTCGGG
This sequence comes from uncultured Sulfuricurvum sp., assembly GCA_964468865.1. Taxonomy (GTDB): domain Bacteria; phylum Campylobacterota; class Campylobacteria; order Campylobacterales; family Sulfurimonadaceae; genus Sulfuricurvum. The sequence continues at coordinate 64,169 of CAYXWQ010000010.1, read as the reverse complement.
TTCTTTTCGCACCACAGTCTCGGGAACCGCATGCACCGGCGGTTCGAATACGGAGCATTCGTCGATGACGAAACGGACTGAAATCTTCTCTTCCTCGACCCTGTAATCGGTAATGGCGGGATTTTTGGCCAGGACGAGCCGGATGAATTTCGGATCAAGTTCTTCGAGCCCCTCCATCGTAAAATAGAGACAGCCGTCGGATTCCTCTACCCAGATGGAAACGCTCAGGGCGCATTTGAGGGCAATCGAGCCCAGAGCGTAAAAAGTCCGCACCGTATCACTCAGCAGGGCGCACGCCATATTCGTTTCGAGGAGATAATGCTCCCAGAATTCGCCCAGATCGTCCTCGTTTTCGATCCCGAAGAACACCTTTTTGATCTTGATCTCGTGGCTGAAAAGATTGTGCGCCCGGCGTAGCGATCCGTGGTGGCGGCGTGAGACGACGAGGGCCAGATAGTTGGCCAGACGGGCGTTGAAGATGTCGATGTTGATCGGCTTTGAGATGTAATCCTCCGCCCCGTTTTTCAATATCTCTTTTTGGTATGCCGCATCGTCGACGGCGGAAACGGCGATGATCAGCACTTTCGGATCTTTCCTGCGGATCCGTTTCGTCGCTTCGATCCCGTCCATCTCGGGCATCATGATGTCCATAAAAACAAGATCGTATTTTTTCGAGGCACACATCTCGACCGCTTCGGCACCGTTGGCGGCTTCGTCGATGTCGAACGATACGCTTCCCTCCTCGGGAGTATACTCTTCGAGCGCGGCACGCAGGAGCATCCGGTTATTCTCGTTATCGTCCACTATCAGTATTTTTTTCATTTCACTCCTTTTGGAAACATCATCCCAGTCTCTCCACCAGCTCCTGCGCAAACCGGCGGTAATCTTCCAGCCCCTTGGAGCGTTTCTCTTCCAGAACGACCGGAGCGGCCGATTCGAACTGTTTGGCCAGCTTGATGTCAACCCCGATCGGGGCAAACAGTTTCTCTTCCCCGAACTGCGTTTTCACTTTTCCCAGCGCTTCGCGGTGCTCAGGGATATGGGGGTTATACATCACCGGCAATATCCCCACTTCGGCGATATCGCGGCCGATCTGAAGGGCGTTTTGGTAGATGGCCCGCACCATCTGTCCCACGGCGACCGTCCCCAGATGGTGGGGGATGAACGGGATGACGACGGCATCGGCCACTTCCAGGGAGTTCTTCAGCAGCGCGTCAAACGTCGGAGGGGTATCGATGATGCAGTAGTCGAAGAAGTCGTCGATGTTTTCGCGCCGAAACCGGTTTTTCAGGACCCCGCGCAGGTCGCCGTACTCATAAACGTCGAAAAACTCCTGTGCCGGAGCGAGGGTAAGCTGTTCGTGGACGGTGGGGATGAATGTCTCGCTCAGCGTCTTTCCGAAAAAAATCGCATGCACCCCGTTGTCGCGCGACCCCTGCGCCCCGACCCCGATCGATGCGTGCGCCTGGGTATCGAAATCGATCAGCAGCACCGAACCGCGTTTGGCCAATTCACAGGCGAGATTGACCGCCGTCGTCGTTTTCGCCGATCCCCCTTTGCGGTTGCTGACAACAATCGTTTTCACCCGCAATACCCTTCGTTGCGGTCAAACCCTTCGCATACCTTCTGAAACATCCGGGGCTCATTGGGATAGAGGAAGCTCCCCTCGTACATTTTGGCATATGCCAAAACAAGCTGTACGACCCCAAGATGGATATCCTCGCACCCGCTCAGGTCGAATACGACCGCTTCGGGAGCCCTCTCCTGCAAAAAATCGCGAAGCTCCGCGATCGCATCCTCATAAACCATCCCGGAGAAAACAACCTTGTCCCCATTACATTCCATACCCATTTTATGCTGCCTCCCGCACCGGTAACACGACCGTTTTGATTACATTGACCAGACTGCCTTCTCTTTCGACAACCCCTTCCATCTCCAGAAAAGGGGCCATACGGCTCACTTCCTCTACCTGCAACAGCATGTCCGAATCGATTTGTGCCATATCTTCGATTGTATCGACTTTAATCGCGAAAAATTCTTCCCCATCGCGGTAAATGATCATTTTCTGCAGATGCTCGGCCATCCTCTTGGCATGACGCATCAGCCCCTCCATCTGCTCCATTATCTGCGGCAGTATCGTCTGGGTGCACTCGGCAAACAGCGCATCGGCTTTGAGCGGATCGCTCTGTTTCGCCCACAGCGCCTCTTTTCCCCCCTCGATCAGCCTCGCCTGAAGGGGACGGAGTTTTTTGACCAGCGCCATCACCTCTGCATCGTGGGAACTGAACGTCTCGAGCCACTCACCGAACGCGGTGATTCGAGAATCACCCGAAAGGGCGAAATCATTCTCCCCTTCCAGTACCGATTCAAGCTTTTGCGTCCACTCCGCGTATCCCGATGCCGCACGGGCAAACAACTCCATAAGCTCCTCTTCGTACCCGCTCAATCCGGTCAGCTTCCGGAAACTGAGCACTTTTGTCACCTTTTTTTCATACGATACCATCCCCTCCACGTACGGGTGCGAATAGGGGATCGCGGTCACGTGGAGGGGCTGTATGATCCGTTCGACAAACGCCACGTCAAGTGCATAATGATTGTCTGCTACGCGAAAAACGATGTAATCTTTCATCCCGATCAGCTCGCCTGCTTGGATTCGGATTTGAGCAGATGCGAGATCCCCAGCATCCCCAGGGGATCGATCGCCATGATGATCTGCCCGTTCCCCAGCAGCGCCGTTCCGCTGAAAATCGGATGATGTTCCATAATCCCCTCCAGCGGCTTTTGGACGACGTCAAGCTGCCCGAGGAGTTCGTTGACGACGATGGCGATACGGTTTCCTTTGACGCTGAGGACGACCACCGGGAGCGATTTCCCCTCCAGCGCCTTTTCGTCCAGCATCGTTTTGATGAACAGCAGCGGAATCACCTCGCCGCGCAGATAGATGAAAGGCTCGCTGTGGAGGTATTCGATCTCCCCGGCTGAAATTTTGACCGTCTCGGAGACACTGTCCATCGGGAAGCCGTAATGGACCCCGTTCATCGCCACGTGCAGCAGCGACGTCACCGCCAGCGATACGGGGATCGAGAGGGTGATCGTCGTCCCCTGGTTGGCGACCGTCCTGATCCGGATCGTCCCCCCGAAATTCTCGATCGATTTTTTCACAACGTCCATCCCGACTCCCCGGCCGCTGTATTCGCTGATCGTGTCGGCGGTGGAGAGCCCCGGCAGCATCACAAGCGAGGCTTTCTCATCGTCGCTCATCGCATCGATCTGATCGAGGGTCAGGAGGTTTTTCTCGATCACCTTCTGCACGACGCGGCCGATGTTGATCCCCGCCCCGTCGTCTTTGATCTCGATGATGATCTTGTCGCTCTGGGCATACGCTCTGAGGGTGATCTCCCCTTCAGGGTTTTTCCCTTTCTGCAGACGCGTTTCCGGCGATTCGATCCCGTGATCGAGAGAGTTTCGCATGATGTGGATCATCGGGTCGGCCAGCATCTCGATCATGTTTTTGTCGAGCTTCGTATCGCCCCCCTCCATCGAGAGGGAAACTTTTTTCCCGAGGTTTTTGGAGATGTCGCGGACCAGTTTCGGGTAGCGGTCGAACACGTATGAAATCGGGAGCATCCGCATCGACATGATCAGATCCTGCAGCTGTTCGGCCAGACGGTTGATAAAGGTGTATTTCTCCATGATCGAGCGTCGGATCCCCTCGGCGCTCATGGCGTGGACCCCCTCCGCCAGATAGGGGAGGGAGTTTTTGGCGACGAGGAGTTCACCGACGATGTTCATCAGGTTGTCGATCGACTCCTGCTCGATTTTGACCGTCTTGCCGATCACGCTTTTTTTGGCCGCTCCCCCCGCAACTTCAGAGGAAGCCTCTTCGGCGGGTGCGGCTGCCGGCTCGGAAACCACGGTCGGAAGCACTGTTTCGGGCTGAACCGCCGATACGGCTACCGGCACATTTTCAGCCATCGGCGCTTCGGGCTCCGGTATGCTCTGCGTCTCATTGATCCCCAGCCTCGTGCGGAGCCAGCCGATCATCTCGGCGCGGCTTTCAAACGTCTCGGGCATCTGGGGGATAAAGGGGCGGATGTAGTTTTGCAGCAGGGCATTGACCCGCTCTTCCACGGCGGCGTCCTCCACCACTTCCAGCGCCATCAGCTGTTGCGCCAGCAGGGCATCCATCTGCGCCACTACCGTCTCGTCCAGTTCCGCCACCACGATCGAAGGGACCGCAGGGGCCGCTTCCTCTGCCAGAGTCTCGACAGCACCGCCGGGTTCGCCAATGGGCTCATCCGGATCGTAGCGGTAGGGTTCTCCTCTGAAAAGACGGGCAAAAAACCCTTCGAGTTTTGGGATATCCTCTTCGTCCATGCTCTGCAAAAGCACCTGCAGCCGCCGCAGCTGTGCGCTTTGCAGCGTCTCCTTGCCGATAAGTTGCAGCGATTTGGCCACCTTGTCGGCGACCTCGTCTCTCGCCCTGGCACGCAGGGGAGATAGGATCTCGTGGTAGAGTTCTTTGAGGATGTCCAGCTCATGTCCCCTCTCCCCCTCCCAGGTCCCCAGCAGTGTCGCAATATCAAGAGGGTAGAGGAGCAGCTCGTCCATGAAGTTGAACAGTGCGTCGCTGATTTGGAGGTAATCGGCATAGACGAAGGCGACCATCTGAAGCTTGAGCGCCAGCCCCTCGGGGTCATCCATCCCCGACAAAAGGGATACGGCGCTCTCGCGGCTCATGCACGAATAGATCCCCAGCACGTCCTCCCCCAGAAGAGAAAGGGCATAGAGGGGGTCGTTCCCGTACAGCATGCACGACTCGTCGACATCAAAGACGATCGCGTAGAGCTGCGGCGCAGCGCAGACCGCCTCGTCGATGTCTCCGATCGTAAAGGGGAGGGACTTCGTGAGCGAGGTGAGGAACGGCATCGGGAAACTGACGAAACGCTGCGGATTGTCGATCAGGGAGAAGGGGCAAGACCATGCCGCCTTCTCTTCGCCGCTTTTCCCCATCAGCGCGCGGAGCTCTTCGGCGATTGCTTCGATCCGAACCTCGTCGGCATCGACGATGTCGCCGCTCTCTTCGGCCGCTTCGACCAGGTTCATCACCTCATCGAAGGCGTTGTAGAGGCTCTCGACCATCTCCTCGCGAAACGGCAGTTTGCCCGATCGGAGAAGGTCGAGGAGATCCTCGGCATGGTGGGTGATCGTTTTGACCCCTTCGAATCCGACGATCCCCGATCCCCCCTTGAGGGTGTGGGCGGCGCGGAAGACGGCATTGAGCAGTTCGGGGTCCTCCCCGCCGATCTTTTCGATATTCTGATCGATGAACGCGAGATTCTCCCGCGCTTCGAGTAAAAACTGTTCCAGTAACGGATTCATGCATTGCCCTTGTCGGTGTGAAGTAGTAGCTGCAGATACCCTTTGAGCAGCTCGGGCCGGATCGGCTTCGTTTCGAACAGATTGGCCCCGACCCGGAACGCTTCGGCCTTGTCGGTCTTCTCTTCCTGGGTCGTGATCATGATGACGGGGGTAAAGCGGCGCGAGGGCTGACGGCGCAGTTCGCTGACGAACGAATAGCCGTCCATGATCGGCATGTTGACATCGACGAGATAGAGGCTGATCTCGTTGTCGAGGCTCTTTTCGAGCGCCTCCATCCCGTTTTCGGCTTCCACTACCTCTACCCCGAGCTCGCGCAGTATGGAGCCATGATAGCTCCGTACCGTTTTTGAATCATCTATTACCATTACCTTCGCCATTGCCTACTCCTAAAAAAACTCGATTCCCTCGCCGTCGTCCTGATGCACTCTCCCGCTGAATGCCGCGTGTTTGGAGCGCGCCGTCTCGAGAATACCGAAAAGTTTCGCGTCTATCCCGGCTAACGCCTCTGCGTCCTCCCCGTTTTGGGAGAGAAGTTCGCGCACCCCTTCGATCGCTTCGATCGTCGCCCCCAGCTGCTGCGAGAGGATGTCCTGATACTGCAGCGCCTCGAGCACCTCGTCGGTGATCTCGGCGCCCGAAGCGCCGATCCATTCGCTGATTCGGCGGTGCGCCTGGGCGCTGAGGGAAATCATCTCCGATTCCACCTCGACGACGTGCTCCAGCAGCCGGTCAAGGGTATCCAACGGCGGCATGCGCAACCCTATGCCAGACGCAGCACGCGGGCAATCGCCTGCTTGAGCTGTGCGGGGTTGAACGGTTTGACGATCCATCCCGTCAGCCCCAGCGCTTTCCCCTGCTGCTTGAGCTCGTCACGCGTTTCGGTGGTGAGCATCAGCACGGGGACCCGGGCGGTGGAGGGGATTTTCCGCAGCTCCTGCAGAAACTCGAACCCGTTCATCACCGGCATGTTCATGTCGGTGATGATCAGATCGGGAGTGACCCCCGAGCGGATCTCGCTCAGCGCGTCCACCGCGCTCAAATACTGTTTGACATCGATGGGCATCGTGTCGGTAACCATCCGCGTGGATGCGAGGGCGGTTTCACTGTCGTCTACAAAAATGACCAATGGCATAATGTTGTTCTCCTTATTTTTGATAAATTAACGTGGAATCGATTTTTTTCGCCTTAAACACCGACGTTATCCGACTCATGTACTCGGCATGCCCGAGCAATACGTACCCTTCGGGATTGAGCATGTCGTAAAACGTCATCGCCACCTCTTTTCGGCTCGCATCGTCAAAATAGATCAGCATGTTGCGCGAAAAAATGATGTCGAATTTTCCCAGCCCTCTCATCTGGGTGCGGTCGAAAACGTTGGCGACCCTGAAATCGACGGTACCGATCAGATCGTCAATCAGCTCATACCCCGGTTTTCCGGCCCGGAACCACTTGGAGAGGACCGGCCGGGGGATCGCGTGGACGGAGCGTTCGGAAAAACGCCCCTTCTTGGCTTTGTCGATCACCGTCGAATCGATGTCGATTCCCACGATCTCGATGTCCCGTTCCTCCACGATCTTCCCCTCTTCGAGAATGTGAAGGACAATCGAATAGGGCTCCTCCCCCGTCGAGCTGGGGGCTGAGAGGATCCGCAGCGGCAGATGGGAGGGGCGTTTGGCGTGCAGTTCGGGCAGTATGCGCTCGACCAGCACCTCAAACTGCTCTTTTTCACGGTAGAAATAGGTCTCGTTCACCGTTATGGCGTTGACCAGCGCCTGAAACTCATCCCCGCTTTTGTCCTCAAACCGGAGGGTGTAAAAGTATTTCCGAAACGAATCGGCTCCGGTCACGGCGCAGCGGGCATCGATGTATTTGGCCACTTTCTCGTAATGCTTCTCCGCCTCGAGGAAAATCCCCGTCTTGCGGTAGAGGTAATCGGCCATTTTCTGAAAATCGACTGCCGAGAGAAGATACGCCATCGTTCTCACCCCTTGATTGAGCGGATCGCATTGTCGACCGCAAACGCGACATACGGCTCGTCGAAGCGGCTCTTCACCGATTCGAGCAGTTCGATGTCGCGGGGCTCTCCGATCTCGGCCATATAATCGACGGCCGTCATCGCGACGTTGATATCCTGCTCCTGTTCCAGAAGCTCGACCAGCATCTCCCGCGATTCGGCAAAATTGACATCCCCCAGTACATTGATCGCAAAAATGCGCAGATCGCGGTCGTCCCCGATCAGAAACTTGACGATGTAGTATTTGATCGCGTCGCCGTAGCTTTGCAGTGTCGTGATTCCGAGATTGCGGATGTAGGCGTTTTTGATCTTCAGCAGCTCCATCACCTCTTCGATCGGGGCCCGCCGCTTCTCCATACGGGAGAGGAGCGAAGCGATGTTGGCCGCCATGTCTTTATCGATGAAAGGGGTATCGATCAGCAGCCGCACCAGCACTTTCCCCCCTCCGTCAAACTCCGCGATCTGCTCAATCGCATAGCTTTGCTTGTCAAAAGAGTCTTCGTTGGCGTGGTAGTACTCCAGCGCCTCTTCGAGCGCGGCAAACTCCGGATAGCTCTCCAGAACGGGCGCCGTGTGTTGTTTGATCAGGGCCATACACTTCTCCTACTGCAACGCGGCAAGGGTTTTGATGATTTTCGGAAACGGCAGCTGCTGCGACACGCCGCCTCTTAGATACGCTTCTTTGGGCATTCCGTAGACGGTGGCCGTCTCCTCGGATTCGCCGATCGTGAAACCGCCCCCTTTTTTGATGGAAACCATCCCATCGGCACCGTCGTCCCCGATCCCCGTCAGCAAGACGGCGACGATCTGCTCGGGACGGAAAACGCTCAGCGCGCTCAGGAACATCTCATCGACGCTGGGCTGAAAAAAACGGCCGTTTTTCTCCTGCGCTTCCCGTACGACGATTTTTCCGGAGACTTTCTTCGCAAAATGCAGATGGGTCCCCCCCCTGGCGATATAGACGCACCCGGGTGAGAGCTCCATAGTGTGCTTCGTCTCGACGACCGGCAGAGTACTGGCGCGGTCAAGCCGGGTCGCAAACGCCGCGGTAAACTGTTCGGGCATATGCTGCACGACGCACACGGGATACGCAAATCCCGCAGGAAGGGCCACGCAGATCTGCTCGATCAGCCCCGGTCCTCCGGTGGACGCCCCTATCAGGAGAATTTTGGTGATCTCTCCCCCCTGCGGAAGGGGTTTTGCACGTTCTCCCTGAGCCCGTTCATTGAGCCGTTTATGGCGGCGCGTTGCGAGCCGTCTGGGAGGAATACGGCTGAGCGAGCGAACTTTCTGGAGGATATCCTCCCGATTCTCGGATCTTCCTACATTCATCGTTCCGGGCTTGGCGATGTAATCGACGGCCCCGAGCTCCAGCGCCTGCATCGTGATGTCGGCACTCTCGCTCGTCAGAGAACTGATCATCAAAATCGGAGTCGGACGCTGCGCCATGATCTGTTCCACGGCGCTCAACCCGTCCATGACCGGCATATTGATGTCCATCGTGATGACATCGTACTGCTGCTCAAGCGCCTTTTGGACCGCTTCGAGACCGTTGCGGGCCGTATCGATCTCGAATCCCAGCTCTCCGATAATCTCGCCGAGCTGTCTGCGCACGAGTGCCGAATCATCGGCGATCAAAACCCGCTTCATCGCTCTCTCTTCGAGGCGTAAAACCGCTCAAGGTCCAGCAGCAGCACCAGCCGCGCTCCCCCCTCCAGATACAGAATATCCGAAAAGAGGCTGCGCGGATCCTCTTCCGGGCGTATTTGATCAGTATACACGCCGACGACATCGCTCACGCCGTCGACGAAAAACCCTATCCGCCCCTTCGGCGTCTCGCAGATGATGATCTTCTGATCCTCCCGGGCGCTCTGCTCAATCCCCAGACGCCGGTGGAGCGAGCCGATCATCACGATCTGACCGCGTATGTTGACCATCCCCTCGACCATATCGGGCGCCTGGGCGATCGGAGTCACCGGAGTCTTGTCGATAATCTCCGCGACTTTTTCGATATCGATCGCGTACTCTTCGTCCCCCAGCCTGAACACCACCGCTTCGAACAGCGCGTCGGTTCTCCCCTTCTCCGCCGCCGCATCGGATGTCACGATCAGGGGATCGTATTTTTGGATCATCGCCTCGAGCGTTTCCATCCCGATCAGCGCGATCAGATGGTTTGCGTCATGGACGACTCCCGCGATTTTCCCTTTCCCCTCCGTATCCTCAAAACGCTCGATACGCGAATGGACGATCTCTTTGATGTCGATGATCTCGTCGATCATCAGGCCGATCACCCGCTTTCCCGACTGCACGACGAGGATGCGGTTTTTCTCCCCCCGCAGAGGTTCGAAGCCATAATGGAGCCGTAGGTCGACGATCAAGATCAGCTCATCGCGCAACGACATCATCCCCGTCACTTCGTCTTCGCTTCCCGAAAGCGGGGTGATGGGATGGTATGATCCCAGAATCTCACGGAGATTTTCGATCTCCAAAGCGTACGTTTCCCCCCCCATCCGAAACAGGAGATACCGCCCGTACCGGCTGTTCTGATCGGACAATACCCCTTGGGAACCGTTTTTTTCGGCGACCCCTCTGGGATCGAATTTCGGCGTGCGGATGCGCCGCACCAGCCGTTCGATGTCCACAATCTGGATCAGTTCGTTCGCGTGATGGTAGATCGCGACGATCGGCTCTTCCGGATCGCTCAGGTATTCGATGTTTTCCGGATCGATCAGGACCGATGCTACCACCTCGGATACGACCAGCGCCGATGCGTCGAGCGTTTCGTTCAGCGTCAGAATGCGGCTTTGGGGTGCAGAGAGATCCACCCCCCTCATCCCCAACAGCAGATTCATATCGATCGCCGTTGTGATATTTCCCCCGATCGCGCACATGCCGTGGATCTCGGCAGGGCTCAGCGCCAAAGGGGTAATTTCAGGGACCCGGAGGATTTGACCGATCCAATATGTCGGGATGCCGAAGCTGACGCTGCCGTCCCGGACGATCAAAATTTCCTGGATCTGCACGCTCTATCCCTGCTGGAGTTCATCGGCCATGACGGCGAGCTCTTCGACCCCTTCTCCGATATGGGTCACCGTATCGATGATCAATTCGCTCGCCTTGCGCGATTCCATCGCGTTGCGCGCCGAGAGTTCGACCGCTTTTTGGATCTCGCTCACCCCTATGAGCCCCTGGTTGAGCCCCTCGATGTTCTGATCGTTGATCGATTTCAGCCCCGTGAAACGGTCGAGGAGGTCGATCAGCATCGTCGTGATCTTGTCGATCTCTCCGATCAGGATGGCGATCTGCTCTTTTTCCATCTCCTGGTTGGCCAGGAGTTTGAGCCAGTCGGTACGGACCGTATCGATCTCGGCATTCATCGACTCGATCGTGTCGTTGATCTTGTCGGTGTTGGATTCGCTGTCCTTGGCGAGGTTGCGGATATCAGAACTGACCACGGCGAACCCTTTTCCGAAATCCCCCGCGCGGGCCGCTTCGATCGAACCGCTGATCGCGAGCATGTTGAGCTGGATGATGCTGTTGGAGATGCTCCCGACCGTTTTGTCGACGTTTCGGGTCTCCTTGACGATGACATCGAGCTCGCGGCTCGCGCTGCTCCCCTCGTCGATGGAGGCGGCGAAATCGTTTCCGATCCCGCTCATCCGGCTCTTGACGTCGCCGAACGATACCTTGAGGAGGTCGAAATTGCGCCGTGCGATTTCGATGAGCTTGTTGATGTCCTTGGAGGCCTCGAGGCCGTTTTCAAACAGCTCCTTGTTCATCAGGGCGCTCTGGTTGGTCGACTGCGACGCCGCCTCGATCTGGTTGAGGGCGCTGGTCACTTCTTTGAGGGAGCTTTGGATGTCTTCCATCGACGAGCTGATCGCATCGGCCGACGCGGCGATCTCCTCGGCCGATTTCATCGTGTCGGTCGAGTATTTGAGCTCTTCAGAGAGGGAACTCAGTTCTTTGATGTCCTCTTCGGTCTGAACGAGGGAGTTGCTTTGGATCTCGATGCTGTTGAGGGTCTTTTCGACCGAGCGGGCGATGTTGACCGACGCATCGGCGATCTCTTTGGACCCCTCGTTGATCTGGGCAACGTACTGGCTCAGGTTCTGGGTGTAGGCGTTCATGTTGCGCGCCGCCTCGACCGAATAGACGGCGATTTTGGTCAGCTCCTCCATCTTGAGGCTCAGCGCCGTTCCGCGCCCCCCTGTCTTCTCGATGATGTCGGTCGTGTTGACGATGCTTTTGATGATGTTGTCGATGCTCTCCTGGATCTTGTTGACCAGCTTCGAGATAAACTCGGCATTTTTCTCCGACTCTCCGGCCAGCGCTCGGGTCTCGTCGGCAACGACGGCAAACCCCTTGCCGTGCTCTTTGGCCCGGCTCGCCTCGATCGCAGCGTTGAGAGCCAGGAGGTTCGTCTGATCGGCGATTTTCGCGATAAAACCGACCGCCTCGCCGATGTTTTCGCTGGAGGCCTTGAGCTCTTCGGATTTTTTGGAGGAGACTTTGGCGACGTTGACCGCCCCCGTCATCCGGGTAACGGTCGTGTTGATCGTCCCCACCGCACTCATGATGTTCTCTCCGCTCACGAGGGTCGAACTGATGACCGTATCGATGGTGGAGCCCATCCGCCCGATGTTGGCGTTGATGCTCCGGACGTTTTTGAGCGCCTGCTCGCTCGCACCGCTGTTCTCTTCGGCGGCGGTAGCGATCTGCTCCATCGAGCTTTTGAGTTCCTCGATCGCGCTGACGCTCTCCTGCGCATTGTCGAGGATCGTCGTCGCAATCCCCGCAATGCTTTCGGATATCTGCTGCTGTTTCGCCAGTGTACGCGCTCTGCGTTTGTCCGGCCCCTGTGCCGTGCTTGCGGGTGAAATATCGCCTCTTCTGACCAATGCCATCATGTTCTCCTTAGTCTAGCGTCGCGTAAAGCGCTTCAGCTTTTTTGATATCGTCGCGGGACGGTTTTACCCGTATGGAGACATATTTGATGTTGCCGTTTTTGTCGGTCGCACGCAGCACCGTCGCATAGACCCAGTAAAACCCTCCCCCTTTGCGGGAATTTTTCACATAGCCCGTCCAGAATCCCTTGCTCTGGACATCGTTCCACAGCGACTTGAATGCCGCGCGGGGCATATCGGGATGGCGTACGACGTTATGAGGCTGGCCGACCAGTTCTTCGCGTGACCAGCCGGCGATTTTCAAAAAAGCGTCATTGGCGTAGGTGACGATCCCTTTTTCATCGGTTTCGGAAAGAAGATACAAATCCTCATACAAAACCTCGCCGTCGTCTAAAAAGGTGAGCCCTTCAATCTTCTCATCATTTTTGCTCATCGATTACCCCCTCCTGAAGCGCTGTTAATTGGGGGTAGAATAACGGTTAAATGATAAAAAGGGACTGAAAAATCATTTTAGTTTTCCGTCCTACGGCAGGAGCGTTTCCTATTTCGCCACATCCGGACTTCTCCCCTTGTTTTCCCGGCTGAGCGGGCCTTCAATTCTTCGCCAAAACCGCCGAAGGCTCGTAAAAATAGTACCCCTGAGACGCATCGATCCCAAGCGCTCTTACCTGCTTGTATATCTCTTCGCACGATACGAATTCAGCTACCGTCGTGATCCCCATCTCGTGGGCGAAATCGGCGATGTGTTTGACGAAAATCTGGGCGTTGCGATCGTGCGGGAGATTTTTGATCAGCGCACCGTCGATTTTGATCGTATCGACGTTGAGTTTGAGCAGGTGTTCGAAGTTGGAATATCCCGAACCGAAATCGTCAATCGCGAATCGGCAGCCGATCGATTTGAAACGATCGACGAACGCACTCACCTCCGCATAGTTTTCGATCCCCTCGCTCTCTAAAATTTCGAATATAATCAGCTTCCCCATCCCCTCCGAACGGATTTTCGATTCAAGATAGTCGGCAAGTTCAGGGTTGACAAGATCCTGGGTGGAGAGGTTCAGGCTGACCGGCAGCGAACGGTTTTTAAACACCCCGATCACGGTGTCGATCATGATTTTAGTCAACTGCGGATAGAGTTTTGTCTTTTTCGCAATCTCCAAAAAATGGTACGGAGAGACAATCCCCCCTTTTTCATCGATCAGACGGATCAGGGCTTCGTATTTGAGGATCTCTCCCGTTTGGTTATCGACAATCGGCTGGAAGTACGGAACGATCCGGGACTCTTCGATCGCCTCTTTGACCCGCTTGTACCACGCAATGTTATTCTCCTGCTCCTGTCTTGAGGCCAGAGAAAAGAGCTCCAGGCTGTGGTGTTTACGCTTGGCCTGCTTGAGTGCCGCCGTCGCGTGCTCCAGCACCCGCTCTGACATCGGGGCGATCCCCACCGTGATCGTCAGGACGATCTCGATCCCATCGATGACGAATGACTCTTTTTGGGTCGATACAATGAGCTCTTCGAGGAAGGCGAGGCAAACGCTTATATCATGACAGTTGCGATAGAGCAAAGCGTACTCATCGCTCCCCATTTTGTAGAGGGAGACGTGCGGGTTTGCAGCGATTTTCGCCCCGATCCAATTTCCGTATCCGGAGAGAATCGCATCTCCGATCGTATTGCCGTAGACTTCGTTGATATCGCTGAAGCGGTCGATGTTGATGATGGCCAACGCGGAGACTCCGTTTTTGGCAATCGCCTCCACCAATGAAAAGCGGTTGGGAAGATTCGTATTGGCGTCGGTTGTGAGGGTGTAATGGAGCTTTTCGCGCTGGGTAAACGATCCGATGGCAAAGCCGATATCTCCGGCCAGTTCTTCGAGCATCGCGATCTCTTTGGGATCGAATGTTTCGGAGTTTGCCGCATAGATCGTCACCACCCCCACGGGAGGGGTGTCGATTCTCTCAATCATCGGAATCGCGATCACCGAACCGAATCTCCCCGTTTCGGCAATGAAACGCCATGCCCCCAGGGAGGTGTTGTGTTCGAGGTGATCGATGATGATCGTCTGATTTTCCCGGATCGCCCTGGCCGAAGGATCGTGCCCTGCCACAGGGTCCTGTTCAATCACCATCCCCGGATGCAAATAACCGGTCATGTCATCCGAAAAAGCATGGATCACCAGCTCCCCCTCTTTGATCAGGGCAATATGACACAGCTCGTATCCCGGATGTTCAGAGAGCCGTTTGCAGGAAATATTCAGAAGCTCTTCGACGTTTTTGGCCGTCAGAAGATACTGGTTGATATCGGCAACCGTCCGAAGGATTCCGTCAAGATAGCGGGTTTCCTCAAGGGCTTCCTTGAGCCGGTTTTGTTGCGCCATCATCGACCCAAACGAATCGCACAGTGCCCCATCGAGCCGTGAAAACTCCTCGATCAGATAGCTTTCGGGTTCCACTTTTTGATCGCGGGCCCGGGAGGTGATCCTCTCGAGCGGAGAGATGACCCACCGCCGAACCGCCACATACGCCATCAGCGCGAACACGGTCAGGATCAAAAACAGCACGATGCCGTAAAAAACGGCGATTTCATTCAGCCGTCCGAATACAAACGGCCTGTCCAGATCGACCAGCAGGAGGGCACTTTCCTGTCCGGCATCGGAGAAATAGGCCAATTTGACGCTGTAGCGCAGATGCTGATCCTCCGTGATTCCGCTTTGCAGTTCGGAAATCGGGCGGTACCCCTCCCCGATCACCCGTCCCGACCATCCCCGCGACGAAGAAGTGCTGATCGTTTTCCCATCCACGGAGAGGGAAAACACCGCTACGGCATCGTCGATCGCGGCAGACTGATCGAGCAGGGTCTGCACCACATCCGTACGCTTCTGCTGAAGCGCTCCCCGCAGATCCTCTTCGAGATTGAAAAGGCTCTGGTTAAGCGCTATCGACAGATACCGCAGGGTCGTCATCCGCTCGATAAAATAAAAGCTTCCCGACAGCAGGGCAATCCCCAGAAACGACGCCAGGATGTTGATGAGGACAAAACGCTGTATCTTCACGGCAGCAACCTGTCGGTTTTGACCTGCTGTTTTCGGAGGTGCCCGATCACCTCCTCGGGGACCTCATCATGAAGCCATTTGATCTGCTCCGTCGAGGCCATAAATTCCTCATAGCTTTGCCCTTCCAGATATTCCCGGATTGTCTCATAGTACTCTTTGGGATCTTTATGCAGCCTCTCAACCCCGAGGGCAAAAAGCTTTTTGAGATGGAAAAACTCTTTCTCCCTTCCCAGAAGAGTGTTCTCATGGACGAACAACGCGTCCACGACGTAAAAGCTCTTCATTGTCCGGGTCGAAGCGACGGTTTTGTACCCTCTTTTGGCCAATTCCGAAACATACGGGGCATACGAAATGATCACAACGGGATCACGCTCCATCCTCATCACCGCAATGTTTTTTTGCGACGCATCAATCTGGCGGAACGCCACCGCTTCGAGGTGATGCTCTTTGACAAATGCATGAAAAAAATCTTCGTTCATCGAACCCCGCTCAAGATACACCTTGACCGGAACACTGCCGCTGCGCAGTTCCTCCAGTGTCCGGTTCGACAGCACCGCATCGGCTCCGTCGGAATGGTCGATCAGAAAAACCGGTGTGATATGGCTTTTGTCGGCAAACTGGAGCCATTCGTACTGGGTTGCGGTGAACCCCTGCGTAAATCCCCTTTCATACAGACGGGAATTGTCGGTCAGATCGACCAGCCACATGAACCGAAACGGCGTCCCCTCCAGCCACCCTTTCTCCTGAGCGTAGATCAACGGGGTAAACCCGACCCACGGGTTGGTTGAAATGCGGATTTCCGAAGAGGAGTAGGGGCGCGCCACATAATAATAGAGCCCGGCGATAATCCCTATGAGCAGAAGGATGATAATGCTGATTATATGCGCTTTTCTCATGGCACTCTCTTTGGAAGCGATCCTGGGCGAATTAAAAATAGTGTAACATAAAATTCATATTTTCTCGTCCATAATGCTACAATTGCGCCATCCTAAAGAGGGGAAGAAAATCCATGCGGCTGTTCGTCACTTTGCTCATCACCTTTTTGGCCCTCTGGGGAGTCGAAGGATACCGCGGAAAAAGCGTTCTCATCACCCTCCCCTCTCCCTCCGGTATCGTCGTAACGGCGGACAAAAACATCAGCGTTTTGATTCATCCGGATGACCGGTTCCGAGGGATCGCCATCGTCCCGATCGACTACTACACTCCCGAGGGGGGATACCCCCTGACCTGGATCGCTCCGGGCCGGGAGGTTCCCCTCGATCTGAACGTCAGCGACACTTTCTACCCTGCCGAAACCCTCTCCGTCGATCCGGCCAAGGTGACACCGCCCCCAGAAGCGCTGGAGCAGATAGCCCGGGAGAACGCTGAAGCAAACGCCATTTATAACACTTTTACGCCAATCCGTTATTGGGACAAACCATTCATCCGGCCGCTGCACACCGATATCACGAGTCTCTACGGCTCCGCACGCACCTATAACGGAACCCTCAAAAGCTATCACGGCGGCGTCGATTTTCGCGCCCGGACTCCGCTTCCCATCCCGGCGGTCAACGACGGCATCGTCGTCCTGGCCAAAGAGCGCTATTACGCGGGGGGAACCGTCATCCTCGATCACGGGGAGGGGCTTTACAGCTGCTATTTTCACCTCAGCCGCTTCGACGTCACTGTCGGCGACCGCGTCACACGGGGACAGATCCTCGGCATGAGCGGCGCGACAGGGCGCATTACGGGGCCGCATCTTCATTTCGGGGTGATGGTACACGGCATCCAGACCGATCCCCTGCACCTGATTGAGCAGATCAACACGCTATTTAAACAAAAATCCGAAGGGCAGTTTGCTGCCCATTAGGATCCTTCTTAGTCTTTTTTCATGGCGGCCCAGATAAAGCCGCCCAGGCCGATACCGACAACGATCACCAGAAATCCAACCTGAAACCAATCCATCGCGCTCATTGTGCCGTTTCCTTTAAATCTTTTTCTTTCAGTTGACCGCACGCGGCGCTGATGTCCAGACCCTTCGAATCGCGGATCGTACAGAGTACCCCGTGTTTGATCAGGTACTCCTGAAACGCCACCATATCGGCGCGCGTCGGGCGCTGATAGTCAGACCCCGGATAGGGGTTGAAATAGATCAGATTCACCTTCGCCTTGATTCCGTGCAGGAGCTTGACGAGCTTTTTCGCCGATCCAAGATCGTCGTTTTTGTTTTTGATGACGAGGTATTCGAACATCACCCGCTTTCGTGTGTCGATCGGGAACCGCTTCACCGCGTCGATGATCGAGGCGATGTTGTAGGCCTTGTTCATCGGGATCAGCTCGCTGCGCAGCTCGTCGTCGACGGCGTGGAGGCTGATCGCGATATGAACCCCAAGATCCATCTCCCCCAGCTTGTCGATTTTCGTGCTCAGACCGCTGGTGGAAACCGTCTGCCGTTTCCCCGAAATGCTCAAACCGTCTTCATCCTTCAGGATCGTGATCGCACGGGCGAGGTTGTCGAGGTTGTCCAGCGGCTCCCCCATCCCCATGTAGACGATGTTGAGACGGCGGTGGGCGGCGAGATTGTTGTCCATTTTCACCGCCAGCACCTGCGCGACAATCTCCCCCGCACTCAGGTCGCGGGTGAATCCCCCCTTGGCCGTAAGGCAGAACGAACACCCCACCTTGCACCCCACCTGCGTCGAGACGCAGACGGTGAAACGGGCTTCATGCTCGATGTTCCCCTCATCGTCGGTGCTTTCATCTTTCATCTTGAGCCACACCGTCTCGACCGTCTTGCCGTCACGGAGTTCAAAGAGGTACTTGATCGTCCCGTCGGTTGAGCACTCCTTCCGGACGATTTTGAGGGGCATGATGTCGTATTCGTTGGCGAGTTCTTCGCGCATCGCTTTGGGGAGGTTCTGCATCGTTTCAAAACTGGTAGCGTACTGATGGTAGATCCATCCCCATATCTGCTTGGCCCGGAACGAGGGCTTGACCATGGATGCGAGTTCGGCTTTGGTGTAGTCGAGGATGCACTTTTTATCCATGGAGTACCCCTTTTTTTTGCAGATGTTCGCGCAGCAGCACTTTGGCAAACCCGTGATTGGCGATAAAGTCGCGGTGGGCATTCGCATCGCAGTAATTGGTGACGCAAAACACCCCGCCCGCAGGGATGCCGAAAACCTGCGCTACGCGCATCACGCTGAAAAACTCCATGTTTTCACACCCGAGCCCCAGCGCTCTGAATTTTTCCATCGCCATCTCGCTTGTCGTGATGTAGTTCGAGGAGTTCACGATGATGTCCTGGATATCCTCCGTTTGTGCCGAAACGACGTTATCGATGGGGGTGTAGCCATTCTGGTCCAGAAACCCCAGCTCGATGTTGGCCGCCGTTTTGGATTCGACGATGTCAAATATTTTGTGATCCCCATAGCTTCCCGCGCTCCCGACGAAGAGGAGAAACTCGGGTTTTTCGGCCAGACAAAGGCGTGTCAGGCTCATCGCGCTGTCGATCAGTCCCACACCGATCGGTGTCGCAAAATCAAACGTCTCGTTGTTACCGGCACAGAGAATCATCGGATACCTTGTTATTAAGTAAATCGAAGAATACTATTTTTAGATTTAGACCTTGATTTGATTCGCAAGTTGATTGATTGAAATAGTGAAAATGGTTTCCTTGCATTTCATTGCTTTTCGGATAGATCAGATACATATCTTTACATCTCTCGTATTTTGTGCCGTAGGCGTAAAGCTGATACATATCGCTTTGACTCACGCCGTTATTCGTTTTCTCTTCGTCCAAAATTTTCCATTTGGTATCGGCAATAATCATCTGATCTTTATGGTGAATGACGATGTCTGGTTTTAGCCTGAATTTTCCCGAGCCGTTTTCATACGCCAAATGGTGCGTTTTATCTTGGGTAATGATTCGTTCAAAATTTCCTGATCGACGGAAATGCGCCGCGACATAACTTTCAAACAACAAATTCATATCAAACAATAGGGCGAATGAAAGATCATTGCCTTTGTAAGGGCTAAAGCTGTTGTTTTCCAAAAATGTTTTGCACCATATCAAAACTTGCTCATAATCTCTCATCTGCCGATTGAGTTTTACTTTAGAGAAATCGGTTTTAAAATCCACCGACGGCGCAATAGAATCGAATACAAACAAAAATTCTCGAATCCGTTGTTGGTTACGGTTAGAAGAAGACCGTTTGTAGAGATATTGCAATGAGGCTTTGATCAGCCTATTTTCGACACGATCACTGCTAAACTCTTCATATTCGACAAAAAATCGCTCTTTGTGAATAAAATTTTGTTTGATATTCTCTCCCATTTTGAGCTTCCCTTTGAGAAAGGAGAGATTCTCTTCACGGGCTAGATAGTCACTCTTAATCCCGCACTGGATAAGTTTGGCAAGCTCGTCCAAAAACATCGTAATAAATATCTCAAACAAAGGCATTTTAGCACTTTGCAAATGAGCCGAATTAAAACTCCGAAAAGGGGATTTTCTGAGTGTCCGAAGCATTTTAAACAAAATCTCTTTTGCTTGTTTAGGGTCATCATTTTGGGCGATTTTAGGGAGGATTTCGATGGTTGTACCATCTTTGGTTTGGATCACTCCGACGAAATTTTGAGCCCGCAAAACTTTTCCAAACCCTTTTTTGGTGGTGAGGTTGAGATATTCGGCGGTTGGCTCGTTTTCGAGTACGAATTTTTCAATCGCTTCAAAATTTTGGGGTGTGATATAGTGAGGTTTCAGCTCATCTTTGCACTGTAAAAAGTCGTACTCTTTGATTATCATGATTGAAGTTTTGTGTAATCAAAACTCTCTTTAATCGAATAGATGAATTTTTCATCTTCGAGATATTCATCGGGTTTGTAATCGAAAATATCCGATTTCACTTCAATTTTATCGATAAATCCATCACCCAACACCATGCGGATTTTTTCCCAATCGTCGTAAAAATATTCCTGCAAAAGAGGGAAAATTTTGTTACGCATCACATCGTCTAAATCTTCTTTGCTTTTAACTTCGATAAAGTAGGCATGCCCGATCGTATGATCCCGATCATAGAGATATTCGACACGTTGATTGATTTTTGAGAGGATTTTTTTCAACTCAATTCCCTCGATCATTGTGTCATTTAGCGTTTCCAAATCGGGCATCATCTCTTCGAAATGAAACCGTCGGCGCAATGCCGTATCCATTAGCGCGATACTACGATCAGCCGTGTTCATAGTTCCAATGATATAGAGGTTTTGAGGAACGCCAAACTCTTCATTGCTATAAGGGAGTTTGAGTTTGATCGCTTCATTCGCACCTATCCGCTTGCTTGTCTCAATCAGAGTGATAAGTTCTCCAAAGATTTTGGAAATATTGCCGCGATTGATTTCGTCGATGATGAGAATGTAGTTTCGCTTTTCTTGATCAGAATCGATTTTTCCAAATAAATTATTTTCACTGGCGATCTCTTTCCAATCGTTATAACCGTTGGACTGTCTCCCAAGAATAACGGAAGATGCCGCGCTCATGCTTTGGAAAACGTAATCTTCTTCCAAAATGTAAAACTCGGTTTCCTCTCTTAATTTCGCTTGTTTTAGAACCTTGTTTTTTAACTCGATGTAATTGTAGTTATCGAAAGACGGAGCCTGTCCTTTCCTGATTTTCGAGCCTTTCAATACTCTGTATGTGTTAGCATCATCCTCGATCATTTCAGCTTGAATATTTAACGTTTTTGCATGCAAAGCAAATTTCTTTTTATTCAAAACGGGATTGCTTTTCTTTGTGTAATTCTCCAATGATTTTTTGGACATTTTTTTGAAAATACCATCTTTGACGGCATAGATCATTTCATTGCCGTCTTCATTTCCTTCTTCGCCGACGGGGATAGCTCTGATCCCTTCGACAAATTCCTCATACCCGTAACTTTGATGAAAAGTTATAAATTCTATCTGCCCTGATTTTCGGTACTCTTCGAATTTTGCTTTTGCTTCTTTCCGATCCGTTGGAACTGTCCCGTCGATAATCGCTAACGCTTTTGTGACTGTGTTATAGGTTTTTCCCGTACCAGGAGGACCATAGAGGATTTGGTTAAGAGGTATAATTTTTGACAAAGACCGCTTCTCTAAAGGAATAGTTAAATCACAATAGCTTTGGATATATTGGTGAATCGCTTCAAATAAAGTTATCCTACCATCTTCTCTTCCTAAAGTTTCATTCCCTCTCCAGCCTTCAAATAAAAACTTGTATAAATTGTCTTTTGTTATAGCTTCATAAGTTTCTTTTTCAGTATTAAAAACAATCTTATAATTGCCGTTTTCTTGTTTGACTAAATTAATACTTGTCCCTCTTTGTGTTTCAAGAGGTAATCTATCACCATTTTCACGTATAGCACGATCTAAACATGAGCATATCAAATCAAATTTTTCTTTATTTGTCATACCAAGAAACCTCTCAATTTTTTTCAACCCACTTGAAAATATCTAAAATCTGTATCGTTTCATCGGTGATTTTATAGATGACGGTGTACCCTTTGTAGGTCAAATCGCGGTAGTGTTCATCGTCATAATAGTGGGACTGTCGATATTTGTAAGGAAATTGAACCAAATCTAGAATATATTGATCTAGCTCTTTTTCAAATGCTTTTGCAGCAGATGGTTTGTCTTTGGCAATGTAGCGAATGATGGCGAAGAGAGAAAGAAGATATTGCTTATCTTTTTGGATCGTCATCTTTTGATGCCGAGTTGGTTTTCAAAAAAATCATCCATCTGCTTTTCGTATTCTTCTTGAGTGTAAAACTCTCCGTTAGCAATCCGTTTTTCAGCTTCGGCTACGCGTTTATGAACTTCTTCGACACTGTTAACGATAACGTTTGCGGGGAACTCATTATCGATAATCTGTACTTTTTTGTCTTTGACCAACGTGTCCAAAAGCGCTTTGAAATGAGGGAAAAAATCATCTTCGATTCTTAGATTAAGCGTATGCATATCTATCCCTCCTTTTTTAAAAGTTTATCTCTCGATTATAGCGCATTTTACAGCCGTACCGGAATGCCGTTGGCGCTGAGATAGCGCTTGAGGTCCATGATGTCGATCTCTTTGTAGTGGAAGATGCTCGCCGCCAACGCCGCGTCGGCACCGTGTTCGAACGCCTCTTTGATGTGTTCCATCGTCCCCGCCCCGCCGCTGGCGATGACGGGGACGTTGACGGCGCGGCTGATCTGTTCGGTGATGGAGAGGTCAAACCCCGCTTTGGTCCCGTCGGCATCCATCGAGGTGAGAAGGATCTCCCCCGCTCCGCGGTCCACCACCTCTTTGGCCCAGTCGAGGGCATTGATCCCCGTATCGACCCGGCCGCCGTTGAGATAAACGTTGTACTGATCTCCCGTTTTTTTGACGTCGATCGCGACGACCATGCACTGGCTCCCGAAGCGCTTGGCCCCCTCGTCGATCAGCTCGGGGCGCTTGATGGCGGCCGAGTTGACGCTCACCTTGTCGCATCCGACGGCCAACAGACGGTAGATGTCCTCGAGCTTGCGGATCCCGCCGCCGACGGTGAGGGGGATGAAGACCTCTTTGGCCACCTGCTCGACGATGTGGACGATCGTGTCACGCTCTTCGTGCGAAGCGGTGATGTCCAGAAACGTCAGCTCATCGGCCCCCTCTTCGTTGTAGCGCTTGGCCACCTCGACGGGGTCTCCCGCGTCTTTGAGCCCGACGAAATTGACCCCCTTGACGACCCGTCCGTCCTTGACGTCCAGACAGGGGATTATCCGTTTTGCAAAAAAATTATCCATTGGCCACCTTCAACGCAATCATTTGGAAATTATATCCCCTATTACCAAAAGTAACGATAAATCAGCGGCATTGACTTTCTTCGTTCAAACCGCGCACTATTTGCTTCTTTTATGCTTTAATAGGAGATTAACACTTTCTGAGATAGAATGTGAACAATGCAAAACCGTGCCGCGATAGCCAAAAAGAAATTTGGCCAGAATTTTTTACGTGACGAAGCCGTTTTGGCCGAAATCATCCAATCGATGCCCGATACCCCTCACCGTATCGCGGAGATCGGGCCTGGATTAGGTGATTTGACTAAATATTTAGTTGATGTCAAAAGTGTCACCGCTTTTGAGGTCGATACCGACTTGTGCAAGCATTTGGAGCACCATTTTGCCGATGCCATCGCTACCAACGCTCTCACTCTCCGTTGCGGAGACGTGCTGGAGCATTGGAAGAGTGAGCTTTTGGATGAACCGTACGATTTAGTGGCAAATCTGCCCTATTACATCGCTACCAACATCATCCTCAAAGCCCTCGCCGATCCGGCGTGCCGAAACTTGCTTGTCATGATACAGCGTGAAGTGGCGGAAAAATTTTCCGCCGCACCCGGAGAGAGAGCTTTTGGAGCGCTCAGCGTCATAGCGCAGAGTGTCGGAGAGGCGCGGATCGTGTTGCACGTTCCCCCTACCGCATTCGAGCCTGCTCCCAAAGTCGATTCAGCCGTACTGCTCATTCAAAAAACGGCGAATCGTAATGATGCAGAGTTTGAGGAGATGTTGCGCATCGCTTTTGCGCAGCCCAGAAAAACCCTGTACAAAAATCTCACCGCACGCTATGACGGAAAAACGCTGGACCAGGCGTATGAAACGCTGGGTCTTGAACGCTCCGTCCGGCCTCATCAGCTAAGCACCTCCGACTATCACCGGCTCTATACCCTGTTGCACTAGCCTCATTTTAGGCGATTTAGAGCACTCGAAGAAAAATACCATTGCGTCCGCGCATACCAAGGAAAATACCATGACAGACGAAAAAACCGAGCCACAAACACAGCCCCAGGGAGAAAACCGCCCACGCAGCCGCCGCCGGCCGTTCCGCAACCGCCCTCCCAAAACCGAACGCCCGGAAGGGGAAAACACTGTACGCACCGAAGGGGAAAACGTTCAGAGCGAACGTCCTGCCCGCAATGAGCGCCGCGACAACCGTCCTCCGCGCACTGAGCGCCGCGACAGCCGTCCTCCGCGTGACAACCGCCCTCCGCGCGGTGACAAACCCGAAGGGGAAGCAGGCGCTGCCGACGCTGAACCAAACCGTTCAGGCCGTGACCGCGGTCGCGGCGGACGCCGCGGTGCCCCCAGCGCGCCGATCGACAACAACCTGCGCGACTTTGTCAACAAAAACGCCGAGGCCCACAAATCGCGCCTCAACCCCCATTTCAAACTCGATCTCAACAGCAACGACAAAGTCCGTATCACCCCGCTGGGAGGCCTCGGAGAGATCGGCGGGAACATCACTGTCATCGAAACGGAAAACGAAGCGATCGTGATCGACATCGGGATGAGCTTCCCCGATGAAGAGATGCACGGCGTCGACATCCTCGTCCCCGATTTCAGCTACCTGCGCGAAATCCGCAAAAAAATCGTCGCGGTCATCATCACCCATGCCCACGAAGACCACATCGGCGGCGTCCCCTACCTTTTCAAAGAGATGCAGTTCCCAATTTATGGAACCCCTCTTCCGCTGGCAATGATCGGCA
Source organism: uncultured Sulfuricurvum sp. (assembly GCA_964468865.1). Taxonomy (GTDB): domain Bacteria; phylum Campylobacterota; class Campylobacteria; order Campylobacterales; family Sulfurimonadaceae; genus Sulfuricurvum. The sequence goes on along the minus strand of CAYXWQ010000010.1, from coordinate 39,302 downwards.
ACAAGTTCGACGAACACCACATGCGCGATTTCCGCCGCTATTTCAACCCGATTGTCAAGCGGGTCCCCTACAAAATCGGAAACGATTTCGAGATCGAATGGATGCATATGACCCACTCGATCATCGATTCCTCTTCGCTCGCGATCACGACCAAAGCCGGAACGATCATCCACACGGGTGACTTCAAAATCGACTTTACCCCCGTAGACGGCTACACGGCCGACCTCCACCGCCTCGCCCATTACGGCGAAAAAGGGGTTCTCTGCCTCCTCTCCGACTCGACGAATTCGTACAACAAAGAGTGGACGCCGAGCGAGCTCACCGTCGCTCCCGGATTTGACCGCATCTTCGCCAAAGCCGAAGGGCGGATCATCATGTCGACGTTCAGCTCAAACATCCACCGGGTCTATCAGGCGATCCAGGCGGGGGTTAAATACGGCCGCAAAGTATGCGTCATCGGCCGCTCAATGGAGCGCAACCTCGAAGTGTGCATGCAGTACGACTATATCAAGCTCCCCAAAAACATCTTCATCGATGCCGAAGAAGCCAACCGGATGAGCGACAAGGATGTCCTGATCGTCACCACCGGAAGCCAGGGAGAGCCGAGCTCAGCCCTGTTCCGTATGGCGATCGGCGAACACCGCCACATCAAGATCAAGCCGACCGACATGATTGTCCTCTCTGCCCGCGCGATCCCGGGGAACGAAGGCTCCATTTCGGGAATGCTCAACTACCTCCAGCGTGCCGGTGCACGCGTTGCCAATGACCGTGACATCCACGTATCGGGGCACGCGAGTATGGAAGAGCAGAAGCTGATGCTCCGCCTCACCAATCCCAAATTCTTCCTCCCGGTCCACGGTGAGTACAACCACATCATGAAGCACCGCGATACGGCGATCAGCTGCGGCGTCCCCGAACGCAATATCCTCCTGATGAGCGACGGAGACTGCATCGAAGTGAGCGCCAAAATGATGCGCAAAGCCAAAACGGTCAAAACCGGCAAGACCTACATCGACAACCAAAACAACCACCAGATCGAGGATGACATCGTCATCGACCGCCAGAAAATGGCCTCAGAGGGGATGGTCGTACTGGTGGCGCAAGTCAGCGCCGCAGAATCACGCCTCCTTTCCAAGCCTCTTGTTACCAGCTTTGGTATCGTAGCCGACCGCCACGACAAAGCGTTTGCGCAGGAAATGGAAGATGTTCTCGAGCACTTCCTCATCAACCTCAAACCGGGGCTTATCGAGAATCCCAAAGCGCTCGAAAACGATCTGCGCCAGGTCGTGCGCAAGCACATCTACCGCAAGATGAAGAAATACCCCCTCATCGTTCCTCACGTATTCGTGATGTAACGCTTTTGGCATGCTCAGGGTGAACGGAGAGCGCTCCGTTCTTGGTGAGCCTGTCAAACCATGAGCTCTCTTGTAAGAATATTCTCTTTTAACACCTTCTTCGCTATACTCTCTCAAACTCTATAAAAGATTTTACTCATGACAGTAACCTTGCATCATCATACCCCTCTTGTCGTCTGTTCCGACGCCATCCGCACCTGCTGGCAGAGCTTCGACAAAAGCGACAACGGCGGCGAGAAAGACCGCGAGCTGATCGACCGGGTCGGAAACAAATTCAAACACGCCTCGACGCTTGAGCACCTCGTCTACAATTTCTACATTGAAGGGGTCAGCCGCGCACTGCTGCAGGAATTGGCACGCCACCGTATGGCCAGCCTCTCGGTCAAAAGCACCCGCTACACCCTCAAGGAACTAAAAGACGAAGAGCCCTTTTCGATCGACCACAAAGACCGCGCCGAAAAATACCTGGTCATGACCGGCGTCGATATCGTCGACGAGATGAGCATCCGCGCCCTCGAAAACCTCCGGATCGTCCTCGTCGAAGGGATCAGCAACGATCGCGCCAAATACTGTCTCCCGGAGAGCTACAAAACCGAACTCACCTGGACGATCAATGCCCGAAGCCTCCAGAACTTTATCTCCCTGCGCAGCGACAAAGCGGCCCTCTGGGAAATCCGCGATCTGGCGCATGCGGTCCATTCCGCTCTCCCCCAGGAGCACCGCTACCTGTTCGAAAATTCACTCAAAGAGGAACACTCACATGAACACTAAACTGCTATTTGCAACCCTGCTCGGTATCGGCCTTTTTGCCATCGGCTGCGCCGAAAAACAATTGGTCGTAAACGGGATGATATGCCCAAACGGGATCAACGAAGAACGCGTACGTGCCGATTTCGCCGAATGCCGCGTGTATGACCTCGAAGCGGCCACCAGAGCCTCGCGCGCGCCTATGACGATCGAATGCCAAAAATGCCTGGAAAGCAAAGGGTACCGAATCGAGCAGTAACCATTCCTTCGGGAATGCACAAATGCGCTTGTAAAGAATCAGAGGGGAAATAAAAGAAGAGGCAAGACCCGAAGGTCTTGTTTTTTTAGAGTGCTGCTTTGGATTGAGCGGTGAGAGCTGTAAAAGCTGCTGCGTCGTTCATTGCCATGTCAGCAAGGATTTTGCGATCAAGTTCGATGTTGGCACGTTTAAGGCCGTTCATGAATACTGAATAGCTCATTCCGTTTAGGCGGCATGCCGCATTGATACGGATGATCCACAATTTACGGAATTCACGTTTTTTCTGTTTGCGGTCACGGAACGCGTATACGAGTGAGCGCTCGAGTTGCTCTTTCGCTTTACGGAAATGTTTGTGGCGCGCACTGTAGAAACCACGTGCGAGTTTCAGTACTTTTTTATGACGTCTGCGTCTTACGACACCAGTTTTTACTCTTGGCATTGTTTTCCTTTCTTGACCCGGTTCATCTTAATTTTAATGACGGGGTGCCGCTAAGCGGACTTGCCCAGCATTTGCTGGAGAGTATAATGAGTAGGGCAAAATTAGCCTACGATCATCTTTTTGATGCTTTTAACATCGACACTAGCAACCACTTTTGGGGCGTTTTGCTTGCGACGAGTAGATGCATCTTGTTTTGTCAAAATGTGGCTGCGGAATGCACTACCACGTTTGATGCTGCCGTTTTTCTTCACTTTGAAGCGTTTTACCGCTCCTTTAACCGATTTCATTTTTGGCATCGACTTGATCCTTTCGCAAAAATTCTCTAAAAGAGACGCGGATTATACCATAAAAAAGCTTTTGATTGATTTTATTTTCTCGTCATCCTCGGGCTTGCCCCGAGTATCCATCTTAAAAAAAGAGCTGGATTCCCGCCTTCGCGGGAATGACGGACAGATTGGGAATATCTGAAAAGATGAGAGGAAAAGTTACTTTTTGTCGTCTTTTTTCGGATGGATCATCATGTTGCAGTAACGCCCTTCCATTGCGGGGGCTTTGTACATGATCCCCAGATCCTCTACCATCGGCCATACGCGCTGCAATACCGCTGCTGCCGCTTCGGGATGGGCCATCTCACGGCCGCGCAAGAATACGCGAAAATGGACGTGTTTCCCTTCTTCGAGGAATTCGCGCGCGTGTTTTACTTTGTATCCGACATCGTTGTCGGCGATTTTTACCGAAAGTTTGATCTCTTTGACTTCAACTTTGGTCTGTTTCTTGCGCGCCTCTTTCTTCTTTTTCTCTTCTTGGTAATGAAACTTACCGTAGTCCATGATTTTCGCGACAGGAGGTTTCGCATCCGGAGAGATGAGGACGAGATCCAGCCCCATTTCGTTTGCTTTGTTCATCGCTTCCTGGATAGAGACGACACCTAATGCTTCGCCGCCGTCGATAACGCAGCGTACCTCAGGGACCCTGATGTCTTCGTTCATCAGGACTCGGTCTTTTTTATTACTCAAAAATGTACCTCATTAATTTTATCTTTGACCATGGCGAGGAATTCACCCTCGGTCATGGTGTATTGTTCACGCTTGCGTCGGTCACGCACCGCAACACTTTTGCCGCTTACCTCTTCATCGCCCAAAACGATGATCATAGGAACGCGTCCTTTTTCCGCTGTACGGATCCGCTTGTTGAGACTTTCGTTCTTGTCGAAAATCTCGTAATCGGCTCCCAGATCCATCAGTTTATCCCCCAATTCACGGGCATATACCTCGTGTGCAGGGGCGATCGGAACGATCGCCACCTGTGTCGGTGCGATAAACATCGGAAATTCCCCAGCATAATGCTCTGTCAATATACCAACAAATCGCTCAAATGAACCTAAAATCGCACGGTGAATCATCACGGGCTGGATTTTGGCATTCTCTTCGCCGTTGTATTCGAGCTCAAAACGAGCCGGGAGGTTGAAGTCGAGCTGGATCGTTCCGCACTGCCATTCACGCCCGATCGCGTCGGTGATCTTGATGTCGATTTTCGGACCGTAGAAGGCTCCGCCCCCCTCGTCGATTTCGTACGCGAGATGGTGTTTTTCCATCGCCGTCTTCAGCGCATTGGTTGAAATTTCCCATACCGCGTCATCCCCTACCGCTTTTTCGGGTTTGGTGGAGATCATCATTTTATAGTTAAACTCAAAGGTTTTCATGATTTTATCGACGAAATCGACCACTTCGATGATCTGTTGCTCGATCTGATCGGCCGTACAAAAAATGTGAGCGTCATCCTGGGTGAATTCACGTACACGGAACAATCCGTGAAGCGCACCCGTCATCTCATGACGATGAACGACCCCGTACTCGAAATATTTGAGCGGGAGGTCGCGGTAGGAGTGCAGATCATGCTCGTACACTTTGATATGGCCGACACAGTTCATCGGCTTGACCCCGAATTCGAGTTCATCAATGTTGGTGAAATACATGTTTTCACCGTAGTTCTGGTAGTGTCCGCTCACTTTCCACAAATCCGAACGGAGCATTTCAGGGCCGCGGACCGGCTCATAACCCCGCTTGCGGTGGGCTTTGAACAGCAGCTGCTCCAAACGTGAACGCATACGTGCGCCCGCAGGGAGCCAGATCGGGAATCCCGCGCCGACCTCTTCACGGAACGTGAAGAGTTTCATCTCCGCACCGATTTTACGGTGGTCGCGTTTTTCGGCTTCGGCCATCATGTCGAGATAGGCTTTTAAAGACTCTTTGTCGGCAAACGCAATCCCGTAGATACGGGTGAGCATCTCGTTTTTACTGTCACCGCCGAGATAGGCCCCCGAGATTTTCGTCAGCTTGAAATGGCGAAGCAGCCCGACATTGGGAAGGTGCGGCCCGCGGCAGAGGTCTTCGAAATTCCCCTGCTTGTAGACGGAGACCATCTCCGAGGGGATACGGTCCATGACCGCCTGCTTGAGGTGGTCGCCGGCGAATTTGGCGCGCGCTTCGTCTTTGGTGATCTCGTAACGGGTGATTACCTCTTTGGCTTTGGCAATCTCGAGCATCTTTTTCTCGATCGTTTTGAGATCCTCTTCGCTTAGGTGTTCGTTGACTCTGAAGTCGTAATAGAACCCCTCTTTGACGACGGGACCGACGAAAAATTTCGCATCGGTATAAAGCGCTTTGATCGCTTCGGCCATCAGGTGGGCGCACGAATGACGGATCACTTCGAGTGCTTCGGGAGAGTTGCCGTAAACGATCTCTTCACCGCTGATTCCCAGCGCCTGAGCCGTTTGCAAATCGACTATCTGATCGTTAAATTTGACCGCAATAATATCCATAAGGGTATACCTTGTGTGAGAAAATATCGCGGATTATACGGGATTGTTGATTGTATTGAGTTTAAACGATCTCTAAAAAGGGTAAGTTTGGGGAAATTTAAGAAAGAATGGTGGCCACAACAGGACTTGAACCTGTGACCACTACCATGTCAAGGTAGTGCTCTACCAACTGAGCTATGCGACCATCGTATTGAGGTCGTAATTATATTCACTCAGAAGTTAATATTTCTTTAAAGAGGAATCAATTTTTGCAAAATTTTGGTTTGAAGTTCAAAATCAGGAGCCAGACAACCGCGATATCGATCATGACATCGGCAAAATTGAATACGGCAAAATCAAATCCGCAGTGCCAATAGACGTAATCGACAACCCCGCCATGGATAAACCGGTCATACACATTGGAGGCTCCCGCCCCCACCATGATCCCTACCGGAAGGATGTAGCACTCTTTTTTCAGCCACAGCGTATAGCCGACGACACCGCCAAGCAGCGCGATCTGTATCCATTTGAGCGCCTCTTCCAAAAAGGCAAACATCGAAAAGGCAACCCCTTTATTGTATACAAGGATCAGATCGATGCAGTCGGTGTAGTAGCGCAACCCTTCGACGAAGAGGAGTTTGATGTTCTGATCGATGATAAAGATACCGGCCGCCGCCAGCAGCAAAATGAGCAGAGGTCTAGCCATTCAGCGCCTTTTCGAAAAATGCCACGAGGCGCTCCATCGCTTTTTCCATCACTTTCGCATCTTTCCCTTCGAGCAGAATCCGCAGCTTGTTTTCCGTGCCCGAATAGCGGATCAGATGGCGCATGTGGAGTGCTTCGGCTGATTGAAGCTCTTCTGCGAGCCCCTCGATCTGATCGAGAGGTTTTTTCACCTTCACCTTGATGTTCACGAGCTTCTGCGGGTAGAGTTCGAACGGCCGGAGGACACGGCTCGCTTTTTCTCCCGACGTCAGCAGCAGGGCCAAAATCTGCAATGCACTTACCAACCCGTCACCCGTTTTGGCATAATCGTGCATAATGATATGACCGCTTTGTTCACCGCCGAAATTGATCCCGTTGTCGCGCATCACTTCCAATACGTATTTATCCCCGACGTTTGAGCGGAAAAGTTTTAACCCGTTCTCGCCCATCGTATCTTCCAATGCCTGATTGCTCATCACTGTTGCGACGACACCGCCCCCTTTGAGCGATCCGCTGCGGTGCATAAAGAGCCCCAAAGCCCCGAGTATCTGGTCGCCGTCGACCTCTTCGCCCTGTTCATCGACAACGATCAGACGGTCGGCATCACCATCGAGCGCCAGACCGATATCGGCGCGGTACTGTTTGACCGCCTCGCGCAGATCTTTCGTGTGGAGCGCCCCGCACCCTTCGTTGATGTTGAAACCGTTGGGCTTGTCGTGCAGAACGATCACCTCGGCCCCCAGTTCTTCCAGAACCGTCGGCCCCACTTTGTACCCCGCACCGTTGGCCGTGTCCAGAACGATCCGCAGCCCTTGCAGCGTCAATTCGCTCGAAAAAGAGTTTTTGAGCTGGACGATGTAACGGCCGATGACGTCATCGATCCGCTTGGCGCTTCCGATCTGCTTGCCGGTCACCTGCCCTTCGTCCAGACGGCTCTTGTCCTGGGCGATCGCTTCGATACGGGCTTCGATCTCTTCGGAAAGCTTGTTGCCGTGGGCGTCGAAAAACTTGATCCCATTGTCTTCGTAAGGGTTGTGGCTCGCCGAGATCATGATCCCCGCATCGCAGCGCATGTTCTCGGTGAGAAACGCGATGGCCGGCGTCGGCATCGGTCCGATCTGGACCACATCGTAACCGACTGCCGTCAGACCGCTGACGATCGCGTTCTCGATCATGTAGCCGCTGCGGCGGGTATCTTTTCCGACCAGAATTTTTTTTGTCCGTGCTGACCCGAGAAAATAGATCCCCGCCGCCATCGCGACACGCATCGCAAGCTCTGCCGTCAAAAACGATCCTGCTTCCCCGCGTACCCCGTCCGTTCCAAAAAGTTTCATTATTTTTTTCTTCCTTTTTTAAACTAGTTAAACTTTTTTATGTCAAAACCTATAAATTTTAACTTAAATTTAAATTTCTTTAAGGTAGAATTCTACCCTAAAAAAAATTCGACAAGGATAAATGCCATGGCAAACCATAAGTCAGCATTGAAACGTATCCGTCAGACCGAAAAGCGTACAGAACGCAACCGGTTCTACCGCACACGTATTAAAAACATCGTTAAGGCTGTCCGTACTGCAGTTGATGCAGGGAACAAAGAAGAAGCACAAGCGGCTCTCGTTATCGCGAACGCCAACCTTCACAAATATGTTAGCAAAGGTGTCTTGAAAAAAGAGACTGCCGCTCGCAAAGTCAGCCGCCTCCACCTCGCCGTCAACAAACTGGCGTAATCCAGTTCATTCTTTAGAACGCCGCAGGAGCGAAGCCCCTCCGGCTACGCTTGCCGCTATGGCGCTAAAGCTTGCCTCTTTCGAGGCAGATTATCTTCCGATATAATTTTCTGGACTACTACCATGCTAGCCGACAAACTCACCCCTTTTATCAACCGTTACAATGAATTGACCGAACTCCTCAGCTCACCCGATATCGGCAACGACATCAAACGGATGACCGACCTCTCCAAAGAACAGTCGTCACTGCAGCCGATTTTCACCAAAGCGAGCGAATACAAAAAGATTCTCGCCGACATCGAGGAGAACAAAGCCCTCGCGTTTGATGCCGAGCTCGGCGAGCTGGCCAAAGAAGAGCTTCGGTCGCTGGAACCCCAGGTAGAACCCCTCGAAGAAGAGATCAAAAAACTTCTGATCCCTTCTGACCCCAACGACAAGCGCAACATCTACATCGAGCTGCGGGCCGGTACGGGAGGGGATGAGGCGGCACTGTTCGTCGGCGACCTGTTCAACGCCTACGTCCGCTACGCCGATGTCAAGGGATGGAAGATCGAGCTGATGAGCACCAGCCCCTCCGATGCGGGGGGATACAAAGAGATTATCGCCCTCATCAAGGGGGAACAGGTCTACTCGCGTCTCAAATACGAGGCGGGAACCCACCGCGTTCAGCGTGTCCCGGCAACCGAATCCCAGGGGCGTGTCCACACCTCCGCGATCACCGTCGCGGTGATGCCCGAAGTGGATGACGTCGAGATCACCATCAACGAAAACGATCTCAAAATCGACGTCATGCGCTCCAGCGGCTGCGGCGGCCAAAGCGTCAACACGACCGACTCTGCCGTCCGGATCACCCACATCCCGACGGGAATCGTCGTCACCAACCAGGACGAAAAATCGCAGCACAAAAACAAAGACAAAGCGATGAAGATTCTCAAAGCGCGTCTGTACGAAATGCAGATTCAGGAAGCGAAAGAAAAAGAGATGCATGAGCGCAAAGAGCAGGTAGGAACCGGGGACCGCTCAGGGCGTATCCGCACCTACAACTATCCGCAGAACCGCATCTCCGACCACCGTATCAATCTCACCCTCTACCGTCTCGATGAGATTATGGAGGGAGGGTTGATGGACGATATCATCGAACCGCTGATCGCCGATGCGCAGGCGAAGCTGATGGAGCAGAACGGCTTATAGCATGTCCGTCATCCTCGGGCTTGACCCGGGGATCCATCCCAATGATAGCTGGATTCCCGCCTACGCGGGAATGACGGGATATCTCCAGAGCGTCTCAAACACCCCTTTGACTTCCCCCTTGAACGTTATCGTCCCCTCTTCCAGCCCCAGATGGAGCGTCTCTCCGCTTTTGGGAAATACCCGCGCTTTGTCAGACACAATCCCTTCCTGGTTGGCGCGGTAAAACGACGCCGCCATCCCTGTTCCGCACGCGAGGGTCTCATCCTCTACCCCGCGCTCGTAGGTGCGTACCCGCAGCGTCCCGTCGGGGTTTTTGGAAGCGATGTTGACGTTCGCGTTGTACTTGTGACGCAGGGTGCGGGCAAGATCGATGTCAAAATTCTCGATGTCGGCGTCAAACGTGATCAGATGGGGGACGCCCGTATCGATGAGCCACCATCTCATCCCGGCCTCTTCGATCTCGCGGTGCAGGACCTCGGGAGGGGTCAGGTCACTCTGGACCATCTCCCCTTCCACATTCGCCTTGATCACCCCTGCTCCGGTCAGAAACGTCATCGACGCCGGGGCCAATCCGAAACGGTGGGCGTAGTGGGCGCACGCGCGGCTGCCGTTGCCGCACATCGATGCGGTGGAACCGTCGGCGTTGTAGAACTCCCACTCAAAATCGTGCGTCTCGTGTGGCACCAGGACGATCAGGCCGTCCGCACCGATCCCGTTCTGACGGTCGCAGAGGGTCCGGGCGAGGCCGGAGCGGTCGGCTTTGTCGAACGCGTGGAAAATGACGAAGTCGTTGCCGCTGGCGCAGTATTTGGCGATTTGAAGCATGAAAATCCTTTCAGCTGGATTCCCGCCTTCGCGGGAATGGCAATGTGCAATTATACCTTAGGAGCGGGATAGAGAGTCTTGATCGTTTCGACGAACTGCTCGCACTCTTTTTGGAGGTGTTTGAGATTGGAAGAGTTGTCGATGATCCACGTCGCCCGCGCTTTTTTCTCCTCGATGTCCATCTGGCTCTCGATTCGGCGGAGCGACTCTTCCTCCGAAAAGCCGTTGCGCTTCATGAACCGCTCCAGCTGGAGCGGTTTCGGGGTATAGACGACCACGGAATGCTCTATCGGATACGATTGCGTTTCAAAGAATAGGGGGATGTCGATCAGATAGGGGTAGCCCAGGCGGTCTTGTTTTTCGCTCTCTTCTTCAATGGCGGCTCGGATTTGCGGATGCAAAAACGCTTCGAGTTTTCGTTTGGCCTCGAGATCGGCGAAGATCCGTTTTCCCAGCAGAGGGCGGTTTACTTTGGTACCGCTGACATACTCATCCCCGAAGTGTTCACGCACCCATGCATGATGTTCGTCCAGAATCCGGTGCGCGATCGTGTCGGCATCGATGATCCGCAATCCGTTGAGAGTCAGAAGAGACGCTACGGTACTTTTCCCGGTAGCGATCCCCCCTGTGAGGGCTATCGCGTATTTAAATGCCATTAATTGCGGATAACGCCCAGATAATTTTTCCGGATATACTGCGGCATGGCAAAAGCGGCGGTATGGATATCGCAGTTGTAGTACTGATGCCCTTCGAGAAGATCGCTGCGCTGCAAAATCAGATCGGCGGTCGGGTGATACTCTTTGGAACACAGCAGCAACGTCGTACCGTCTCCGACATGGTAGGGCATGATGATTTTGAAATAGTTCCCCAAAATCTGCATCAATTTGACATTTTCAGCCTGCCGGTCCAGGTCCGGATGGCGAAGGACGCACAGGGCATCCTCTTTCAGAACGCGGTTGACGTGGGCCAAAACGGCACTGTCGTCGCTCACGGTGTCGATCAGCGCGACATCGATACTTTGGTCGGCAACGTCACGCAGTGCGTTCAGCAAATCACCCGCAGGGAGCGCGGCCGTTTCGACTCCGCGGTAACGCGACAGCTCCCCTTTCAGCGCATCGGCACTGTCGCTCGCGAGCAGAACCGAATGGGGATCTTTGTGGGTGCACATGGCGACATGCACCATCATTTCAGGGTAAATAAACGTTTTCATCGGGTCGGTTGTCTCGTTTTTACAGAATTTTTGAGCGATTGTAACACGCGGAGATTAAAAGGGTTTGAATAATCGCTTCATACTTCCGTATTAAAGGTTGTGGCGTTCCGTTTTGATATAATTTCTCCCAATTTATTCTCTAAAACGGAGCTTTTTTATGTGTGCAGAACGAATCCAGCGCTTCCTGATGGCGATGGTCATCACCATTTCGATGGTATTGTTTGTCACCGGCCAAACGCAGCTTGCCGTCATCATCCAAACCTTCGTCATCGTGATGGTCGTCGTCTGGGCTTTGAGCGATTTTTGCCCCTCTTTATGGTTGTTCGACAAAATTTTCGGAAAATGTCCCCGAAAAGATCACCCCTAACAGGCTCCTCTTAATTTCCCCTAACTACTCTTGCGTTATAATTCCCTCACTATTTTAGGTGAGGGATTTTTATGAGCCAAATCAGCTACAAAGATGCCGGTGTCGATATCGACGCAGGAAACAGTTTCGTCGAAAACATCAAGCCTCTTGTCAAATCGACCGTTATCCCCGGAGTACTCGGTGGGATCGGCTCGTTTGCAGGTGCATTCGAGCTCCCGAGCGGGTACCGTGAGCCTGTCATGCTGGCCGCGACAGACGGTGTCGGGACCAAACTCAAACTCGCCATCGATTCGGGTATCCACAACACGGTCGGGATCGATCTGGTTGCCATGTGCGTCAACGACCTCATCTGCAATTTCGGAACCCCCTCCTTCTTCCTCGACTATTACGCGACGGGAAAACTCGATGTGGCTGCGGCTACGGCCGTTGTCGGCGGGATTGCCGAAGGGTGCCGCCAGGCCGAATGCGCATTGATCGGCGGCGAAACGGCGGAGATGCCGGGAATGTACCACTCTGAAGACTACGATCTGGCCGGTTTTGCCGTCGGTATCGGTGAAAAAAGCGAACTGGACCGTACTTCAAAAGTCGCTGCGGGCGATCTGCTCATCGCCCTCCCGAGCTCCGGATTGCACTCGAACGGTTTCTCCCTCGCACGCAAAGTATTGCTGGAAAAAATGGGGATGGCCTTCGAGGATGAGTTCAACGGGAAGCCTCTCATCGACACCCTTCTCACCCCTACGCGCATCTATGTCAAAACGTTCAAAGCGCTCAAGGATAACATCCAGGCCCTCGCCCACATCACCGGCGGAGGGATCGTTGAAAATCTCCCGCGCGTCCTTCCTGAAGGATTGCGCGCCGTGATCGATGAATCCTCGATCCGCGTCCTCCCCATTTTTGAACTCATCGGCCAGCATGTCGAACGTGCCGAAATGTTCCGTGCGTTCAACATGGGGGTCGGAATGATCCTCGTCGTCCGTCCGGAAAACGTCGATCACGTTCTCGCCAACACCGACGGCTACCTCATCGGCCGCCTCGAAGAAGGGAAACGCGAAGCCGTTCTGGTCTAACCGTTTCCGAATCCTTTGACGGGTTCACCTCCCTTTTCCCCTTCACTACTCCTTTTTGCCTTTTATCCGGCAGCAGCTTCCTGTACCGACGATTCAGTACACAAATGCCGACAACGGGCTACGTCTACGGTGCAAACACTCGAAATAGAGGCTCACTAAAGATACAACAGGTATAAAAAAAGGAAGAAGAAGGAAGCGTGAAAAGGGGAAGAACCCTTTTCACCGAGATTATTTAAGCAGGTCCGAACGGGGGAAGGTAAAGGTCGACTGACGCAGTACCACCACTTTGTCTTTCGCATCGGTAGCGTAGGCACGGATCGTGATCGGGATCACGGTATCTTTGCGGTCATCATCGACCAGCATCTCATCAGCGTAGAGGACAACCACTTTTTTCTTCACGACGCCCGGTTTGACCTTAAACGGTTTTTCGGGTTTGTCGATTTTGATTTTTCCTTCCATCCCCGCCGGTGCGATGACGTCGAAATAGTACTCATGCTCTTCGTTGAGGGTATTTTGCAACAGGAACGTATAGGCGTTGTCTACCCGTATTTTCCCCTCTTCGGTTTGGTTGATCGCATACAGACGGTTCTCTTTGTTGATGTTGAGGAGCATATACTCTTTCGTGCTTCCCATCATTCCCAATACGATACTGACAATGACCAATACCGTGATGTAGCCCAAAATTTTCGGACGGAAATAGTTTGTTTTCCCTTTTTGGAACAACGTCTCTTTTTCACTTGACCACTCTACGAGGCTCGGTTTGCCCAGTTTCCCCATCACTTCCGTACACGCATCGACGCATTCGAGACAGTTGATGCACTCCAGCTGAAGCCCTTTACGGATATCGATATGGGTCGGACAAACGGTTACACAGCTCTCACACGTTGTACATTCCGCACTCGGATTGACGCTTAGAAGATCTTTTTGTTTGGTGAATGCTTTCTCTTTGTTCTCGTTGTAGATGTCACCACCACGATTAGGGTTGTAAACCGCCATAACGGTATCGTCATCATACAAAACCGACTGGATGCGCGAATAAGGACATACATAGACACAGAAATTTTCTTTCAGGAAAACAACGTCATACACCAGGAACCCGACAATCGTCAAAATGGTTCCCATAAGGACCGGATGTTCGCCCGGATTCTGGATGTACGCGAAAAAATCTTCCGGCGGTACGAAATACCACATCAGGTCAGCCGCTGCGACAAATGCCAACGCCGTCCAGATCAAGATGGCGACAAGACGTTTGAGTTTATTTTCCGCTTTGGAATAATCGGGTTCTTGCTGCTTGTTTTTGATCCGTTTGCGCAGACCCAGCAGTTTTGTTTCGATCAGATCACGGTACACGACACGAAAAATCGTCTGCGGACACATCCATCCGCAGAATACCCGCCCTCCGAGTACCGTAAGACCGAAAACACCGATGAACAGGATCATCAGCAAAAACGGCATCAGGTACAGCTCTTGCATGTCGAACTGAATAAACATCAAATGGAGCTTGAGTTTGTCAAAGCTCAGCAAAAAGAGGTGATTCCCGTCAATGGTGATCCAGGGGATAACCAACGAAACCAGTGTCACCAGTCCGTAAAACCAATACCGTTTGATCCGCCAGGGGGTCCACCCCGCCAGATACTCTTTCCCTTTTTTAGGGGTTACTTCTTCACTCACTTAATCCTCCTTTGAACTTGTTTCTACGATCGGGCAGCGGATTTTTCCGATGACCGTTTCTTCGGCATCTTTTTCGCTGCCGGTGCCGAAGACACCGTTGACGACCTCTTTGAGCTCACGCGATTCGATGTAGTCTTTCAGCGAGCTGCGGCTCACTCCCAGTCTCCGTGCGATCTCGCTGACACTTTTTCTCTGTTTCAGCAAATCGATAATCTCTTCCAAATAAATATCGAACTTGGAAGACGATTTGGATCCCCTTGGACGCCCGATCCCTTTTTTCTCATCATCCTGAAGAATCTGGCGCAACTGATCGATGAGCCCCAATACCACCATTGTATCACTTTTGCGCTCAATCACGACTCCCGGCTTTACCAGATGAATCGTAATGCCGTTTTTCAGCAGGCAGCTGAACATCTGAACAACATCCTCGATATGACTGCTCAATGCCCATGTATCATAAATGATCAGCGTGTCGTCGTGAAGCGAACGAAAGAATCGTACCACTTCACCTCTTTCGCTAAGCCGTTTGCTTTGAGAGGTTTGGTCCACCAATTCTTCATCGATTACCATCCCTTTTTGATCGGCATAGCCGTTGATCAATTTAAGCTGTTCATAGACACCGTCGAAATCCTTATCCGGACGGATATAACTAACGATCATTGTATGCTTAAATCCTTTCAAATTTTTAATTTCATCGTCATTTTATCGTATTGCGGCGATGAAAGTCAAGTAAATATATTATTTTTCCGTCAATAGTGAATCGTCCAGTATCACCACTTCGCACTGCAGTGCTATGGCGAATTCCTTTGCTACCCGCTCCTGGGCCTCGTGTATCAGCGCCATCGCGTCCTCGAAGCTCCCGTTTCCGTAATTGACGAGAAAATTGGCGTGCACCTCGCTAAACGCCATCCCCCCCTGCCGTTTTCCCTTCAGCCCGACCGCTTCGATCAATCGCCCGGCATAGTCTCCGGGAGGATTTTTAAAACAGCTCCCCGCACTGGGTTCATGGGGCTGATTCGACCTCATCTGCGCAAACATCTCCAGCCGCTCGTGCGAAAACCCCTTTTCAAGTTCAAAAGCGGCCTCGAACACAACCTCGTTGATCGACGTTTTGCGGTAGCCGTAGTCGATCGCTTCTTTGGGTATCCAGCCGCTCGGGGTGCGGATCGCAATGAGATGGTTGAAAATTTCATACTCTTTGAGCCCGGCGTTCATCTTGAGCATGCCGCCGATTGTTCCGGGGAGCTTGGAGAGGTATTCGAAGTGGGCAATGTCATTTTTTTTGCAGAAAGAGACGACCCTTCCCCCCGGAGTCGCCGCACCGATGGTCAAACGGTTCTCCTCTATACGGATAAAATCGTACGCTTTGGACAGGACCATCAGCGGCGGCGGCGTCGGAGAGACGAGAAGGTTGTTTGCGCTGCCGACGATAACGTGCCCTTCGGGGACGACGTCGTTTTCGATGAGGGCAACATCGGCAACCGGGCCGATGCGGATCGAGCTAAATTTGGAAAAATCGATGGTTTTGGTTTTCATTGCATAAAGGTCGGTATCATGTTGAATATCCGGATCGTAAAGTCCTGCATCTCATTCATCATCCACGGCATGGTCAGAATGATGACGATGACTATCCCCACGATTTTCGGGATAAAACTGAGCGTCATCTCATTGATCTGGGTCGTTGCCTGAAAAATACTCACCGCAAGCCCTAGAAACATCCCTACGAGCAAGGCCGGAAGTGACAATATGAGGGCGATCTTGAACGTCTCGATCCCAAGCCCGATCAATTCCTCCTGCATCATTTACGAATACCTCAAATCGGTGTATTCGAGAGGGATCATAAAATCGCGCGGATCGATTTTCGCATCGAAAAAACCATGCTTGTGACCCAATTCAAACAGAACATCGATCGCCCGGTATTGGGTTTCACTGAGGGTGATGGACTCGTCGTTGGCGTACAATTCCAGATATTTCTCCAGTGTCGGCGCATCGATGCGGACCAGCGAACGCTCCATCAGCATGCGAGAGAGATTTTCCTTGTGATCGCGCGCAATCTTCACCGCTTTGGTGAGGACAGTCTCATACTCGATCGCCGACGTCAGAGGCAGGGAGCGGCGAATCGCCATCCCCCCCAGCGGCAGGGGAAGCTCGGAGCCCGCAAGCTCGCACCACACATCCCACAGTTCCCGCTCCACCTCCAGCGATTCGTCGTACCCCAGAATACTTTCATGGATCAGTACTCCGGCATCGACGACCCCCTCCAGAACCGCCTGCTCGATCTCCAAAAAATTCATATAGACTATTTTTGCGTCGGGATAGGCGATTCGAAACAGCATCGCATTGGTCGTGAATTTTCCGCTGAGGGCTACCTTGAACCGCTTCTTCAGGACCGTTCCGCGCTTGCGGATCAGTTTGGGACCGTACCCCTGCCCGAAACTCACCGCCGTGCGTAGCAGCGCATAATCGTTCCGGATGTGCGGGTAGAGGCCGAAGCTGATGGCACTGATGTCGTACGTCCCCTTGAGCGCTTCGGTGTTGAGCGTCTCGATATCGAGTGCGATATTCTCAAAAACGGTATTTTTCTTGCCGACCCATCCGAATTTAATCGCATAGTACATAAAAATGTCATCGGCATCGGGGGAATGGGCAATAACCATTTTTTTCACGCAAAACTCCTCGACCTGGTCAAATCAATTAAATTTTAACCAAATAACGATAAAATAACCCTATTCCATTGGTGTGAATTCTTAATATTTCAATTTGTCATATTTCTAAAATATATTTCAATTTGTCATATTATTGCCTTATCTAAAAAACAACTAATGACTCAGGAGAGTAGCGCATGATGGATCCAAATAAACTCAAATCGCTCGAACTGGCGATGAAACAAATCGACAAAACCTTCGGCAAGGGGACGTTGATGCGTTTGGGTGACAAAGAGATCGAGCCGATCAACGCCATCAGCACCGGTTCTATCGGTCTGGATTTGGCCCTGGGAATCGGCGGGGTCCCCGAAGGGCGTGTCGTAGAGATCTACGGCCCTGAAAGCTCGGGTAAAACGACTCTCAGCCTCCAAATCACCGCGGAGTGCCAAAAACGGGGCGGCGTTTGTGCCTTTATCGATGCGGAACACGCCCTGGATGTCGGTTACGCCAAAAACCTTGGCGTCGATGTCGAAAACCTGCTCGTTTCACAGCCCGATTACGGGGAGCAGGCCCTGGACATTGTCGAAACCATCGTCCGCAGCGGCGCCGTGGATCTGATCGTCGTCGACTCAGTCGCGGCCCTGACCCCCAAAGTGGAGATCGAAGGGGAGATGAATGACCAGCAGGTGGGTGTTCAGGCGCGTCTGATGTCCAAAGCCCTGCGCAAACTGACCGGTATCATGCACAAGATGAACTGTACGATCATCTTCATCAACCAGATCCGGATGAAAATCGGAACGATGGGATACGGTTCTCCCGAAACGACGACGGGAGGAAATGCGCTAAAATTCTACGCATCGGTCCGGATCGACGTTCGAAAAATAGCGACCCTCAAACAGGGGGAAAGCCAGATCGGGAACCGCGTAAAAGCCAAAGTGGTCAAAAACAAGGTGGCTCCGCCGTTCCGTCAGGCCGAATTTGACATCATGTTCGGCGAGGGGATCTCCAAAGAGGGGGAACTTGTCGATTACGGCGTCAAGCTCGATATTATCGACAAAAGCGGCGCATGGTTCAGTTTCGAAGATGTCAAACTGGGGCAGGGGCGTGAGAACGTCAAACAAAAATTTAAAGACGAGCCGGAATTGGCCAAAAAAGTCGAAGACAAAATAAAATCAGCCATGGGTGTTGTCAACATCATGGCGATGGATGAATCTGATATAAACGAGGTAGATGAATGATTTTTATTGATGAAGTAAGCGCAATCGAAGTGATGGATTCCCGCGGGAACCCGACCGTAAAAGCAACCGTACAGCTCAGTGACGGAACACGCAAAAGCGCCATCGTCCCCAGCGGTGCCAGTACCGGAAAGCGCGAAGCGCTCGAACTGCGTGACAACGACAGCCGCTACATGGGCAAAGGGGTATTGAAAGCCGTTGAAAACGTCAACTCTCAAATTGCCGATACGATCATGGGTTTGAGTCCCTACAATCAGGCGGTGGTCGATGCGGCGATGAAAGAACTCGACGGAACCGACAACTACTCCAACCTCGGAGCCAACGCCGTCCTGGGCGTCTCTATGGCAGTGGCGCGCGCAGCGGCCAAAAGCCTCGGCATCCCGCTTTACCGTTACCTCGGCGGTGCGAACGCAATGGTCATACCGGTTCCAATGCTCAACATCATCAACGGCGGAAGCCACGCGGACAACAGCGTCGATTTCCAGGAATACATGATCATGCCGGTCGGATTTGAAGATTTCAGCGAAGGTCTCCGTGCCTCTGCAGAGGTCTACCACAACCTCAAAAAAATCCTCAAAGACCGCGGTGCCAACACGGCACTCGGTGACGAAGGGGGATTCGCACCGGATCTCAAAAACAACGAAGAGCCGATCGAAGTGATCATGGAAGCGATCGCCAAAGCGGGATACAAAGCGGGTGAGCAGATCGCGATCGCCCTCGACGTCGCCAGCTCCGAGCTCGTCTGCGAGGGGGGATACCGCCTCGAGTCCGAAAACCGGACCCTCTCTTCCGAGGAGCTGGTCGGCTACTACGAAGCACTCTGCGCGAAATACCCGATCGTGTCGATCGAAGACGGCCTCAGCGAAGACGACTGGGCAGGATGGAAAATCCTGACCGATCGTCTGGGGAGCAAAGTCCAGCTGGTCGGAGACGATCTGTTCGTCACCAACGCGAGCATTCTGGCCGAGGGGATCGAGAAAGGGATCGGTAACGCGATCCTGATCAAACCCAATCAGATCGGTTCGGTCTCCGAAACCATGCTCACCGTCCGTTTGGCACAGCGCAACGGATACAAATGCGTCATGTCCCACCGATCGGGAGAGAGCGAAGACGCCTTCATCGCCGATTTTGCCGTAGCTCTTAACTGTGGAGAGATAAAAACCGGTTCAACCGCACGCGGAGAGCGTACGGCCAAATACAACCGTCTTCTTGAAATCGAAAACGAAGTCGTTTACGGCGAATATCTGGGAAGCACCCTCTTTAACTGATGGAACAAGAGGAGCAGCTTCTCGAAAACGGAACGAAAGAGAGCCTGACCGAACGGTTTTTCGGCCTCTCTACTCCTAAATTTCTCATTGCCCTGAGTGTCGTTCTCATCGTCGGTATCTATCTGGGGTTGATCTTTTTCGGAAACAATTCGCTGAGCGTCCTGCTCGATCTTGAAGAACACCAAAGCTGGCTGGTCGACGACATCGAACGGTTAAAAGCTGAAAATGCCGCTTTGCAAAAACAGTATTTTGAGCTCAGGGAACTCGATGCCGACTCACAATAAACAGGGAGCTTTATGAATCCGTTGCTTCTCGTCCCGTTTTTACTATTATCCCCTCTGATCGGGCGCGAAAATCCTTTCTTTCCCACCTCCGACACCCGAAACGTTACCTCCAACGTCCCCGACACCAAACCCCTTTTGGATACGATCAGCTACCATTTGCCCGACCGGGCACGTCTTCTCAAGGAAGTCACACTGACCTTTCAAAATCTGGACGGCACGATGGAGTCACGTACCATAGAGGTCGACCGATCCATCGACTGGCACAGAACCCTCCTCATTTCGCAGGGCGGCGGTGCGGCCACCGCTCCGATCGGCAAACCCAAAAGTACGGCATCCGCCGATTTCGGATTTATCCGTTTTGATACAAAAGGGAAATGGATGACGATCAAAACGACTGTGCCGGTGATGCGCCATTTTGTTCTGAGCAATCCGAACCGGATCGTCATCGACTTCAAAACCAACAAAGTCTTTGACAAAAGAGACAGAATACTGAATGCGCCTCCGTTTATTTCGGTATCCGCTGCCAACCATGGAACCTTCGGCCGCGCTTCCATCACGTTGGACGGACGCTATCAGTATACCTTGAAACAAACGGGCGAAACGATCGTTATTACGTGCAGATAAAAAAGTAGATTGTAGATTACAGGAAGCGGGAAAAGGGGAAATCTCCCCCTGAGGGGAGAGGGAATTATTTTACGGCAGCCAATGCAGCTTCGTAGTTAGGCTCTTCCGTGATTTCAGGAACGATTTCTTTGTAAGTAACGATACCTTCTTCGTTTACGGCAAAGATTGCGCGGCAGGTTACACCCGCAAGAACTGAACCACCGAGCAATACGCCGTATGCGTTTGCGAAATCTTTGTTACGGAAATCTGAACATACTGTCAGATTGTCGATACCTTCGGCTTGGCAAAAACGACCCGCAGCGAACGGAAGGTCAAGAGATACGATTGTAGTGATAACGTCTTTAAGACCGGCAGCTTTTGCATTGAAATTACGAGTTTCAGTTGCACATACACCAGTATCAAGTGATGGAACAACAATGATAAGTTGTTTTTTACCTTGAGCGCCACCAACTTTGATGTCACCAAGACCTGCTGAGTTTACAACCGTAATTTCAGGTGCTTTATCACCTACATTTACCGTGTTTCCTAAAAGTTCTACGTCAGTACCTTTGAATTTAGTCGTTGCCATATTGGCTCCTTCTGTTGGGTTTATTTATTGATGCGGGAAGTATATTTTAAATCGGATAATTTAACTCTGAATTATGAAAGAGGTGTTTGGGCTTAAGAAATTTCACAGTTTGCAACGGGGGTTGATCGGGATACTGCGGTAATCGCCCACGATGCCGCGTACAAAATGCTCAATCGCCACACGTCCGATCATCGCCGCGTTATCGGAACAATATTTCAGTTCCGCCAGAAGCAATGGTGCATTATGGGGGGCCAGGATCTTCTCCAGCTCGCCCCGCAGGTAGAGGTTGGCACTCGCCCCGCCGACGACAGCGAAACGCTTCGGAGGGGTGGATTTGAAATATTTTTTGAGCTTCTGGATCAGATGTGCCGTGGCGATATGCTGAAACGAGGCGGCGATATCGGGATAATCGGCTTCTTCTGCCGCTTCTACGGCCAGACGCACCTGATTTTTGAGTCCCGAATAGCTAAACGCGATGAGCGGCGACTGCCACAGGGGAACGGTAAACCCGAACCGTTTCGGGTCTCCCCCTCTGGCCAGCTGCTCGATCAGCGGTCCTCCGGGATAGCCAAGATGCATCATTTTGGCCACCTTGTCGAAGCTCTCGCCGTAGCTGTCATCCATGGTTGTCGCCACCATTCTCATATTCTCGAACGATTCGACTTCGATCAGCTGGGTGTGTCCCCCCGACACGAGCAGAACGGTGACCGGCAGAACCGCCTCTTTTTCGATGAATAGGGAGTAGATATGCCCTTTGAGATGGTTGATGGGGATGATGGGGAGGTTGAGCGCGAGGCTCAGCGCTTTGGCCATCGCAACCCCTTCGATCAGGGTGACCCCGAGCCCCGGTTCGTTCGTGACGGCAATGGCTTTGAGCTGAGCGAACCACGGCTCGCATTCTGCGAGGATCGTCGGAAGGGCCTGAGCGTGCAGGCGGCTCGCCAATTCGGGGACAACGCCACCATATACAGAATGCTCCAGCTCCTGGGAAATCTTTTTATGGTAAACGAGTTTTTTCGATGCGATCTCTGTGATCGCGATCGAACTGTCGTCGCACGAACTTTCTATGCTTAAAATCATTGCATCACCCACTCTCTGACCCACTGCCATTCGCCGAATCCCGATTCGGCGTTGATATGTCCCCCGTTTTGAACCACTTTCATCTCAATGCCCAACTCTTTTTGAAGAACCAGCGCTTCATCCGGTTTCAGGTAGGGATCATTGTCGGAGGTGACGAGCAGAGCCTCACCCGCGAACAACCTGCCGGGAGCCTCCAGCGGAAAAAAAGACTTCAGAATTTCTATCTCACACCCAAGGCGCGGCGGCGCGACCAACAGGAGCCGCTGTACGGGAGTAATTTCGCCCTCGTTGCAAAGATGAAACCACAGGATATTTGCCAGCGAATGACAGATCACGGCATCGGGCCGAAAGTCGGCCAAAAGGGCTTTCACCTGCCTCATCCATCTGTTTTTGCTGGGGAAATGGGGGTTGTCCAGAAGGGGGAAACAGACCGTTCCGTAGTTTTTGGCCACTTCTCCTGCAAGCCATGCCTGCCAGTGGGGCTCGTCGCTTCCCCCCCAGCCGTGCAGTATCAGCGTTTTAGGCATGAAAGCTCCAGGACATACCGGCGCACTTCGGCATCGATCGCAAAAATCTCTTCAACCGACCGGGGGGCGGACGAAAACGTTTCATACACCTGCAGAATCGATTTGGAAATATCCACAAAGCGGATCTCTCCGCGGATAAACCGTTCAATGGCCGCTTCGTTGGCGGCATTGACGATGACGCCGCGCTCCGGGTTTCGCAGAAGGTCGGCTTTGATTTCCCAGACCGGATACCGCTCCGCCTCGATTTCTCTAAATTCCAAAGAACCGATACGGGCCAGATCGATCCTCTCGACGATCGGGGTCTCGACCCGCCCCATCAGGGCGTAGGCGATGGGGAGGCGCATGTCGGCATGGGCAAAATGGGCCGTCGTAGAACCGTCGGTGTAATCGATCAGCGCGTGGATCACAGATCGGGTTTCGATGAGGGCGTCGTACTCCCCTTCCCCGAAGAGCCAACGCGCTTCGAGGAGTTCAAAGAGCTTGTTCATCATCGAGGCGCTGTCGATGGTGATCTTCTGCCCCATCGACCAGTTTGGGTGCTTGAGGGCGTCTTCAAGGGTCGCATGCGCAAGTTTCTCCAGCGGCCAGTCGCGGAATGCCCCGCCGCTGGCGGTGACCACCATCCGCTCGACAGGCCGGTTCCCCTGGTTCAGGTACCACAGTCCGAAATGCTCCGAATCGATCGGAACGATCGAGGAGGTATCGACGAACGTTCCCCCCACCACCAAAGACTCTTTGTTGGCCAAAGCCACTTTTTTTCCGCATTCGAGGGCTTTGAGGGTAGGGCGGAATCCGGCAAAACCGACCAGGGCATTGACGACATGCTGCGATTCCGATTCCTCGATAGCCTCCAGGATCGCCGCCTCTCCGGCACGCACATCGGGATGATTGACCGAAGAGAGGTCCTCCGGACGCATCACGACGACACGCTTGGGGGAGTGCCTGGAAATTTGGGTATTGAGAAGATCAATATTGCGGCCGGCTACGAGCGTGTCCACGCTGAGGCCGAACTGCTCGGCCACCCGGAGGGCGTTGACTCCGATGGAGCCGGTGGAGCCCAGAAGGATCAAACAAGACCCCGCAGAAGGACGAGCATAATGATCGAGGAGAAGAGGTAGCCGTCAATGCGGTCCAGCACTCCGCCATGACCCGGGAGGATCGAACCGCTGTCCTTGACCCCTGCCCGGCGCTTGAGATAGCTCTCGAACAGATCCCCGAACACCGCACCGATCGCCGCCATCATCGAAATGATCACCGCTTTGTCGATATCGACAAAGGTGACACCGATGAAAAAGCCGGCCACCGTCGCGACGGCGATCCCGCCGTAGACCCCTTCTCGGGTTTTGCTCGGGCTGGAGACGCTGAACGGGGTTTTCCCGATGCTGCGCCCGACGACGTAGGCACCGATATCAGCCGATGCGACCACGACGAGAAGCCACAGCAGCGCGGTGATCCCGTACTCCTGGTACATACTGAGCATGAAAAGCATCCCTGCGGTGGGATAGACGAACGGGAAGAAGTTCTTCCACGGGATGTTCTGCGTGTAGGCGACCGCCGCGGCGAATATAAGCCCCGCGATGACAAACAGATCTTCTCCGTAGGGGTAAAGGGCCGCCGCAAGCCATAAAATGGCCGCGTACGAATACAGAGAGTTGTTGTTGATCCCGAACAGACGCATCGCCTCATGAAACGCGAGGAGATACACGACCCCCATGACCGTCCACATCAGCCAGAAATTGTTGATCAGCCCTACTACCAGGACTCCGGTAACAAGGACAATTGCCGTGACGATACGATCTTTTGTTGAGTTTTTTGCGGTTTGCATCATGATTTGACCATTGGTTAAGTTGAACGATTATAGCGCATCACACTTTAATATCTAAGAGATGCAGCGGTTTTTGCACGGGAGAGGGTTCCTCTTCGGCGGGTTCTCCGTGCTGTGCACGGTGCTCGTCCTGTTCTGCCTGCTCTTTGGTATGTTCGCGGTCAGGGTCAATCGCATGGCTCTCTTCGGGAGGGCGCACCTCTTCGACCTCTTGGGCCTTCTCCTGCCCCGCGGCCGCCGCAGCGAGCGTCTGGAGCTCAAAGCGGTTCAATATCGCATTTTTTTCACTCGCGACACTCGCCATCTGCTGATTGACGTATATCGTGTTTCCGATCGGACCGATGGCCATGGTTCCTATCCTTTCTCCACGCTGAGGGTCTTGTAGTTCGTGTACAGAACGTTGGCCCCCTCCTGGATTTTGACTTCTCTTCTGGGGGTATAATCGACCAGATAGCGCCCTTTTTCAAATACCGAAAAATCGACGCACAGTTTGGCCGCCGCTTCGAGGAGCCGCTCGGGGAGCTGCTGCTTGTCGGTCGTGATCACGACATGCGCCGAAGGGCGGTCTTTGAGGTGCATCCAGATGTCGCGCGCTTTTGCGTTACGCAGCAACTCGATGTTCCCTTTTTCGCTTTTGCCCAGCGATACTTTGACCCCTTCGATCCAGAACTCGGCGACCGAATCGGAGGTTTTGAGTCGGGACACTCCCCCTTTGGCGGGAAACAGGAGGGAAATCTCCTCTGGTGTTCGAGCCTCTTCGACGGTTTGGATAAACAAGGCGTGATGGCGTATTTTCTCTTCCAGATTGTGGCGCTCCTGATAAAGCCCGATCGCTTTTTGCTTCGCTTTTTTGGAACGCTTGAAAAACGCTTCCGCGCACCCGGCGGCGGTGACACATCCCGTAGGAAGTTCCAGACAAACGCTCTTTCCCTCAAAATCGATCACGTCGGCGGATGCGGCGTAGGGGTTGATCGTGTCCAGATTGGCCAGTACCAGATGGCCCGCATGCTGTGCCTCCTGCGACTCTTCGAGCAATGCCGTCTCGTCTTCCAGCGCGTAAAGATGTTTCTGCAGCTGGGCAAGCCGTTTGACGAGCAGCGATTTTTTTTCGTGCTTGAGACGCTCAAGTTTTTCGCCGTTCAGCCGGCGGAATTCCTGAACCAGAAACTCCCGGACATCGGAAAGAGGATACTCTTTCGGGACAAAAGGGAGCAAGGGGGGATTGGCGAGTTTTTGTCCGACCCGGACGCTCCTCGTCGAGATGTCCGCATCGATATGGCGCAACGCTTCGAGCACCGTCTCCTCTTTGTCCAGGATGATCGCGTTGGTATGTTTTCCGGTGAACTCCAGCTGCAGAATCGTCGTTTCGCTTTTGTAGGCGCCGCTTTGCGTCACCGTGATCCGGATGATTTTGTCCTCGTTGTGAAGCGCAACGGACTGGATGGTCGAACGGTTGAACCGTTTGGCCAGCAAAACGTCAAACGGGGCCTGGTACATTTTTCCGCGGTTTGCGGCATCCCCGATCGTGATCGTCGAATTGCCGCGCTGCATTTCGAAATTCCAGCTGTTTTCGTGATCAAAAACAAGCCGTATCCCGGTATCGCTGTAGCGGTAGGCCGCGACAACCCGGGTGAACCGTTTCATGTACTCTGCTATCTGTTTCAAATAAGAATATCTCATATTTTACCTTCGCTTTAGAAAAAGAAAATTACAATTGGATTACATTTAAGGAGTCGGGTACGCATGATGCAACTTTTCAATACGATCAAAACCAAATTTATCGTGAATCTTTTCGCCGGAATAACGGCCATCTTAATCAGTGTCATTGTAGCATACTTCATTGCCACCAGTTCGATCAAAAACATCATGACGAGCGATCTGAATACCGTCGCCGACTCGCTGGAACAGACCGTCGTCTACATCTCCGAGGTCCAGCCCGATGCCTACAAGGACGAACGGTTCAAAAAAGACATCTTCAAAATCAAGATTGGTGAAAGCGGTTACGTCTATATGGTCGACGCGGCGGGAACGATGCGGGTCCACCACAAAGAGGAGGGGAAAAACCTCGCCGGACGTGACTACATCGACGAGATCCGTTCCCATAAAGAGGGGGGGATTTTCGAATACACCTCCGCCACGACGGGGCAGGAGAAGATCGCCGCCTACCGCTACATCCCCGCATGGGACATGTGGGTCGTTCCAGGCCTCAACAAAGCCGACTATTTCGATGAACTTCAGGCCGGTTTTTTCAAATGGTTTATGGTCCTCGGGAGTGTCCTGATGGCCATTCTGATCGCCATCAACTATCTCTCGGGCAGAAGTATCCTCCGTCCGATCGAAGAGCTCGATGCCGTCTCCTCCGATCTGGCGCACGGGAACGGCGACCTGACCAAACGGCTCCCTATCCTCAACAAACACGATGAAATCGGGATCGCCAGCAACTACCTGAATCAGTTTATCGGCAAAATCCAGGCCACCATCAACGATACGAAGCGGATCACCACGTCAGCCGTCGGTTCGACCTCCACTCTCAACAGTGCCGCCACGAACCTCTCGGCGCAGTCGGAAAAAACCAATGCGATCGCCCAGAATACCAACGCGACCGCCGCCGAAATCGGCGCGACACTCGAACAGAGCGTCAACATGGCCAAGAGCACTCTCAACAACAGCCGTTCCACCGAAGAAGAACTCGGGCGCGTCCGGGACATCGCCAACATCATCACCCGCGAAATCCACAGCACGACCCAGATGTCCAACGACCTCGCCGAACGGTTTGCCCAGCTCTCGAGCGAAGCGGCCAGCGTCAGCGGGGTGCTGGGGATCATCTCCGACATCGCCGACCAGACCAACCTCCTCGCCCTCAACGCCGCGATCGAGGCGGCCCGCGCCGGCGAACACGGCCGCGGTTTTGCCGTCGTCGCCGACGAGGTGCGCAAACTGGCTGAGAGGACCCAGAAAAGCCTCACCGAGATCAACTCGATCATCTCCGTCGTCATCCAGTCGATTTCCGATTCGTCCGACCTGATGAGCACCAACAGCGACAACATCGAACGGCTCGCCGAACGGAGCGAAGAGATCGACGCCAAAATCGACTCCGCCGCGCAGGTTCTGCGCGCAAACGTAGATGCGAGCCTCCACAGTGTCGAAGCCGCTGAAGCGATGGCGCAGAAGATCAAGGAGATCATCTCCAAAGTCTCCGAGATGTCGGGCCTCTCGCAGAGCAACCAGGAGGAGATCAAGCAGATCTCCAAAATCGCCGGCGACCTCTACGACGCCGCGACCAGCCTCAATGCGCAGTTAGGCCAATTTAAATCCTAAAACCATTTCCGCTATAATTCGCCCCTATAAACTATAAAAGGAGGCGAACGGTGAAAGCACCCAAAGGGTTCGGAAAAGGTTATTTTAGCCTCGTAGCCATTCAAGCCTACGCTTCGTTCGTACGCCTCCTCCAAAACATCACCCGGATAGAGTGGATCTGCCCGACCCATCCGATCCACACCTATTCGACCGTATCTCCCCCCAAAGATGTCCTGACCTCATCACCTACTATTTTTAACCGTCAAGGACATCCATGTTTAAACCAACCCTTTCCCTCGTCGCATGCGCGACGCTCGTTGCCTCGCTAGGGGCTGATACCCTCTCCCTCGAACCGGTGGTCGTCACCGCGACCAAAACCGAACAATCCCTCGATACCGTCACCGCCAATATCAACATCATAACCGCCGAAGAGATCGAAGAAAAACATTATACGACTGTTACCGAAGCGCTGAATTCCCTCCCTGGCGTCAGCATTACGGCAAACGGCGGTTTGGGGACAACCCAGAGCGTTTTTCTGCGGGGGATGGACACCAACCGCCTCCTCGTCCTCATCAACGGCATCCGCTATCAGGACCCCTCCAATACGAGCGGGGCGAATTTCTCCCATCTCCTTATCAGCGATATCGAACGGATCGAAGTGCTCAAGGGAGCCCAAAGCGGCATCTGGGGAGCGGATGCGAGCGCAGGAGTCATCAACATCATCACCAAAACGGCCCGAAAAGGGACCCATGCCGGCATCAACGTCGAGAAAGGAAGTTTCAACACGAAAAAATGGGGAGGATACATTTCCCACGGCACCGATCTGTACGATCTGAAGTTCTCGTTTGACCGTGTCCTAAGCGACAGCTTCAGTGCCCAGGCACCTTTGGGAAGCGATCTAGACCTATACGAAAACGATCCCTATGCCAGTACAACCCTCAATATCAGTGCCCGCCTGCGCCCCACATCGACCGATACGATCTCGTTCAACGCTACCGACATCAGCGCCCTCGGAAATTATGACGGGTACAACGCTCCCGACGCTATCCAGCGAAGCGATGTCGACAACCGCCTTTACGGCCTCTCGTACGAGAAACGTTTTGCCAATCACCTCTTTAGCGTCAAAGCCAATCGTTCGACGTTTCATCGAGATGAACTCGATGCGACCTATGGCGTCAAGATATTCGAAGGGGAAACGCGTCAGCTCGAAGCAAACGACCGGATCGGCTACCGTCAAAACGATTTTCTTCTCATTGGTGGAAGCCGTGAGAGCTTTGAAGCCGACACCCTCCAAGCCTCCGGAACGCGCGGAACGAAAAAAGTCGACAACAACGCCCTTTTTGCAACCAATACCAACGTTTTCGGCGACTTGACCCTTACCGAAAGCCTCCGTCGCGATAGCTACAGCAATTTTGACGGGAAAACAACCGGAAAAATCGGAGCCAAATACGCGTTCTCCCCCGACGTTTTTATCAGCGCGAACTACGGTACCGCCTACACCGCCCCCAACCTGATCCAGATCCTGAATCCCTGGGGAGCCTCCAACCCCGATCTCAAACCTGAAAACAGCCGTAGTTTTGATGTGAGTATCGACATCAAAAATCTCGTTGTCACCTATTTTAATAACCATGTCGAAGATCTGATCCAGTGGAACGACGGACGGTACGAAAACCTTGAGGGAAGCAGCAGATTCAGAGGATACGAACTGTCGTATAAAAACACTTTTTTCGACGTTTTCTCGGGATACGCCAGCTACACCCATCTGAGCATGTTCGAGGATAAAGACGGCAAAGACCTCGCCCGCCGTCCCAAACGGGAAGCAAAAGCCGGGATCAGCTACTACGGCATCGATCGCCTCCAATGCGGATTGGATGCCCATTATGTCGGAACACGCTATGACCGGGCTGATCAGAAAGGGGCACAAACGGGGCGTTATACCCTGTTTGACCTCTCTGTGAACTACGATCTAACCGACACTTTCTCCCTTTATGGTAAAATCGATAATCTCACCGACAAAAACTACCAGACGGTTGACGGGTACAGCATGTCGCCACGGGCGTGGTATGTCGGAATGAAGGCCTCATTTTGATGAAAATCATGCTCCTGTCCGTCATGGCGTTTCTCAGCGCCTTCGCCGAAAATATGACCGTAACGATCCATTACGGCGGTGGGCATCCGGACAAAACAGCGGAGACAACCTATACGCCGGGGATGAGCGCATTGGAAGTTCTCCGGCAGGTCAGCCGGGTCGAAACCTCCGAAACGGGAAGCTACACTTTCGTTCGCTCGATCGACGGGGTACGATCGCAAATCGGGAAGTTCGGATGGTTCTACCTGATTGACGGGAAGAGCGTACCGAAAACGGCCGATGCCTTTCGCCTCGAAAATGCCCAAACGATGACATGGATCTACAAGGTCGAAGCGTGTTACTGAAACTCGCCGCTCTTCTGGTCCTTTGCATCCCCCTGTGGTCTGAGCAGCGGATCGTGGCGCTGAGCCCGGCGGTGAACGAGATCCTCTTCGCCCTCGGGGCCGGGGAGCGGGTCGTCGCCAACACGGAGTTCTGTAACTACCCCAAAGAGGCGAAAACCAAACCCAAAGTCGGAGGGTATTTTTCCCCTTCGTTCGAGAAGATCGTTGCCCTCAAACCGACGGTCATCATCATGCAGGAGAACAACGCCCATCTCGCTGACAAGTTCCGTCGGCTGGGGATTTCCGTCGAAGTGACCCAAATCGACACCTACCCCTCGATCCGGCGTGCGATCCTGAGAATGGCCCATATCGTCGGCAATGAGCCAAAAGGAAACATCATCGTCAAAGGGCTCGATCGCAAAATGGCCTCCCTCAAAGGGATCGTGAAAAACCAAAAGGTGCTGATGGTCTTCGGGCACAACACCGACCTCTCCAAGCCCCTCTACGTCTCGGGGCAAAACCTCTATTTCGACGATATTATCCGCGCCAGCGGCAACATCAACGCCCTCCAGAGCCGCCGCAGGGGGCAGCCCGTCGTGAATCTGGAACAGATCATCGGGATGAACCCCGACATCGTCGTCCTCCTCGCCCCCAATACCAAGGCACTCGGGCTCACCCGAGAGGCGCTGATTTCCCCGTGGAAACGCCTCCCGATCAATGCCGTGCGCTACGGCCGCATCTATGTCGCCGACGGCGAATATTCGAACAACCCGAGCCACCGGCTGGGACTGTTTCTGAACGATTACCGAGGATTTATGCTCCATGCTGCGCGTCGATAACCTCTCGGTCAGGATCCTCAAAAACATCCGTCTCTCCCTGGAGGCGGGAGAGCATCTGAGCATCCTCGGCGCCAACGGGAGCGGAAAAACGACCCTAGCAAGAGCGATATGCGGCCTGATCCCCTCCGATGCGGTCTGGATCGGTGCGCAGCCGCTCCCCTCCCTCTCCCCCAAGGAGCGGAGCGAAACCTTCCATTTTGTTCCGGCCAAGCTCGACCTCTACGACGAATACCTGAGCGTTCGGGACTATCTTGGGCTCAGCGCGCCCGCGCAGGAGGCGGCCATCGACGCCGTACTCGAAACGCTGGGAATTTCCCACCTCCGCGAGAGCCGGTGCGCCAAACTGAGCAGCGGCGAATCGACCCTGCTGATGGTGGCCGGGGCGATGCTGCGCCGCGCACGCTATACCCTCTTCGACGAACCAACGGCCAATCTCGATGCGAAAAATAGCATCAAGCTCTACCGCCTTCTTGCCTCTTCGCCCCTGTTCGAGCACCGGATCGTCATCACCCACGACCTGAATCTGGCCTTCGCCCTGGGTGCGAAGATCCTTTATCTGGAGGGGGGAGAAGAGCGCTTTTTCGGCAGCTGCGAAGAATTTTTTGCTCCCGAGAATCTGCAGCGGTGCTTCGGAGGCTTCGTCACCCGCACGGGCGAGCATTTCATGGTGAACTACAATGAAGCACATTAGTCTTTTTTTCTCTCTCGCGCTTCTTTGCCTCGCCCCGCTATTCGGCGAAATTCCGCTCGATTACCGCTTGATTTTCGAATCCGGAAGCTCCGATCACACCCTCTTCTGGGATATCCGGCTCCCCCGCGTCCTCACGGCGTTTTTCACCGGATCGGTCCTGGCCCTCGCGGGGCTCGTGTTCCAGAGCGTATTCCGCAATCCCCTCACCACCCCCTTTACCCTCGGCGTTGCCAGCGGAGCGACGCTGGGGACGGCGATCGCCATCGTTTTTTTGGGAGGTGTCGCGATCTATCAGTATCTCCTCGGATTCGCGGGGGCGATCGTGAGCGTGGCGATCTTGTTTCTCCTCTCGCGCTCGCTCAAATCGACCCAGACCCATACGCTCCTGCTGGCCGGTATCGCGATGTCGTTTTTCTATTCGGCGGCCCTGATGGTCCTCTTTTACCTCAGCGATTTTACCCAGAGCTATTCGATCGTGAGGTTCACGATGGGAAGCCTCGGGGTACTGGGAATGGAGTACGTCATTCCGGTGATGGTCGCTTCGCTCCTCTTTGTCACTCTCGTCAGAAGTTACCGGCATGATCTGAAGCTGCTGCTGACGTCGTTCGAGTTTGCCTATCTAGGGGGGATCGATCCGGGCCGCAGCGCGATGGCGCTGCTGCTGATCAGCTCCGCGGCCGTCGCCGTATGCGTCAGCGTTACGGGTCCCATCGGGTTTGTGGGGCTCATCATCCCCCATATCATCCAGATGATCTACCGTCGCAGCGCCGACACCCTGATAGGGCCTACCTTTTTCTACGGCGGAGTCTTTTTGGTCTTGTGCGATCTCATCGCCCGAAACCTCGGCGCGGCTTCGGACATCCCGATCGGGGTGATCACCTCGTTTATCGGCGGACCGTTTTTCATCTACATCATCCTCAAGCGAAAGAAAGCCCATGGCTGATCTGCGTATCACCGACGAAAAGAGGCTCCTGTGACCCCCGAGACTCTCATGAGCCTCATGGCCTCGCGCAGGGATGTCCGGGGAAACCGGTTCACCGACCGCCCCATCGACGATGCGATCCTCCGGGAGATTCTGAAAGCGGCGAACGCGGCCCCTTCGGTCGGTTTTTCGCAGCCGTGGAGATTCGTCATCGTCAAGGACGCCGCCAAGCGCGACGCGGTCTACCGTGAATTTGCCCATGAAAACGACCGGGCCAAAAAGATATTCCGCGACACCCCGCTGTACCAATCGCTGAAACTCGAAGGGATCAAAGAGTCGTACGCCAACATCGCCGTTTTGTACCAAAAGCCCTCCAAAACGGTGCTGGGGCAGACAACCCAGCCAAAAACGGGGGAATACAGCGTCGTCTGCGCGATACAGAATCTCTGGCTTATGGCGAGAGCGTATAATATCGGGATCGGATGGGTCAGCATCCTCAGAGCCAAAAAAGTGAAAAAGATTTTGGAAATATCGAACGGGTATAAACTCGTCGCCTACCTGACGATCGGGTATGTGAGCGAATTTTTGGAGGAGCCGGAGCTGCTCACCCTGGGATGGGAGACGAAAAAAAGTCTCGACGAGGTGGTGCGATGGGTGTAAAAACAGCCATCACCCTGGAGGAAATCACGCCGTGGTTTGACGCACGGACGCTGCGTGCAACTTCCGACGGGGTGCGCGATACGGTCTACATCCTCGACGAGGCGTACGTATTGAAAATTTTCGAGAAGAGCACCCCCGCTGCCGTACACGAAGAGATAAAACTGCTCGGGCTTTGCGCCACGCTGCCGGTCCCGAAAGTGCTCACCCCCGTGTTCGCCATCCGCGGCAAGCCGGCCCTTGTCTACGAAAAGTGCCGAGGGGAGAGCCTCGCAAAAGCCTCGCCCGGCGAGATAGCGCAGATCGGACAGTTTTTAAAACAGTTTCATGCGCTGACACGGGGCAAAAACACCACCAACCTACCGTTATTCGGGAAAGAGAGGCTCGGTCAGCTGATCGGACAAACGGAGCACGCACCTTTTTTGGCTTGCTACGAAACGCTCTCACTGCCACTGCGAAATGACGGGATCATCCACGGAGATCTGTTTTTAGACAACGCCAGTTTCGATGGGGGGAGGCTCAGCTGCGTGTACGACCTGAGCGAAGCGTGCAACGGCGATTTCCTGCTGGATCTGGCCGTTGCGGCCCTCTCGTGGTGCCCCGACGATACGCACGTCGCCGCGCTGCTGGAAGGGTACGGCCATGCGATACCTACGGAAGCGTTTCACGAATACATCCGGTACGCCGGGCTCTATTACAGCGTAACACGGTTTCTGTCCAACCGAAATTTTGATGACCTATGGGAGAAGATACAATGACACTGAAAACGATCACCGGACGGCGCGACCTCGCCGAATACCTGCGGGGGAAACGGCCCCATTATCTGCTCAGCATGAGCAACACCGCGACCGCCGAGATCCCTGGGATCACCCAGGCGGGGATTCCGGGGCTCATCCACCTCACCCCCACCCTCGACGCCGAGTTTTTATGCACGGGGGAGGTACGGAGCCTGGAGAGCATCGCCGAAACCCCCAAGGGGGTCCCCACCCCGGCCCTCATCACCCGCGCCGTCCACCTCCTGCGCCCCTTCGCCGAAATCGGCCTCCTCGATCTTGGGCTGGCGGTCAAACCCCGGGTCGAGCATTTCCAATGCTACGATTTGGGGATCTCCCCCAGCGGCTCGATCGCGCCGGGAGCCGATATCCCCGCGCTGGAACTGTTCGAGAAAGGGGTAGCGTTCGCTCAGGAGTTTGAACCCAGTGGGGATTACATCCTCCTGGCCGAATCGGTCCCCGCCGGCACGACGACAGCCCTCGCCACCGCTCTGGCTTTGGGGTACGATGCGGAGGGAAAATTCAGCAGCAGTTTCAAAGACGCCCCCGAGGGGATCAAACACAATGTCGTGAAACAGGCGCTGCTGCAATGCCGCGAAGCGGATGACATCTTCGGCCGTCTCTCCTCGGTCGGCGACAACATGCTGATTTTCAACGCCGGCTTTCTCCTGGGGCTTCAGAACCGCAACATCACAACCGTTTTGGCCGGGGGGACGCAGATGGCCGCCTTGCTTCTCATCATCGATGCGATCATCACGGCGATGGACGGAACCATCCGAGACGGCTCTATCGCGCTGTGGACGACACCGTGGATCGCAAACGATCCCTCTTCCGACATCCGCGGACTGCTGGAGATGGTGAGCTTCCCCGTCGATGCCCTCTTCGCGGAGTTCGATTTCTCCCTCACCTCCCACCCCGCCCTCAGACTCTATGACGACGGGGAGGCCAAAGAGGGGGTGGGTGCGGGAGCCGCCCTCGTCTACGCGCAGCTCAACGGCCTCTCCAAGGAGGAGATCACCCGAGCGGTCGAGAGGCTGCTGGGATGAAGATCCTCTATTTCGGAGGACAGAAATCGGGGAAAAGCTCTCTGGCGGAGGCAAAAGCGCTCGCTATCGCGGCCCAAAAACCCTACTACCTCGCCACCTACGACCACACTTTCGGCGACAGCGAGATGGGGGAGCGGATCGACAGGCACCGCTCTTCGCGCGGCGAAAACTTCATCACCCTCGAAGAGTCCCGAAATCTGGCGGGGGTGATGGAGCCGCACCAAACCTACCTCGTCGACTGCGTCTCGATGTGGATACTCAACCGACTCGACGAGAGCGAAGAGGTACTGACCAGCGAGATCGCAGCGCTCGGAGAGATCGACGCCAACATCGTGTTTGTCCTCAACGACGTCGGATCGGGGGTGATCCCCGCCGACCCCATCAGCCGCCGCTATGTCGACCTCAGCGGCATCATCGGACAGACGCTGGCACGCATCTGCGACGAGGTCTACGAGGTGAAGCTGGGGCTGGAGAGACGGCTCAAATGACAGCCTACGGACACGGCGGGGATGTGAACAGCTTTGCAGTACACTGCGGATGTGCGGTCAATGAGATCGTCGATCTCTCCAGCAACATCAACTTCATCACCCCCCCGGTCGATTTCAGCGGCGTTCCCCTTAACGCCTATCCGACCTATGAGGTGCTAACGGAGACGTTAGCCTCTCATTACGGCGTCACATCCGAGGAGCTGGAGCTTTTCAACGGCGGTTCGTCGGCGATCTTCTCCCTGCTCCGTTTTTTCGACAACCCCACCTGCACCATCTACTCCCCCGCCTATCTGGAGTACAAAAAAGCCGCGCTCCTGCACGGCAAGAATGTGGCTCTCATTAACCGCTTCGAGGCGATGGATACGGAGGTCGAGGAGAACTCCCTCGTCATCTTCGTCAACCCCTCCACCCCTGATGGGCATTACTACGAGATCGAGACGCTGATGGAGCAATGGCGTGCCAAAAACTGCACGATCCTCATCGACGAATCGTTTTTAGAATTTTGCGGAGGTGAATCGGCAACCCGCCACCTCCAAACCTGCGATAAACTCTATGTTTTAAAATCGCAGACGAAGTTTTACGGATGCGCGGGGGTGAGGGTCGGGATCGTCCTCTCCTCGCGTGAGAATATCCGCGCCCTCCGAGCCAAAGAGCCGCTGTGGAAAATCTCGGCACTCGATAGTCATTTTCTCATCACGGCACTCAAAGATGAGCCGTTTCGTGCACGCTCCTATGTGCTGAATAACGAGGCGAAAACGTATCTGAAAACCATCCTCGGTACCTCTCCCCTTTTTGAGGAGGTGTTTGAGAGCGATGCAAACTTTTTTCTCGTCCGCCTTGCTTCGATATCTGCGAAGGAGTTTCAGGAAAAACTGATCCCGTTCAAGATCATGGTGCGCGATTGTTCCAATTTTGACTTTCTCGATGAGCGGACTGTGAGGATTGCGGTAAAAAGTGTTTCGGAGCTGGAACGGTTCGAGGAGGCGCTGTGTTCGCTGAGATAGCCCTTATCGCCTACATCACCGACCGCATTTTCGGCGAGTTCACATTCATCCGCCACCCCGTCGTAATGATGGGCGATTTTAGCACCGCCTTTGAAAAGCGGTTTTATCGTGACAGTATCCTGCAGGGATTTTGGCTCGTGTTTTGGTTGTTAGCGGTGGTGTTAGCACTCGTCACTCCGATTTCGCTGATTGATAATCCGTGGATTTTAGGAGTCATCGCCTCGACGGGGATCGCGGGGAAGATGCTCTATACCAGCGTGAGCAACGTGCTGAATGACCCGCAATCGATCCGCTACCTCGTCAGCCGCGACACCGAAAACCTCAGCGATAGCGATATCCGAAAAGCCGCCGTCGAGACCTACGCCGAAAATCTCAGCGACGGGGTGATCGCCCCGCTGTTTTATCTGTTAGTGTTCGGTTTGGTGGGGCTGTTTCTCTACAAAGCCATCAATACCCTCGACTCGATGGTGGGGTATCGCAATGAACGCTATGAGAAATTCGGCAAAGTAGCCGCACGATTGGATGATATCGCCAACTATATCCCCTCCCGCATCACGGCGGTGCTGATATTGACCCTTTTCGGCAGACTCGGAAAGCTCAGACGGACATGGCATTACGGCGCGTTGCACGAGAGTCCCAACGCGGGATACCCGATAGCGGCGATGGCACTCTCTCTGGGACTCTCCCTCGGAGGGCCGACGCCGTATTTCGGCAAAATGAAAGAGAAACCCTATTTCGGCGAGGGGGAGCGGGAGATCGCCGATGAAGACCTTCGCCGCGCATTGGCGCTTCAGTGGAAACTCGATATTCTTGTGATTATCGTATTAGCGGCGGGAGTTTGGGCATGAGATCGATATCCATTTTTGGCACCTCCTCGGACGCGGGGAAATCGACCCTCACGTTTGTGATCGGTCGATTGTTGCAGGAGCGGGGGATCAACGTCGGGGTGTTCAAAGCCCAAAACGTCTCTAACAACTCCCGTGTCTGCGACGACGGGTCTGAAATCGCCATCGCCCAGTATTTTCAGGCGGAGGTGCTGGGGGTTGCGACGAGCTACCACCTCAATCCGATCCTCCTCAAATCGGGGCACGGCAACAGCGCCTCGCTGATCGTCAAAGGGCAGGCAGTAACCGACAAAGACGTTCGCGACTACTACCGCGACCTCGACACCCTCAAACCCGCCGTGGACGAGTGCTTCGAATACCTTGCGGCGCGCTATGAGTGCGTTGTCTGCGAGGGGGCGGGGAGTCCCGTCGAGCTGAACCTGATGGAGAAAGACCTCTCCAATATCTACATCGCCGAAAAATACAATACGAAGATCATCCTCGTCGCCGACATCGAAAAAGGGGGTGTGTTTGCCTCGATTTGGGGGGTTTATAATCTCCTTCCCGAAGCCTTGCGCGCCAACGTCATCGGGGTGATCGTCAACAAATTTCGCGGAGACAGAACCCTGTTTGACGAGGGGGTGAAGATTATCGAAGAGCGATTCGGCATCCCCGTCCTCGGCGTTCTCCCCTATCTCCCCCTAAACCTCGGATTCGAAGATTCCCAAAGCCTTAAAAACTTCGTCCAGAACAAACCCCACCCCGTACAAAAAATCGGGATCATCAACTACCCCACGATGAGCAACTACAACGATTTCGAACCCCTTATCGCCGATGAGACCATTTTCGTCGAATTCATCACTTCCAATGTTTCGCTGGAGAGTTATGATCTCATCATCCTCCCCGGGAGCAAACGGGTAATCGAGGATTTGCGGTGGCTGAAGAAAACGGGGCTGTTCGAAGCGCTACAACAGCGCAGCAAAGAGATACTGGGGATTTGCGGCGGGTATCAGATGATGTTTGAGAGCATCCTCGACGAGGGGGGTGTCGAGACGGTGGAACCGAGTCGCGAAGAGGCTCTGGGGTTTATCGATGACGTGATACTCTTTCAAAAAGAAAAAGTGCTCAAAAAAGGGGAATATCTCCTCTTCGGCAAAACGATAAACGGTTTTGAAATCCATCACGGGGTGAGTATCAAATATCCGCTTCTTTACGAAAAAGGGCATATCAAAGGGACGTTCGTTCACGGCATTTTTGAAGATGAGGCGTTTGAAGCGTATAAGAAAAAAACGATCGATGATTTCATCGCTACGATGAGAGGCGAGATCGATATGGAGAGGATTTTGAAATATGTCGTATAGAAAATGGTTCGACGCCCACGCGGCCAAACACGCCGCCATCATGAAAAAGCTCACACATCTGAGCGACGAGGAGGTGATCGAATACTTCCGGTTCGAAAACATGGTGCGACACGAGCCGGATTTCTGCCCCCTCTACGCCGAGAACAAAAAGTGCCACGACACCGAGGAGCTTAACTGCTACCTCTGCGCCTGCCCGAATTTCCGGTTCAACGACGCGGGGTTTGCGACCGAAGAGGGGAAAACCCTCTACAGCACCTGTTCGATCGAGAGTCCCGACGGGGACCGCTACATCACCGAGACCGCCATCCACCAAAACTGCGCCGGGTGCCTCGTCCCCCACCGCGAGAGCTACATCCGCAAAGTGTTCGGCCGGAACTGGCTGACCATCATGCAGGAGGTCCCCTGTGAATAGCCTCTGGCTGGGGATTAAATTTTCCCTGAGCTATTTCACGGTTCTCCCCGTCCCTTTCAGAGAGGCGGACGATCTCTCCGATCCGCGCGTGCTGCGGACGATGCTCGTCACCCTCCCCCTGATCGGGGTCATCCTCTCGGGGCTCTCCATCGGGATCTTC
>CAYXWQ010000009.1:0-77723 GCA_964468865.1 uncultured Sulfuricurvum sp. | reverse complement strand
GAGGCGACAGGAGTGTTTGTCTGCGGTTAATTCAAATGCCTGTCGTCTCCCCTGATATTTTATCTTTGACATAAGGAAAGAAGATGACATTTATTACCTCCGAGGGTAAACCTGTATCACAGTTCAATGCCTGCGGAACGAAACCGTTCCAACCGGCCAGCGAGCATCCCCATACGGCGGAGGCGAAAATCGACTTTGTCTATCCCGAAGTCCCCTTTCCGACCAATCTCCTCTCTAAAACGTGGGGCGAAGCAAACATCCGGAATATGGTTCGCCATCATCACGGACTCCTGCGCAAAAGCGCGATCGGAAATCTCTTCCCCGCTGAAGATGAAATGTTTGCCTTTGCGGCCGAAAAGACCGCCGATTTCTTCGTCGAGGCACTCGGAGGCGAAAAAGCCTATACCCCTGTTCACGGTCATCCGGCGCTGCGGATGCGTCATTTTCACATCACCGTCGATGAAAAAGGGAGAGAAATATGGCTCATGATGTACAAAAAAACAATCAATGACCTCTCCATGCCTACTGAATGTATCGAAGAGTTCTGGAACTGGATCGAGCCGCTCTCTATCCGTATGATCAACCGCCGAACGACGGTTGCACCGATCGAACGCCATCCCTACTCCGCTATCTGGGGGAAACAATGATTTTTTTCAACCCCATCGTTATATCCAAAAAGATACAGCAAAACAATTCCTTATTGAAAACCAAATCGTTTGCCGCCTCTTTCGGGGTGCATGCTTCGATTCTGTCGATCGTCTCCTATTTTATAACGATCCATCCAATTCCACTGCCACAAAGCGAAGAAACTATAGTCATTTCTTTAGCGGAGTTCACTTCGACAAGTGGTGATATACACCGCTTGGAAAGCTCTGTATCACACCAAAAAATGACTCCTCAAAAATCGGTTGAACATTCCAAATCGCAATCCGATGCAACGTCTCAAAAACCTCTCACCACTACGACTCCTGAGACGACACCGATGAAACAACCAGCGGTGCCGTCTGAGGCGTCCGCGCCCCTAGCTCAACCCATGACGCCCGCTTCGACTCCGCCCGCCTCACATTTAAATGATTCTCCTCATTTGACTGCAACCGCTTCTGAAAAAGAGTTACCAAGAAACCCTGTTTCAGAAACCCAAATCGGCGGAGCGGCGCTGGGACACATACGAGCTATGATCGAAAATGCCATTACCTACCCCTCCATCGCACGGAAATTGCGTCTGGAGGGGGTGGTATTGGTCACGTTTATCCTCAAATCCGACGGCACCGTCGATGAGGCGCAGGTGAAAAGCACCAGCGGCAGCAACCTCCTCGATACCAAAGCGATCCAGACGATCCTCAGCCTCAGCGGTGATTACCCCTCACTGGGCAAGACCGTTGAATTGAGTATCCCCATCGCTTTCCATCTCAAAAAATCGTAAAGGCCAACCATGAAACTCGTCTCAATCATTCTGGCGTTCTCCCTGATCAGCGGATCAGCAGGTGCCAAAACACTCACCGACATCGACGGTAAATATGTGACCCTCCCCGACACGACCGACCGGGTATTCGGATCGTCCCCGCCGATGAACTATCTCCTCTACACCCTCAACCCGGGCAAAATGATCGGGCTCAATTTCAAAGCCAAAAACGGCAACAACAGCGCGGACGAAGCGTATTTGAGCAAAAAGTTCCTCTCCCTCCCCGTGATCGGATCGTTTCACGGCGGCGGGCAGAACATCAACCTCGAAACCCTGATGGCGTACAAGCCCCAGCTCGTCCTCGTATGGCAGGACGACATGCTCGTGCAGACGGTCGCCCGTGAGATCGAAAAAACCAGAATACCCGCCTACAAAATCCCGTTTCGCGAAATCGGCGATATGCCCAAAGCGTTCCGGATGGCCGGTAATGCGATCGGCGAATCCAAACGGGGAGAACAGCTCGCCCGCTATTCCGAGAAAATCATCGACGAAGTTCGCCGAGGGGTCTCCAAGGAGAAGCCGATCCGCTACTACTATGCGGAGGGGCTCGATGGCCTCTCTACCGAATGCGACCAGTCGTTTCACGTCGAAGCGATGCGTTTCGCCGGTGGGGATAACGTCCACAAATGTCAGCAAAGCGGGATCCTGGGGCTGGAGAAAATCAGTTTCGAAACCCTCCTCACCTACAACCCCGACGTGATCGTCGTCCAGAACCGCTCGGTCTATAACGACCTCATTACCGATCCGATGTGGAAAAGCTTGCGCGCCGTGAAAACGGGACGCATCCATCTCGTCCCCGCTCAGCCGTTCAACTGGATCGACCGGCCGCCATCATTCATGCGCGTCATCGGGATCCAGTGGCTCGCGTCACTCTTCCATCCCAAATCCTATCGGGTCGATCTGACGCAGCGGACCAAAGAGTTTTATGACCTGTTCCTCCGCGTCAAACTGAACGACCGACAAACCAAAAATCTGTTAGGAGCCCAAAAATGAAATCATCTGTTCTTATCCTCTCCCTCGCCGCCTGCGCGGTTCTCGCCGCCGACCCCCTCGGGATCGAGCGGATCGTCGTCAATGACCTCGCCGATGATGGCGATACGATGATCCTCGATGCCAATCAAAGCGGTGCGAATCAGAGCTTCGGTGCCAAAAGCATCGCCACGCTCAGCACCCAGGCCAACATGAACCCCTACGCCATTATCCAGTTCTCCCCCTCGGTCAATTTCACCCCCGTCGATCCGGCCGGATCGAACGAACCCTCCTACCACGATCCGATCCGTATCCGCGGCAAAAGCCAGTCGGGTCCGGGAGGGGTTTTCATGATCGACGGGATCCCCGTCTCGAGCAATCCGGGGGGCGGAAAACAGCTCATCGACATGGAGAACGTCGCCTCGATCGACCTGCTCAAAGGATATCTCCCGGCCGACAAAAACCTCGGATTTTCCAGTCTGATCGGTAAAGTCGACATGAACCTCAAAGAAGCCAGAAACAAAGCGGGGGGCGAAATATCGCAAAGCTTCGGAAGCGACGATTTCATGCGCACCTTCGTCCGCTTCGACAGCGGCAGAATCGGCGATGTCGCCGTTTTCGGCTCGTTCTCGCACCTGAGCAACG
Organism: uncultured Sulfuricurvum sp.; assembly: GCA_964468865.1. GTDB lineage: Bacteria > Campylobacterota > Campylobacteria > Campylobacterales > Sulfurimonadaceae > Sulfuricurvum. The sequence continues at coordinate 74,647 of CAYXWQ010000009.1, read as the reverse complement.
ACAAAACCAAAGGCTCAGGAGATTTGAAACGGCTCAACGGCACCGTCGGCCTCACCTATACCCCAAATAGCGCCCTCAAGGCCAAGATCACCGCGATCCGCAACTCCGATGATCACCACAACTACTACAACCTCTCCTACGCCGAAGCAAGCGATCTGGGAGCCAACGCCGGCAAGGAGTTCGCGACGCTGAAACCGACGGCATCCGACGACGTAAACTACTACGACTGGAACCGGCAGGATTTCCTCACGACCGCCGTTCTGGGAGAGATCGAATACCGTCCCACTTCAAGCGACACCGTTACGATCAAACCCTACTACAAAAAAGACGAGGGGAACTACTGGTTCTCCAATTTCACCAGCAACCGCGTCATCAACTGGCGGATCGACCACGATCTCTACGGTGCGACGGCGGCGTACGACCACACCTTCTCCGAAGCGCTCAAAGCCAAAATCGGGTACTGGTACCACAAACAGCTCCCTCCCGGACCTCCGAGCGACCAGGTCAAATACCGGGTCGTCAACGGGAATCTCGTGTATGACGGCTACGCCGTCCTCGCCGACAACGATTACCACGTACTGCAGGCGCCGTTTGCGCAGCTCAGCGGGACGATCGATAAATTCACCTACGTCGCGGGGCTGCAATACCAGTCGTTCAAGCTCGGAGCACTCGAAAGCCATACCTTCGGCAACACGAGCGGCACCGCCAATCCCGACTACGATGCCGCCATCGCTGCCTCCGCGACCGATCCGTGGGCGAGCGCCGATGCCAAAACGTTTCACACCTACATCCCCTCGCTCTATCTGGGGTATGAGCTGAACCCCGCGACCAGTCTGTATATCGACTATTCGCGCACCTACGGATTCGACGTCAATCTCTTCCCGACGTACGTCTCCAACCGTGCCAACTTCGTCACCAAAAACGTGACGCTGCAGCAGCTGTGGGACACGCTCGATCTGGAACTCTCCGACAACATCGATCTGGGGGTCAAAACGACGCTCGGCGGGGTCACCCTCAATCCGGCCCTCTTCGTCTCGTTCGTCCAAAACAAACAGGCCAACGTCTACGATCCCTCGTTCGGCGTCAGCTATCCCGCCAACGTCGGGGATGCGCTGGGATACGGGGCCGAATTCTCCGCCTACGGACCGCTCAGCGAATCGCTAGAATTCATCGCATCGCTCTCCTACAACCGCTTCGCCTTTACCCAGGATTTCCGCAGCGGGGCGACGACGAGTGTCGAAACCGACGGAAAACAGCTCCCCGACGCTCCCAGATACATGGCCAAGGCGGCCCTCTCCTACACTCTGGGAGACTGGACCCTCACCCCGAGCGTCCGCTACACCTCCAGCCGCTGGGGAGACGTCCAGAACACCCAGAAAATAGACCCCTACACCCTCGTCGATTTCGATGCCCAGTACAGACTCAAAAGCTTTATGGGCTCCCGCAACGCGGTATTGCGCCTGAGCGCAACCAACCTGTTTGACGAAGAATACATTTCGACGATCAACGCGGCCGACAACTTTCTGGCGGCATCGACCACCGCGACCACCTACCAGACCGGAGCGCCGTTCGCCCTGTTCGGCAGCCTCAATCTGAAATTTTAGGATGCGGCGTTGAAAAATCAGGGCATTATCGGCGTCTCGTTCGCATTCCTCATCCTCACGGCCCTCATCTCCCTCCTGTGGGGGCAGTACCCGATCGATTTCACCACTTTCATGGGGTACATCGGGTACAAACTCTTCGGCGGTGCGGGAAACGACACCTATATCCTCCTCGACAACATCATCCTCCAGATCCGTCTGCCGCGCATCCTCCTCGCGATCCTCATCGGCGCGTCCCTCGCCGTATCGGGGGCGGCGTTTCAGGCGATGTTCGTCAATCCCCTCGTCTCGCCGGGCATTCTCGGTGTCCTCGCCGGAGCCTCGTTCGGTGCGGCACTGGGGATGCTCATCAGCGAAGAGTGGTACGTCGTACAGACTCTGGCGTTTCTTTTCGGATTCGTCGCCGTCGGGGTCGCCGTCCTCGTGGGTGGGATGGTGAGCAACTCTCGCTCCACGATCATGCTGGTGCTGGGCGGCGTCATCAGCGGTTCGCTCTTCACCGCGCTCCTCTCCGTGATCAAATATGTTGCCGATCCCTACAGCACCCTCCCCGCCATCGTCTACTGGCTGATGGGGAGCCTCACGATGGCGGATCTCTCGGGCGTTCTGCTCGTGAGTATCCCGATGCTGCTGAGCATCGCGGGAATGGTGGCCCTCTCCAAATACTTCGACCTCCTCAGCCTGGGCGACGAAGAGGCCAAAGCGCTGGGGGTCAACGTCCCCATGGTGCGTATGGGGGCGATAATCCTCGCGACGCTGGCCAGCTCCCTCTCGGTCGTGATGGCGGGGATGATCGGCTGGGTGGGGCTCATCATCCCGCACATCATCCGGATGGCGGTAGGGCCGTCGCATCGTCTGTTGATCCCCCTCTCCGCGATTGTCGGGGGGATCTTTCTGCTCCTGGCCGACACCGTGTCGCGTCTGGCGCTCAGCGTCGAGATCCCCATCGGGATTCTCACCTCCCTGATCGGTATCCCCGTCTTTATCATCGTACTCAAAAACGCGAGGGCAGCATGGAACTAAACCCTATCATCACGGTCAGCGACCTCCATTTCTCCTACCCTGCGCGAAAGGTACTCGAAGGGGTCGATTTTACCCTCAACCGCGGCGAAGTGGTGAGCCTCCTGGGCCCAAACGGATGCGGCAAAAGCACCCTCATCCGTCTCATTTTGAAACTCGCAACCCCCCATCGCGGCGAGATTTGGCTGGAGAACAAAACGCTCCATCGCTATTCCCACCGCGACATCGCCCGCCGTATCGCCTACATCCCCCAGTACCACAACGTCCCGTTCAACTATTCGGTGCTGGAGATGGTGATGATGGGACGGGTCAGCAAGAGCGGCTTTTTCGCCGCCCCATCCGCAAACGACCGCGCAACCGCCCTTGCCGCACTGGAACGTATCGGTATTTCTGATTTGGCCGATAGGGCGTTCGGCCAGCTCAGCGGCGGCCAGAAACAGATGGTCCTCCTCGCCCGCGCCCTCACCCAGGAGGTCAACACGTTCATCATGGACGAGCCGGTCTCAGGGCTCGATTACGGGAACCAGATCCGCCTGCTGGAGCTGATAGCCGATCTGGCGCGCCAGGGGTACACCTTTCTCAAAACGACCCACTACCCCGATCACGCCCTCATGGTCTCCAGCCGTGTTGTCGTGATGAACGGCGGTCGGATCATCGCCAACGGTAAACCCGAAGAGGTGATCACCTCCGGCATGATCCGCGAGGTCTACGGGATCGAAGCGGATCTCATCTCCCACAACGCCTATACATGGTGTATCCCAACTTTTTCCAAAGGAGCCTTATGAGAGCGTTATCTCTTCTCATTTTTATGTTGATATATACTAATATCATAGAAGCACGGACCATCACCGACGATTACGGTAGAGTGGTCACAATACCTGAACGCATTACTAAAATCTACGCTGCTTCACCGCCTCTGAGTATGAGTGTTCTCGCGTTCGATCCCGCTCTCATCGCTGCGCTGAACTCTCCGTTCAAGCCCGAACAAAAACCCTATGTCGGTGCCGCAGCCTCCAAACCGGTAACAGGAGGATATTTCGGACAAGGGAACACTCCAAATTTCGAAATACTGGCATCGCTCAAACCCGATGTAATCCTCATGTGGGGCAAAGCGACGGGTGCCGAAACCCATCTCGCCAAATTCAGCGCACTCGGTATACCCGTACTCATGGTGCGCAACGATTCGATCAACGATATCGCGGGGCAGTTTGAGATTTTGGGAAAACTCACCGGAAACACCAAACGCTCTTCTGAACTGATCGCCTATACCAAAGAGACGTTGGGACTTATCCAATCACTCCAGAATAAAGTCAACGCCCGCAAAGAGGTCCGCTACTACTTTGCTGAGGGAATGGATGGGATGTCCAGCGAATGTGACGGGTCGTTTCATCTCGAACCGTTTAAATACGCCGGAGCCAAAAATGCCCTCAACTGCCGTATGAGCTCCCACTACGGGATGGAAAAAATCTCGATGGAAACGATTCTGCTCTCAGATCCGGATGTCATCATCGCGATGGAGAGAGAATTCGCCGATGGAATCGCGACCAATCCGAAATGGAAAAGCCTCCGCGCGCTCAAATCGGGGCGTATCCTCACCGTCCCCAGCCTACCGTTCAACTACATCAGCCGACCGCCCTCATTCATGAGACTGATGGGGATACGGTGGCTGATCCACGCGTTTTACCCCGATCTGATCAAACCGATCGATCAGGAGAAAAAACGGTTCGTAAAACTCTTCTTCCCCGCCTATCGGGGATAACCGTTTTTTTTACCGTCGTTATATCAAATAAGATACAAATATAAAACTCAAGGAAACCACATGAAACGAATCACACAACCGACCCTTTTCAGCCTATTGGCCGCCACGCTGATCACAGCATCATTACACGCGGATGAGAGTAAATCTCTCGACCCTGTCAATGTCACCGCCTCGGAAATTCCTGAACGCGATGATTTGAAACTCGACAGCGTCACCAATCTCTACCGCGTCGAATCGACCGCGCGAGCCGGGACCGAAGTCTTCACCCGCAAAGAGATCGACGCGTATGCCCCCAAGGATCTTTTCGACCTTCTGGACAAGGCCGCCGGGATGAATCTCACCTATCAGGGGCGCCGCAACCCCTACAGCATCGAAGAGCGCGGAGGCGGAAATCTCACCTACATCGTCGACGGGGCTATCCTCTCCCCGTCCGTCGGACGGATACTGCACAAAATCCCGATGGCCGCCATCGAGGAGGTGCAGATCATCCGTGGCTCCACGTCGCTCTCCATCGCTCCCTCGATCACTGTCGGCTCTTCCAACAGCGGTTCGGGGCTCAATACCGGATTTGTCATCATCCGGACCAAACAGCCCAAAAAGACCGAGGGGCTCATCAGCGGCTATGTCGAAAAAGCGGTCTCTCAGCCAAGCGCGAACGGTCAGAGCCTCTACCTCGGAACACGGCTAGGATCGGAAGCGTCCGGGATCGAGGGGTATATCGGCGGGGTTCTCTCCCGATACGACCGCCCGAGCGAAGAGAGATGGTTTGACGGAAGCGACGCCCAGTCCGGGATGATCAGCGGAGGGGTCAACGCGGGGCGCTTCAGCCTCAACATGATGGGGTACAAAGACAGCGGACGTCAGGAGATGCAGCGCGGCGTGAAACTTGATGGAACGCTGGACAACTCGAAATGGTACTACGATCCGCTCAAAACGACGATTTTCTCAGGCGACATAAGCATGCAGTGGAACGAAAACCAAACAACCCTCTTCTCGCTGTTCAAAACGACCTACAAGCAGTTCGAACACAACGAAAACTTCGCCTCGCCCGCGGCGTCCACCCGCCAGTACGAAGAGGAGACCCGAGGCTACAGCCTCCGCCACAACGCCCGCTTCGGAAACACCCTCGTGCAGCTGGGCGGACAGGTGACCCACAGCACCGGATACGGGGCCAACCTCTTCAACCCCTACAACAACTACGACACGAGCGTCAAAGGGTTCTCCGCGTCGGTCGAACAGAAACTCTTCGGCGGGGAGGTCGTACTCGACGGCGGCTACCGCTATGACATCAAGCACATCGGTGTCTCCAGCGTCAGCGCCGCCAAAAACGGCGCCCAGAACGACGTCGACATGGCTCCCGCCCACATCGTCGCGCTGGGGGCACGGTGGCAGATCGCCGATGCTTATGCCCTCAGCGGCCGCTACTACAGCGGCGATCAGGGGACGTCGGGGGACTTTGAACTCAAAACCCTGTCCGGCGCACCGCTCGACGGCGAGAAACAGCAGCGCCTCGAACTCTCGATCGAAGCCGCTCCCTCTCGATATTTCCATCCCTCACTGACATGGTTCGATATCGACATCGAAAACCAGAAAACCGCGACCAACACAACCTATATCGTGAACGGCGAAGAGTATTACTACTACACCCAGTCCAACACTCACCGCCGGGGTATCGAACTCTCCCTCAAAGGGGATTTCAATCAGGGAACCTCGTATTCCTTCTCATGGACCCGGATGATCGACAACGAGACGACGACCGGCGGGACCACCACCGAGGGGGTCGGCCTCTCTACCCCCGAAAATCTCTATACCGCCCTCCTCAGCCACCGCTGGGATGACTACCGCGCCAATCTCTCGGTCAAAAAAGCGGACTCGTGGCGCGAATCGACCAGCCCGGCAGGGATTCTGTATGCCGATCTGGGAGACTACACCCGCATAGACGCCAACATCGCCGGCGACTTCAGATACTACGGCAACACCTATACCGCCAAACTCTACGGACGCAATCTGGGCAACGAGCACTACTCCACCAAATACGTCACCGGCCTCTATCCTGACCGTGGACGCACACTCGGTATCGAACTGAGCATGGCGTTTTAAGATGAAAGGCGCCACCAACCCTCAGAGTTTCGATAGCATCGTGCGTGAAATCTTTGCCCCCATCTATCCCGTCATCGCCGAGCAGATCAAAACCCTCACTTCCATCACGCAGGGGCGTTGCCTCGATGCCGGATGCGGCACGGGAGCATTGGGGATCGCCCTCTCCCGCATCACCGACCTGCACATGACCTATTTCGACCGGTCCGAGGAGATGCTCAATCTGGCTGCGGGCTACGCCGCCCAAAACGGCCTCGAAGGCCGAAGCTCTTTTTTACAGGGAGACATCCACGCGATCCCGCTCCCTGAGGGCGACGTCGACCTCGTCGTCAGCCGGGGCTCCTCTCCCTTCTGGGACGACTGGCACCAGGCCTATAGCGAAATCCTCCGGATTCTCAAACCCGGCGGAATGGCCTACGTCGGCGGGGGATTCGGCAACCGCGAACTGCGCGACTCCATCGTCGCGACGATGAGCGAACGCAATCCCGACTGGCGCAGTTCGTTCAAGGACAGACTCAAACCAGAGCGCGAAGCGCTGCCGGGGATACTGGAGCGGCTCAGTCCCTCCGATTTTCACCTCATCGACGATGACAGCGGCTTCTGGGCCGTCGTCACCAAATAGGGATATTCCATGAAATTAGGACTGTTCTGCCTCACTGAAAATTATTCCGGCGACGTTCACGAAAGCATCATGGAGCAGCTCCGTCTCGTCGAGCTGGCGGATGAGCTCGGATTTGACGAAGCGTGGTTCGGCGAACACCATTTTAATGCTTTTAGCGTCATTCCCGACCCTGCCGCGATGATCGGCTATGCGGCGGGGCGTACCGGATGTATTCGACTGGGAACGGCCGGTTTTCTCGCCCCCTTTTACCACCCCGTCCGACTCGCTGAGAGTATCGCGGTACTCGACAATCTCTCCGAGGGTCGAATCAATGCGGGATTTGCCAAAGGGGGATTTGCCCCCGATACCCGCTATTTGCTCCAAAACAAAGAGGAGCTAAGAGCACTGATGTACGAGAGTGTCGAGGCCATCGATACCTTGTTGCACGGCAACGACACCGAGTATAGCGGTGATTTCGTCCAAATCCAAAACATCCCCATCGCACCTCATCCGATCCAAGCGCGAGTCCCCTTTTTCGTCGCGACCTTCTCCTCCGAAGAGACGATAGCCTTTGCCGCACGTCACGGCTATGGGTTGATGATGTCTCAAGGGGCTTCTTTGGAGGAGTGTATCGAGGCACGTAACCTTTATCGCTCCATCGCAGGATATGAACCCGAAATGGTCATCATGCGGGTTTTTTATGTCGCCGATACGTATGAAGAGGCATCACGCGCAGTTTTGCCGGCGATCGACCATTTCGTCCGGTGCATGCGCGCCGTTCAGGAGGAGCAGACCCAGCCGACGTTCGATATGGATGCCTACGAAGCGCTTTTAGCTGAGCGCAAAGGGTTTTTCAACGGCCAGAAGTTTTTCGAGAACGCCATCCTGGGAACCACGCAGCAGTGCATCGCCACCATCAAATCCATCCAAAAGGAGCTGAACCACGTCCACCTCGTCCTCAAACCATCGTCCATCAATCACGCTCAAAACCGGTGGATGCTCTCTCGGTTCAATGCCGAAATCCGACCCCATATTTAAACTTAAGGAAATGAAATGAAAAAACACCTACTACTCCTATCGTTGGCTGCTTCAGCGGTACTGGCGGATACTTTTACGTTGGGACAAATTAATGTCCTCAATACACCGATAGAAGAGAGCCCGTTTGAACAAACGATAACTTCAGAGACGATAAACCAGCACAACAGTGAAACCGTTTCTGAGGTACTGGATAATATCAGCGGTATCAACCAAGATGTCCAAGGGGGACGAGGAGAATCAACCCTCTATATGCGCGGATTCGATGCACGACGTATCGGGGTTTTTATCGACGGTATTCCCATCTATGTTCCCTATGACGGTAACTTCGATTATGATCGCTTTTTGACTTCAGATATTGCACAAATTGATGTTTCAAAAGGATATTCTTCTATAGCTTACGGTGCCAACACTATGGGAGGCGTTGTCAATATCATTTCAAAACGTCCATCCAAAGCGTTAGAGGGTGGAGTGAAGGCAGGAATGGTACTCGATAGTGACGGCGACCTCTCCCGCCGCGTAGCATCGCTCAACGTCGGTACTCGCCAAGATCACCTCTATGCACAACTCGGTGCCACCTATAGCGATCAAAACCATTATCGCATGAGTGATGACTATACACAAGTCACCGGCAGTGTACAACCCCAAGGTGATCGATTACGCTCAGAAACAGAAGATTACAAAGTGAGTTTAAAAGGGGGATATATCGCAGATGATGGGAGTGAAATCGCTATCGGGTACTCGAACCAAAACGGCCAAAAACAACAGCCTCCGGTAAGTGATCCCGCATACTCTCAAGCGAAATACTGGGACTGGCCATACTGGGATAAAGAAACTCTCTATATCACCGGACAAAAAAATCTAGGGCTCGGCTATATCAAGGCACTCGCCTATTATGATACCTCTAAGAACTCACTTTACTCTTATGATAATGCCACCTATTCAACCATGAACACAGGAAAATCATTTAAAAGTAAATATGACGACCACAGCTACGGTGGACGGCTTGAATACGGCGTTGAACTGGCAAACAACTTCATAACCGCTGCCGCAAATTATAAAAAAGATGTTCATAAGGGGTACGACATCCACAAAACAACCAATGTCGAAACACTGAGCGAAAACTATGAAGATCACACCATCTCATTAGGAATCGAAGACACCTATACGATCAATGCACAATGGCAACTACTCGGCGGCATCAGCTACGATCGTCGTGAGGGGGATAAAATCTATGATACCAACACCGCCTATCTATAAATATGCTTGCCCTCGAAACACAAAGCGCTTACAATCCGCAAGCCGCAGTGATCTTCACACCCGATGCAGCCACAAAAATCCGCGCCAGCATCTCCCAAAAAACCTATATGCCCTCGATGAAAGATCGCTATTCACGTAAATTCAATAGTTCTGTTCCCAACGTCGATCTCGAAAATGAAGTGGCTACACACTATGAGTTAAGCTATCAAAAACAACTCGGAGCATTTAGTACACGCCTAAACGGTTTCTTCACTCGTCAGGACGATGCTATTCAAAGTGTCGTGTATGCACCAAATCCTGCCTATACTCAAAACCAAAATGTCGGTAGTTTCGATCACCGTGGTGTTGAAACAGAATTAAACTACAAATCTGACGGATTGGAAGCGGGTGGTAACTACACCTACATCTCAATAAAAAACCGTACAAATGAAGCAATCAAACAAATCGACGTACCGAAACATCAGATTTTCGCTTTCGTAGAAAAAGAGTTTGGTAGCGGTTTTTCACTCTACGGCAATATGAAATTTCGTAAAGGTGCATACGAGCAAAAAGCCGATAAGTCGTATGTGAACAATCCCACTTTCACCACCTTTGATATCAAAGCAACCTATAAAGCAACCGATGCTATTACGGCAGAAGTGGGAGTCAAAAATCTCACCGACAAACTCTACGCCTACGACTTGGGTTTCCCGATGGCGGGGCGAGAGTTTTTCGCCAATATCGGGTATAATTTCTGATGCGAAATATCATAAGATACATAACGATTTTCTTGATCACAACACTATCATTAAGCGCCTCAGAGCAACCCCTTCGGGTTGCCATCATCGGCGGTATGACGATGAGCGGGATGTGGCAGAAAGTTGCCGCGTCTTTCGAATCGATCCATGGTATTCCCGTCGAAATCGTTATCACCGGTACAAAACACGAATTGGATGTGTATACACGCACCCACCCAGTAGATTTGCTCACCATGCACTCCAGCGATACCATGGCGGAGCTGGCGGCTGAAGGTTATGTAGAACACCTCACTCCATGGGCGCACAATTCACAAATGATCATCGGGATCGATACCAATCCCGCTTCCATTTCGGATACGGAATTACTCTCATCCGCTCTTGATAAAATCAAGAAATCAAAAGCCCCTTTCTTCATTCATGCCAGCGGTGGAACATTTGATGTATACAGTGAATTAGCCTATCATTACTCCTTTGATCCTGAAGATCAACATATCGTTTTCACGAATAAAAAAAGGGGCTTTATGAAAGATGTTGTCGAGCAAAACGGATATACGCTCTATGGAGTCATCCCTTATTTGATGCAAAAACAGTACCATCCGCAGATCAAAGGGTATATTTTTAATGATCCAATACTACGACGCCCCTATTTGGCGGCCGTAGGTGCTAAATCGAGAATCGGTGAAGAGCACTACATGAAAAGTTTAAAACTCCTCCGTTTTCTCACTGAGGATACGACACAAAAGCTGATCAAAGATTTTCGTATTGACGGCTTTGAATCGATACCTGTTTTTTTTCCAAACAGTCAACAAGGAGACCATTAAACCATGTTTTTAGAACCGATAAACTTCCCCGCCATGTACCGTGAGCACAAAGCCACCACCGATTTCAAAGGAAAAACGAGCAGCGACTGGGACGAAAAATCCTCCGATATGGCGGCGTCCGTCATCAACAGCCCCTATGTGGAGGATTTTATCTCCCGTATGAACATCACGGGAGACGAAACGGTACTCGACATCGGATGCGGACCGGGAACCCTCGCGATCCCCTTGGCAAAGCGGGTCAAAGAGGTGATCGCCATCGACTTCTCCGCCCAGATGCTCGAAGAATTGCGTGCCTACGCCGCGCGCGAAGGGGTTACTAATATTAAAACATATCATATCGGATGGGAAGATGACTGGAGCATTCTTCCGCAAGCCGACATCGTGGTAGCCTCCCGCTCGATGGAAGTCTCTGATGTTGAATCAGCTCTCTCTAAAATGTCGGCTCATGCGTCCAAAGCGTGCTATCTGACCTACAAAGTGGGAGGGAGCTTCGTGGATATGGATATCCTGGCCTACATCGGCAAAACGGTGAAAACCAAACCCGATTTCTGGTACATCCCGATCATCCTCTATTCCCACGGCTATCTGCCGCGGATCGACTACATCGAGACGGGGCGCGGCAGCGTCCGCGCGGGGAGTGAGGAGGAGTTCGTCCAATCGCTGGTCTGGAGCGTCGGCAGCCTCGACGAGGAGCATCAGCGCAAAGCCGGAGAGTACTACCAGAAAGTGATCATCGCTCAGAACCGCCCTCCCCGCGCCGTCAACTGGGCCTTTATCTCCTGGGAGACGCAGCGATGATCACCCTCAGCGACTTTGAACTCGAATCCCTCCTCGCCGAGGATGTCCCCTACGGCGACCTGACGTCCGCCGCGCTGGGGATTACCGACCAGCGCGCCCGCATCACCTTCGCCACCCGCGAGCGCCCACTCGTCGCCTCCTGTACCGAAGAGGCGGTCCGGCTGTGCGGACTCTACGGCCTCGAGATAGAGGGCTGGGTCAAATCGGGGACCCTCGTCCCCCCCAAAAGTTCCTTCCTCGAAGCGCGCGGCGAGGCGGGCAACGTCCACCGTATCTGGAAAGGGGTCCAGAACCTCCTCGATTACGCATGCGGGATTTCCACCTACACCCGCGAAGCGGTGACTCTGGCCCGATCGGTCAACCCGGACATCGTCGTCGCGACGACCCGCAAAACCGCCCCTTTTACGAAAAAGATCGCGCTCAAGGCGGTCGAATCGGGGGGCGGGATCGCCCACCGTCTGGGGCTCTCCGAATCGATCCTGATTTTCGACTACCACCGAATCTTTTTCCCGGACAGCGAGGCATTCGCCGCAGCGCTACGCAAAGCCAAAAGGGGCAACCCCGAGAAAAAGATCGTCGTCGAAGCCGCCGACATCGCCGAGGCACTGAAGTTTGCCTCCATGGGGGCCGACGTGCTGCAGCTGGAGAAATTTCCCCTCACCCAGCTCTCCGACGCCGTGCGAATCCTCCGCGCCGATTATCCCTACATCACGTTGATTGCTACGGGGGGAATCAGCGTCAAGAACATCGCCGAATACGCCGGCACGGGAATCGACATGATCGTCACCTCATCGCCTTACAGCGCACAGCCTGCCGATATCAAAGTCCGGATCGAGCCGCTGTGAATCCAAAATATGACTATTTTATGCTACAATATAGTCATATTGACCACAAAGGATGATTTATGACCAAAATAAACATCGCCGAAACCAAAGCCCATCTCTCGAAATACATCAGTATGGCTGAATTTGCGGGAGAAGAGATCGTGATCCAAAAACACGGTCGTCCCGTTGCCGCACTCATCAATTTCGACCGTTATGAAAAACTCAAACAGCTCGAAGAACCTGCGCAGGAAGGAAATCTTCTCTACAAAAAACGCGATTACCGGGAACATATCGTCAGTTCTTCGTATTCACTCGATCAGATGCTCACCTTGATCGGCGAAGATGATACCGATGCAAAACCTTTTGCCGATGTAGAGGATGTAGTCGCCTTTTCACGACAACTTCGCGATAATGCATGGAGACGCTGATGGCATGTCTGATCGATACGTGCATCATCATCGATTATCTGCGGGGCAATCCCGCAATCGATTTTTCGCAAGAGGAAATATTGATCAATCCCGTCGTGGAGCTTGAAATCCTGCAAGGGGTTCGGAACAAACGGGAACAAAAAGAGGCTCTGCGCACAATGCAGTCTTTCAAACGGGTCGAATACTCACCCGAATGTTTCGATCTGGCAAAGATTCTGATCCTACGGTATACGCTCTCCCATTCATTGAAACTTCCCGATGCTCTGATCGCCGCGTCATGTCTGATCTACGGTCTGCCGCTATGGACGTATAACGTCAAAGATTTTGCCTACATTGAAGGGATGAAAATACATAAATCATGAACACCCTCCCCGCCACCATCATCGCCGTGAGTGCCTCCGAGCACCTCAGCATCCTCACCGTATCGGTCGCGGATGAACCGTTTCACCTCCTCCTCGCCGAACAATGCCATGACGCGATCGGGACCCCACTGACGCTGGCGTTCAAGGAGACCGAAGTGATCCTCATCAGCGGCTTCACAGCCGCCACGGCCAACGTCTCCCAAGGGAGTGTCCGGACGCTGCGTCGCGGCGAGATCCTCACCGAAGTGTCCCTCGACTGCGCCGGAAACCCCATCACCGCCCTCGTCCCCACCCTCGCATTCGAAAAGCTTGGAATCTCTGTCGGAGAGAGTGTGGGATGGATGGTTCAACCATCCGAAATTTCGCTGCTAAGAGAGACCCATGGAGTCTGAATTTCTCACCACGATGGTGCTCACCTTCGAGCTTGCCACGATCACCACCATAATCTTGCTGCTGATCGGCATCCCTCTCGCAGCCTTTTTGGCTTACGGCCGTACACGGTTCAAAAGTCTGATCGAGACGGTCGTTTCCATGCCTCTCGTCCTCCCCCCGTCGGTACTGGGGTTCTACCTCCTCCTCGCTTTCAGCCCCGCTTCGGTGATTGGTGAGTTTTTGACCGAGCACGGGATACGGCTGGCGTTCAGCTTCGAGGGGCTGGTGATCGGCTCCGTCCTCTTCAGCCTCCCCTTCATGGTCCACCCGATCCAGTCGGCCCTCTCACAGGTCCCCCCCTCGATTTTCGAGGCCGCCTATACGCTGGGCAAATCGAAGCTGGAGACGATGGTGCGGGTCATCCTCCCCTCCATCCGCCACGGCCTCATCTCCGGGATCGTCCTCGCCTTCGCCCACACGGTCGGAGAGTTCGGGGTGATCCTGATGATCGGGGGGAATATCCCGGACGAAACCCGCGTCGCCTCCATCGCGATCTACGACGAGGTCGAATCGCTCAACTATGCGATGGCCCACCAGTACGCCCTCACCCTCTTCGTCGTGACGTTCGCGATACTGCTGCTGGTCTATACCCTCAACAAAAAATCCTTGGGGGGAATCAGATGATATCAGTCAATATCAAAAAGCACCTAAGCACCGCCGAGGGGCCTTTGGAGGCCCATTTCGAGCTGCTCATCCATGACGGAGAGTTTTTGACCCTCTTCGGCCCTTCGGGTGCGGGAAAAACGACCCTGATGCGCTGCATCGCCGGACTCGAAACCCCGCAGAGCGGGATCATCACCGTGGACGGCGCGGTATGGTTCGACAGCGATAAAAAGATCAACCTCCCGCCCCAGAAGCGGAGTGTGGGGTTTGTCTTCCAGGACTACGCCCTCTTCCCGACGATGAGCGTGCGCCAGAACCTCCTCTTCGCCGCCGAAACCGCGGAACAGAAAAAAGGGGTCGATGAGCTGATAGAGCTGGTCGAACTGGACAACCTCGCCGAGCGTCTCCCCTCCACCCTCTCGGGAGGTCAGAAACAGCGCGTCGCCCTCGCCCGTGCCCTGGTACGCCATCCGAAGATTCTCCTCCTCGACGAACCCCTCTCGGCGCTCGATCCCGCCATGCGGAGCAAACTCCAGAATGAACTCTCCCTGATCCACGAGCGGCTCGGGGTCACAACCCTGCTGGTGAGCCATGACATCGCCGAAACGGTCAAGCTCTCCGACCGCCTCGCCTCGGTTGCGGCGGGACGAATCGTCCGCATCGATGAACCGATGGCATTTTTCAGCCCCCACAGCCTCAGCGGGAAACTCCAGCTCGTGGGGGAAGTATTGAAAATCGAGGAGGATTTTCCCGTCTTCGTCATCACGCTGCTGGTCGGCTCCTCCATCGTCCGCACCGTCGCCAGTTGTGCCGAGGCTTCAGCTCTGCGTATCGGCGGGCATGCTATCATTTCGACCAAAGCATTCAACCCCATCCTCATCCCCATCAAGGAACCCAAATGACCATCACGAAAAATACTATCGTCACCCTCGAGTGCCACCTCAGCGATACCGCTGGAAACCTTCTCGAAGAAAACCAGGAACTGATCTACCTCCACGGCGGCTACGGCCAGGTTTTCAAGCCTCTCGAAGAGGTGCTGGAGGGGAAAAAAGTCGGTGACACCTTCCGCGTCGAAATCCCGGCCGCGCTGGCGTTCGGCGAATTCGACGAGGATCTCGTCGTCTCCGAAGCGCTCGACGAACTTCCCGAAGATCTGGAAGTGGGGATGGAGATCGACGGCTATCTCGAAGAGTCCCCCAATGACGTGATCGTCTACACCGTCACCGAGATTGCAGAGGGGCGTGCCACTCTGGATGCAAACCATCCCCTCTCAGGAAAAGACCTCGTATTCGAGGGAAAAATCGAAGAGATCATCGAAGCCGGCGAAGAGACGGTGCGCGAGATATTGGAACACCAGGATGAGCACAGCCATCACTGAACCGTTTCGGTTGCATTAAGAAAAAAAGAGGGGGTTCGCTGTCTCGTACACCGTCCGTGACGTCGGGATGTGGTTATTCGTAAATCAACGCCGGTACAGAAGGAGTAATCTGCCACCGAACGGGTATCAACAGCGAATAGTTGCAATGGAGGCGTAAACGCCTCAGCCGAAACCGCGTTCAAACGCTCTCGGCTGAGGGGTCCGGCCCCTTCTTAGATACGGCCGCAGCGGTAGAGCTGCGTAAACTCCACAAAATCGGTCCATACCGAAGCGTACGGAAACCGCTTGACCTCTCCCCGGCCGTTTCGGTTGAGCATCCGGAGCGACAGTGCTTCGACCCAATTCCAGAAATCCTCGATGCATTCGGAAGGCATGTTCATGTCTTTCACCGCTTTTTTGTACATCTCCAGCCACATTTCCCGTTTCGTCTCGTCAAAATCACGATAGAGGCGATGGACCGCAGCGGACGCAAA
The DNA here is from genome assembly GCA_964468865.1 of uncultured Sulfuricurvum sp. Lineage (GTDB taxonomy): Bacteria > Campylobacterota > Campylobacteria > Campylobacterales > Sulfurimonadaceae > Sulfuricurvum. The sequence continues at coordinate 58,418 of CAYXWQ010000009.1, read as the reverse complement.
AGGATAGGAAGCGGGAGAAAACTTCCCCTTTGAGAGCATTTCCACAAACAGATCCCCCGCTTTTCGCGTGAGGGTTTCAAACCCCTCGTCCTCGTAGGGGACGATCGCCTCGATGCTGGAGAGACGGAGCATGTTGTGGTGGTAGCGTACCAGACTGCGGATTTTGTCGCCTCCCCACACCATATACAAACGGACAGAGGGTAGCGGCATGACGACAATAGAATCCGCCATCGGGACTGTATGGGGCTGCATCATACGGCTCATCGTTCATCTCCCATTCGTTATGTCTTAAATGATATAACGTATTCTATAACCATAATTCTTAAAGTTTTCATAAATACGACTTGTTATTTCAGGAAAAGTTTCCGGGGTCCCCCGGAAAAGATTATTTAGCCAGAATGACGGTATTGGCCTTGATGAGAGCATAGACGGTATCGCCCGGTGCAAAACCGAGTTCATCGACGGCGTCTTCGGTGATCACCGCTGTGAGGATCTGATCCCCCATGGAGAGTTTCAGTTCGCCGTTGACCATCCCCTTTTTCACCTCGACAACTTTGGTTTCGATGATGTTGCGGGTGCTGATGAGATTTGGCTTCTCTTTGGCCACCATGACAAATGATGCCTTGATGATCGCATAGGCTTCATCGCCGACGGCCAGTCCCATCTCATCGACCGAATCGTTCGTGATCACCGATTTGATAACGGTTCCGCCACCGACGGCCAGGACAACTTCACTGTTGATCTGTCCTTTCTTGATCTCGTTCACGGTCCCTTTAAGCGTATTACGTGCACTGGTTTTCATGTCATTTCCTTAAAATATATTTAGTTTATCTGCGGTCACATATTATCTCATGAAACCACTTAATGTATTGTTTATTATATTTATTTATTTTATTTATACTATTACTTTGTCACAACGATCATCGTGTTGATGACCCGATAGGGGAGTTTGTGTTTCAACAGCACCTGAATCTCTTCATAGGTGAACTTTTTATACGGAAATTTGGCCTTTCTGATATGGGCCACGACACTCTTTTCGCGCAGACGGCCGTTTCGTAGCCCTTCGACGATATCGATGACCCGCCACCCTGCAGGACCGAAATAGAGGAGTTTCTCGTCGCTCTCGCCGACCATCCCCAGCGCCTGCGGATGTTTGTTCAGAATATTCCGCGCTTCGCGCGTTTTGTGCTCTTTGATCTTTTGTGTGAGCAGCCCGATATTTGGTTCGTCGGGTTTCTCTTCGGCGGGTGCGGCTGTCATTTTGGGAAACACTTTTTTGACCGCAGGTTTCGGAGGGGACGGTTTTTCGGCTTTCTGCTGTGTCCTTTCCACCTCTGCCGGCACTGCACGGGCCACGGGCTTCATCTCCGGCCGGGAGACCTCTGCCGGATCAGCCTCCGCACGGTGGGCAGAACATCCTGCCACCAAAACCGATCCCAGCAGCAGTACAAACATTTTCAACGTATCCGAATACATCCGCACATCCTTATAAACTTATTTGAATATAATTTAACATTCCAAAGCATTATACCCAAAGTTACTCCTTTGGAGAAGAATAATATTTGTCTTGACAAGTATTATGAAATTTTCTATAATGTCGGAAAGGAGTAGCATGAATTTTGATATGGATCGTTCATTGGGTTTTGTCCTGAACAAAACATCGTTGCTCTCGAAAGCCCATTTCAACCATCGGATCAAACCTTTCGACATCTCTCCCGAACAGTGGTCGCTCCTCTTTCGGATTGTCGAAAAAAGCGGCCTCACCCAAAAAGAGCTGTCCGATTCGACCTACAAGGACCAGGCCAACATCACCCGCAGTATCGAGCGGCTCGAGAAAAAAGGGCTCCTCACGAAAGTCCCCGGCGAGTGGGACCGGCGATCCGTCAATCTCTATCCGACCCAAAAGGCCATCGAGCTCGTCGAGGCAATCGTCCCCATTTCAACGGCGTTCAATCAGCGTCTGACGCAGGGATTCACGCGTGATGAATCCGAGATGCTGCTGATGCTGCTGAAAAAAATACACGAAAATCTGGAACAAAAGGAAGAATCATGAGTCTCTCAAACAAAACCATTCTGATCACCGGTGCCAACGGAGGGCTGGGGCACGCTCTGGCACAGTACGCCCTTTCCCAAAACGCCGCGAAAGTCTACTGCTGCGCACGCAGTGTGAGCAAACTCGCCTCGCTGAAAGAGGCCTACCCGTCGGTCGTACTGTGCGAATTGGACATCACCGACAAACAGCAGGTGAAAGCGCTGGCTGCCGATATCGGCCCGATCGACATCCTGATCAACAATGCGGGGGTCAACAGCGGCAAAAGGGTGTTCGATGAGTGTAACGACGACTTCGCCGTCAATGTAGAGGGGACCCTCAACGTCTGCCGCGAACTGCGCCACCGCATCGCTCCCGAGGGGGCCATCATCACCGTCACGTCGATCCTGGCGTTGGTGAACCTCCCCGTCATGGGGCTCTACTGCGCGTCCAAAAGCGCGCTGCATTCGCTGACACAGGCGATGCGCGCCGAGCTCGCCTCATACGGCATCGACGTGTACGAAGTGCTCCCCGGTCCGATCGACACCGGGATGAGCGAAGGACAGGAGATGGAAAAAGCCGACCCGGCCGATATCGCCGCGGCCATCTTCGAGGGATACCGGAGCAAAACCTACGAAATCTATCCGGATCCTTTTTCGAACATGATCAAAAATGCCCTGGCCGCCGATCCAAAAGCGGTCGAAAACGATTTCGCCCACTCGGTCCGTTAAAAGAAACGAGGATCAAAGCTCCCGCAGGCTTAGAGAGACTTTCTGCTTCTCGACATCCACCTCGACGACCCGGATGCTCGATAGCTGCTGGTTGACGCTGAGCACTTCGAGGGGGTGGGCAATCCGTTTTTCCGACATCTGGGAGATATGAATCAGGCCGTCGTTTTTGAGCCCGATGTCGACGAACGCGCCGAAATCGGCGATGTTGCGGACGACCCCCGAGACGATGGAGCCGGGTTTCAGTTCCTTGATATCGGTCAGGTCGGAGCGAAACGCGATGGGCGGAAGAGATTCGCGGGGGTCGAATCCCGGTTTGCGCAGCTCGGCCACGATGTCGGAGAGGGTTTCTTCCCCGATCCCGAGTTCCTTGGCGATAGAGGGGAGCTCCTCTTTCGTGATGCTCTGCATGTCGTAGCACTCCATCAGCGCCGAAGCCGCGCCATAGCTCTCGGGGTGGACTCCCGTGGCGTCCAGCAGACTTTTACCCCCTCGGATACGGAAAAACCCCGCGCACTGCTCGTACGCCTTCGCCCCCAGCCCCTTGACATTCAGCATCTCCGCTTTACTGGTAAACGCTCCGCTCTTTTCGCGGTATTCGACGATCGCTTTGGCCACCTTGGCCCCTACCCCCGCGACATACGAGAGGAGCGAGACCGAAGCGCTGTTGGGATCTACCCCGACGCGGTTGACCAGATCCTCGGTCACGTCGCCGAGCTTCTTCTCCAGCAGTTTCTGGTCGACGTCGTGCTGGTACTGCCCGATCCCCAGCGATTTGGGATCGATCTTGACCAATGCCGCCATCGGATCGCGCAGCCGCTGGGCGATCGAGATGGCGCCGCGGATCGTGACATCGAGATCGGGATACTCCTCCTGCGCGATCTTGGACGCCGAATATACCGACGCCCCTGCTTCAGATACGACCGTATAGGCGAGGTTCAGCCCCTCGTCTCGGTTGAGTCGGGCGAAAAATTCCTGCGTCTCCCGCGATCCCGTCCCGTTGCCGATCGCGACGGCGTCAATCCCGTATTTTTTGACGAACTCTTTGACCGTACGGGCCGATTTCTCGTAATCGGACTGCGGCGGGGTCGGATAGATCACCGCATGAGTCAGGTAGGTGCCGTTGGCATCCACGACGGCGAGCTTGCACCCCGTACGATACGCCGGATCGACCCCGAGGATGGCGTGTTTGGCCACCGGAGGGGTGATGAGGAGCTGCGAGAGGTTTTTGCCGAACGTGCTGATCGCCTGAGCGTCGGCGCGCTCCTTGGTCAGGGCGTGGACTTCGCGCTCCAGCGAGGGGAAGAGGAGCCGTTTGAACCCATCGAGATACGCCTCCATCAGCAGCTCTTTGGAGCTCTTGGCCCCTCTGGGGATGCGGAACCGCTCGATCGATTGAATAACCCGCTCCATATCGATGGAGATTTTGACGCTCAGCTCCTTTTCGCTTACCCCCCTCATCAGGGCGAGGTAGCGGTGGGAGGGGATGGATGAAATCCTCTCGCTTTTCCCTACGAGTTTCGCGTACAAACCGTCCTCTTTCAGCCCCTTCGCCCCCTTGATCTCGAAGGAGGAGTAATTCAGGATCTGGCTGCGCCAGTGCTCCCGTTCTCTAGGATCGTCGCTGTAGCGCTCGGCGAGGATATCCTGCGCCCCCTGCACCGCCTCTTCGGCCGATTTCACCGTCCCTTTGACGAACTGCGCCGCTTTGGAGAGAAACTCGTTTTTCTCCATCCGTCCGCTCTCCAGCAGATTTGCCAGCGGCTCCAGCCCCGCCGCGATTGCGGTGGCCGCGCGGGTGTTTTTCTTCTCTTTGTAGGGGCGGTAGAGGTCCTCGACCTCCTGCAGCGTCTGCGCCGCGTCGATGGAGGAGCGCACCTCATCGCTCAGATGCCCCCGCTCGCCGATCAGGCGCACCACCTCCTCTTTACGCTCCAGCAGTTTTTTGCCGTAAAGGTAGACCTCCTCGAACTGCCGCAGCTGTTCGTCGCTCGCTCCCCCCGTCATCTCCTTGCGGTAGCGGGCGATGAAGGGGATCGTAGAGCCCTCGTCGATGAGTTTGAGGATATTGGCGACGTTTTTGGGGGAAATGCCGGTTTTTTGCACGAGGAGGTCGATCAGAGGGGTCATGGAAATCCTGCGATGGTGAAATAAAGAGGGGAAGTGTACTTTGTTTGGAATATAAGTTCGTTGAACAAAACGTGCTGCCGTGCAATCTTTGCGGTAAATGTTTATACCGTGCTTAGATGAAAATATGATATAGTAATGGAATACATTCCATAAAAGGATGATTATTCATGGATTCCATTCTCATAGATGATAACCCGCATTGGGATTCACCGGATCCTTATGCCGGGTATGTTCCCAGAGAAAAACTCTCCGTCGCAATGGGTTTTATGAAAGCCAAAGAGGTGATCGCCATCCTGGGAGCCCGCCGCGTCGGGAAAAGCTCGTTAGCGCGGCTGATGATCCGCTCGCTGCTGCCCACGACGAACCCAAGAAATATCTTTTTCATCAATCTCGAAAAACCCTCGTTCATCCCCTATAAAAACGATCCGACCTATCTCGATACGATCTATGAAACCTACCTCAAAATCGCAGAACCCGATATGAAAGAGCGTATTTACGTGTTTATCGACGAAATACAGATATTCGCGGACTGGGAGGTGTTCATCAAATCCCGCTATGAAAACAGCAATATCAAATTCATCGTCACGGGATCGAACTCCTCGCTCCTCTCCTCATCATATGCGACGATGCTGACCGGACGGGTGCTCAAACTGACCCTGAACTCGTTCAGCTTCAGCGAATTTCTCACCTACAAAGCCATTCCCCACACGACGAGACTGGAACGCGCCCGCCACCGCATCGACATCAAGCGCGCGCTGGACGAATACCTCAAATGGGGCGGGTATTATTCGGTCTTTTCCAATGACGAGCTTCATACCAAAAAAGAGTACCTCAAAAACATCGCCGAAGACATCATCCTCAAAGACATCGTCCCCCGCTACAGTATCAAAAACAGCGCAGCGATCCGGGATCTGTTCTATTACATCGTCTCCAATGCGACGACGACGATCAATTACGCCTCACTGGCCAAAAAGCTCTCGATGGATCCCAAAACCATCAAAGAGTACGTCGACTACTTCGAGGACAACTTCCTGATCCGCCGCATCAGCCGCCACCACACCAAACTCACCGCCCAGATCAACTCCCCCAAAAAGGTCTACCTCACCGACAACGGATTTTTGAATCTGGGGATATCCCCCGAACGAAATCAGGGGGCGATGCTCGAAAACATCGTATGCAACCACTGGCACGATCACGAGATCACCTATCTGCTCGAAAATAAAGAGTGCGATTTTTTTGTCGGTGGGAAGCTCTATCAGGTCTCCTATACGATCAGCGAAGAAAAGACGCGCAAGCGCGAACTCGAAGGGCTCGAATTTTTTATGAATGCATTGAACCGGAACGAGGGGTATCTCATCACCTACGACACCGGTGAGACAATCCGCAAAGACGATAAAACGATCCACGTCCAACCGATCGAAGAGTTTCTGCTCTGGGGAGAAAACGGATAACGGGTCTCTTTAGTAGTATAATGTCATCATGAAAGCGACAAAAGAGAACATTTTACGCTATCTCGGCGACATCAAATCCGATCTCTCCCAAAACGGCATTGCCCGCATCGGCCTGTTCGGCAGTTACGCGCGGGGAGAGGATACCCTCTACAGCGATATCGACATCGCCATCCAAAAAGAGGACGGCTACCTGAACCGCCGCAGCGCGTACGACTATTTCGACGAAATCGCCAACATCAAACGGCTCGTTTCCCGGCAGTTCAACCGCAACAGCGACGTGTTCGATCTCGACAGCGCCTCGTCGATGAAAAAATTGGTCTTAAAAGAGATCATCTACGTATAACCGAAAAGATTCTCGCTTCGCACGCCTAACCCCTATCCCGGCGGTTGACGCGATCCTCTCCCCCTTTTTTTTCCGGAACTGGACGTACCTTTCTTTTTAGTAAAGAAAGGCACCCAAAGAAAAGCACCCCCGCAACAAGTCGCTTAACCGGCCGCTGCGCACTGCTGCTGCGCGGCCTGGCTCTGGGTGTGTTGCGGAGGCAATCCGTTTTCATGGAATGATTTTCGCGGAACGCGAAAATAAATAAGCAATTGGTCTCTGCGGCATCCTTGAAAGCTGCGTGCGAAGGCTCTGCCGATAGTCACGCGAGCGATTTGCCGCAGAGACGAGGTTTTTTTGGTTACTTTTTTTGCCGGAACAAAAAAAGTGACAAGGGTTTTGTTTCAGTCGGAAAAGTACAAAAAAGCAGCCTGTCCCCCTTTTACCCTAGCACTTTTTTCCCTAAAACGCTTTACCTTGTACGATGTTCAAATAAAATCGATATAAAAATGGAATTTTATAAATTTGGTCATTCTTGGCAGCTTTAAGTTCAAAAAAACCGACTTCAGCAAGTTCATTTGCTATATTTTTTGCTTCACCTTCATCCACGTTCCAAATTTCACTTAACGTTAAGAGTGTATGTTCTGCTTTTTTGTTTTCAAAAGCCTTAATATACGTTCTAAGGTTTGCAAACTCTGCGAAAATAGTTTGCTCCGTTCTGACCTTCGAAACCTCATATGCCGCATTTTTTATAGCTAATCTGCTTACAATATTTGGCTCTTCGATTTTATTGTTATTTATTTCTTGTTCTTTTATTTCTTGTGTAACTGATTCATTATAATAATGGATCAATTCTCTCGGAGGAGTATTATTCAGACCATCTCTAATACGGCTTAATATCCATTCAAATGTATCAGATTGTCTTTCGCCAATATCAACTTGTTTTGGAAACATTTGATAGTAAAATTCAAATTGTTTTTCATGATCACTTAATATATCATCTTTTTTTATTCCATACTTCTCTACAATAGCCTGATTATCTAGCGCCCGACTAACTATTAAATTCAACAAACTGCGATTGTTCCAAGTAATGTTTGCTGTTTTGGTTATATGGCTTGCTTCTCGAAAACCATCTTTTGTAATACGATCCCATATATCATCTCGTAAGAAAACTTTTAAACATATAGAATTGTATTCTTCTATATCCCTGTATGTTTTGAATAATGCTCTTAAGGCATTTTTTTCAAGATCAATATCTTGGTCAAATGCAACATCCAAGCGATCACAAAGAATCCAACAAGTTTGCTCTATTTCTTCGAGGTGCTCATTGAGTTCATTAAGTAATTCATCAATGGATTTATAACCTTTTTTTTGTAACTCGCGATCAGGTGTACGGAATGTGATTTTTCCTGTTATTCCTCCATCTGCACCCATACCACCTTCAATAGACTCCAATCTTGTTAAATTTTTTGCAAATTCTTTTGCACTATTGACAAGACGTTTTAAAGTATTTTTTTCCTCTATTAGGCCGACTTTTTTAAGTTCGTCACTGACTGTACTCGCGTTACCATGACATAAATTATTTTCAATTAACCAGTTCACAACTAATTGGCAAAAATATATTTTCCAAAGTGTGACAAACTCATCTTCTGAAGTAGGTGGTTCTGTTGTAATATCCGAAAATACAGTTTTACCAGTTGGTTTTTCTGCTGAAATCAAAAATATTTTACGGGATTGGAGTTCGGTTTCCTTGTTCAGAAGCAAGGTGTAAAGAGCACTCTTTCCAGCTCCTTTTGACCCAAAAACAACATCTATTTCACCGCTATAAAGCCGATTCCATGGTTGCGTTTTAACAAAATAATTTGCCAATGTACTAGATTCATTTTCAGCTACTCTGTCTCCAAAAGAAATTTCACTTAAGTTCATACTTGTCCTTACTTATATATTCCAACATTTAAAAATAGCAAACAAAAAGCCACTTGCATATTTTAGATTAGTTTTCTTTGCTTAGTTGGCTTATTACCAAACCTACACCACACTATCAAAATCAAACAAAATGACATATTTTTAGTAATTCTACGCCGTTTTTCTTAATATCATCTTCGCATTGTCTCTTTTGTATCGTGATATCCGGACACACTATCCGCCTATATCCCAAAAAAGCGATAAGAGGAGATCGGATATACTGTCACCATCAAAACGAAAGGCCCCCATTTTGAGACACCCGCCCAGCGACAAATTTTCCGTCCTCAAACACACCTTCGGCTTCGCCGGTTTCCGCCCTCTGCAGGAAGATGCGGTCGACGCGATCCTAGAGCGCCGCGATCTGGCGATGCTGCTGCCCACCGGAGGGGGAAAATCGCTGTGCTACCAGCTCCCGACCCTGCTGATGGAGGGGATCACCATCGTCGTCTCCCCCCTGATCGCCCTGATGCAAGACCAGGTGATCGCATTGCAGGAACTTGGGATCGAAGCGGCGATGATCTCGTCGGCACAGAGCGCGCAGGAGCAGCAGGAAGCGTTTGCCAAGGCGAAAAACGGGACGCTCAAACTCCTCTACATCGCCCCGGAGCGGCTGGCAAACGGCTCGTTCCTCTCGTGGCTGGGGACGCTCAACATCAACTTCTTCGTCATCGACGAGGCCCACTGTATCAGCGAATGGGGGCATGAGTTCCGCGACGACTACCGACGGCTAGGGGAGCTGCGCGCCGCGTTCCCCCATACCCCCATCGCCGCCTTCACCGCCACCGCCACCCCGAAAGTGCGCGAGGACATCCTCTCGCAGCTGGGGCTTCGAAACCCGCTGATCCTCCGTGCTCCCGTGCTGCGCAAAAACATAAAAATCACCGTCCGGGAGCGCGACAGTGCATGGCGCACCGAGATGATGGACATCCTGAACAGACACGCAGGAGAGAGTGGGATCGTCTATGCCTTTTCGCGCAAAGAGACCGAAGAGCTCGCCGAATTTCTGGTCAAAAAAGGGTTCAAAGCCGCCCCCTACCATGCGGGGATGAGCGCCGATGTCCGGCACGATACCCACAAAGCGTTCCTGAATGACGAGATGCAGATCATCGTCGCGACGGTCGCATTCGGGATGGGGATCGACAAGGGGGACATCCGCTTCGTCATCCACACCTCGCTCCCCAAAACGATCGAGAACTACTATCAGGAGATCGGGCGTGCGGGGCGCGACGGGATCGACTCCGAAGCGGTCCTGTTCTATTCGGGAAGCGATTTTCACAACAAGAAACGGCTCATCGACGAGGGGAGCGACCCGCAGTACCGGGAGATGATCATCGCCAAACTCCGCTCGGCGATGGACTACGCCAATGCCGAAGAGTGCCGCCACCGCCTGATCGCGGCCTATTTCAACGATACGGTGGAGCCCTGCGGTGACAAGTGCGACAACTGCCTCGACACCGACAAGGCAAAGACCGACATCACCGTCGCGGCCCAGAAATTCCTCTCGTGTCTCTACAAAACGGGGGAGCGGTTCGGCGCGACCTACCTCACCGAAGTCCTCGTCGGGGAGGAGAAGGAAAAAATCCTCTCCAACGGCCACGAGAGCCTCAGCGTCTTCGGAATCGGCAAGGAGATGGGCAAAAACACGTGGGGGACGATTGCCAAACGGCTCATCGAGCTGGGGGCCATCGAGCCGGACGAGTACAAAGCCCTCAAGCTCACCCCGACGGGGGCCGAGATCCTGCGCGGAAAACGGAGCGTCTTCATCCGCACCGAGCGCCTCTCTGCGAAGAAAAAAGCGGCCAAGGAAAAAACCTCGCACCCACACGCCCCTGCGCATTACGAGGAGTTCAGGGCGCTGCGCGCTTCCATCGCCCGGGAACACCGTATCCCCGCCTACATCGTCTTCGGGGACAAAACCCTCTACGAGCTGGCCGAACAGCTCCCGCAGACGCGGGAGGAGATGCTGGACGTCAGCGGCATAGGGGAGGTGAAGTTCGAACGGTACGGGGAGGCGTTTCTGGAGCTCTCAAGGAAGCTGCGCTCGGAGGGATAGTTTCGATAGCTCTAACTTTGAAAAGCAAGACATCAGAGGGAGCCATGAGCTTCGCGATTTCATCGCTCACGATAGTGAAAAAATTATCAAAATAGTTTTTTAATAATCACCTGGTAATCACTACGCGACATTAACCTTGTTGCAATGTTGGATGACATTGATATCATCCCCTTTTTTCTGCATCGTTTTGTACAGATCGTATTCGTTTTGCAGGTTCAGCCACAACTGTGCCGAGGTACCGAAATACCGGGAGAGTTTCAGCGCCATTTCGGTCGTAATCCCCCGCTTTTCATTGACCAGTTCGTTGATTGCGCGAAACGAGGTGTGCAGCGATTTTGCCAGTTCGCTTTGGGAAATTTCCAGAGGGGTCAAAAACTCTTCCCGGAGAATTTCACCCGGATGGATCGGCTGTCGTTCCAGTGTAAACATCGTTTCTCCTTAATGGTAATCTATGATCTCGACGTCGTAGGCATCGTGCGCTTCGAAAGCAAAAACGATGCGATACTGATCGTTGATGCGGTTGCTGTATTTCCCCGCATAATTGCCTTTTAGCGCTTCCACCCGGTTTCCCGGCGGTATTTTGAGGTCGTTGACATCGATTGCGCCGTTGAGATACGAGAGTTTCCGCAACGCGGATTTGTGGATGTCGGCAGGAAGCTTTTGACTCTTGCCCGTGATGTAGAACTGTTCCGTCTCTTTATCGGCAAACGACTTAATCATGCCACATTATAACATATAGTGTAATAATGTGGTGCTTTTCACCCCTCCCCGCCGTTTACCTTCCCCCGCATTTTTTTGATATTCCCGTGCTTCGTCTTGCTGTCCATCCTCCGTTTCTGCGAGTTGCGGGTCGGTTTGGTCGGTTTGCGCTTTTTCTGCGTCGCCATGACGCTTTTGATCAGTTCTTTCAGCCGCTCCAATGCCGCTTCTTTGTTCTCTTCCTGACTACGCGATTCCTGGGATTTGATGTTGATGATCCCATCTTTGGTGATCCGGTGATCGGTAAGGGCTAAGAGACGTTCTTTGTAGAGGTCGGGGAGTGATGAAGCGGTGATGTCGAAGCGCAGATGGATCGCGGTGGAGACCTTGTTGACGTTCTGCCCCCCTGCTCCCTGGGAGCGGATGGCGGTTATCTCGATCTCGGAGTCCGGTATCGTTACGGTGCTTGAAAGGTGCAGCATGACAAATCTCTCCAACCGGAGAGCTTATCTCCCCCGTCCGCCCGACTTTTTCGGTGAAGGTTTTTTGCCCGCAGGTTCCTCACGCGCCACGCGCGGCCCGCGCTTGCCGAGGAATTTGGGCTGAACGGGTTCTTTTTTGCGCTTGTTGCCGAACGCTCCGGGAGTCTTCCCTTTTTTCTCGTCCTCTTTGGACATGCTTTTGCCGCGTGTTTTTACCAGTGCATTATCCGCAGGGGGCTCAAATCCCGGAACCAGGATCGTTTCGACGTTTTTGCCCAGCATGCTCACGATCTTCTTCCATGAGAGCGATTCCGCCGAGGAGAGGAGCGTGATGGCCAGCCCTTCGTTACCTGCGCGTCCCGTCCGTCCGATACGGTGCAGGTAGTCGGTGCTGATGTGGGGGATGTCGTAGTTGATGACGACGTCGAGCCCCTCGATGTCCAGGCCCCGCGCGGCGATGTCGGTCGCAACGAGAATACGGGCTTTCCCCTCACGGAATTCGCTCAGTGCCCGGTCGCGGGCGCCGTGTTTTTTGTCGCCGTGGATGACGACGTTTTTAAGGCCGCTCATCGTCAATTCGCTGCTAACTTCATCGGCTTCTGCTTTGGTACGGGTAAATACGAGGACCTGCGGATAGTTGTTGGAGCCGATCAGATACGACAACAGCTCTTTTTTGCGCTCTTTTTCGACCGGGTGGACAACCTGGCGGAGCGTCATGTCGGCGGCTTTGAGGTTATCGATCTCGACGAGGAGCGGTTTTTTGAGGATTTTTTCGCTCAGCTGTTTGACGGCCCCCGTCATCGTCGCCGAAAAAAGCATATTCTGGCGGTTCAGCGGGAGAAGATCGATGATCTGACCCACTTCGCGGATAAATCCCATATCGAAAATCGTATCGGCTTCGTCAAAGACCAGAAATTCGATGCGGGAGAGGGGGATGTGCCCCTGCTTGTTCAGCTCGATCAGCCGGCCGGGAGTAGCGACGATGATGTCGGCCCCCTCTCCAAGCTCTTTTGCCTGACGCGCCATATTGGCTCCGCCGTAGATGGCGATACACTTGATCTCCAGCCCGTCGGCATAGGATGAAATCGCCTCTGCGACCTGGGAAGCAAGTTCCCGCGTAGGGACGATGATGAGCGCTCTGGCACTGGCTTGTCTGACTTCCGAGGCATTGATGAGTCTGTGGAGGATCGGAAGGGCGAATGCGGCCGTCTTCCCTGTCCCTGTCTGCGCCGCTCCGAGAATGTCGCGACCGCGCAAAATCAGCGGAATCGCCTGAGTCTGGATAGGGGTAGGCGTCGTATAGCCGAGCGCGGCAAGGTTCGATTGGAGTTTGGGGTGTAATTGTGTAAAGGGCATTAAAGCTCCTTGTTTATAGATAGAGAATAATATCTTTTTCGTCCTTACAACACCGCATTTTGGCATTATTTTTGCTACGATAGCGCAATTAGTACAGTGGAGAATGTCAGTGAAAGCATTAGCGCTCTTGGTAGCAGCGATTACGTTGTCATGGGGAAGTAGTACCGTGACCAAAGGGAGTGTTCTGGATAAAGAATCCCTCAAACCGATAGCCAATGCCATCGTCATCTCCGGAGGCAAAGAATACCGCAGCGACGCAAACGGCACTTTTGTCATCCCCGCCTCCAGATACATCGGGGTCCGGGCACTCGGGTACGAGCGCAAGTTTTACAAAACCGGCGGGAAAATGTTCCTCAAGCCGGTGACACCCAAGGCCCTCTACCTCTCCAGCTACGGGGCCACGAGCTCCAAGCTGATGGGGAACGCGAAAGAGCTGATCAAAACAACCGAGATCAACGCCCTCGTCATCGACATCAAGATGGACCGGGGCCAGATCGCCTACCGCACCGCCAACCCGACCGCCAACAAAATCGGGGCGCAGGAGATCGTCCTGTTCAAAGACCTTCCCAAATTCGTCGCCGATCTCAAGGCTCAGGGGATCTACACGATCGCCCGGATCGTGACGTTCAAGGACTCTCCGTTCGTCGAAGCCCATCCCCATCTGGGCGTCCGCCGCAGCGACGGAAGTCTCTTCAAGGACAAGGAACAGCTCTACTGGGTCGACGCCTCGCGCCGCGAATCGTGGGACTATCCGATCGCGATCGCCAAAGAGTCGGCTGCCGCGGGATTCGATGAGATCCAGTTCGACTACATCCGATTTCCCGATGCCAAAGGGGTGAAGTTCTCCGTCGAAAACACGCAGGCGGAGCGGGTCAAGGCGATCAGCGGCTTTTTGGAAAAAGCGCGTCGGGAGCTTCTCCCCTACAACGTGTTCATCGCCGCCGATATCTTCGGGTACGTCAGCTGGCACAACGCCGACATCGAGATCGGCCAGCGCGTCGATGCGATCGCCCCCTACGTCGACTACATGTGTCCGATGCTCTATCCCAGCGGATTCAACGCCGGCATCCCGGGATACACGAACCCGGTCGCGGCCAACTATGAAATCGTCAAACACTCGCTCGACAAAGCGCTCGAAAAATCGGGCGGTTCGCCGCTCGCCTATCGCCCGTGGCTCCAGGCGTTCCGCGACTACGCCTTCGACCGCCGCATCTACGGCGAGCAGGAGATCCGCGACCAGATCCGTGCCAGCGAAGATTTTGGCAGCAACGGCTGGATTTTGTGGAATCCCCGCAACGTCTACACGGCCGCAGGGCTGATCCGGTTTGACCGAAGCGTATCGGAGAACGCCAAAAGCAACCCCACCAAGCCTGCCAAGCCCGCTTCCTGAGGATGATTCCTACGCTCTCGAAACTCCCTATCTCGGAGCAGATTTCGCCGATACGGGAGTCTCTTCGCCGCTCTGACCGCCTCATCCTGCAGGCCCCTCCCGGGGCCGGGAAAACAACCGCCGTCCCCCTCTGTCTCCTGAATGAAACCTGGCTGGCGGGAAAAAAGATTCTGATGCTCCAGCCCAGACGCCTCGCCGCCAGAGCGGCCGCGACACGGATGGCGGAGATGCTGGGCGAAGAGATCGGTGAACGGGTCGGCTACCACATCCGAGGCGAGCGAAAATCTTCGAAAAAGACACAGATCCTCGTCATCACCGAAGGGATCCTCACCCGCTACCTCCAACGCGATCCGGGTCTGGAGGATACCGCCCTCATCATCTTCGACGAATTTCATGAGCGCAACCTCCACAGCGACCTCTCCCTCGCCTTCGCCCTGCAGTCTCAGGAGCTGCTGCGCGACGATCTCAAAATCCTCGTCATGTCGGCGACCCTCGACACGCGGGGGCTGGGCGAGCTGCTCGAAAATCCCGAAATTCTCACGAGCGAAGGGCGCAGCTACCCCGTAGAGCTCTCCTACCGTTCCCCCTCCTCTGCGCCGCTTTCTCCACGTGATATGATCTCCGAGGCATTCAAAACAGTGATGCAAGCGTTGCGCGACGATGCGGGTGATATTCTCCTCTTTCTCCCCGGAGAGCGGGAAATCCGGGAGCTCGAATCGCGCCTCGCCGAATACGTGAAAGACACGAAAGCCGATATGGCGATCTCCCCGCTCTACGGAAATCTCTCGAAAGAGGAACAGCACCGCGCCATCCTCCCCGCGCAGAAACGCAAAATCGTCCTCGCGACCAACATCGCCGAAACGAGCCTCACGATCGAGGGGATCCGCGTCGTCATCGATACGGGGCTGGAGCGTGTCGCCCGTTTCGATCCCGCCAGCGGGATGGAGCGGCTCGTAACCCAGAAAATCTCCCGCGCCTCGGCCGACCAGCGCGCAGGGAGAGGCGGGCGTACCGCGCCGGGAAAATGTTACCGCCTCTGGAGCCTGCATGAGCACCATTCCCTCGCCCCGCACCGCGCCCCGGACATCCTCACGGCCGATCTCACCCCGCTGGCTCTCGAACTCTGCGCATGGGGGGCAGAGGCGGACGAACTGCGCTGGATCGATCCCCCCAAACCCTCGACCCTCTCGCATGCACGGGAGCTTCTGCGAGAACTCGGGGCAGCGGATGAAGCGATCACTCCTCACGGGCAGGAACTTTTGACGCTGGGGCTTCACCCCCGTCTCGCCCATATGATTATCAAAGCCCACGATCTGGGGCTCCAAAGCGAAGCGGTCCTCCTCGCCGCGCTCCTCTCGGAGCGGGACATTCTTTCTAACGACGAGCGCCACAGCGATATCCGAGAACGGTTCTGGATCCTCAAAGAGGCGCATCTGCAGGGACGCCGAAGCCCTCAGCTCACCCCCCTCATGCAAAACGTCCGGGAAATTTCGGCGCGCACCGAAACGGCTCTGAGATTCAGCGGCGATCCCATGCAAGACGGTGTTTCTCTCCTCCTATCGCTGGCCTACCCCGACCGTATCGCCAGAGCCCGCGGCGGCGGCAGATTCCTCACGGCAGGCGGCAAAGAGGTCTACTTGAGCCCTGGCGATCCCCTCGCACACGAAGAGTGGCTCGTCGTCGCCCGCAGCGACGGCCACGCCACGAGTGCGCGGATCCACCTGTGCGCCCCCATCGGGGTAGAGACGCTCCGGCTCCGCCACGTCGACGCGTTCGCCGCCGAGACACGGGTCGAATGGAACTCACAGACGCGCCGTGTCGAAGCGCGCGAAAACGAACGCCTCGGCGCCATCCTCATCGCCAGCCGCCCCTGGGGCGATCCCGATCCCGAAATGATCCGATCGGCGCTGATGGAGGGGATACGCATCCACGGCCTGGAATCTCTGGGATGGGGCGAACCGGTCCGCGCGCTGAAGCGCCGCCTCATCGCCTACCGCCGCCACTGTCCGCAGCGGTGCGGGGGAGATTTTACCGACGAGGCGCTCCTGGCAACCCTCGAAGAGTGGCTCCTTCCCCATCTTGGAAACCAACGCTCGCTCGAGGAGTGCAAAACCCTCGACTGGGAGACGATACTGCTCTCCCAGCTGCCATGGGAGCTGCAGCGCGAGCTCGATACGCTGTTTCCCAGCCATTTTACCGCCCCCACCGGAAGCCGTATCGGGATCGACTACTCCGATCCCTCCGCCCCCGTTCTGGCGGTCCGGATACAGGAGATGTTCGGCACCTCGCTCCACCCCTCGCTCCTCTCGGGGAAACTTCCCCTCACGGTCCATCTCCTCTCTCCCGCCCACCGTCCTATACAGGTGACACGCGATCTGGTCGGCTTCTGGAGCGGCTCGTACACGGATGTCAAAAAAGAGCTCAAGGGGCGCTACCCCAAGCACTTCTGGCCTGACGACCCCGCCACGGCGCAGGCGACGAAACGGACGAAGAAGTTTATGGAATAGTCTTTCCTACCAACCGCCAAAAATCCGATACCAAAAAAACAGCCGAAACAGGACAATAACGCAATTTTCCAGAGGAGTTATTGTGTCCGCCGAAACCCATCACCCAAAAAAAGCGATACTTCTTTTGAACATGGGGGGACCCAACAACCTCTCGGAGGTCAAAACGTTCCTGACCAACATGTTCAACGACCGCCGCATCATCGGCGCCCCCCGACCGATCAGGTCGTTCATCGCATGGCTCATCACCTCCCGCCGCCACAAAGAGGCCACAGCCAACTACGCCCTTCTGGGGGGAAAATCCCCGATTGTTCGGCATACCAGACGGCTCGTCAGCACCCTCGCCGATCGGGTCGATGCGCAGGTGCACTACGTGATGCGCTACACGCCCCCCTATACCTCGGAGGTGCTTGAAAAAGTGCGGGAATGCGACGAGATCTACGCCATCCCCCTCTACCCCCACCACTCCTCCACGACGACCCTCTCGTCGTATGACGCCCTGTTCGAGGAAGCCGGGCGGCTGGGAATCGGCCACAAGATCAAAACACTCAACCACTACTACGCCCATCCCCTCTACAACGCCGCGATCGTCGAGCGGATCAAAGAGGCGCTGGGAGACGATGAGGCAGGAGACTTCGAGCTCGTTTTCTCGGCCCACGGCCTCCCTCAAAAAGTGATCGACAAAGGGGACCTGTATCAGCGCCACATCCGGGCCAACGTCTACCACGCCCGCCGCGCCCTGAACGAGGCGAGGATCCATTTTCACAAAACCCACCTCGCCTACCAGTCCCGCCTGGGGCCGCTCGAGTGGATCCGCCCCTATCTGGAGGACAAACTCGCTTCGCTGAGCAGAAAAAAGGTGATCCTCTACCCCATCGCGTTTACGGTCGACAACTCCGAGACCGAATTCGAGCTCGAGGTCGAATACCGCGAAAAAGCGGAACACATGGGATTCGAGGAGTACCGCGTCGCCCGCGCCCCGAACGATCACCCCCTCTTCGTCCGCACACTCGCCGACCTCTATGAACGGATGCAACGGCCATGATCGACTACGCCATCATCGGCGCCGGGATCGGGGGATGTTCCGCGGCGGCTCTGCTGAACGCCGCGGGAGAAAATGCCGTTCTCCTCGAAAAAGAGCCCTATGCCGGCGGCTGCGCATCGACCTTCACCCACAAAAAGCACCGCTACAATACGGGGGCCACCACGATCTGCGGCTACCGCGACGGGGGGGCGGTCAAATCGCTCTTCGATCGTGCCGGTGTAGTCCCGGAGCTGATCCCGATCGATCCTGCCATGGTCGTCATCCACAAAAACAAAACGATCCGCCGTTTCCGTGACGTCGAGCTTTTTTTGGAAGAGATAGGGCGCGCCTACCCCCATCCAAAACACCGCATGTTCTGGGAGCTTGTCCGATCCCTCACCGAAACGTTTTACGAAACGCAGGGGTACTACTATTCGAACCGATCGCTGTGGGACAAACTTCTCTCCCTCAAAAGCCATGCCCCCCTTCTGAGAAAATTCTGGCCCTACCTCCACGCCAATGCGCAGAGCTTCATCGAAAACGTCTACGGCGAGCTTTCCGCCGAATATCTCGATTTTCTCAGTGCGCAGGTTTTGATCGTCACCCAGACAACGCTCAAAGAGTGCAATTTTCTCACCGCGGCGCTCGCGCTCGGGTACACCTTCGACGCCAACCATTACGCGATCGGGGGGATGGGGAGAGTGTGCGAATCGCTGATCTCGAATCTCCCGGATGTCCGTCTCGGCCACGAAGTGCGCTCGATCCACAAAATCAAAGACGGGTTTCACATCAATACCTCCCGAGGAAGCCTCCAGGCGCGCAGCCTCATCATGGGGACCTCCCATTTCGAGAGTGCGAAATGGTTCGACGAAGAGGCCATCAGAGGCTACTACAGCCGTTACCAAAAACTGAACAACCACCAGAGCGCCTTTGTCCTCTACATGACGGTTGCCTCCAAAGAGGCGTTTTCCCACCATTATCAGCTAATATCAGATAATATCATACCGGACACCCTCTCCAAATCCCTCTTCGTCTCGTTCAGCGACTCCGCCGATACCCTCATCGCCCCCGAGGCTCACTACAGCATCACGGCATCGATCCACACCGATGCGCGGTGGTGGAAGGATATTTCCCCCGGCGAATACCGCCGCAAAAAACACGAACTCCACGCCTTGCTAGAGCAATGGATTTGTGATACACTCTCTCTACCAAGGGGCAGCATCGTCGAGAGTTTCGCGGCGACGCCCAAAACGTTCGGCCGCTACCTGAACCGGACGCAGCTGGGAGGGATCGCGATGAGCCGTACGAACATTCTCCCCTTCCTCCCCTCCAACGACACCCCCATAGAGCGGTTTTACCAGGTGGGGGATACGAGCTACGCCGCCCAGGGGTGGCCCGGCGTCGCGATGGGGGCGATGAATCTGATGAGGCTGCTGAATGAATGAACTGAAAATCACCCTGCACGACTGGTTCGGAATCGGGATCACGGGGATCCTCTTTTCCTCGCTCCTCTCGGTGCTGGGATACCATCTTCTGTTGCTTCCGTGGATGGACGGAGCGGTGTTCGGAATCACTCTGGGCTCGTTGATCACCCTCTTTTCCTTCCTCTTCGTCACCTCCATGAACCGCTACATCCTCCCGCGCATTTCCACCCTGTGGTGGAATGGTGTGGCGGCTCTGTTTTCGTTTGCTTCGGGGTTTCTGGGGGTTCTGAGTACCCATTTTCTCCTCACACCGCTGCCGATCCGCACGGTAGATCTGTTCCATACCCACCCCCTTCTGAGCGCCTCGATCGTCGGGGGGCTCACCTATCTGCTGGGGAGGCTGATGTACCGCTTCGTCAGCACCCGCAACCTCAAAGAGGAGAGTGACCGCCTCTTCGTCCGCAGCCGCCTCAGCTCTCTCGACACCCAGCTCAACCCCCATTTTCTGTTCAATTCCCTCAACTCCCTCTCCGAACTGGTCCACCAGGACCCGGTAAAAGCCGAAGAAGCGCTCCTGAAACTCTCCCGTTTTCTACGCAACACGATGAAGGAGCGCTCCCTCATCCCCCTCAGCGAGGAGCTGCGCAACGTCCGCGACTACCTCGAACTCGAAAACATCCGGTTTCAGGGTTCCCTCGTTCTGCAAAGCGATCTTCCCGCCGAACTCCAGAACATCCCGGTTCCGAAATTTTCGATACAGCTCATCGCCGAAAATGCCGTCAAACACGGCTTTGTTCCCAGCGGCTCCCCTTTCATCATCCGCGTCGCCGTCACGCACAATGACAAGACCCGCATCCTCGTCTCCAACACCGGAAAAGCTATTGCGAACGCCGGATTCGGAATCGGCCTCTCCAACCTCCAAGAGAGGCTGGAGCATCTGTGCGGGGGGGATGTACGGATCGAGAGTTTCGATCCCCCCGCCTACCTCATCGAACTAAAGGAGTGCCATGAACATTTTGATCGTCGATGACGAACCCCTCGCGCTGGACCGTCTCGAACGGCTCCTCGGATCGCTCGGACATGGAAACGTCGTCCGCGCCTCCAGCGGTAGCCATGCCCTCGAGCTTGCCCGAAACGTCCCTTTTGACATCGCGTTTCTGGATATCTCGATGTCGCAGATGGACGGGATCGAACTGGGATACGCCCTGCGCTACGAACACGAAAACCTCGCCATCGTTTATCAGACGGCCCACGAGAACCATGCCCTCAGCGCGTTCGACGTCGGGGCGGTCGATTACCTCCTCAAGCCCTACAGCACCGAACAGCTTTCGCGCGCGATCGAGCGGGTACAGACGAAAACGCCTCCCCGCGAACTCCGCCTGATCGCCAAAACGGGGGAAAACCACCTCCTCCTCACTCCGTCCGATATCCTCTACGTCAAAGCCGACCTTGCCGAGACGATTTTGCGGACCGCAGAGGGGTTTGCCTACTGCCCCAAAAAGATCTCCGATCTCGAACCCCTCCTCGAATCCCACGGCTTTTTGCGGGTTCACCGCTCCTACCTGATCAATCTCAACCGGATCCGCGGCATGGAGACGGTCGACCAGAGCCGGATCCGCTTCACGTTCGATGGGATCAAAGAGTACATCGACAGTTCCAAAGAGGGGGCCAAGCAGTTCCGCAACCGGTTCAAGTGACCTATCCGCCCTACGAAGCGCCAAGAGAATCGGATATGATTCAAAAAAACAACGGAGCAGCTCCATGAAAACCGTCCTCACCATCGCCGGATCCGACAGCAGCGGAGGGGCCGGCATCCAGGCCGACCTCAAAACGTTCGAAGCGTTCGGCATGTACGGTGCCAGCGCGATCACCGTCCTCACCGCCCAGAACACGACCGGAGTACAGTCGATCTTTCCGGTTCCTTCCTCCTTCGTCGCGGAACAGATACACAGCGTCCTGGAGGACTTTCGCGTCGACGCGATCAAAATCGGGATGCTCTACGATGCGGCAATCATCGAAACGGTACGCGCCATCGTGGAACCTCTGGGCGTCCCGATCGTCCTCGATCCCGTCTGTGTTTCGAAGGCCGGATCACCCCTCTTGAAAGACGATGCGATCGATGCGCTGCGCGAATTTTCCAAAATCGTCACCCTCACAACACCGAACCTGCATGAGGCGTACTGTCTTTTTGGTTACCAGAGCGGTGAGAGCGATTCGCTCCAGCTCCTCATGGCCCACCCCTCCCCTGTCCTGATCAAAGGGCACGTAATGGACCACATCATCGCCGATCTCCTCTACCGCGGGCGGCAGAAGCGGGTGTTCACCTCCGAAAAGCTCGATTCGACCGATCTGCACGGCAGCGGGTGCACCTACTCCTCCGCCATCGCCGCCAGCCTCGCGCTGGGGCTGGAGCTGGACCATGCGATCGAGCGGGCCAAGGCATTCGTCACCGAGGCGATACGCACCGCCCCCGGAATCGGGCACGGCCCCGGACCGCTGAACCACCGAACAGCCGGAGAGTCGCTGTAGCGAATTTTTTTGCAGCTTAAAGCGATTTTCTGTATACTCCCGAACATTAGACGGACCATGACAGCAGAAAAAGGAATACAATGTTCAATTCAGGACGGATCAGACAACTCACCGAGGAGATCAACTCACTCAAATCGCAGAATGAGACCTTGCAGCGTTCACTTGACGATGCGCACAACTCTCTGCGTTCCAGGGAAGCGGAGATCCACACTCTGCGCAATGACGAGCGTGCGGCGATACGCGAACAGATCATTTCAACCCTGCTCGAAAGCTACGGTGACGGGATCAACTTCCTCCAGGGGACGATGGAAGAGAATCTGAAGATGTTGGCAGAGATCAACGCGATCAACAACAAAACGGCCGTCCGCAGCGAGAAGCTGCGCGAGCAGACGGCGTTCGTCGTCGATTCGATCAGCAACATCCAGCAGATGAGCGGCAACATCCAAAGCGACACCACGTCGCTCAACGACAGCGTCATCTCGATCGCCCAGATCATCAACCTCATCAAAGACATCTCCGACCAGACCAACCTCCTCGCCCTCAACGCCGCGATCGAAGCGGCCCGTGCCGGCGAACACGGACGTGGATTCGCCGTCGTCGCCGACGAGGTACGCAAACTGGCCGAACGGACCCAGAAAGCGACCCAGGAGGTCGAGGTGAACATCAGCGGTCTCAAGCAAAACTCGGTGGCGATGACCGAAGCGAGCGAAACGTTTTATTCCCTCGCTTCAGACGTGATGAACACCCTCGAAGAGTTCCAGACGAACATCGATTTCGTCAGCGAAAATACCCAGGAGATCCTCGAGCAGACCGTCAACGTCACCAACGAAGTGAGCATCAGCAACGGCAAGATCGACCACATCAACCTCAAACTCCAGGGGTACAAAGCGGCCCTCTACGGCGAAAAAACGATCGTATCGGACCACCACAGCTGCCGTTTCGGCAAATGGTTCGGCGCCGAAGTAAGCCATATCCTCTCGAATGACCAGAGCACGATCGCCGAAATCTCCCGCCACCACGAAAACGTCCACAACGGTCTTGGAAAGGTGATCGACATTTTCTCCAAAGGAGAAAACCTTTCCGAAGGAGTAAAAACCTTCAAAGAGGTCGAAAAATCGAGCAAGGCGGGATTCGAAATCCTCCTGCAGGCAATCAAGAAAGCCCGCAAATAACCCTCTCCCTCCTCCGCACGGAGGAGAACACCCCTTTTATACGAATTGCCATATTTTCACTATCGTTCTCTCCCGTTTTGTTATACAATCTTTCATCAAATACGCCAAAACCGTTTCCGGTATACACAAGGATTCCCCATGACACTCGCCGTATCCGCCTGCCTCCTCGGAGAGAAGATCCGCTTCGACGGTGGGCACAAACACGACCACTTCATCACCGACGATCTGGGGCAGTTCGCGCAGTTCGTCCCCTTCTGCCCCGAACACCTCGCGTTCGGCACCCCCCGCCCCTCGGTCCGCCTCGTCCGCGGCACCGAAGGGATCAGGGTGCACAGCAACAAAAACGGAGCCGACCTCACCGAAGCGCTGGAGCGCGAGAGCACGCACGAACTGGAGCGGGTATCGGCCGAACCGCTGTGCGGGATCGTATTCAAATCCAAATCCCCCAGCTGCGGCATGAAAAGCGCCAAGCTCTACCTCGAAAACGGATTTTGCGAAGGGAAGGAGGACGGGGTGTTCGCCGCGATGTGCCGCGAACGTTTTCCCCACCTCCCGATGGAGGAAGAGGGGCGGCTCCAGGATATGTGGCTGCGGGAGAACTTCGTCATGCAGGTGTTCGCCTACGCGCGGTTCGAGGAGTTCAAAGCCTCTTCGCCCGACATGAAAACCCTTGTGCGATTCCACACCGAGCACAAGTTCCTGCTCCAGTCGAAAAACGAGATGCTCTACCGGCAGCTGGGCAACATCGTCGCCAACCGTGCCCCACTTCCTTTTGCCGATCTGCTCCGCCGCTACGAGGAGCTCTTCAAAACAGCGATCGGCCACAAAAGCTCGATCAAACGGACCCGCAACGTCCTCGAACACATGGCGGGCTTTTTCAAAAACGACCTGAGCCGGGAGGAAAAAGAGTTTCTCCACGGCCAGATCCGCGACTACGCCGGGAAAATCCTCCCCCTCATTGTCCCCCTCTCGACGCTTCATCTGTATGCGGCGAAATACCAGAACACCTATCTCCTGGGCCAGCGGTTCCTCGACCCCTACCCCAAAAGCCTCGCGCTGCGTTCCCATCTGGACGCAGGGAAATAAATGCGCCGCATCCTGTGGTTCCGGCGTGATCTGCGCACCGACGACAACCCCCTCCTCTCGTTGGAGGGGGAGGTGCTCCCCATCTTCATCTTCGATCCGGCCATCCTTGACCCGCTGCCGCGCGACGACCGCCGCGTGACTTTCATCTTCGAGGCCCTCCTGCACCTCAAAGCCTCCCTCCGGTCAATGGGCCTCGACCTGATCCTTTTTCATGGCAGACCCGCCGAGGTGTTTTCGTGGATTCTTGGGAGCGCAGCGTTCGACGAGGTGTCCGCTTCGGGGGACTACGACAGCTATGCGATGGAGCGCGACCGCGAGGTTTCCCACCTCCTCCCCTTCCGGTATCTGAACGATACCTATGTTTTCGAACCCGACGAGGTACTCAAAAGCGACGGGAGTCCCTACCTCGTCTTTACCCCCTTCTATAACCGGGCCAAAGCCCTCTTCACTCCCATACACATGAAAGAGCATCTCCCCGCGCCGCAGCAGCTCATCCCATGGGAGAGCGGCGTCATCCACGTCATCGCTGAGCACAATCACCGCACCAAACCGATTTCCCTCGAATCGCTCGGGTTTTCTCCCGCACCGCTCGCGCCATACCTCTCTCCGTCCGAAAAGCTGGAGCGTTTTTCTCCTCTCCTCCCCCGCTACGCCACTGAACGTGACTTCCCCGCACCAGGGGCGACGTCGCATCTCTCGGCCGACCTCCGCTTCGGGACGGTTTCGATCCGCGCCGTGCTGCGGTGGCTGGCGGGAGAGAAGAAAAAGGGGATCGATACGGAACCGTTTTTTCGGGAGCTGATGTTTCGGGAGTTTTACGCGATGCTGCTGCATCACTTCCCCACTCTGGCGGGCGAGAACTTCCGCTACCCGTTCAAGGGGGAATGGAACCGCGGGTACGCGGAGGCGTTCTGCAAGGGGCGCACGGGGGTCCCCCTCGTCGATGCGGGGGTGAGGGAGCTGCTGGAGACGGGGGGGATGCACAACCGCGTCCGGATGGTGTGCGCGAGTTTCTGGACGAAGAACCTGCTGCTTCCGTGGCAGGAGGGGGAGAGGTTTTTCGCCGCTCACCTCCTGGACTACGACGCGGCGAGCAATATCCTCTCGTGGCAGTGGAGCGCGGGGACGGGAGTCGATCCGCAGCCCTATTTCCGGATATTCAACCCCTACGCGCAGGGAAAAAAATTCGATTCCGAGGGGGAATACATCCGCCGCTGGATACCAGAACTGCGCGGAATCGATCCGAAAATTCTTCACGACGAAGCGAAGCTCTCCAAAGCAGAACTGAACAGCTATCCCCGTCCGGTCGTCGCACAAAAAAGTTCCTCGCAGAAAGCACTGGAGTATTTCAGGAAAGCGGTGGGTGCAGGGAACCTCTAGACGTTTTTCGCGCTGTTCCCCGAAGCCGTTACCGGAACCAGAGGCGCAGAATCGCCGCCGCCAACAGCATAAATGCGGCGTTTTTCCAATCCGCCATCCATGCTCCCATACTTCCCAGCGCGAAGGTCAACGCGGTGACAACCGGACGCAAGGAGGCTTCGAACGCGTGCCGGATGCTCTCTATCTGCATTGGGGATATCTCGACGTTGAGCTCCCCCCGGCTCGCTTTTCGCAGCGTCTCTCTCGCAGCGGTGATATCATCGGGCAGACGGCGGATTTCATCGCGAATATTCTCCCACAGCGACTCCTTGACCCCCAGCGCGCGCGGAATGTTGCGCTGCAGGATCGGGAGGATGTCCTTGATCCCGTTGAAATTTTCGATGTAGGTTGTCCCCAGCCCCTCGATGATGGCGCTGACGCGGAGGATGTAGATCGCCTCCTGGGGGAGTTTGAAGGGGAGGTTTCGCGTCTGCTCCATCACCTCGAACGCCAGCTGCTGCATGCTGCCGCTGTCGAGGGCATCGTTGCCGAAAATCTCGAACATCCGCTCGGTGAATTCGGCCAGTTCCGAGGAGGGGGCATCGTACGCCACCGTCCCCATCCGCTTGGCCGCGCTGACGTAGGCTTCGTAGTCTTTTTCGTGTGCGGCGCGGATCAGCTCGATAATGGCGATCCGCATCGGGTTGGAGACCCGTTTCACCATCCCGAAATCGAGCAGAATCAGCTCCCCATCGGGGCTGACCAGCAGATTTCCAGGATGGGGATCGGCGTGGAAGAAACCCCGCACCAGCATCTGTTCGGTGTAGAAGCGGACGAGAGAGTCGATGATGGGGGAAATGTCGATGTTGTGGCCCGCGATGGCCTCTTTGTCATCAAACCGGAACCCCACCTCGAAGCTCATCACCAGCGCATCGTCGCTGCACCACGGCACATAGGGGATCGGAAACCGTATCCCGGCATCGGCGTAGACACTGCTGAAACGCTCCAGATTCTGCCGTTCGCGCCGCATACTGCACTCCTGGACGATCATAGAGGAAAATTCGCTCACGACCGATTCGACAGAGTGACGCGTCAGAGGGGAAAACAGGGGGCGGAAGAGGCGGTTGAAGGCCGAAATGATACGGATATCGGCCCGGATACGCCGCTCGATCCCCTCGCGCCGCAGCTTGACGGCGACACGGGTCCCGTCCCTCAAATACGCTTCGTGCACCTGCCCGATCGATGCCGAGGCGATGGGGGTTTCCTCAAACCGCTCGAACGGCCACTGTTCAAATGCGCGCCCCAGGACACGGCGGCAGTCCGCCTCCCCCATCGGGGGGAGATCGTCGTGGATGGAGCGGAGCACCTCCAGATAGCGTTCTTCGAAAAAATCGTTACGGGTGGCGAGCACCTGCACGAGCTTGACGAAGCTCGTCCCCAGCACGATGACACTCTGGGCAAGCGCGTCGGGTTCGAGAGGTTTGAACCCCAAAAAGCGGGGGCGTTTCTTGATCAGCAGGTAGAAACTGAGCAGCAGGCGGAAAACCCGCCAGACGCGCAGCGGCGAATAGGCTCCCATCACTTTTTCAGCGCTTCGATGTCCTGCTTCGTCGCAACTCCGAGTTCTTCGATCACCTCGCGGATCGCCGATTTGATCTCCTCTTTGAGCCGTTTTTCTTCCTCTTCCCCTTTGGTTTTGAGGCTCTCCAGAAAACTTTTCGTGTCGGTGGTGCTGATTTTCCCCTTCTCTTCGAGTTTCTTGAGTTCTTCTTCCACTTTTTCTTTGAGGAGCAGCGCCCCTCCCATTCCTGTATAAATCAGTTCTTTGAGCATGGTATACCTCCGGATGTTTTGACAATGATTATAGGACGAAATTCTAAATATCGATACCCTCTTTTTGTCGATCCGTATGATCAACCTGCCCAACAGCCATAATCCGCCTACGAATGGCAGAGCTATCGTTTTATCATGCTGCAAACAAATATCCGACGCGCTGCATACTCAAGAAGGAGATGTCATGTATTATCTTTACGATCAACACCGCCTGAAGCCCCTGCGGAATACCCCTGATGAGGCCATGGCGTTAGCCCGTTTTTGCGACGGGATTTTGGTCACCAACCGTATCGATGAGGCGATCCGCATCGCGGCCTACCCCAAAGCGGCTTTTCTGCTCCATCCGAAAAACCTCTTCAGCCTCTTTGGGTACTGGAAATACCAGATGCGCCATCGTACCCTCAAAGAGTTCCGGATCATCCTCTATGCGGCTCCGAAAAATCTGCTGTACCGGATCCTCTCGTTGGCCGCGTCGATGTCGTTCGGTACGTACCGCCTTATCCCATTCGGAAAAGAATACAACATGTCAAAGGATCCATCATGAGCTGCATCAAATGCCAATCGGTACCGATCATCCCCAAAACGGGAGGGGATATCATTTTCAGCTGTGACGTGCCGGAGCTGTGCACCAAAATATCCCTCATACTCGATCGCGGAAATGTCAACTACATCCGCGAAGACTTCCACACCCTCATTGCCGCCACCGAGTGTTTCGCATCGTTTTTGGAGCAATTTTGCCATTTCCATTCGCTGAACAGGATTGAACGCGAGGGGATCCGGTGCCTTTTTTTGGAGCATTCCCAGCCCCTTGTCCCTTCCATGCTCAGAGAAATGCGCACTCTACAGCGATACAAAGACCTCATGGGTGCGAATGAACTGTCGCTCCTGATCGAAAAAGGGGCGCTCACAACCCATTTTCAGCCGATCGTTGATCTCAGATGCGGCGACATCTACGGATACGAATCACTCGCCCGCGGGGTGAACGACGACGGAAGTCTCGTCTACCCAGACAAACTCTTCACCTGGGCGAAAGAAGGGGATATGCTCTTTTATCTCGACCGCGCATGCCGCGAAACATCGCTCAAAACCGCCGCAGTCAAAAACATCACTGCCAAAGTGTTCATCAACTTTATCCCCACCGCCATCTACGATCCCGAGCACTGCCTCCAATCGACGGTCAAATGGGCTTCACAGCTCGAATTCGATCCCAAAAATATCATTTTCGAAGTCACCGAAACCGAACAGGTCGAGGATGTGGAGCATCTGAAAAAAATCCTCGAATTTTACAAATCACAGGGGTTTATGGTGGCACTGGACGATGTGGGGAGCGGGTACTCGTCGCTCAACATGATCGCTAAACTCAAACCCGACATTGTCAAAATCGACCGCGAAATCATCAACGGCATCGATGGCAATCCCATCCATCAGTCGGTTTTCAAAGCGATCGTTTCCCTCGCCAAAGAGTCCAACATTGTCGTCCTCGCCGAGGGGGCAGAACGGGCCGAAGAGGTCGCCTACTGCGCAGCCAACGGAGCCGATCTGGCGCAGGGGTACTATTTTGGCAAGCCCACGGCCGAACCGGTACGGAAACTGGGATGATGACCGCATGAAAGTCCATACTTTCCACTTATTTCCTTCATGAGCGCCAATTTGTCCCTTTGGAGAGCGGACAAACGCTGATGCGTGAAACCCTCTCTATGGTTCTACCGCTTGGGTGGCTCGGGAATCTTTTTTTTCGATGGATCAAACACGACATGGACACCATGTTTGAGTTCCGGCATCGGGAAACGCAGCGCTATTTTGCACAAAACGGTTGAGGCATTGAAGAAAAAAAACTTATTTTTCTCTACTATACTTGTACATATTCAAACATGGAGGTCCCTATATGCCGACACGCCACGAATCCCTACCGCTCTCTTTTCCCGGATTGCGGACAGTACGCCGTTCCATCGGCAATCTCCAGGGCAAAATCTTCAGGAGGCATCTGTTCTGGATCGCTGTTTTGGCATGGATGATGGCCGGATGCACGACGCAGCCCGTCCCTCCCCTTCCCACCGTAGCATCTGTCGACCTGGAACGCTACAGCGGAAAATGGATAGAGATAGCCCGCTATGAAAACCGTTTTGAGAGGGGATGCGTCAGCGCCTCCGCCGACTACCACATCGTAGCTGACGGGGTATCGGTCATCAACCGCTGCTTCGATGGTAGCGGCAAAATGATCGGCGAGGCCAGAGGCAAAGCCAAAGTGGTCGAAAAAAGCCAGAACAGCAAACTCGAAGTGAGTTTCTTTTGGCCGTTTTACGGAGACTACTGGATCGTGATGCTGGGGGACGATTATCGCTACAGCGTCGTCGGAGATCCCGAGCGGAAATATCTGTGGATTCTCGGGCGTGAATCCGGCCTGTCGTCCCGGGACAAACAGACGATTTTGAACTATCTACCCGCCATCGGCTACGATCCGGAAAAGCTTTACTGGACAAAGCCGCTCCCATGAGGGGCGTTCAACAAAGGACAAACCAATCCAAATACGGCTAAAATTCCGTAAAAACGGATATGCCCATGACGAAAAAACAGCTCACCAACCTCCTCTACTGGACGGCCCTCGCCGCCGTCGCCCTCTATTTCGTCTACGCGAAAGGGTGGATCCTAGCCCCGTTCCAATCGGTCTCTGCGAAACAGGCCCACGAGCTGTTGCAGCGTGAGGGCAACGTCACCCTCCTCGATGTCCGCACCCCCGAAGAGTTTGCCGAAGGGCACATCGAAGGGGCGACGCTGCTCCCTCTGCAGGTTCTGGAGTCAAACCTCGCCGTCCTCGCCAACGTCAAGGAGAAAAAGATCATCGTCTACTGCCGCAGCGGCAGCCGCAGCGTCGCGGCCTCGCGCATCCTCGCCGAAAACGGCTTTGTCCCTGTGAACGTCGAAGGGGGCATACACGCATGGGAAAGCGAAGGGCTGGAAGTGGTCCGCTAAAAGCGGTCGCCCCCTCCTGCACACCAAACGCCATTATCTCACTACGAACGTCTCGAAACTTTTTTTACAATGCTGTAAAAAGAGGAGAGTCACATGCGAGGACTGTATGCAATCACCGACGAAATCCTTACTCCCGGCTCCACCATTCTCGAACAGTCCGAAACGGCCCTGCGCTCGGGGGTGAAAATCCTCCAGTACCGTAACAAAACCGACTCCGATGACGCCGTCGAAACCCTCTGCCGAGAGCTCCAATCCCTCTGCCGAAGCCACGGAGCCCTTTTCGTCGTCGACGACCGTCCCTACCTGGCGCAGAAAATCGGCGCCGACGGCCTCCACATCGGCAAGGACGACATGGAACTCTCCCTGGCCCGCGAGATCTTCCCCGAAGGGATCATCGGTATATCGTGCTACGGAAGCATCCGCAAGGCGCTCGAAGCGCAGTATCAGGGGGCGGACTACGTCGCTTTCGGCTCGTTCTTCCCCTCCCCCACCAAGCCCCACTCGGGGATCGTCTCCATGAGCGTGCTGCAAAAAGCCACAGAGGTCCTCTCCCTCCCCGTCTGTGCGATCGGTGGGATCAACGTCACCAACATCCACGAGATCGCCGCCCATCGCCCCGACATGATCAGTGTCGTCAGTGCCATCTGGAGCGGGGATATCGCCCGCAACGTCAGACAACTCACACAAGGAATGAACGTATGAAACTCAGACTCGCCATCGAATGGTTCCTGAACCCCGACCATCTCCCCTTCATCGTCGCCCAGCGGCGCGGGATCTTCGAAAAATACGGCATCGAATTCGAGCTTATCGAGCCAGACGAACACTACGACGGCCTTTCCGAAGTGCTTGCAGGCACCATCGAATTCGCGACCAACGAGCCGCTCCACCTGATCGAGCAGTTTGACGAGCGCTTCCTCTCGCTGGGGAGCTATTTTGTCACTCAGGGGGGAGTGCTCCTCAAGGCCTCCTCCTATGACACCCTCAAAAACGGCGGGAGCATCACCGTCACGACCCCCGTTTCGAACGCCACGACCGACGCGATCGGTTTTGAAATCATCCGCCGTTTCTATGCCAAAGAGGGGGTGGAGGTATCACGCGATCAGGTTATCTTTCTCACCAACGGCTTCGAACACCTCAAATACCTGAAACAGGGAGCCGACGCCGCATGGCTTTATTTCTACAATTTCGAGGGGATCGAGGCGCAGCATGAGGGGATGGAGGTATACTATCTCGACTCCGAAAACGCCGGATTCGCCAATTTCAGCGCCCTGGAGCTGTTCGTCAACAAAACTTTCTACCGCGAAAACACGGCCATTTGCGACGCGTTTCAGATGGCCCTGCGCGAGGCGATACGCCAGATCCGGAGAGACCCGGCCGAAGCGATGGAGGATTACTATGAATATACGGGAGCCGAAGCGAGTGTTCTGATGGAGGATATTCTGATGGCGACGATCGCGTGTTTCGATCCCGATTTCGTCTCGGACCACGCACGGGAACTCCCGATCCTCGAGTTTTTCCGCGAGATCGGGATCACCGACCTTTCCGCCGAACAGTTCAAAACCGCTTTTTTACTCTGATAAACCGATGTTACGCATTTTCCGGGCATAGCACGCAAAGTGGCGGGGACAAATATGTCCCCTGCACCCCCCCTGAAGCTGCCCGCATCTATCAAATGCGGGAGAAATCACTCCCATTACCACCTTTTTTCAAAACAAATTGCGTAAGGCCGGTGATCAAATGCTGACACGGTCCTCGAGCGCCCGCGTGAGCGAGAGGATATCGACGTTCTCCAGACTCACCCCCGTCGGAACCCCCTGCGCGATCCGGGTGAAACGGACGCTGCAATCGGCGAGCTTGTCCTCGATGTAGAGGATCACCCCCTGGTTCGCGATCGAGGGGGTCAGGGCGAAAATCACCTCTTTTATCCCGCTGTTGACGATGCTGCGCAGATGGGCGATGTCCAGCTCGTCCAGCGCCTCGAGGACGAAATAGCGCCCGTCGAACAGGCCGTTCTCCTCGAAGGTCAGAATATCCTTGGCGTTTTCAACGATGCAGAGAACCTCGTGGTTACGGTGCTCATCGCTGCAGATCGGGCACAGCTCGTCTTCGCTGATCCCCCCGCAGGAGCGGCATTTTTTCAGACTGGTGATCGCATTTTCGATCGCATGGGCCAGTTTGAGCGCCCCGAAACTGTCGTTCATCACCATGTGGTACGCCAGACGGGTCGCCGATTTCTGCCCGATCGTCGGGAGGCTCTGCAGCGCATCGACGAGACGGTTGAATTTGTCGAGGGATTTTTTCATGTCCGTATTGTACCCAAGGTTGTTCCAAAAATAGTTTAGTCTACATGACTCAATTTAACTAACACACAGCCTGACAATGGTATAATTCGCAAAAATATTATGATCATTACGGAGCTACTGCGTGGAAGAATTGAGTTATTATGAGATTTTAGAGGTGAGCCGCAGCGCCAACGGTGACGAAATCAAAAAAGCCTACCGAAAAATGGCCAAACTCTACCATCCGGACCGAAACCCCGACGATCCCGAAGCGGAGAGCAAGTTCAAACTCTGCAACGAAGCCTATCAGGTCCTCAGCGACGAAAACCAGCGCTCTATCTATGACCGCTACGGCAAAGAGGGGCTGCAAGGGGGCATGGGAGGCCGCAGCCGCGGCGGATTTGACGATCTGGGAAGCATCTTCGAAGAGATGTTCAACGGCTTCGGCGGAGGCGGACGGCGCTCATCCCGCGCCGCAGCCGACAAGTTCCCCCTCGACATGGGCGTCGACATGCGGATCAGTTTCAAAGAGGCGGTCTTCGGCTGCGAAAAAGAGATCACCTTCACGACCAAAACCTCATGCAAAAGCTGTAAGGGGACCGGCGCCAAAGACGCCAAGGTAACCACCTGCAGCCAGTGCGGCGGCAAGGGGCAGGTCTACATGCGCCAGGGGTTCATGACCTTCTCCCAGACGTGTCCTGCGTGTCACGGCGAGGGGACGATGCCGGGTGAAAAATGCCCCGACTGCAAAGGCAAGAGCTACACCGAAACAAAAGAAAGCGTCACGGTCAAAGTCCCCGCAGGGATCGATACCGGCAACCGCCTGCGCGTATCGGGCCGCGGTAACACGGGCAAAAGCGGCGTGAGAGGCGATCTGTACGTCACGTTCGAGGTAGAGGAGGACAGTCATTTCATCCGAAACGGCAACGACGTCTACCTCGAAGTCCCCGTATTCTTCACCCAGGCCGTTCTGGGCGAAGAGATCACGATTCCCTCCCTCACGGGAGAACTCACTCTCGAGCTCGAAACAGGGACCAAGGACACCCAGCAGTACCGTTTCCGCGGAGAGGGGATCCCCGACGTCCACGGCCGCGGCAAGGGAGACCTCATCGCGCAGGTCCGCCTCACCTACCCCAGCCGGCTCAACTCCGAGCAGGAAGATCTCCTCCAGAAACTTCAGGAGAGTTTCGGCATCGAGTCCAAACCCCACGAGAGCCTCTTCGAATCGGCCTTCGAAAAAGTCAAAGGGTGGTTCAAGTAACCGCCCCCTCCCCCTTCGATCATTACCCATGCGCTCTTAGCTCAACAGGATAGAGCAAGGCCCTCCTAAGGCCTAGATGCAGGTTCGAGTCCTGCAGGGCGCACCATTTCACCCTCTGCTTTCACCGGTCATCCCCACTTTCAGACACACCAATCGACCTTCCGTCATTTTTCATTTCAGTTGTTTCCATTTTTTCGACACAGCTATCAACCGGTGCACGACGAGTCCAATAAGAAGATTGTAACGACAGGATGGTTTCTGACGGAGGAGAATGTGGATGGAAAAGTCCGTCCGAAGGACGGGAGGGAAAAGAAGTTATTTCGTCGAGCGTTTCGGATACGCCACCGCGATCATAAAGGCGATGATCGCGTAGGTAACGGGGACGAAATCGGGGACCGGGACCGGGTCGCCCTTGGCGTACGAGTGGAGCCCCGCGAGGTAGTAGTTCACCCCGAAGTACGTCATCAGCACCGATGTGAAAGCCAGCAGGGAGACGACACTGAAGATGTAGTCGCTGTACGCCCCTTTGATCATGCGCAGGTGGATGACGACGGCGTAGACGAGGATCGTCACGAGGGCCCATGTCTCTTTGGGGTCCCATCCCCAGTAGCGTCCCCAGCTCTCGTTCGCCCAGACACCGCCCAGGAAGTTCCCGACGGTGAGGAGGACGAGCCCGATGATGAGGCTCATCTCGTTGATCGCGTTGAGCTCTTTGATCGCGAGGTTCAGACGCGCGACGTTCTCGCCCCGTTTGAGGACGAAGAGGATGAGGGTGATCATCCCCAGCAGCGCCCCGAGCCCCAGAAAGCCGTAGCTCGCCGTGATCATCGAGACGTGGATGCTGAGCCAGTACGACTGGAGTACGGGGACGAGGTTAGTGACCTGCGGATCCATCCAGTTCAGATGGGCGACGAAGAGAATCAGCCCCGTCAGGATCGACGTCGCCGCCATCGTCATGACCGAACGGCGCGAGAAGATGAACCCGGCGAGCACTGTGGCCCATCCGATGTAGATCATCGACTCATAGCCGTTCGACCACGGGGCGTGCCCCGAGATGTACCAGCGGATCGCCAGCCCCGCCGTGTGGGCGATGAAGAAAAGGACGAGAAGGCCGAAAGAGACCTTGCTGAACCACCCGAGTTTGAACGCGGGTTTGAGGATCTTGATGAAAGAGAGGATCAGCAGGGCAAATCCGACGACGAAATAGAGCGGCCACAGCTGCTCGAAAATGTTCGCCTTGTTGTAGAAAATCTCCGCATTCAGCTTCGTGTCGCTCGGATAGACGCTCGCACCGACGAACCGCTGGTATTTGTCGATCCGCGCGAGCGCTTCGTCGGCTTTGGCCCAGTCGCCGGTTTTGATCGATTCGTCGATCGAGCCGAAATAGCCGATCGCGAGGAGACGGACGATCTCGGCGTCTTTGGGGGCTAGGGTCTGGAGCGCTTCGATCGTCGCATCCCATTTGTGGTTTTTGTCGTTCGGTTTTGGCCACATCCGCACAAGTGATCCGGTATAGACCATGTACGCGACGTTCACCCGCTCATCGACCTGCAGCAATGCCTTGTCGAACTTGTCCCGTTTGCCGGGAGCCTTGCGGTTCGCCTCATCAACGAGCTGGGCCAGTTTGTACCCCGCGATTTCGTCGGGGAAATCAAAAAACTGCGAGAAGGCTGCCGTTTTCGCCGTTTCGGGGAGGCCGATCAGTTTGTTGACCTCTTTGTCTCCGGTGCGGATCATCGCGATTTCGCGCCACGCATCGGGACGGAGCATCATCCCCAGAATCACCTGATTGCTGCTGAGCCCCATAAACGTGTCGGTGCGCCCGAGTTTCGCCAGAATCTCGTGGGAGAGGGTATCCATCGGCTTCATGCGACCGCTGGCATCCTGAACGACGAGACGGCCGAACTTGTCGGCGTGGGCGCGGTCGAACGATTTGGCCGTCTGGATGACGGGGTTGCCCTCATCCGAAGCGATCGCGTTTGTCGACGTAAACGCCATCGCTGCGACGATCAAAGAGGCGGCGATGTTTTTCGCTTCGAGCCCCTTGAGCTTTTCGTTCAGGGCATTGAAACGGCCGGTTTTGACGAACAGCACCCCGAACATTCCCACCGCGAGGAGGAAATAGCCGATGTAGGTGATCAGCGTCCCCGGATCGCGGTTGACCGAGAGGACGGTACCCAGCTCGTCCTGATCGTAAGAGGACTGGAAGAAACGGTATCCCTGATAGTCGAGGACGTGGTTCATGTAGATCCTGAAATCGAATTTTTTGCCGTTGGCTTCATCCAAAACACTCACTTCGCTGGCGTAGGAGGCCGGAGACATCGATCCCGGGTAGCGCTCGAGCTCGAAGTCGCGCAGAGCGACGGCAAACGGGAGTTTCCGCTCGATCGAGCCGTAGGCGGCGCTGATGCGGACATCTCCCAGCTGCGCCGTTTTCGCCTCGCCGATGGCACCCGGCGTTCCGAGGACGACGACCTGGGTTGCCTGATCCCCTTTGGCAACGCTGAACGTCAGCGCATCGTCTCCCTTCATCATCGGCCCTTTTGCAGGAACCGAGACGAGTTTCATCGATGCTTTCGGGAGGAAATTACGCAGTACGAATCCGCTCTCCTGACTCTGGTAGAGGGTCCGCCCGGTAAATTCATGTTTCCCTGCGCTAAGCGGTGCGCTCTGTTGGGTATCCATACTCAGCGTCATCAACTCCTGTCCGGAGGTGATAAACGCCTTCTCCCCTTCGACGCTGACCGAAATGACCGGTTTGTCGAAAGTTTTGCCGGAATTGAAATCGATGACGACGTCGTTCGCTTCCACGAAATCACCCTCGTTCAGCTGTATCTGCTGCGCACCCTGCGGCCCGGTCACCATCAGTTCCAGCAACGGTTTCCCTGCAGGATCGGCTACCGCCTGATACGAAGCGTCCGGGAGGTATTCGTCCAGGGTGACACGGATCGCTTCGCCCTCTACCTCCAGCGTCCGTTCAAAATCGTTTGACGTACGTTTGGAGAGGTACAGAGGTTCATTGAACGTATAGCTCTTTTCCCCTTTGGACACGGTGAACGTGGCATAAGGCTCGGCACTGACGATAACGTCGCTGCTTTTGCCTTCGCGGATGTGCATCACACCCTCATACCCGACATAGCGGGTAATCGCGGCACCGACCAGAATGATCAAAAACGACACATGGAAAAGGAACACGAGCCATTTTCCGTTGCGCGCCATTTTGAACCTGATGATGTTCAACAGAAGATTCACGGCCAAAAGTCCCAAAAGGACCTCAAACCACAATGCGTTGTAGACATCGGCTTTCGCGCTCATCGTACCGAAATCATTTTCGATAAACGTCGCATAACCGATCGATACGGCAAAGATCAGCATCAAAACGGCCATCGTTTTCATGGACCCCAAAACGGAGAGAATTCTATTCATATTCGACCTATCTTATGTAATATGGGTGCAATTGTAGTCGCACATTGGTAAATGTTTGTTAATTGGGTATTAATACTATACCCCTTCGAGGATCATCGCGTCGGCGACCCGCTTGAAAGCGGCGATATTCGCCCCGTGGACGAAATCACGCTCGCATCCGCACTCTTTGGCCGTCAGGGAAACCCGTTTGTAGATCTGGCACATGATCTCGTTGAGCTTGCGGTCGACCTTGTCGAAATCCCATTTTTCCATCGAGGCGTTCTGACTCATCTCGAACTCGCTCACCGCGACCCCTCCGGCATTGGAGGCTTTCCCCGGAACAAAAAGAACCCCTTCGGACTGAAACAGTTCGATCGCAGAGGGTTCGGTGGGCATATTGGCCCCCTCTATCACGGCGGTGCATCCGTTTTCGATCAGTCTGGCCGCATCGCTGCGGCTCAGTTCGTTCTGGGTCGCGCAGGGGAATGCGGCGAAACACGGATGACTCCACACCGCATGCTCCCCTTCGGGATAATCGGTTTTTTTCGTATAGACCGATCCGGGGACACGCGCCGCGTACCCTTCAAGCGACAGCCGTTTCCCCTCCTCTTTCAATTCCTTCACGACGGAGAGATCGATCCCGCGAGGATCGTAGATCGCACCGTCGCTGTCACTGCAGGTGATGACGAGTGCCCCAAACTGCTGGAGCTTCTCGATCGTATGGAGCGCGACATTTCCCGCCCCGCTGACGGTACAGATCTTCCCATCCAGCGATTCACACAACTCCTGAGAGAGCATTTCGGCCGCGAAATAGACGACCCCGTACCCCGTCGCCTGCGGGCGCATCAGCGAGCCGCCGAATTCGTAGGGCTTCCCGCTGAGCACCCCGTCGTAGCTGTGGGTGATCCGTTTGTATTCTCCGTACAAAAATCCGATCTCGCGGGATCCGACTCCGATGTCCCCCGCAGGGACATCGACGCGCGCGCCGATATACTGGTGAAGTTCGCGCATGAACGCCCGGCAGAACTTCATGATCTCGAAATCGCTTTTCCCTTTGGGGTCAAAATCGCTTCCCCCCTTGGCTCCGCCGATAGGAAGGCCCGTGAGGGAGTTTTTGAAAATCTGCTCGAACGCGAGAAATTTCAGCATATTGGTATTGACGCTCGGATGGAACCGGAGCCCCCCCTTGTAGGGTCCCAGGGAGTTGTTGAACTGGATACGATAGCCGTTGTTGATGTGGACGCGGCTTTGATCGTCGACCCACTGGACCTTGAACTGGATGATACGGTCCGGGGTCACCAGCCGCTCCAGTATCCCGTAGCGATCGTAGCGCGGATCGTTTTGGACGATAGGCTCGAGCGAGCGTAAAACCTCGCTCACGGCCTGTATGAAGGTGGTGTCAGTCGTACAATCGGATTTTTCGAGACTGGCCAGAATTTTTTCAACCATAAACGTTCCTTTTGAATATTCAGCGCTTCATCATTCCGGCGTAGACGGATCCAGTTAACAACATGTACGAAGCAACGGGTGTATCAAACTGCTGTGTATTGACTAATAACACTCTGACATAATGTTTTAAATTTCGGTAAACCATTACGAATGATCCATTCGATAATGGCGAGATTTACCCCTTCATAATCGTGAGCGATATAGGTACGAACATCATAAATGCCTTTTATATCTTCGACATCAAACGCTTCAAGAATGTGGGTCGCATTTTCGAGTTTGAGTTTGTTGAATTGTTCCGCAATAGCGGTGAGATGCATCAAAATCGCAGGACGTTTGGTAACGGCATCTTCTAAAGCTCTCGTTATACTTCCCGCTTCGTTGATAATCTCTTCGATGTATTCGATTTTTTCGAGGACGAGATAGATTTTGCTGATCGACTCTTTAGACATAGATCGCCCGATCAATGATAAATTTTTTAGCCGTTTTCCCCATACCCGTACGATCTGCCAGATCGACTTTTGCTCCGAGTGCACTGCTCAGTTCATTTTGGATTTGACGGATACGTTCAAAGGCTCGAAAACCGTATTTAGAAGCAAATTGCGGCGTGGCTTCGACGAGAATATCAATGTCACTTTTTGCATCGGCATCGTCACGTGAATACGATCCAAAAAGGGCTTCTATCAAAAAACCCTCTTGCGCATACGTGCTTTTGACATTTCTAAGATAATCTAAGATTTGTTCTTTGTTCATGAGAACGATTATAGCAAATAATCAAGACTAAATTCGATCTTTTGCATTTAATTCCAACTCAGGAGAGTGGGAGCGAGAATCGTCATTCCCGCGAAGGCGGGAATCCAGCTAAGATATTAAAATAGTAAGTATTCCATGAAGCAACGTTGCGATAAGGTGCAAACTGATCCCTAAATATAGGACATTCATTTGCCATCGATTCCATCTAATTTCCGTTTCATAGTTTTTAATGTATCTTTGTTCTTCATCATTCAGCGGCAAGCCGTTGATTCGTTTGTAAAATGATTCGATTATATCCAGTTCTTGAAAGCTTTGATTAGTCACACAAAAAGGTCTTTTACCGCCACCACTACCTATAACTGATTGCATTTTACCAATAAATATCAAAGAGCCACTCACGATAACCCAAAGTGCCATATTGTTCCTTTTTAGCTGGATTCCCGCCTTCGCGGGAATGACGATAGCTATTTCAACTCACCCCAGTGATTCCCGATATGCATCGAGGTTTTAAGCGGAACGCGGAGTTCTAAAATACTCTCCATCACCTCGACAAAGCGTGTGGCGTAAACTTCGGCAACATCCTCATCCACCTCAAAAATCAGTTCATCGTGTATTTGTAATAACATTCGGGCACGTAAACCCTCTACACGTATCATCGTGTCGATCTTGTTCATCGAAAGCTTGATCAGGTCCGCCGCCGATCCCTGAAATACGGTGTTGACCGATTCACGTTCGTACGCGGCTTTGAGCATCGGGGTGGCATTGGGAAAATCGAAATAGCGGCGACGGTGAAGGAGCGTTTCGACATATCCGACCGATTTTGCCTGTTCGACGACCCCGGCGAAGTACCCCTTGACACTTGGGAAAGTCTCGAAATAGCGTTCGATGATCTCCTTGGCCTCTTTGGTCGTGATCCCCAATGTGTCGGAAAGTTTCTTCTGCCCCATCCCGTACAGCAGCCCGAAATTGACCGTTTTGGCGATGTGGCGCTTGGCGGCGGCCGTCTCTTCTCCGAACAGGGCGATCGCCGTTTGCATGTGGATGTCATGTCCCTTCCGGAAGGCCTCCACAAGGACGCTGTCGCCGCTGAAATGGGCCAGCAGCCGCAGTTCGATCTGCGAGTAGTCGATTCCGATCAGCTTTTTCCCCTCGGGGGCGACGAACGCCTCGCGGATCCGCTGTCCCAGCGCCGTTTTGACGGGTATGTTCTGGAGATTCGGGTTTTTCGAACTGAGCCGTCCCGTCGCCGTCCCCGTCTGGACAAAGGAGGTGTAGATGCGGCGGCGCGGATCGTTCATGGCCAGCGCGATCAACGGCTCGATGTAGGTCGAATAGAGCTTATGGTACTCGCGGTACTGCAGCAGCAGCGGGATGACCGGGTGGGCGTTTCGCAGCCCCTCCAGCACCTGCTCGTCGGTGCTGTACCCCGTCTTCGTCTTTTTGCCCGAAGGGAGTCCCAGCGTCTCGAACAGCACAACCCCCAGCTGCTTCGTCGAATTGAGGTTGAACACCGTACCGCTGTGAGCATGGATCTGCTCGGTCAGGGAGGCGATCTCCTCTGCAACCTCTTTTTTAAACGCTTCCAGGACCGCCGTATCCACGGCAATCCCCTCTTTCTCCATCGCCAGAAGCGTCAGGGTAAAGGGGAACTCGACCTCTTCGGCTTCCCGGAGTGCCTCTTCGCCCCCTTTTTGGAGGAGCTGATCGCGCAGCACGTCGTAGAGCCGGTAGGTGATGTAGGCGTCTTCGCCCGCATAGCGGCACGCATCCTCGAGGGCCACCGACGCGAAGCTCTCCCCTTTTTTGACGGTGTCTTTGAAATGGATCATCTCATGATGAAGCAGCGCCTCGGAGAGGCTGTCCATCGACAGGGAGCGCGACGAGTCGGTGAGCCACGCCATCACCATCGTGTCGGCATGGATCGGCAGCCTATCCACCCCCAGAAATCGGGTGATAAAGTGGAGGTCGAACTTGATATTGTGGCCGATGACACGGTGTTCGAAAATAGCATGGATCGCTTTTGCCGCCGCCTCTTCGCTGACCTGCGCCCCCACGCCCAGATAGCTGTGGGCCATCGGGACATAATAGCCGGTTTTGCCCTCACTGCTGAAACTGAAACCGACGAGCCGGTCATGGAGCGGATCGAGCCCCGTCGTCTCCGTATCGAACGCCACCAGCGCATCCGCAGGAATCGCCGCAACGGCCGCTGCTAGCGTCTCGTCGGTGTCGATCAGTACGGCACACCCTTGGGGGTTATCGCACGCAAGACCCGGCGAGGGTGATTCGGGATTCTCAATCCGAGAATCGGAAGCTGGAATCCCCCCTTCCCGGGAATGACGATCGCTCCGGGGCTCTTCGAAGAGGGCTTTGGCTTTGAGGGTGCGAATCACGCCGTTCATCTCGTAATGGACGAGATCGTCGTAGATGGGGAGAAACGGGTTCTCGAAATGCATCGCGAACTGCCCAAAATCGAGCGACTCGAGGACGTCGCCGCGCAAGCGGACGAGTTCGCGGGAGCGGAACGCGTCGTCGCGGTGGTTCTCAAGCAATCCGCGGATGCGCGGCGGCGTCACCTCGTCGAGCCGTTCGTAGAGGCCATCCAGGGTTCCGAACTGGCTCAGCAGTTTCTGCGCCGTCACTTTCCCAATCCCCTTGACGCCGGGGACGTTGTCGGCGCTGTCGCCGA
Source organism: uncultured Sulfuricurvum sp. (assembly GCA_964468865.1). GTDB lineage: Bacteria > Campylobacterota > Campylobacteria > Campylobacterales > Sulfurimonadaceae > Sulfuricurvum. The sequence continues at coordinate 16,082 of CAYXWQ010000009.1, read as the reverse complement.
TCAATGCCTGATAGTCGATAAACTGGCACGGCTGAACACCGTATTTTTCATCGCAGTGGCGTTCGTTGAGCACTTTTTTGCTGATCGCGTCCACGAGGACGACGACGTCGTCTTCGATGAGCTGATACAGATCCTTGTCGTGCGATACGATCCGGACCAGGTACCCTTTGGCCCGTGCCTGGGCAACGACGGAGGCGATCATGTCATCGGCCTCGAAACCGCTTCGGGAGAGCGATTTGTACCCCATTTTGTCGATCCACTCTATCGCGACGGGGAGCTGTTTTTTCAGCTCTTCGGGGGCGGGGGATCGGTTGGCTTTGTACTGCGGGTCGATCTGCGCACGGAAGCTGGGTCCGGGGGCATCGAGGGCGAAGATCAGGTAGTCACTGCTGTGGTCTTTGTGAAGCGACGCGATGAAATTGACAAATCCGGTCAGCAGCCCGGTCGGAAATCCGTGCTTGTTCGTCAGGGGAGGAAGGGCGTAAAAACTGCGGAAAAAAAATCCGAAGGTATCGATGATCGTAACGGTAGGCTGTCCCATCAACCAGCTTTACTGTACGCGATTGTGTTCAAGGATCGAATCGATCGCCCCCTGAAGTTTGGCGATGTCGTATCCCGCAGCTTCGGCTTTCTTCAGCCCCTGGGTCAGCGGATAATCGCCGAAAGGATTGTTGACCGGGACCAGCGTTTTGACGATGTTCAGTGCAGTTGCGTACTCTTTGATTTCATCGGGAGCTTTTTCGGGTGTATCGGAGTACTGGATCATTTCCACCAGTTCGTTGTCAAAATTCCAGTGGGTGAAAATCGCCGCCGTCACCGTCGCTGTCGTGTCCTCGACATAGGAGTATTCGACTCTGGAAATGTCGATGGCCATGTCGATGTCCGATCTGAAATTGGTCGCGAGATCTTCCTGGATCACGTCGCTGGCGATGATGATTTTTCCCGTCTCCTGCAAAAACGCAGCCAGAAACAGCTTGTCGGCTTTGGCACGGTCGATCTTGGCATACCATTGATGCATCAAAGTCGCCTGAATCGATGAGATTTCGGCGAAACGGTCCGATGTGATCCCGTAAGGTTCCATATCGACGTTCAGGAGTTTGCGGACCGAATTTCCCAGCCCGATGGAACGGGTCATGCTCATCCCGAACAGCGAAACAGCCTGCCCTACGCTGAGAATTTCGCGCCGGAAACTGTACAACGGGGAATTGGCCGCTTTGAGCAGATTCGCGACGATCATCGGATCCTGTTCGACTACTTTTACCATGTCCTGGATAGAACTGTCAGGGTCGTTGCAGATCCTCTGCATGTCGATGACGGTTTTCGGGAGCGGCGGCAGTGATTTGATACTGTTGATAATCGAACTTTTCATCGTAGATCCTCTAAACGAAAGAAACTGTATAGTGACATGATTATACCCTATCTAATTCAAGAGCCAAATATTTTCCTGTAAAACTCCCCGTTTTTTCCCAATCGCGTGCTACCGTCTCGGGATCTCCTTCTGCGACCAGCAAACCACCGCCGCTTCCCCCCTCGGGCCCCATGTCGATGATGTAGTCGGCGTTCTTGATCATGTCGAGATTGTGCTCGATGACGAGGACGGAGTTGCCCAGCTCGACGAAGTTATGGAGCACCTTGGTGAGGCGGTTGACGTCGTCGAAATGCAGACCCGTCGTCGGCTCATCGAGGATGTAGAGGGTATTGCCCGTATCGCGGCGGCTCAGCTCCTTGGCCAGTTTGATCCGCTGCGCTTCACCGCCTGAAAGGGTGACGGCGTTTTGACCTAGGGTGATGTAATCGAGACCCACATCGCTGAGCGTCTGCAAAATCGCCTTGATTTTCGGAATGGGTGCGAAAAATTCCAGCGCTTCTCCGACGCTCATATTGAGCACGTCCGAAATCGTTTTCCCTTTGTACTCCACCTGCAGCGTCTGGAGGTTGTAGCGGCTGCCGTGGCACGCGTCGCATTTGACCATGATGTCGGGGAGGAAGTGCATCTCGATTTTGATCTCCCCTTCCCCCTGACATTTTTCGCACCGCCCCCCTTTGACGTTGAAGCTGAAGCGTGAAGAGGTGTAGCCGCGGATCTGCGCCTCTTTGGTTTTGGCGAACAGGTTACGGATCTCGTCCATCACCCCCGTATAGGTTGCCGGGTTCGAGCGCGGCGTCCGCCCGATGGGGCTTTGGTCGAGGTAGATCACTTTGTCGAGTTTTTCCAGCCCTTCGACTTCGACCCCCGCGACGCGGTTGACTTTGCGGGCATGGTTGAGGATTTCACGCGTGACGGGGAGGAGCGTCTGGAGGATCAGCGAACTTTTCCCGCTTCCGCTCACCCCTGTCACGCAGACGAAGTTTTTGAGGGGGATGGAGACGCTCAGCTCTTTGATATTATTCAATGAAACGTTTTTAATGCTCATCCACTCTTCCTGCGCCCGGCGGTAAAAGTATTCTATTTTTTTGCGTCCCGAGAGGTAGTCGGCGGTGAGGGTATCGGACTTTTTAAGCTCCTCCAGCGTTCCCGCAAACACGACATTCCCCCCGAATTTTCCCGCACCCGGCCCGATGTCGACGATGAAATCGGCGTGTTCGATCGTCTCCTTGTCGTGTTCGACGACGATGACGGTGTTCCCTTTCTCCTGTAGTGAGCGCAGGGTGCGGATCAGCTTGAGGGTGTCGCGCTCGTGCAGACCGATGCTGGGCTCATCGAGGACGTACATCACCCCCGTCAGGCCGCTGCCGATCTGGCTGGCGATCCGGATCCGCTGTGCTTCCCCTCCGCTGATCGTACGGGCGTCGCGGCTGAGCGAGAGATACCCCAATCCGACGTCGAAGAGGAAAAAGAGACGCTCGCGGATTTCGTTCAGAATGGGAGCGGCGATCATCGCGTTCTGCTCGCTCAGGTACTCGAATGTTTTGGGCGCTGCGAACCACTCATAGGTATCCTTCAGCGGCATCGAAATCACCTCGCCGATCCCTTTTTCGGCGACGCGTACCGCCAGCGACTCCCGCTTGAGACGATACGAGTTGCAGATGTTGCAGGGCTTTTCGGACATGTAATCGGCGAGGTCTTTTTCATCCTTGAAGATATCGTACGCGATCCGGACGATCCCGGGCCACGTCCGTGTAATCGGGTGGTCCTGCCATTTGAAGGTCACTTCGCTGACAGTGCCGTGGAGGATCGCTTTTTTCTGGTACTCCTCAAGGCTGTAAAACGGCACGGTGATGTCGATCCCTTCCGCCGCACAGAATGCTTTTAGAAAGGTGAAGTAATACCCCTTGTTGAAGCCGTAGACGATCTTGATCGCCCCTTTTTCAATGGGGAGTTCGGAGTCGATGATCTTGTCGTAGTCCAGGGCATAGCGTATCCCAAGACCGTCGCACTCAGGGCACGCCCCTTTGGGAGAATTGAACGAAAACGAGAGGGGCTCGAGAGGATCGAAGCTCACTTTGCAGTCAAAACAGGCGCTGTGTTCGCTGTAATGGATCAACGGCTCATGTATCCCCATTTCATCGTGGTTCTGGATTTCGATCTCCACCTCTCCGTAACTCTCCTTGAGCGCTTTTTCGACGTCCTGGGCGATCCGGTCATGGTTGTCGGCGCGTACGACGAGACGGTCGATGACGACTTTGAGGGTATGTTTCTTCGTTTTGGAAAGCTCGATCTCTTCATCGAGGCGGACCATGACCCCATCGATCTGTGCGCGGACGTACCCTTTGTGCCGGAGCGATTCGAGGATGTCGGCGAAAGAGCCTTTTTTCTCCCGCACGAGGGGGGCCATAATGACGATTTTGGCGTTTTCGGGGAGTTTGAGCACCTGGTCGATAATGTCCTGCGCCGACATTTTGGAGATTTTTTTACCGCACAAATGGCAGTACTGTACCCCTACGCGGGCATACAGTAGGCGAAGGTAATCATAGATCTCGGTGATCGTCCCCACCGTCGAACGGGGATTTTTGGAGGTCGTTTTCTGATCGATCGCGATGGCCGGGGTGAGCCCTTCGATCTTGTCGACATCGGGCTTTCCGATGCGGTCGAGGAACTGGCGCGCATAGCTGGAGAGTGACTCGATGTAGCGGCGCTGCCCCTCGGCATAAAGGGTATCGAACGCCAGTGTCGATTTGCCGCTTCCGCTGATACCGGTACAGACGACGAGAGAATTTTTGGGAATCTCCAGCGATATGTTTTTGAGATTGTGCTCTCGTGCACCGATGATTTTGATTGTGTCCATGCTTTACCCCGCGATGAGTTTGAATGCCGTACTGGCGAATATAATAACGTAAAAAACGATCAGAATCTGTTTGTAATGGGTTACTTTGATCCGGTTCAGCAGCCAGATCCCCGCCATGATCCCCATCAGCGAACTGATCGCCATCACCATCCCCGCATGAAGGTTGACCATCCCCAGCCACCACAGCGTCACAAACGCCGAGAGCGAGGTGAACATCACAAAAAAGAGCCCTACCGCCGAAGCTTTTTTGAGCGGGAACCCCATGAAACTGACCAGAATGGGGGTCATCAAAATCGATCCCCCGACACCGAGCATCCCCGAGAAAACCCCGATTCCTCCGCCGATCCCCGCGTAGAGGGGGCGGTTGATCACTTCAGGCCGGGTCGGGACCGGGGCGGAAAGGGCCAGACGCCCCAGCGTAAAGGCGACGATCGACAAAAAGAGCCACCCCAGAACCTCCGCGTCGAGGATTTTGACCAACATCCCCCCGACCACGGCCCCGATGATCCCGCCGTATCCGAAATACTTGATATCGCCGATCACATAGGTCTGCTGCCGTTTGTGGATCCATGCCGCCATCAGAGAACCGGCCACCATCTGCATGACCGAAATCCCGATCGCCTCTTTGATCCCGAATCCGAAATACAAGAGGACGGGGACGCTGACCGTCCCTCCGCCGATACCGAAAAATCCGGACAACAGGCCGACCACGATTCCCAAAAGTGCTAACGCTATATCCATTCCAGACTGCTTTGTTTTGAACTGTCGCGCGATTATACTCCCTTACGCCTTCAATAAAACCTTTATAATCAGGTTTGTTTTACGGTATAATCGTTTCAAATACAAGGTCGACGAGCTGATCGCAGTGTCAATTTGCTGCACACTCTGACACGAAAATTTAGAGAAACGAGGATGCGATGTTCCCGATTATCGTCGAAGCCGCTACCAATTTTTGCACCCACCAGATACGACTACCCTATACGCTGACACCCAATCCTCCACAGAAGAGAACACTTTTTGCTTATATTGATATCGAAGCCAACGGAAGTCCCCATCGCGCCTATGTCGGATGCGACTCCTCGCTGATTCAGACGATCGCCGAGATTTTTTTGGGCGAAGAGATGAGCGATGAGGAGACGTTGACCGACATGCTGCTGGAGACGACCAATATGATCATCGGAAGTGCCAAAGTGCTGGCGGAAGCGTATGAAACATCGTGTACGATCGCCACGCCTTTTTTTGTTTCCGATGAAACACCCTTGGATCAACCCGATACGATACAGTGCATCGACATCAACAACGGTGAAATGACGCTTGCACTCAAAAGGCTCTAAAAGATGGATGAAACATTAGATACCCAGGAGAATTTGCCCTCCCCTGACCCGCATGAGACAAACCTCGAACAAGAGCTCTCATGGATGGATTACGAAGGGCTTTTGGACATGGAAGTCGAGTTTGTCGCCGATCTGGGACAGACGACGCTGACACTGGGGGAAATTCTCAAGCTTGAAAAAGGATCGGTCATCGATCTGGGCAAACCTGCCGGAGAAAGCGTCGAGTCGTATGTTAACCGCCGCATCATCGGAAAAGGGGAAGTCATGGTCTATGAAAAAAACCTTGCCATCCGGATCAATGAAGTGCTCGATTCAAGTGCCGTACTTTACTACTTTTCCAAAGAGAGACTATGAAATACCTACTGACCCTGCTGATTCTCCCCTCGCTGCTCTGGGGGGCAAAAATTCTGAGCTACAATGTTTATGACCGCAACGACCGGGTCGATGTGATGTTGACGTTTGACACCCCGTATGAGGGGGTACTGCGCCAGACCCGCCAGGGAAATACGATCGTTGTCAAACTCGAAGAGGCGTTTATCGAAACAGCGAAAATCAAAAACATCAATTCCAAATACCTGAGCAAACTGGCCATCGCCCCGCAGGCAGAACACATCGAAATCGTGGCAAAAGTGTCGGACGACGTGACGATGCAGGCCTCCAAAACCTCCGATTCGTACGGTTTGAGACTCCGCTTTATGATACCGCCGCTCAGCGGTTCGGAAACAACGGCGGCGCCAGTCGACGAAACAGCTCTCAGCGGCCTTCCGACCAAAAGCAGCAACGAGTTTGAGCGGAGCTATTACGTCGTCATCGCCATTTTGGTGATCGGAATCGCCATCTTGTTCTGGCTCAAACAAAACATCGCCAAACGCGCCGGAGCCATGCAACCGCAAATGCCCCAGCCAAAGTCGCCGTGGCTTTTCAGCAAGCCCTCCCCAAAAGCCGAACCGGTCCCCGTCTCTGCACCGGCAGCCCCGATCAACGACAGCGCCGGGATCAACATCCGCTTCCAAAAAAGCCTCGATGCGACGACGAGTGTCGCGATGCTCGACTACGGGACCCAAAGCTATCTCGTGCTGCTCGGAAGCAACACCGTACTTCTCGACAAATTCCACGACAACATTCCGGTGAGCCAGAGCGAATTCGAAACCCTTCTGCAGTCCAAACACCGTGAACTGGAGGGGTTCTTCCAGCTCGGTTCGCCCGCCGACGAACCGTTCGATTCGTACAAGGAAAAAGCATCAGGGGTTTACTAACTCCCTTGCTTCCCTCGCAATACCTCTTTAATTCACATTTCCAAGATCGTAGCGGGTATAGACGTCATACGCCTCTTCCCCCCCGGTGCTCGACAATACTTCCCGGATCAGGGCTGCCGCCTCTTTTCGGCTCCCCCCCGCATATCCTTTGGCATAGATCTCGGCCAGCGTGACTTTGGCCGCCGGTTCCCCCTGCGCGACCGCCATTTTGAGATAATGGGCCGCCTTGTCGAAATCTTCCGGAACCCCCATCGCATTGGCATACGCAAAACCCGCACTCACCTGTGCGGGGAGAATCCCCGCTTCGGCGGCGCGGGCGTAATATTCGCTCGAGCGGGTAAAGTTGCGCTCCACCCCCTGTCCGTTGTAATAGAGGGTCGCGAGTGCAAAAGCGCAGCGGGGATCGTCTTCGCCTTTCATGAACCACTCATACGCCTCCTCGAAGCGTCTCATTTCATAAGCGTCCATACCGGTAGAATAAAAATCGATTACCACTCTTGCATCCTTTTTTAGAGGCGATTGTAGCGAAAGCGGCTAATGGAAATCTATAACAGCAGAGTTACTTGGAAAATCGAGAAAGGGTTCAGGCAAACCTGACCTAAAGCCACTATCCCCTAAAATACGCCCATCAATACGAGGATATCCCATGCCTTTTTCCGAACTCGGGCTCTCAGCCCCGATACAACACGCCCTGAAACAAAGCGGGTACACAGAGCCGACCCCCATACAGGCCGAGGTGGTTCCCCTCGTACTCGCGCACAAAGACGTCATGGCCAGAGCCCAGACGGGAAGCGGCAAAAGCGCAAGCTTTGTCCTCCCGATCCTGGAGCTTTGGTCGCAGCGCAGGGGAGAAGGGAAGGCAAAGATCAAAGCCCTCGTCCTCACCCCGACGCGGGAGCTGACGCTTCAGGTGGCTAAAACGTTTCAGGATATGGGCTTTTTTATCCCCAATCCGCCGAAAGTGCTCAGTATCATCGGCGGCGAGGGGATCGGCGATCAGATCTATGCGATCCAGAAAGGGTGCGATATCCTCGTTGCAACGTCAGGGCGCTTTCTCGACGTCCTGAAAAAAAAGCAGATGAACCTCTCGCATCTGGAGTTCTTCGTTCTGGACGAAGCGGACAAAATGCTCGATTTCGGATTTGCCGAGGAGCTTGACCTTGTTCTGGACGCCCTCCCCCCGCAACGCCAGAATCTTCTGTTTTCAGCCACCTACCCGCCCAAGATGGAAAATATTGCCGCACGTATCACGCAAGATCCCGTTCATGTCACACTGGACAATGAAAAGCCGACAGTGCAGAGCATCCATCAGCGTGTCATAGAGGTCAACCCCGAAAACCGGGGACCGCTGCTGCGGCATCTGCTGGAATCCGAAAAATGCGGGCAGGTGCTGGTGTTTATGGCCAACAAAAGAGCTTCGGACAACATTGCGGCAAAATTCAGGAAATACGGTTTCTCGGCGGCATCGTTTAACGGGGATCTTTCCCAGGAGGAGCGCATCGAGACGCTCGAAGCCTTTAAAGCCAAAAAGGTCAGTATTCTCTTCGCCACCGACATCGCCGCGCGCGGACTGCACATCGAGGACATTTCGTGCGTCGTCAACTTCGACCTCCCACGCTCGCCTGCCGATTATATCCACCGTATCGGCCGGACAGCAAGAGCCGGCAAATCCGGTATGGCCGTTTCATTCATCGGTTACGAAGAGAGGGACCATTTTGCCCTGATCGAAAAACGTTCCGGGATAAAGCTGCGCAGAGAGCGGATAGAAGGTTACGAACCGACAGGGACTCCGCCGGTGAAAGAAAAAGGGAAAGCCCCCGTTAAAGGGAAAGGGAAAAGCAAAAAAGACAAAGCGAGAGAACAGGCTCAGGCGAACCGCTGAACCCCTATTAGCACTCGCACGCCATATCCGAAGCCTTGAACCCCTCGCCGATCTGGCGGTGGGTCAGAAAGAACTCGTCGACGACCGCGCGGAAATGGACGGGGTCCTCGATCCGGTTGACGAGGTCGCGCATCGCCGATGCCCCCTCGTACCCTTTGGAATAGGTGTGGACGTGTTTGCGGAAAGTGACGACGCCGCGGGCTCCGTAAAAACGGATCATGCCGTCGAGATGCTCCATAATGATCGCATGCTTGATCAGCGGATCGACGTCAGCACTCCCCGTTTTGAGCTGATGGAAAATCCACGGCGCCCCCACGGCACCCCTGCCGATCATGACGCCGTCGGCTTTCGTGTGTTCAAGAACCCACTGGGCTTTCTCAAAAGAGTCGATGTCGCCGTTGGCGATGACGGGGATGGAGAGGGCCGCCTTGATCTCTCCGATCGCGTCGTAATCGACGGGGGCTTTGAATTTCCCCGCGCGTGTACGGCCGTGGACGGCGAGGAAATCGGCACCGCACTCCTGCACGAGCTTGGCGATCTCGAGGTGGTTTTTGTCCTCGAATCCCAAACGGATCTTGACGCTCAGGGTCGATTTGTTGGAGCTCTTTTTGATCGTCTCGATGATTTTGGCCATCCGGGGAAGATCGCGCAGCAGCGAGCTTCCCGAACCGTGGCAGACAATCTTCGGTACCGGACATCCGCAGTTGAGATCGATGATGTCGATATCCTCCTGGGTGTTCAGCACTTCGACGGCGCGGCGGACGATCTCGTCGTCCGCTCCGGCGATCTGGACCGAATAGGGATCTTCGTTTGGGCTCCGTTCCAGCATTTTGATCGTCTTTTGGGAGCCGTATGCCAGAGCGTTGGAACTGATCATCTCGCTGACGGTCAGATCGGCACCGAATTTTTTGACGACGTTGCGAAACGGCAGATCGGTATAACCGGCAAGCGGTGCCAAAGCGTATACGGGAGTATCGAAAGAGAGTTTGGGAGTCATTGATTTTGCCTTAGGAAAGAGGAAGCAGCAGCGAAGCGTTTCGCCGCTGATCTATCAATCGCAACTCCGGCGGAGGAAGATAGCGATATCATAATGTTTGTTGACCCGTTTGAGGTCACGGTACGCTTTGAAAATCTGGTATTCATCATGCGATGTATTGTTCAGAATCTCGTCGGCCGTGTCGATCATCTGCAGATCGTACAGTGTAAAGAGATACCCTTCCATCGCATCGTCGCATTTTTCGCTGATCGTTTCAAATAGACGGATCCGCTGTTCGGGAAGCATGTTTTTGGACATCGCATCTGAGAGGTCGATCCAGTCGTTGGGGACAAGTTTAAGGCCGTCAAAAAGGGCGACAAGTTCGTCGTTGCTAATCTGAATGCCGTTTTCTGCCGCATTGATCCGCTCGACAAATTTCATCAAAGAAGCTTTGGTAAAAAAACGTTTGAATTTCAGAATTGACCCTACCGATGCCGTTTTTACATACGACTCGAATGCTTTGGAACAAACGATATCGCCGTAGCTTTCGGGGCGGGAGAGAACGCTGTCCGCATCGATTTCACCGCGTTCAAGGCGGTTGAGATTATTCTGGATAGCGATCGACGTAGTGTTGGCCAAATGAAACTTTTTGATGTCGATTTTTTTCTTCTCTTTGACATCGCGCATCAGTTCGAGGGCTTCGTCGATTTTTTCGTTTCCGACCGAACGGAGGGTCTCGAAAGGGAGGATGAGGCTGTTGTCGATCAGTTTGCCCAACAGTTTGTAGGCATCGCTTTTGTAAACATTGTTTCGCTCACCCACCCCAAGAAGGGCATCACGAAGGGAATCGACCATTTTTTCATGGTCTTTGCCCAGGCGGCGAAGCTTGAAATTGCCGACCAGCGCATACACACCCATATGCAGCAGGCTGGCAAAATACATCACTATCAGGGGAACAACAACCCAAAACGCGATCGGCATATTCGGGAAATGCATTCCCAATAAATCAAATGATACTGTGCCGCTGTCGATGGTGTAGACTGCCGCAGCAACCAATATTATCAATATGAGCGAACCGAAAGTGTAACGTTTTAGCTGCATTCTCTCCCCTTAAAGTTTGTTTTTCTCGACGATCGGCCGGCACACGATGCAGTATTTGGCATGCGGCTTGACTTTCAGACGCTGAAAACCGATTTCGTCTTCGCACATTTCGCAAATTCCGTAATGTTTCACTTTGATTTTACCCAAAGCAGCTTCAATCTCCTGCAGTTCATGCATCTGCTGCGCGCCGATGGCGTTTTCCACCATGTTGTCATTACTGACCGAAGCATAGTCGCCTTCGTCATTGAGCTCAAGCTCGCGAAGCTGATCCATTTCTTTTTCAACGCCGGTGATGTTTTTGATAATCTGGGCCTTACGGGTCAGCAATATTTCTTCGAAATAATGCAACTCATGGTCTCTCATCAATGCTCCTCATTTGTGATACGGATGGTTTGCAGCCAATGAATAGGCGCGGTATATCTGTTCAAGCAATACCGCTTTTGCGATTTTATGACTCATCGTCAACTCTGACAGACTGATCGCGCTGTCGCAACGGTCCACGAAGCTCTTTTCAAACCCGTAGGCACCGCCTATAAAAAATTGCAATGAAATTTTATCACTTATTAGCTTACTAAAGGCAAAACTGTCTATTTTTTTTCCCTCAGGATGCAACGCAATTGAATAGCTTTTACCCAGCATCGGCGTTAAAAGCCTGGAATAAGCCGTCTGAGAAGCCTCTGGCCCGATTGTGTGGGCTTTTGCGATCTCTTTGGGGAAGAGTTCGACATCCTCCACTTTTGCAAAGCGGGAGATCATTTTCATCTGTTCCTGGTAGAGAGGGTCGTAGAGGGAGCGCTCTTTTTTGGCAATCGAAACGATGGAGATGTTCACAGCATACCGCTCCCGATGACATGATAGGTAACGTTTTTAAAGGTATCGTCGAGGCGGACACCGCCGATCGCGGCTACGGGATGAAGTGAGAGAGCGGCGATCGCATCGAGTCTCTCCCCCAGCACCTTGGCATCCGATTTTGTTGCGGTTGCGCGGTAGGCTCCCAGTCCGACGTAGCTGAGAGGGAGGGTATTGGCCACTGCGATCTCCTCCTCGTTGTGGGTGGAAAGGCCGATGATTTTGTCCTCGCCGATCGTCATTTTCAGCATTTTGAGTGCTTTGGCCGGATCGGTATGAAGCGCGTACAAATCTTCCTGCCCGATGTGGATACCGTCGCAAAAAGGGGCCAGTTCGTAATGATCATTGATGATCAGAAAACCGTTCCACATCTGACGAAGGGCGATCAAATCCGATTTGACGGCGGCGATAGAGCCGTGTTTGTTACGGTATTGAAGAATCTCTGCCCCCAGAGTTCCGGAGCGCTCGGCAAAAAATGCAAGATCGACCCCCCGCTCGCGAAGGGCATCGGCGTCACACAGCGCGTAAAGTCGCATCAGGGAGAAGGAGGCTGAGGAGGTCGCTGAGGGTCTCTTTGAGCTCGCTGCGCGAGACAACCATGTCCACAGAGCCTTTCTCGAGGAGGAATTCAGCGCGCTGGAACCCTTCGGGGAGATCGCTCCCGATGGTTTGTTTGATAACACGCTGGCCCGCAAACCCGATCAAAGCCCCCGGTTCGGCGATAATGATGTCACCCAACGTCGCGAACGACGCGCTGACCCCGCCCATCGTCGGATCGGTCAGCAGGGAGATGTAAGGGAGCTTCGCCTGGGAAAGTCTGGCAAGCGCTGCGGAGGTTTTGGACATCTGCATCAACGAGAAAGTACTCTCCTGCATCCGGGCACCGCCGCTGGCGCTGACGATGATAAGCCCCATCTTCTTGGCCATCGCGCGGTTGACGGCGCGGACGATCTTCTCCCCTTCGACCGACCCGAGCGATCCCCCCATGAAGTTGAAGTCAAAGACCACCAGCTGCGCCGGAACACCGTTGATCGTACATTCGCCGCTGACGACCGAGGAATAGCGCTCGTTTTTGGCATACCCCTCTTCGATACGGGCGGCGTAGCTTTTTTTGTCGACAAAACTGAGTGGATCGGTCGGGCGGAGGTTTGCGTCAAACTCGACGAAGCTCCCCTCGTCGGCAATCAGGGCAAGGCGCTCTTTCACCCCGATCCGAAGGTGGAATCCGCATTTGGGGCAGACGTGGTTTTGTTTTTCGATCTCTTTGTAGTACATCAATGACTGACAGGAAGGGCATTTCACCCAATGCGAGGGGGCCTCACTTTTCGTGGGCTGTTTTTTCTTTTCGGAGTCTCCGAACAGGTTAAATAGACTCAAAAAATCTCCTTTTGTACAATCGCTAATAGACGTTCAAACACCTCTTTATCCTGCGCTATGAGCAAGAACCGGTCGTTTTGAAACGTAGGCAGGTGGCGGCTGAGAAACAAACCGGCCTGGATATCATAAGAGCGCATTGTACCCAAAAATAACACATATTTCACATAAGGGGCATACGCAAGCGACAGGGCCAGTGCACCCGGAGAACGAAATTTCAGCCCTCCGTCGATCAGTTTTTTCGCCACTTTGGGATGATTGGGCGATTTTTCGAAAAGACCGATTTTGGAAAAGGGGTTGGAGTGAACCTCTTCTTTGAGGGCGGGAGAATCGAGAAAGGAGCGGTAGTAATCCTGCGGTGTGCGGATGAAAAGGTCGCCGTTGGCGAGGTTGCAGACCAGCGCCTGCGTCGTGACCCCCTCCTCTTCCAGAGCGATCGACACCCCGTAATACGGAAAACGGGAGATGAAATTATCGCTCCCGTCTATGGGATCGAGAATGATGTTGACCGACGAGCGCGGGGACATCCAGCCGCTCTCCTCGGAAAAAACCGATCCGTACGGCGAAAGGCGCTCGAAGAAAATCGATTCGGCCGCCAGATCGACACCGCTGCTGACATCCCCGCCGAAGCCCCGTTCATGCGAACGAAACAGCCCGGCTGAGTCGCTGCGCACGACCCTGCGCACTTCCAGACACGCTTCAACGGCCGAATCGATAAACCCGCTCATCATCCCAACAGCGATTTGACGATTGCCCGGGCCGCTTCACGACCGTCGTAGGCCGCGGTCACCACCAGATCGGCACCGCGCTGACAGTCACCGCCGGCGTAAATCCCAGGGGTTGTTGTCTCGTAGGTTTCGTTGACGACGATGCCGCCCCAGCTGTTGACGGCGATGCCGTTTTCGGCCAGGAACGTCGGAACGGCCGGATCGAATCCGAGCGCCATGATGATGACATCGGCGTTGACTTTGAAATCGCCCCCTTTGACCTCTTCCATTTTCTGGCGTCCGCTTTCGTCTTTGGCCCCGAGAACGGTTTTGGCCATCTGGATGGCGACGGCTTTGCCGTTTTCACCCAGAATAATCTCTTTGGGAGAGGCGTGGAAAACAAATTCCACCCCTTCTTCGATCGCATTTTTGTACTCTTTGACCGATCCTGGCATGTTGTGCGCATCACGGCGATAGAGACACGTGACGTTTTTGGCCCCTTCACGCTTGGCGGTGCGGACACAGTCCATCGCCGTATCCCCTCCCCCGATGACCACGACATCGAGGTCTTTGAAATCAAATTTTTTGTCGTAGGAGAGTCCGAAGTTCTTCCGCTGGATCGCGGTGAGATACTCCATCGCGACCAAAACGTTCGAGGCGTTTTCTCCGGCGATTTTGGCCGATTTCCCTTTTGTCGCTCCGATCCCGACGAAAACGGCATCGTGTTTGTTGGCGATTTCGCCGAATTCAATGTCTTTGCCTACTTCGCATTCCGAAACGAGGGTCAGTCCCGCTTCCTTGAGGAATTCGACGCGGCGCTCGACGATCTTCTTATCCAGTTTGAAGTTCGGAATACCGTAGGTGAGAAGCCCTCCGGCACGATCGCTACGCTCGTACATCGTCACGGCGATCCCGGAGCGGAGCAGATAGGTCGCAGCGGAGAGCCCTGCGGGGCCCGAACCGATGATCGCCACCTTTTTATCCGTCGTGATCCCCGGAAAATGGGGCTTGAGCCCCTGCCGGAACCCCTCTTCGTTGATGAACGTCTCGACCGATCCGATCGTGATCGCCCCGTGTCCGTCGTTGAGGGTACAGTCCCCTTCACACAGCCGGTCATGCGGACATACCCGCCCCATCACTTCGGGAAACGGCGAAGGTTCGTTGGAGAGTTTGAAAGCGAATTTCAGATCTTTCTCCGCCACCGCTTTGAGCCACTGCGGGATATAGTTGTGCAGGGGGCATTTGTTCAGACAAAAAGGGTCGCCGCACTGGATACAGCGGTCGCTCTGCGCCGCGGCATCGTTCTGCCCCATCGGCTCGTAGATTTCGCCGAAGTCCTTCAGACGCTGGACGGCCAGACGCTTTGTGGGATCGATTCGCTCAATGGTTAAAAATTCTCTCATAGTCTCTTAGTCCCCTTTGTCCGGATTGAGTGGCAGTTTGGTCAGGTTTTTCGGGCGTACGAGCCAGAAATTACGGATCTCCACGCGGAAATTTTTCAACAGTTCTTTCGCTTTGAGACTTTCCGTCTCCGCGACGTACTCTTTGAGGAGCCGTTTGAGGTAGTGGCGCGCCTCGTCGCCATCGTCGGTATCGATCCGCAGAGCATCGACAAGCTCGCGGTTGACGTTTTCGACAAAACTGTGGTCCTGGTCGTAAACGAACGCGAACCCGCCCGTCATCCCCGCACCGAAGTTGATCCCCGTTTTGCCCAGGATCACGACGACACCGCCGGTCATGTATTCGCACGCATTGTCCCCGGTCCCCTCGACGACGGCCAGCGCACCGGAGTTACGGACAGCGAAACGCTCCCCGACCGATCCGGCGATGTAGAGTTTACCTCCCGTTGCACCGTAGAGACAGGTGTTACCGCCGGCGCTGAACGCTTCCCCTTCATTGCTCGACTTGATGACAATCTTGCCGCCGTGCATCCCTTTGCCGATGTAGTCGTTCGCTACCCCGTCGAGGTGGATGGAGACACCGTTGCTCAAAAACGCACCCAGCGCCTGTCCCGCGATCCCTTTGAGATGGAGGCGGATCGTGTCAGACGGAAGTCCCGCGTCTCCGTAATACTGGGCGATCTCGCCGCTGATGCGGGCTCCGAAACTGCGGTTGAGATTGCAGATGTCGCGGGTGATACGGACCGGCGATTCGGGGTTCTTGATCGCTTCCATCACTTCTGCGAGGACTTTTTTCTCGAATTCGTTCGAGTCGAACGGCACGTTCGACGCTGCCTGGCAGGTATCGACCCCATCTTCGCGGTGCAGTACGGCACTGAAATCGAATTTTTTGGCAAATTCGGTGTCCACCACTTTGAGCAGATCGCTGCGCCCGATCAGCTCTTCCATCGTGCGGTATCCCAGCTGCGCCATGATTT
>CAYXWQ010000008.1:0-82441 GCA_964468865.1 uncultured Sulfuricurvum sp. | reverse complement strand
TATCCGTAGACTCGGCAGACGAATTTGACATTATCCCTGGCACTGAGAGATCCCTGAAAACCGCCCGAAAGCCCCAATGGCCACGAGATGGTCTTATCGGTGATGACCTTTCCGCTGTCGGGGGTATCGATCCCCCCCAGAATCCGCATCAGGGTCGATTTCCCCGCCCCGTTGGGTCCCAGGATCGCGATCGAGCTGTTTTCGGGAAACGTGAACGACAGATCCCGGAACACGTAATGGCGCCCGTGGGTCAGCGGATAGGATTTGGTGATGCGATCGAGTACGATCATGTCGAACTCCGCAGTTCGGATTCACGCTTGGTATAGAACCACATCCCCACAAATCCCATGATCAGTACCCACCACAGGGGATAGAGCACCGATATCCCCTCATAATGGGGATAATAGGTGAAAAACGACTCCCGGAACATCTCGATGAGATGGAGCATCGGGTTCCATTCCAGATACTGGAGGTATTCGACGGGGATAATCCACAGCGGGAACATGATCCCTGAGAGGAAATAAAGGAGGGTAAAAAGAACGTCGATGATGATCTTGATCGAGGGAAAAACGTGGTTGACCAGACTTAGGAGAATTCCAAACGTCAGTGCGAACAGGATGATCAGCGCTATCGATGCCATAAGCTCCAGCGGATGGGCGATCGAAAAGGGGACGATATCGAACCACCAGATGAAGGCCAGGATAATCCCGAAGATCGCGCCGTAAATGATTGTATCCAGAAGCGTACGGGCAACATAGACCGCGAACGGCCGTACCGGTCTGTAGGCGAACAAAGCCGTATTGGCCTTGACGCTTCCCATCAGCGCGCGTGCGATGTTTTTGAACAGGAAAAAAGGGATCAATCCGGTGATCAGAAACAGAATGAACGGAACCTGCGGCATCATACGGTTCTGAATGAATGAAAAAACAACGATCAGAAACACGATATGGAGCATCGGCTCGATCACGACCCAGGCATACCCCAGCTTCGTCTCCCCGAAACGGGTTTTGATTTCACGAAGGAATAATGCAAAAACGACATTTATAAAATTACTTAATGACTGCGTTATCAAAATCCCGTTCCCAATACAATGCTTCAAAGGTAGTTATTGTATTTAAACATTGCTTAATAGATTCCAATATTGTTTCAGAGACAGTTAATGAAGATGGGAGAAAAAATGAATGATGTGGTGGGTCAAGCAGGACTCGAACCTGCAACTACTCCGTTATGAGCGGAGGACTCTAACCATTGAGTTATTGACCCGTTGAAAATGAAAGCCGTCACCTAAACCGTCACCTGTAAAAATAAAAAGGTTGTTTAACGCCCTACCTATCGGCGTTTGCTCGTCAGATATTAAATCCGTTATGAGCGGGTGGCTCTAACCACTGAGCTAAAGACCCGAAAAAATCTGCCTCGTAGAGGCAAGCTTTAGTGCCATAGCGGCAAGCGTAGTTTATCGGGGCTTTGCTCCGATAAGCGTGCTAAAGATGAAGGAGCGACATTATAGTCGTTCCTTCTTTAGACGAAGCTTTTTTTGCCCGTGTCGGTGTAGAGGTAACGGAAGCGGTGGGCGAGGAGGTTTTCGAGGATCGCGAACATGACCATGAAGTTCACGAAACTGCTCCCCCCGTAGCTGAACATCGGAAGCGGCACCCCCACCACGGGGGCAAATCCGATCGTCATGGCGATGTTGACGCTCATGTAGATGAAGAAAAAGAGGGACAATCCCCCCGCGACAACCTTGATATAGTAATCCTCCGCCCACGCCGATATCATCAGCAGATGGAGGATGAGCGCCGCGTAGAGGGAGATCAGCAAAAACGCACCGAAAAATCCGAACCGCTCGACGACGTAAGCGAAGATGAAGTCGCTGGAGGCGATGGGGAGGAATTTCATCTGCGCCTGCGTCGCGTCATCCTTGGCCTTGCCGAAAAATCCCCCCGATCCGATCGCGATGATCGACTGTTCCACCTGGTAGCTCGGCTTTTCGGCGACGAAGTCGTGCAAACGCTGTTTCTGGTAGTCGTGCAGCTGGGTGTAGATGAGGGGGAGGGAGACGACGAACGCCACCACGAGCGCCACCCAGATTTTCCATTTGACCCCGACGATGAACAATACCCCAAATCCCAGCAGTGCCAAAACCGTAGCCGTCCCCAGATCGGGCTCCTTGGCGATCAGAAAAAACGGCAGAAGGATATAAAAGGAGAGCTTCGCGAAATCCTTGAGGCCGTAGCCGCCCAACGGGGGAGGATTTCGGCTGATCAGATACGCCAGCATCAGGACGAACGCCGGTTTGATCAGTTCGGAGGGCTGGAGGGTAAAATGGATGAAGGGGATCTCGATCCACCGTTTTGCCCCGAGTCTCGAATGGCCGAGGAATTCCACCGCCAGCAGCAGCAAAATACCGCCCCAGTAAAAGATAGGAATCATCCACAGCATCCGCCGCAACGGCAACAGGAACAGGGCGATAAAGACCCCGATACCGACCGAAACATAGACAAACTGTTTCTGACCGAGCGCCGGATGGATCTCGAAAATGAGCCAACCGGACGTGAACACGAGCGGAATCAGCAAAATAATCGTAATGAAATCAAAGTGTGCTAAAATTCGGCGGTCAATATTAAGCACTACAGTCCTTGTTTTTTGCTAATTGTAGCACAGCGGACTTTTAGAACCTATCTTCCCGACCCCTGAGGACACCTATGAGACACGAAGAACTTTTTACCGTAGACGAAGAGGCCGTGCGGCTGGATGTTTTTCTCTCTCAAAAACTGGGGCAGACCCGCAACCAGATTTCGCAGCTGATCGAGCAGAATGCCGTAACGATCGACGGCAAAGCGACGGCAAAGGCGGGGCAGAAACTGAAAATCGGGCAAAACGTTGCCGTCGTTTTCCCCGAACCCAAATCGACTCCCCCCCAAGCGATCGATTTCAACGTCGAAATCCTCTACGAAGACGATGACGTCCTCGTCATCAACAAACCCAGCTCCCTCACCGTCCATCCCGCCCCCAGCGTCAAGGAACCCACCCTCGTCGACTGGCTCAAGCACAAGGGAATCTCCCTCTCGACGCTCAGCGGAGAGGAGCGCCACGGGATCGTCCACCGTCTCGACCGCGGCACGAGCGGTGTCATGGTCGTCGCCAAAAACAACCGCGCCCACGAAGCCCTCTCTCTCCAGCTTCAGGACAAGAGCATGGGGCGTTTTTACCTCGCCATCATCACCCCTGCACTCAAGGACGAGGTGACGATCATCGACCGCCCCATCGGCCGAAGCAGCCACAACCGTCTGAAAATGGCGATCACCGAACACGGCAAAAATGCCAAAACCGAATTTCGCAAGCTTCTCCCCAGCCACGACGAGACGCTGGAGCTCATCGCGTGCAAACTCTACACGGGACGGACCCATCAGATACGGGTACACCTCGAATCGATCAGCCGCCATATCATCGGCGATCACCTCTACGGAAGCCACGGAAAAAGCGACCGGATGGAACGTATCTTGCTTCACGCTTACAACCTTTATTTTACCCATCCCTCAACCGGCGAGACGGTGAGCTTCATCGCGCCGCTGGATCCTGTGATGGATGACTATTTACAGAAACATTTTGATACAAAGGAATTGCATGCACTCATCGATCCGAATACCCTTGAGCATCGCTTTAGCACTGACTCTTTTTAGCGGCTGCGCCCCTCAGCCCGCCCCACAAAAACAGGTCACGATCGATTCGACCCTCCCGGTCCCTTCGCTCAACGGGTACCTTGCCGACATCACCTCCGCCGCGTTCGAGTGGAAACCCGTCGATGACCCGCGCGTCAGCGGTTATTACATTTACCGCGACACTCCCGGCGGCGAAGATGCGAAGCTCCACCGGATCGCTACCGTGGAGAGCCGCTACGCGACCCATTACGTCGATAACGATCTGCGCCCCAACACACACTACCAGTACCGTTTTTCGACCTTCACAAGTTCGGGCAGCGAATCGGTAGGGAGCGAAACCATGCTCGTCGCCACCCAGCCGATGATCGCGCCGGTCAGTTTTTTCCAGTCGGTCGGCAACATGCCCCGCAGCGCCAAACTGCTGTGGCGTCCCCATCCCAATGCCAAAATCAGCAGTTATGCCATCGAACGCCAAAACGTCAATGACCAGAAATGGAGCACCATTGCCACCGTTACCGGCCGCCTGAATGCCGAGTTTATCGATCGCGACCTCAAAGACGGCCAGGTCTACCACTACCGCATCCGTGCCCTGACGTTCGACAAACTCTCCACCGAGCCGAGCGAAATGGCCAAAGTGATCACCAAGCCGCTCCCCCCCGAGATCAAAAACATCACCGCGACCAACAACCTCCCCCGCGCCATTACCCTCTCGTGGGAACCAAGCTCCATCAGCGATCTGAGCCACTACAACATCTACCGTTCCACCTCCCCCAAGGGGATTTTCGACTATCACGTCAAAATCGACAAAACCGCTTTCACCGACATGATCACCGAAGACGGGAAATTTTATTTTTACAAAGTGACCGCGGTCGACAAAGACGGTCTGGAAAGCCCAATGACACCGGTAGCGGTACAGGGTTCCACCCTCTCCAAACCCCAGACGCCGATCGCGTATGACGGCAAAATCGCCAACGGTGCCGCTGAACTGCAATGGAAAAACAACGATATGCGCACCGTTTCGTTCACCGTCGTCAAAACAACCAAAACGAGCTGGGTCAGCCGCGAGAGCGTCGACATCAACAACATCACCGGAACATCATTCCGCGACACCGACATCAAGCCTGGGACCCAGTACCAGTACGAAGTGATGAGCGTCGACACCAACGGCATCCGCTCGGTTCCGACGGCTGCCATCGAACTAAGCTATGAGGCCAAATAGAGACTATGCCACATTTACACATCGAATCGTTTAAACCCCTCCCCTTTCCTGCCTCGTGCGGGGATGTGGAGTTCGATTTTATCGCCCACGGGACCGGACGCACCGACGAGTCGCTGATCGCCACCCGCTACAAAGGGAGAGAATTTTTCCTCGTCCATAAAAAAAGCGATGCCAAAGAACTCCTCAAAAGCGACAAAATCACCCGCCCTTCCCCCAATTTTATCCTGAAACATGCCCTGCTGGCGTATGCGAAGTGCGCGGGACTCGCCGTTCTGGATTCAAACGTTGACAACGCCCCCGAAAACGCCCATCTCAAAACCCATGATGCGCTCAAAACGATCGATTTTTTCGCCCAGGATTTCCCTGTGGACCGGGAAGTGCGGATCGAAGTCGGATTCGGCTCGGCCCGCCACCTGCTGCATCAGGCCGAGGCGAACCCGGACATCCTGTTCATCGGGCTTGAAATCCACAAACCCTCGATCGAGCAGGCGCTCAAACAGATCGTTATCCGCGGTCTCTCCAACGTCATGGTCCTCGATTACGATGCCCGCCTCTTTTTGGAGTTCGTCCCCTCCAACGTTGTGGGGAAAGTCTACGTCCATTTTCCCGTTCCGTGGGACAAAAAACCCCACCGCCGCGTCATCTCCGAAGCGTTCTTAAACGAATCCGACCGCGTCCTGAAATCCGGCGGAACCCTCGAACTGCGTACCGACAGCGAGGAGTACTACCGCTTTGCTCTGGAGACTTTCAGCACGCCGGCCAAGAGCCGTTTTGAAGTGACCAAGAACCGCGACATCGCCATCAGCAGCAAATACGAAGACCGCTGGAAGCGGATGGAGAAAAACATCTACGATGTCACTTTCACCTGCGAAACGATGAGTCCGCCGAACGATATCCCCGGCGACTTTACGTTTTCTTCGACCCAGACACCCCTCGAAGCGGTCCAACGGATCGGCACAGAGACCCATAAGCGCGACTGGGGATTCCTGCACGTCGAGCGTGTCTTCACCATCGGTGAAACAACGGCGATGATCCGGCTGGCGATGGGGAGTTTCGACCGTCCCGAAAACACCTACGTGATCGTCGAAGAGGGGCGTACCCGCTACTTTCCGACCCTGCCTGTCCGCTCACGCGCCAATCTCGAAGCCCACAAACTACTAAACGAGCTGCTCCATGGATAAAGTCATCAGTGCCGACAACCTCTCCCTCTCCTACAAGGATTTTGAGACCATCATCTCCAAAGCGACGTTCAGCATCGATGCGGGAAGTTTCGTCTTCATCACCGGTGCCAGCGGAAGCGGCAAATCGACGCTTCTCAAATCGCTCTACGGTGCCATAGAACCGCAGGGGGGACAACTCGTCGTCGGAGGGGTCAAAATGAACAAAATCAGCACCTCCAAACTCAATTTCCTCCGCCGCCACATCGGGATCGTTTTTCAGGACTACAAGCTGATCAAAGAGTGGACGATCGAAAAAAACGTGATGCTTCCCCTCATCATCTCGGGCTACACCAAAGACGTCAGCGGCGAACAGGTCCAGAAACTCCTCGGGCATGTCAAACTGATCCATCAGGCCGGGAAATATCCCCCCGAACTCAGCGGCGGGGAACAGCAGCGCGTTGCCATGGCGCGGGCGCTGGCGCATAATCCGATCCTGATCCTCGCAGACGAGCCGACAGGGAATCTGGACGAATACTCTTCCGAAGTCATCTGGAACCTGCTGGAAGGGGCCAATGCGCAGCTCAAAACGACGATCGTCGTCGTGACGCACCACATCCCTTCGTCCATCAATGTGCCGTACAAACATTTTCACATCGAGATGGGGACCGTCCATGAAATCGCTTAAAAACCATATCTCCCTGATCGTCGCCCTCTTTACCGTTTTGTTCTCGGTTCAGATCTATGTCGCCGTCGACCGGACGATCAAAGCCTATGAAGAACGCCTCAAAAACGACTATTCGATCATTGTCGTAGCCAACAAAACGATGAGCGAAGCCGAATTCAAAGCCCTCGACAATCTGATCGAGCGGAGTGAGAGCATCGCCACCGATCAGGTCCTGGAACGTCTCAAAGGAGAGATGAGCAAAAAAAATCTTGACCTTCTCAAAGTGACACTGCCCAAATTCTACCGCCTCTATCTGAACCGCTTCCCGACTCCCCATGAGATCGAAAAGCTCCAAAAACGGCTTCAGAAACACTCGGCTATCGAGCGTGTCGAGGGGTATGCGCAGACACACGATACCGTCTACAAACTGATGCTCCTGTTCAAAGACGTCGTCCAGATCTTCTCGATCGCGATCGCGGCGGTCACCTCGATGCTCATTTTCAAAGAGATGCGGCTGTGGCAGTTCCAGCATGCGGAGCGGATGAGCATCATGGCGCTGTTCGGTGCCCCGGTTTGGCTTCGTTCTGCCGTACTGTTCCGTCTGGCCATCGTCGATGCGATCATCGCAACGATCGCAGTGTGCGCAGCCTTTTTCCTCATCGACCAATACGGCTGGATGGACAAAGTGCTCAATACCGTCGGTATCTCTATCGAACTCTTTGATTTCGTCGACGACGCCGTTAGGTCCTTGGTCATTGCGCTTGGCGTATCGATCGTATTGACCCTTACGATCGTCATCGGGAACACAGAAGAGGAATAAATGAAATCACCCTTGTCCCTGATACTCGTCTCACTCCTGTCGCTCTCCCTCAGCGGAGCCGTCATCGACGACAAGATCAAAACAGCATCGAAAAAACTGACCGAAACCAAACAGACCTACTCCTCCCTCAATGCCAAGCTCAACCAAACAGCCCAAAAAATCCTCAAGCAAAAAGAGGTTGTAGGGGTACAGCAAGAAAAGCTCAGCACCCTCGTCGAAGAGCTCAGGTCCAAGGAGAATGTCTACCAGTCCAACAAGGCGGCCCTCAGGACACTCGAAACCCAGCAAAACCAGCTGGTCAAAACCCAAAACGATATCGAGCAGCGGCTCGTCTTCGCGATCGCCCGCAACACCTCCATCTCGCTGCTGATCAATGACGACCGGGCCAAAGAGGCCGATGCCATCATCACCGAGGAGGCGCTGAAACTGCACCTCCAGCAGATCAACGGCGAGATCAAAGAGCTCAATGCACTTTTTACCGAAAATGCCGAAAAGATCGCCGGCCTCTCCTCCCAGACCACCGTACTGAAACAATCGATCGCGATCATCGATCAGCAAAAAAACAAAGTGCTGGAGACCAAAAAAGAGAACGAAAAAGCGATCGCCCTTCTCGAAAAAGAGAAAAAAGAGTACACGCGTTCCCTCAACAAAATCCTCAAGCAGCAGCGTTCACTGCAAAGCACCCTTGCGAGCCTGAACATCATCAAACGCGAATCACTCAAGCCCAAAAAAGCTCCGGCCAAATCGGCAGCGGCCAAACCCGGATCGAAACCGGTTCCCAACGATGTCAAACGGGCCGTTGCCGATTACCGTCCCGCCAATGTCGGCCGCTATTCGGGAGAGCGGACCATCGCGCCGCTGGAGGGGTATGCCGTAACAAAAAGATTCGGCCCCTACACCGATCCGGTCTACGGGATCAAGATCTTCAACGAATCGGTTTCCCTGCGCCCTACCCAAAACGATGCCAAGGTCAAAGCGGTCCTGAACGGCAAAGTAATCCTCGCCAAACCGACCGCCATGCTCGAAAACGTCGTCATTATCGAACACGACAACGGGCTCCATACGATCTATGCCCATCTGGACAAAATCGCCCCGACCGTCGAGGTCGGCAAACGTCTCAAACAGGGCTCAGTCATCGGACGGGTCGCCAAAGAGCTGATGTTTCAGGTCACCCAGCGCAACGCCCACATCGACCCGCTGCAGGTTATTCGCTGATCATTTGACTCACATGTTATGCACTTTGGGAACCAAGTCCCCAAAGCGGCGGGGACAGATGTCCCCTGAAGCTGCCCGGATCTTCCGGATGCGGGAGAAACAATCGACTTTTTCTCTCTTGCAGGTTTTAGAACGGCCAGACGGCTCCGACGATCTTGCTTCCCCATCCCTGGTTGACGGAGCGGTCGATGTCCCCTTCGTTGGCGTACATAATCTTGGCGTCGGAGATTTTGGCCGAATTGATCTGGTTGTTCTGGTCGATGTCGTAGGGGCGGATCACCCCGCTGATCTGTATCGTCTGCTTCTGGTCATCCACCATGATCTCGCGCCGTCCGGTGATAAAATAGTTGCCGTTTGCCATCACCTTCACGATCCGTGCCGACACCGTCGTGGTAAACGACGCATCTTTCGTCGATGATCCTGACCCCGCGTAATCAGAACTCGATCCCGCGCTGAACCCGATATTGGCCACTCCGTTGAGTTTGTCAACCGCCTTGTTGACGATCGAATTCCCGCCGACAGAACTGAACACTCCGCCGTTGAGCCCCAGATTGTCCGACTCAGCCAGCGCTTTGTTCGCTTTGTTCGAGCTGGTCGCTTTTTCCGAGATGACGACGGTTACGATGTCGTTGACATGCATCGCCTTGTGGTCTGAGAAAAGTGGGCTGTCCCCCTGCCCAAACAGGCTTCCGCGTGAGGTGAAACTCCCCTCCTCTTCGCGCGAGGGCATCTCTTCGACGTATTTGGGAGGGGTGAAGGTCATCTCCGGCTCGGTCAGACGTGCCGTGCAGCCGCTGAAAAGCAAAATGGCGGTTATGAACGAAAAATGGGCTACTGTACGCATGCGGGAGAATCCTGTCAGCTTGTTTTGATATAATTAAGCAAAAATAGTTCCAAGGAATGGATATGAGCCTCAAAGAGCAAATCAACAACGATATCAAAACCGCCATGAAAGAAAAAGACAATGCAAAACGGGATGCTTTGCGCCTCCTCTCCAGCGCCTTCAAACAGATCGAAGTCGACGAGCGCCGCGAGCTAAGCGACGACGACGTGATCAAAATCATCCAGAAACAGGTAAAACAGCGCAACGAAGCGATGGTACAGTACCGCGAAGCGGGACGCGAAGACCTCTATGAAAAAGAGGCTTCCGAAGCGGCCGTTTTTGAAGCCTATCTTCCCCAACAGCTCTCCGACGAGGAACTCGAGAGCGCACTGCGCGACATCATCGCCCAGGTCGGAGCGACATCGATGAAAGAGATCGGAAAAGTGATGGGAGCTGCGTCGAAAACCCTCGGAACACAGGCGGACGGCAAACGGATCAACGAATGCGCTAAAAAGATTCTAGGCTAAATTCCGCGGCTTCGGGGAATTCCCGAAGCGTATTTTACGCCAGCGGGTGGGGCTTGCCATAATGGTACCCCTGCGCGTAATCGACGCCGATCTCCCTGAGGACTTCAAGCGTCTCTTCATCCTCTACGTATTCGGCGATCGTTTTCTTGCCGAATTCCTGCGCGATGTCATTGATGTGTTTGACGAAGATACGGTCTTTGTCGTTGACCGTAATGTTTTTGACGAATTCACCATCGATCTTGATGTATTCGGTATCGAAATATTTCAGATAGACGAACGACGAGAACCCTGAACCGAAATCGTCCAGGGCGAACATAATCCCGACCTTCTTCATCTCCTCGATAATGTCCATCAGCGCCTTGACGTTGTGGATCGCTTCGCGTTCCAGAATCTCGATCGTGATCCCCTCTTTTTTCTGCTCCGGATGGCGGGAATAGTGCGATTCGATCAGGTCGACATAATTGCCGCTGAAGAGGCTGTTCGTCGCCAGGTTGAAAAAGAACTGTACGTCCCACAGCCCGAGCTCTTCGCGTACTTTGAGCCCTTTGGTCAGGACGATGTTGTCGATCCTGCACGCCAGCCCAAGCCTCTCGGCCACTTCGATAAACTGCCCGGCCGCCATGTACCGATCCCCTTCGCGGATCCGCGCCAGCACTTCATACCCGAACAACTCCCCGCTCTTGATGTCGTAAATCGGCTGAACGAAGGGCTCGACGCGGTCTTCATCGATCGCCCGGCGGAGGAATTCCCCTTTTTTCTGGATTTCGGTTGCCATCTCCTGATCGCTCTGATCGGCACGGGCGATCGTGTTTTTTCCGGCCCGTTTGGCTTTGTACATGGCCAGATCCGACCCTGTCAGGAGCGATTCGATGCTCTCCCCCTGTTCAGGGTATTCGGCGACCCCGAAACTTGCCGTCAGGGTAATCTGCTCGAACATCAGCGATATGGGGGTCCCCTCCAGACGTTCGCGGAGTTTTTCGACAACGGCAAATCCCTCATCGTATGCCGTCTGCGGAAGGATAACGGCAAACTCATCCCCCCCCAGACGGGCCAGAATGTCGGCATTGCGCAGGTTCGATCCGAAGATCTCCGTCACTTCTTTGAGAACCAGGTCCCCCGCCGCGTGGCCGTAGGTATCGTTGACGTATTTGAAATTGTCCAGATCGATCATCAAAAGGGTGAATTTGTCCTTGTGACGGACTGAGCGTTTGATTTCGTAGGAGAGAAACTCTTCGAATTTGCGACGGTTGTAGAGCCCCGTAAGATAGTCCCTGTCCGAGAGCTCCTGAAGCTTTTCGTAATAATCCTGAATCGAATCGAGCATTTTGTTGACATAGCTTTCGATGTTTTTCACTTCAAGAATCTTGGTCTTGAGGCTCACCCTCTTGGCCATGTCGTTTTTGTTGATGATCTCCTGGATCATTCCGATGAACTGTTTGAGCGGCTGAACGAGCATCGAATTGAGACGCACATAAAGAACCGCGAAAATCAGGATCGTGAAAACGACAAAAAAGACAATGAACGAATTGACCATCGTCGTGAGAGAGATTTTGAGGTTCGCTACGGGGAAGCGGACGTCGATGACGCCGTTGATGTCCCCGACTTTTGCGTTGGTGTGGCAGCTGATGCACTCCTGGTTGACGACGATCGGATAGAGGTAGCGGATCTCTTCGTCCCCGGTCAGGATCTCCTCCCCTTTCATCGCCTTGGCGACAAACGAATCGTGTTTCCGGGCATACTGGTCCTGCTCGCGGTCGCCGAACAGCTCGGCGACGATGGGGCTGCGGTAGGCATTGACCCGCATGTTGGGCTCGACTTTGTTCAACCGGAGGATGATCGCGTCCAGCTCTTCTTTGCTCCACCCTTTTTCCATGGCCGAATAGAGCGCCTCGAACGCCATCCGGCTCGTTTTGCGCGCATCGACCCGCGCCAGCTCGTCAATAGCCCGCTGTTTGATGTAGACGCCGTACAAAAACGCTACCGCTAAACTTGTCGCCAACGAAATGATGACCGTTTTCGCGATCAAACGCTTATACGTCGTATACTTTTTCATACCCGGAAAAACCTTGCTGTTATGTCTATTGGCAAAAATTATAACTTCAGGTTACTTAAAAATACGATATAACTTTTTCTTTTTATTTTATCCGTTTTTCAGAGTGCGCAGCGCCGTTTCAACATCGTCCTGACGCATCAGCGATTCGCCGACGAGGAACGCGTCGACGCCCGCCTTGTTCAGATCTTCCAGCTGGCCGTGCTCGTAGATGCCGCTTTCGGCGACGATGATCTTTCCGTTGGGGATCAGGGGAATCAGGTCATACGAGAGGTTCATGTTCATCTCGAACGTCTGGAGGTTGCGGTGGTTGATCCCGATGATGTCGGCACCCGCATAGATCGCTTTGGTCAGCTCGGCCTTGTCATGGATCTCGACGAGCGCTTCCATCCCGAGGTGGCGGGTGTAGTTCAGGAGCTCCTTGAGCTCGTTTTTGGAGAGCGCGGCCGCGATGAGGAGGACGAAATCGGCCCCGTACACGAGCGCTTCGAGGAGCTGGTATTTGGAGACGATGAAGTCCTTGCGCAGCAGGGGGATACTGACATAGCGGCGGATCTCGGCGAGGTAGTCGAGGTTCCCCTGGAAAAAATGGGGTTCGGTCAGGATCGAGATGGCGTTCGCGCCCCCCCTCTCATACGCCTGTGCGATCGCGACAGGATCGAAATCCTCACGGATCACCCCTTTTGAAGGGCTGGCCTTTTTCACCTCGGAGATGATCCGGTAGGGTTCTTCGGGGGTAGAGGTCAAAAAGGGGCGGACATCGCGCGGCGCGCGGGCGTTGAACGCCAGCGATCGGCCCAGCCACTCCATGCTGAACTTCGCTTCCCGCTCTTTGAGATCCTCTTTGGTTTTTTTGATGATGTCGTCTAAAATCATTGGTTTCCTTTTGATAAATCGTTTTTAATTTCTTTGAGAACATTCAAGAGCTCAGGAATATGTTTTTGACAAATTCCATAAATCACTTCCGCATCCAAATCAAAATAATGGTGGCTGATAAAATCGCGAATCCCTTTGATCTTTTTCCATTCGATTTGAGGATACCTCGGCAAAAGGGAATTCTCCGTAATTTTATCGATATTTTTAAGGCTCTCCCCCACCGCAATCAACTTCATACAGATACTATCGAGCTTTTCCTGCCCTTCTTTCGTTTCGATAAAATCGTCCACGCGCTGCGCGTATGCACACCGTTCCTGCACCGTATCAATCGCATCGATGATTTGATCGAGTATTTCGATAACCAAACTGCGATCATACATAAATGGCATCCATCAAAATTCTTTTTTTCAGGATCGGGTTCATTTTTTCACGCAGACGGACAACATCGACTTTCGTATGCAAATGGTTTTCCAATGTCTCTTTGAAATCATAAAGAGTGAAATAATCGCTCAGCTGTGTCTCGATAGCGATATCGACGTCGCTGCCCTCTCTGTTTTCTCCACGTGCATAAGAGCCGAACAGAGCCATTTTGGAAATCTGATATTTGGTTTTAAATTCTTCGCGGTGTGCTTTTAAAAAGTCTAGAATCTCTTCTTTGATCATGTTACACCTCTTTTATAAGCGTAATTGTATCCATTCTCATCTTTTGATTTTGCACTGCTCGATCGCTTTGAGGTGGTCTTTGACTTCCTGCTCGTCGCTCCCGATCATCGATTCGACCTGTTTGATGAGGCGGAGCGCTTCGGCGCAATCGTTTTGTTTGTAAT
This sequence comes from uncultured Sulfuricurvum sp., assembly GCA_964468865.1. Taxonomy (GTDB): domain Bacteria; phylum Campylobacterota; class Campylobacteria; order Campylobacterales; family Sulfurimonadaceae; genus Sulfuricurvum. The sequence goes on along the minus strand of CAYXWQ010000008.1, from coordinate 68,601 downwards.
GCCCCCATGCCAGCGAATCGATGTAAAACGGTGATTCCGGCTCTTTTTCCAGGGCGCGGCGGACATATCCCATCCCCTCGCTGACATTGACGTCATGATCGATCATCAGATACCCGAGATAATTCAGGAACAACGGCTCGTCGATGTCTTCGAGCGCTTTTTTGAGCTTCTCGACGACGTCTGAAATCAGCGCCGGATCGTTCCGGTTCGCCGAACCTTCATATTTGTAGACGGCGCTTTGGGCCAGGTAGAGGGGATTGTCTTCTTGTTCATACACCTTGAGCGCCAGTTCCGAGGCTTTGTTGAACTGTTTTTCTTTGACATACAGATCCAGCAACAGAGGCTCATTGATGTGCGACTTTTCGAGCAATGCCGTCAGTTTCACAAAATCCTGCTGGTACAGATAAATCTTGGCCGCTTCCCCCGCGAGAACGGGATCGCCGAATCCCTCATAGGTCTGTTCGTACAGCGACGCCGCATCACTCAGCGCGCCGCTGTCGGCGTACAGGCTGGCAAGGCGTCTGCCGATCACGATGCTGTTGCCGTGCGCCCCGATGTGCTCTTTTAGAAACTTGATCGCCTCGTTTTTTTTCCCCAGATGGGCATACTCTATCAGAGCGATCCGCTCCGCCGTCGTTTCGTCATAATCCAGTGCGTACGCTTTTTTGAGCGCTCCCACCGCCCCTTCGTAATCGGAGAGTTTCAAGCGCGATTCGGCGTAGAGGAGATGGTCGGCGGCCTTCTGGCTGTTTTGGGACATAAGGAGCGCTTTTTGGGATGCCTGCGCGAAGTTCCCCTCTTTTAGCAGTACAATGACGGAGAAGCGTTTGAGGATCACATCCTCGGGCGTTTCTTTCAATGCCTTGTCAGTCTCTTTGGCAAGCGCTTTGAGGTCATTCGCCTGTTCCAGCATCCGAAGCGATTGGTAAAGGTACTCTTTGTTGGACGTCTCTTTGTAAAGTTCGGTAAAAAATCCTGACGCAAGATGGTATTTTTGGTGCACCTGTGCATCGAGCGCGTAGAGCGAAAAAGTGTCTTCGAAAACATTGGGACCCGGGGCCGGTTTTGCGTATACAGCCGTCAAAAACAGAGCAAAAAGAAGTGCAGACTTAGTCATGGATAATCCCCGGGCATTCGGCTTTCAGCTCGTCGATGCGGTGACGGAAATAATCCCAGAAGGGAAACGTCCGGCACTGCAGGGGACGTGCTGTGTAAATACTACACCCGTTTAGTGAACGGTTAAAAAACACGCAGTCGTATGACCCGTTCACTTTGACCTCTTTGAGCGAATAGCGATACCCCTCTTTGCGCAGATAGGTACGCCGAAACTCCCCCTCCTCCATGTCGAGCAGCTTTGCGATGGCCGCGATTTCGGTCACGGAGACGAAGATATTGCCGCTCTCCCCCGTGCAGCAGTTGCCGCCGCATGAGGCGCAGGCAGAGGGGTCAAACGCATACGAAAAACCTTCACGAATCATTAAATCGGACATTTGATACTGTGCGCCTTTGCTTTATCGTAGATGGCCTGCACCGCAGGGGTATAACGTTCTTCCTTGAACGTGATCATAGGAGGCAACACGTTCAGAAGCGACTTGCTGTTTTTTTTCAGATGGAGCATCACCAGCGTGCTGGGACGATCCTCTTTGGAATGGACGAATTGTACATCAACGACTCTTAATCCTGAACTCTCGCACGCACTGCACAGCTGCACGAACTGACGCGCATCGTAACAGATCGCCGCTTCGCCGCTTGACTTGAGAAGTTTCGAGATTTTCGAGACAAACGCCTCGATAGGGAGATGGACATTGTAGCGGGCCTGATGGAGCATCGGGTGCTCCGAACGCGACACCCCCTCATGGTAAAACGGCGGGTTCGAGACGATCCAGTCGTACGTCCCGTGAGGGCCGAATTCCAGGAAATCCCCCTCATACAGGGTGTAGGCGATACTGTTGATCTGCGCGTTTCGGCGGGCGAACTGGGCATATACGCTCTGTTTTTCTACGGCTTCGAGAGTAACGGCAGGAAAATCGCGCGCGACCAGCAGCCCCACGATACCGCATCCCGCCCCGACATCGAGCGTTTTTCCCTTCGGCGCGAAACGGGAAATAAACCCGTACAGAAAGATCGAATCGCTGTTGTAGCAATACCCCTCGTCGGGCTGGTAAAGGAGCATTCAGATACCTTTTTGTGTAATGTGTAAAATTTGTTGTTTTTTTAACATAGGTTTGGGCCTATGGGTAAATTTTGCTATTTTTTTATCTATCTCCACTATTGTTATGCCATTACTTTGAAGCAAAGCTTGAATATTTCTCATCACATCACCACCCATGACCCTTTTCTCGCACTTCCGATACGTTGCAATCTCCCCTCTTTTTTGAGGTTGGCAAGCTGTTTTTCGATGGCTCTGGTACTTAAACCCAGTTCGTCGGCAAGTGTGCGGATCGTCGCTTTAGGATGTTGCGATAAGTATCGGAGAATGGCTTCATCGGTGTTCTCCGAACTTTTTTCCGAACTTATTACCGAACCAACGGCTTCTAAAATACACTCCAACATAAACTCGATAAAACGTGTGCATTCACCCTCTGCATCGCATGCCGATAGTGTCTTATAGTAGGTTTCTTGGCGCTCTTTGATGATACTTTCAATAGGAAAAAATGTAAATGAGGGGTGATAGTGACTGAGTATCAATGTCTGCCAAAAGCGTCCCATCCGTCCGTTACCGTCACTAAAAGGGTGTATAAATTCAAACTCATAATGAAAGACCGCACTCGAAATAAGCGGATTGACCTTCGAATCCTTCAACCACCCAAAAAGCTGTTCCATCAAGGTAGGCACTTGCGACGGAGGCGGTGCGACATGGATAATTTCATCGCCTTTTACCGCGACCTTTACCGCCCTAAAATGCCCCGCATCATTGACAAGTGCATTCATCATCACACCGTGAGCTTTAAGCAGATCATCGAGCGCATAAGGGTCAAGGCGCTCCATCTGTTCATACGCATCCAGAGCCGATTTGACCTCTTGAATCTCTTTTTGGGAGCCTAGAACCCTTTGACCCTCCAACAAAGCCGTCACATGTTTGGCTTCCAGTGTGTTCCCCTCAATGGCGAGGGTTCCCACAATCGTTTTAATACGATTCTTTTTTCGCAGTTGAACATCGCTTTTGCGATTTGCATCGACTTTTGCAATGAGGTTGGTAATCTCGATGACGAGATTGAGAGACTTCTCGCTTATCGTATAGGATGGTTTATAGTTCAACGATAAATTCCCCTTTCCAACTCAAACCACCCAATCTTTCGCCCTTTGGGATATAATTGCTTAATTATATCACTTTATCAGGTTTCACCATGATTATCATCCCTGCCCGTCTCGCTTCCACCCGTTTCCCCGAAAAAGTGCTCGCCGATATCGGCGGTCTGCCGATGGTCGTCCGTACCGCCAAACGGGTTGCATCCATCGACCGCGTCGTTGTCGCGTGTGACGATGAAAAAATCATCGACATCTGCGCCGCTCACGGAATCGAAGCGCGCCTCACCTCCACGACCCACAAAAGCGGCACCGACCGGATCAACGAATGCGCCCAGATTATCGACGTACCCGGCGACGAACTGATCATCAACGTCCAGGCCGACGAGCCGTTCATCGAAACCGAAGTGCTGGCGCGGCTCATCGAGCGTCTGAATCTCCTCAAAGCCGCGCACGAGCCGTTCGTCATGGCAAGCTGCTACAACGCCATCAACACCGAATCGGCGCAAGATCCCAATCTCGTCAAAGTGATCACCGACGTGAACCACAACGCGATCTATTTTTCCCGCAGCCCGATCCCCTTCGACCGCAGCGGCGAAGCGTCGTATTTCGGCCACATCGGCATCTACGGCTTTACGAAAAAGTCGCTCCACGATTTCTGTGCCCTGGGGGAAGCGCCGCTGGAGGACATCGAAAAACTCGAACAGCTCCGTGCCCTCTACCACGGCAAAAAAATCTCGATGGTCAAGGTCGAGAGCACCGGATTCGGGATCGATACGGTCGAGGATCTGGAGCGGGCAAAAAAGATTTTCGGAATCGAATAATCTTCTCTTATCTATAAAACACGTATAGCGGCATCTTCGCTATACTGTTGCTACACTAGAAAAGTACAATGGTTGAACAATATTGTTCAAGGAGCAGCCATGTCTCTCATCGAAATCTTCACCGATTACATCCTCAACCGTAAAAGCCTCAAAGAGTACGTCGACGTGCGCAAAACGATCCATGAGCGGGGCGAGTTCAACGACGCGAAACTGATTCAGGCCGACGAAAATCTTCAACGTCTCAAAACCGAAGAACCGGAGATTTACGAGGGGATGTACGAAACCCTAGCCAAAATCTATGCGCGCAACACCGGCCTCTCGATAGAATACCCGATCGATTTTGTACGGCAGATTCTCAGAATGTACAGAGGTCCACTCTCGCCCCGGCAGGTGTACGAAGAATACCAACGGACGCTGGAACATTATCATCACGATGTATGAATTGGATTTTTTGATGGAAGCAAACTAGTCTGGAAGAGAAAGGAAGGTTCTCCCCGGACGGGGAGAGTCGAAGAAAAACTTAGATGTTGTCGCGGATTCCGAGTTCTGCGATCAGCTTGTTGTAGCTCTCTTTGTTCGTGCGTTTCAAATAACGCATCAAACGGCGGCGTTGACCAACAAGTTTCAAAAGTCCAAGACGTGAGCTGTGGTCTTTTTTGAATGTTTTGAGGTGCTCAGTGAGCCCAGCGATACGAGTAGAGAGAAGAGCGATTTGCACTTCGCTAGAACCGGTATCACCTTCTTTTTTCTGGAATTGTGAGATAATCTGCGTTTTTTTCGCCGTATCCAAAGCCATAATAGCCTCCTGATGGGTATAAAATTTTACTTGTAAGACAATTCTTCAAGCAGGGTCGGAATTATACCCGAATATTTCCCTTTTTGCGGTAAAAACATCCTCTAATCATTTTTGGCTATAATACCCTTCAAATACAGTTCAAGAGGAACATGCCGATGCTGATGACCCGTGCCAGTGAATACGCTCTTCTGTCGCTTATCGTACTGGCAAAGGCGCAGCATCCCCTCGATGCGGACACCCTCTCCAGAGAACTCGATATCTCCAAAAGTTTTTTGGCCAAAATTCTCCAGGCACTTGCGCGCAAGGGGATCCTCAACTCCTACAAAGGGGTCAACGGAGGATTCGAACTGGCCAAAAAAAGCAGCGACATCACAATGCTCGAAGTGATGGAGGCAGCGGAGGGGAAAAGCCCCGCCGTCTTCAGCTGTTCCCCTTCCCAGGACGACTGCCCCTCGAACAAAGCGACCAGCTGTACCCTCTGGCCGTTTCTGAACCGGCTGCAGAATAAAGTGGACGGTTTTTTGGGGACTCTGACCCTCGAAGCCATTATGGAAGAGTGATTCTTGGCTAAAGCGAAAAACAAAACTCCCGACGTCAAAACCGTTCTCTCCACCCTTTTCGCTTCGCGCGATCTGAGCGTCGTCGTATTTGTCATGGCGATCCTGGCGATCATTATCGTCCCCCTCCCCAGCAGCATACTCGATCTGATGCTGGCGGTCGTTATCTCCCTGTCGGTCCTGATTTTGCTGATTTCGCTCTACATCCCAAAACCGACCGACCTGACGACTTTTCCCACCCTGCTGCTGGTCATCACCCTCTTCCGTCTGTCGCTCAACATCGCCACGACGCGGATGATTTTGAGCCACGGCCATGAAGGACCCGATGCGGTCAGTGACATCATCACCAGTTTCGGAAATTTCGTCGTCGGCGGAAACTACGTCATCGGGATCATCGTTTTCAGCATCCTCGTTTTGGTCAATTTCATGGTCATCACCAAAGGTTCGGGGCGCGTCGCCGAAGTAGCGGCCCGCTTCACCCTCGATGCGATGCCCGGAAAGCAGATGGCGATCGATGCCGACCTCAACAGCGGTCTCATCGACGAAGCCGAAGCCAAACGGCGCCGTGCAGAGATTTTGCAGGACGCCAATTTCTACGGGGCGATGGACGGTTCGAGCAAGTTCATCAAAGGGGACGCGGTTGCGGGGATCATCATCACCCTGATCAACATCATCGGGGGCTTTCTGATCGGGATTTTCCAGTTCGATCTCGACGTTGCCGCCAGCGCTCAGACCTATACCCTCCTCACAATCGGGGACGGCCTTGTGTCGCAGATTCCGGCCCTCATCATCTCCACCGCAACGGGTATCATGATCACCCGCGCCTCCAACGACGAAGGAAACTTCGCCGAGGGGAGCATCAAGCAGCTGATGGGGAATGCCCGCGTCATGCTGATCGTCGGATTCATCATGGTCCTGTTTGCCATGGTTCCCGGGCTTCCGGCCCTCTCACTCGGGTTTGTCGGCATTGTCTTCCTTGCTCTGGGGTACGCCCTGTACAAGTATGAAAAAGGGGACCTCGTCCTCACCGTAGCGCCGCCGCGTAAAGGAGCCCCCGGAGCCCCCGCAGGCGAGGGAGCCGCTCCCGCCGCGCCGCGCAAAAAAACCAACGAAGAGATCGCCAAAGAAGAGGAGGCCGCCCTCGAAGACATCCTCAAAATCGAGATGCTCGAACTCACCCTGGGCTATCAGCTCATCCGTCTCGCCGACAGCGCCCAGGGTGGCGACCTGTTGGAGCGTATCCGCTCCATGCGGCGTAAAATCGCCTCCGATTTCGGATTTTTGATGCCGCAGGTGCGTATCCGCGACAACCTCCACCTCAAACCGAACCAGTATGAAATCCTCCTCAAAGGGGTGAGCATCGGAGACGGCATCATTCAGCCCGACCGCTTTCTGGCGATGGACAGCGGGATGGTCGTCGCACCGATAGCGGGCGAAGCGACCAAAGAGCCCGCATTCGGCCTCGACGCTTTGTGGATCGTTCCCGAGCTGAAAGAAGAGGCGATCATCAACGGCTACACCGTCGTCGATCCCGCCACCGTCATCTCCACCCACATGAGCGAACTGGTCAAAAAATACGCCGAAGAGCTCCTCACCCGCCAGGAGACCCAGTCGCTGATCGAAAAAATCAAGAACGACTACCCCGTCGTCGTCGACGACCTGCTGAAATCGGCCAACATCGGCCTGGTGCAGCGGGTATTCAAAGCGCTGCTGCACGAGAGGGTCCCTCTCAAAGACATGATCACGATCCTCGAAACGATGGCCGACGTGAGCGAATACACGAAAAACGTCGACATCATTACCGAACATGTCCGCGCCAAGCTCTCGCGCATCATCACCCAGGCCTACACCGGCTCGGACGGGGTGATCCGCCTCCTGACATTCGATACGATGAGCGAGCAGAAAATGCTCGAAAAAACGTCCGATCGCGACGGTACCCGACAGCTCATGCTCAACGTCGGCGAGATCAACAATCTGATCCAGTCGACGAGTTCTAAAGCGGCGGAGCTCCTCCAAAAAGGGGTCTCTCCGGTCATCATCATCGTCGATCCCAAACTCCGCCGCCCGCTGGCCGAAATTTACGAACGTTTCAGCCTCGAAGTCGTCACCCTCTCCCACGCCGAAATCGATTCGAATGCGAAATTCGAAGTATTAGGCTCGATCACTTTAGATATCAAATAGGATACGTATGCAAAAAACCATTTACCACCTCTCCCACATCGATCTCGACGGCTACAGCTGCCAGCTCGTCATGGCGCAGACGCCCCATACGATGATCAGTTTCAACGCCAACTACGGCGCCGAAGTGATGGACCGCCTCGAAGAGATCATCGACCGGATCAAAAAGGGCAAACAAGCCGCCACGATCCTCATCACCGACCTCAACCTCTACCCCGACGAAGCGCGCTGGCTCAACAACGAAGTGAACCGTCTCAACGAAAGCGGCTGGGAGATTACGATCACCCTTCTCGACCATCACGGCAGCGGGAAGGACACGGCGGCACAGTATCCGTGGTATTTCCTCGACACCGAGCGGTGCGCTACCAAAATCGTCTACGAATATGCCCTGGAAAACTACGGATTGGAGCGCGGCGGATGGCTCGAAGCCTTCGTCAGTGTCGTCAACGCCGTCGATTTGTGGCACCAGGACGAAAAAGACGATTTCGAATACGGCAAAGTGTGCATGCGCCTCATCTCTGACGCCAAAGAGCTCAGCCGCGTCATGTTCGGTGACGAGGACCGCGCCTACAAGCTCGCCCTCCTCGAACAGGCCGCGCAAATGCGCGATCTCCCCAATGCCCCGATCGTCCTGGACGAGGCGCTCCACAAAATGAAAAAAGAGTTTTTCAAAGACGGCGTGGACGACACCCTCGACAACCTCTCGACCAAACACATCGTTGCGCTGCTGGGGACCAAACGCTCGACCATGACGATCTATTACAAGGGGTGGAGAGGCTTCCTCAGCTATGGCCTTGGAAACACCTCCATCATCGGCAACGGCTTCCTGACCGCATTCCCCGATTTCGATTTCATCGTCGACGTCAGCACCCGCGGCACGATGAGCCTGCGCGGGCACGACCAGGTCGACGTGGCGATGATGGCAGGCGAATGGGCGAACGGCGGCGGCCACCCCAATGCCGCCGGCGGGCGGATACAGGGGTTCAAGGAACAGTTCCGTTACGACAAGGTCAAACGGCAGGTCCAAGATCTCCTGGCCAACAAAGAGGCGATGCCTGGAAAACTCCCCCACAAAATAGAAGAATAGTCTTTACCGCATGATCCAGATCAACCACCTCACCAAAAGCTACGGCACCCGGGTCCTCTTCGAGGATCTCTCCCTGAAACTGAACGCCGGAAACAAAGTCGGATTCGTCGGGCGCAACGGGACGGGAAAATCGACCCTGTTCAAGATCATCCTCGGCGAAGAACCCTACGACTCCGGCGAGGTCATCATCCCCAAAAACTACCGGATCGGAACGCTGCGGCAGCACCTCCATTTCACCCATAAAACGGTCCGCGACGAATGCGCCTCCGTTCTCTCCGGAGATATGGAACACGAAGTGTACCGCGTCGAAAAAATCCTCTTCGGTCTGGGATTCAGCCAAGAGGACCTCGACAAAGACCCGCTCAGTTTCTCGGGGGGATACCAGATCCGCCTCAACCTCGTCAAGCTCCTCGTCACCGAGCCGAACCTACTGCTCCTCGACGAGCCTACCAACTACCTCGACATCGTCTCGCTCCGGTGGCTGGCCGGCTTCATCCGAGCGTTCGAGGGGGAAGTGATCCTCATCACCCACGACCGCGATTTCATGGACTCCGTCACGACCCACACGATGGGGCTGCGCCGCCGAAATATCAGTATCATCAAGGGGAACACCCACAAGTACTACGAGCTGATGGCGCAGGAAGACGAGCTGTATGAGAAGACCAAAGCCAACCATGACAAAAAACGTGCCGAACTCGAAGATTTCGTCGCCCGCAACAAAGCGCGCGCCTCGACGGCGGTGATGGCGCAATCCAAGCAAAAAGAGCTGGACAAAATGGGAGTGATGGAGAATCTGGAGGGGGAACGCGACCTCTCGTTTTCGTTCTCCTATTCCCCTACCCCCGCGAAGATCATCCTGCAGGCCAAAAATCTCTCGTTCGGGTACAAAGCGGACGAACCGCTGTTTCGTGACCTCTCGTTTGCCCTGGAGACGAAAAAGTGCCTAGCGATCATCGGGAAAAACGGCAAGGGAAAATCGACGCTGCTCAACACCCTGGCGGGGGTTTTAACACCGCAGGGGGAGTTGGCGTTTCACCCCTCCACCGCCATCGCCCACTTCGGCCAGACCAACATCGACCGCCTCGACAAAAACCGCACGATCACCGAAGAGATCCAAAGCGCCGACAACACGCTGCCCAACGTCCGCATCCGCGGCATCTGCGGGACGATGATGTTCAGCGGCGACGACGCCGACAAAAAGATCAGCATCCTCAGCGGAGGCGAACGCAGCCGCGTAATGCTCGGCAAAATCATCGCCACTCCGGCCAATCTCCTCTTTCTGGATGAACCGACCAACCACCTCGACATGCAGTCGATCGATTCGCTGTGCGATGCGCTGAAGCGATTCGAAGGCTCGGTCGTCATCGTCACCCACTCGGAGATGCTGCTGCGCGAGCTGGCCGATCAGCTCATCATCTTCCGCGAGGGGAATGCGGAGTTTTTCGACGGCGGATACGACGAGTTTCTGGAAAAAATCGGCTGGGACGAAGAGATCAGCGATGTCCCAAAACCGGCCAAAAGCACCCCCAACACTAACAAAAAAGAGTCCAAACAGCAGCGCGCCGCCCTCGTGCAGGAGCGTTCCAAACTCCTCAGCCCGCTGAAAAAAGAGGCCGAAAAGTGTGAAAACACGATCATGCAGCTCGAAGAAAAACTCAAAACATCCCATGAGCTCCTAACGACCTATTCCAACCAGGGGGAAACGTCCAAGCTTCTCGAACTCTCGAAAAGCGTCGGCGAAGATGAGAAAAAAATCGAGGAGCTCTTCGAAAAGCTCGAAATTGCCAGCGACGAGATCGCACGGATCGAGGCCGAATACGAGGCGAAACTTGCCGAGCTCTAAAGTCCGCCTCGACAAACTCCTCTCCTCTCTGGGCTATTGCAGCCGCAGAGAAGTCGCCGTACTCCTCAAAGAGGGGGTCGTCACCCACACCGGCAATCTCCCCCTCAAACCCGATACGAAAGTCGCCCACGAGGAGATCCGTTTCGACGGCGAGAGCCTCGATCCCCCGCAGGGGATCGTCATCCTGATGCACAAGCCGCCCGGCCTCGTCTGCTCCCACGACGACGGCGAGGGGAAACTCGTCTATGACCTGCTGCCCGAGCGGTGGCGTCGGCGCGACCCGAAAATCTCGACCGTCGGGCGGCTGGACAAGGAGACGAGCGGCCTGCTGCTGCTCACCGACGACGGCGCACTGCTCCACCGCCTCACCTCCCCCCGCCATCATGTCGCCAAAATCTACGAAGCGACGCTTGATAGAGCGTTGAGAGGCGATGAAGGGGAGATTTTCGCCTCGGGAACGCTGATGCTGAACGGCGAAAAAACCCCCTGTCTCCCCGCCAAACTCACGATCATCGACGAGACACACGTCACACTGGAGATCACCGAAGGGCGCTACCATCAGGTGCGGCGGATGTTCGCGGCGGTGGGGAACCATGTCGTCTCTTTGCACCGTTCGACGTTCGGAGCATTGACGCTGCGGGATTTGAAGGCGGGGGAATACCGCCTCATCGACAAAGAGTCTCTCTACTACTAATTGATGTTATTCACTTTCTAGGCAAAGCCCATAAAGTGGCAGGGACAAATGTCCCTACAACCCCCTAAAGCTACCCGTATCTTTCGGATACGGGAGAAAGTTAATTACTAATCAACTAGTACGATCCCCATCGATTCGAGGAGAAACAGCGCCTCATAGCGGTTGAAAAGCGCCCCCTTGAGGTGATTGGAGCGTACATCGATCATCGTGTTGCTCGTGTCGGTAAAGTTGGCCTCTTCGAGGTGCGTATTGCCGAACAGTGCCCCCTTGAAATCGCTCCCGCTAAAATCGGCTTCTTGAAACGTCCCGTTGCGAAAATCGACCTCTTTGGCTCGACACTCTTTCATAACAAGTCCCTCTATATTCAGCCCGAAAAAGTTGCTGTCGTTGAGGATACACTCGCGAAAACGGATCGGATCGGCATTGAGGAGGCTCTTCCAATCCGCCATCGTCCAATCGATCCCGATCATTTTGCACGAGACAAACTCGACATCACTCATTTTAGTGCTAGTGAGTTTCATCAGGCTCAGATTACAGTTTTCGAAACGGCATTCGGTAAATTTGCAGGAAGAAAAAAAGGTCTCGCTAAAATCGCAGGAGACAAACGTGCAGTCATCGAATTCGGCTTTGGTGATCTTTTTGCCGTGCAAATCAACGTTTTCGAACTTTTCGGCGAATACGTCCATGGTGTCGGTGATGGGAGTCATGGCAGGTTTTCCCGATAGAGACTCAATATCCAAATCTGATCTTTTTCTACAGTATAGATAATCGAATACCCCTGATAAACGAGCTTGCGCGAACCGCTGATCAGCTCCTCACAACTGCGCCCTGCATAGGGGAAAGCGCTGAGGGTAGTAACGATAAACTCCCGCATCTTTTGCAAATATTCACGGGTAAGCCTCTTGGACTTCGTTTGGTTGTAGATGTATTCGGCGATCGTTTCGAGGCGTGCTTGTGCCTTGGGCGAGAAATCAATCCGCATATTTGGCGATCACCCGATCAAATGCCTCGTCGATCCCCATGTATTCGCCCCTCTCGATCTGCTCTTTTGCTTCACGGAGTTCACGTTTGAGCTGTGCGTGGGTGCGGTTGTATTCGTCCAGCGACATGATGACAACGCTCTTGTCGTTTTTAGTCGTGACGATCACCTCTTCATTGTTCTCGCACACCTCATCGATAATCGACTTCAGGGAGTTTCGCGCCGTGGTGTAGTTCAGGGCTTGCATTGGGCTTCCTTGTGTGACAGCTTTCTGTCATTATATCGGTTTTTTTGCATATCGCCGAAATATTTGCATTTTGACACCTCAGAGTTTAAGCCCCCTCAATCTCAGCGCATTCACAATCACCGACACCGAGCTGAAACTCATCGCGGCGGCGGCGATCATGGGGGAAAGGAGCAGCCCGAAATAGGGGTAGAGGACCCCCGCCGCGATCGGAATCCCCGCGGTGTTGTAGACGAAGGCGAAAAAGAGGTTTTGGCGGATGTTGCGCATCGTCTCACGGCTGAGGCGGCGGGCGCGCACGATGCCGCGCAGGTCGCCCCGCACGAGGGTGATTCCCGCACTCTCCATCGCGACGTCCGCTCCAGTCCCCATAGCGATCCCTACATGCGCCTGCGCGAGGGCGGGGGCGTCGTTGATCCCGTCTCCTGCCATCGCGACGGTGTGCCCCTCGCGCTGAAGCTGTGCGATGATGCGCGCTTTGTCCTGCGGGAGCACTTCGGCCTCCACCCTCTCGATCTGCAATCTTGCGGCAACCGCTTCGGCCGTGATGCGGCTGTCTCCACTCAGCATCACGATGTGTATCCCTTCATCATGCAACGCCCGGATAGCTTCGGGGGTGCTCTCCTTGATCGGATCGGCGACTCCGACGATGCCGGCCGCACGGGCGTCAATCGCGATATACATCACGCTCTGCCCCTCCGTGCGCAGACGATCCGCCGCTGCGACCCAATCGAGCGGATCGATCCCCAGCCGTTCCAGCAGCCTGAGGTTTCCGACTGCCACGCTTCGCCCGCCCACGCTACCGATAACCCCCTCGCCCGTGAGCGATTCGAAACGCTGTGGCGTGAGCAGTTCGATCAAACGCGCCTGCGCCCCTCTCACCACCGCTTCGGCGAGCGGGTGTTCGCTGGAGCGCTCCAGCGAGGCCGCCAGACGCAGGATGTCGTTCTCCTCCCTCCCCTCCCGGACGATGAGGGTCACGAGCTGCGGTTTCCCCTCGGTGAGGGTTCCCGTTTTGTCGATGACGAGGGTATCGACCTTTTCCATCGTCTCCAGCGCTTCGGCGTTTTTGATCAGGACGCCGTTGGTGGCCCCCTTCCCGGTTCCCACCATGATCGATATGGGGGTCGCCAGCCCCAGCGCGCAGGGGCACGCGATGATGAGGACGGCCACCGCATTGATCACCGCGTACGCGAGCGGGGGTTCCGGTCCCCACAGGTACCAGACGACGAACGCGACAAGCGCGGTGACGACGACGGCGGGGACGAAAACCCCTGCCACGGCGTCGGCGACGTTCTGGATCGGGGCGCGGGAACGCTGCGCCTGCGACACCATCGCGACGATCTGGGAGAGGAGCGTCTCGGCTCCCACTTTTTCGGCACGCAGGACGAAACTGCCGTTGCCGTTGAGTGTCGAGCCTGTCACTCGCTCTCCACTTTTTTTGGAGACGGGGATCGGCTCGCCGCTTATCATCGACTCATCGACGTAGCTCTCCCCCTCCTCCACGACACCGTCCACGGGTATCTTCTCACCGGGGCGGACGCGCAGACGGTCTCCACGCTGTACCATCCGCAGATCGATCTCTTCTTCGCTCCCCCCCTCCCGTACGATCCGGGCCGTCGTCGGCGCCAGAGCGAGCAGCAGCCGGATCGCCTCGTTGGTGCGGCTGCGGGCGCGTGCTTCGAGCACCTGCCCCAGCAGCACCAGCGCCGTGATCACCGCCGCGGCTTCGAAATAGACGGGGATCACCCCGTGCATCCGCATGTGGGAAGGGAAGATGCCGGGAAATATCACCGCTGCGAAACTGTAAATCCATGCCGTAGCGATCCCCATCGAAATGAGGGTAAACATGTTCAGATTGCGGGTGTGGAGCGACCGGGCGCCGCGGATAAAGAAGCTCCACCCGCCCCACCATACGACGGGTGTGGAGAGAATCAGTTCACACCACTGACGGTGTTTGGGATCGATGATTATCCTGAACGCTTCCGGCCACATTTCCGACCCCATCGCGCTGATGAACACCACCAGTGCTAGAGCAGCACTCACCCACAGGCGGCGCGTCAGATCGTCTATCTCGTCGTTCTTTTCATCAAGGCGTATCTCTTTGGGTTCCAGCGCCATACCGCATTTTGGGCACGTTCCGGGCCCTTCCTGCTCGATTTCTGGATGCATGGGGCAGGTATAGATCGCACGGTCGATCGTGCAGCTGTTATCGGGACAGGCGGTGGGGTGTGGAGAACTGTGCAGATAGTTTTCCGGATGCTCGGTGAATTTGATGCGGCACGATTCGGAGCAAAAATAGTAATGCGTTCCGTCCGCTTCGGCTTGATAGGGGGTGGATTCAAAGACTTCCATCCCGCAGACGATATCTTTTTTCATCGTTCCCCCCCTTAAACTATTTGGAAACCTTATAAATTAAACCTCGCGTTCCTGCCATTGTAGCACTTTTGTACGCCGTGCAATGCAAACCGTATGTTAATATCGGTACAATGGCACATACTATTTTCGGAGCGAAAAACCGTTTGGAAACGCATCGTCCTGCCGTCCGCATCGTCCATGAAAACGACCGCTTCGTCGTCGCCCTCAAGGCCGGTGGGGTCAATTTCCACTCCGAAGAGGAGGCCGGGTTCGTCGTGCGGGTCTCAGAACAGCTAGGCCAATCTCTTTTACCCGTCCACCGCCTCGACAAAATGACCTCCGGGCTCGTGATCCTCGCCAAGGACGCCGAAACCGCCGCGCAGTTCGGAGAGATGTTTGAAACGCGCGCAATCGAGAAATACTACCTCGCCATCAGCCTGCGCAAACCGAAAAAGAAGCAGGGATGGATCAAAGGGGACATGGCCAAAGCACGGCGTGGGGACTACAAACTTCTTGTCACCATGGAGAACCCCGCGATCACCCAATTCATCAGCTGCGCACTCCGAACCCACGAGCGCTTTTTCCTGATCAAACCCCATACGGGCAAGACTCACCAGATCCGCGTCGCGTTAAAAAGTCTCGGCTCCCCGATCGCCGGAGACGAGCGCTACGCGGCATGCGATGAAGCGCGTAAAGAGGACCGGGGGTATCTGCACGCGTATGCGCTCCGTTTTTCTCTGGAGGGGGAGGAGTTTCACTTTGCAGTCCCTCCCGATGAGGGGGAGCGGTTTATGAGCGCCGAATGTCAAGGGCAGCTTAACGTGTGGAATGAACCGTGGAGGCTGTTCTAGCCCCGTCATCTACCAAAAACGGATAGACCCTTCTTGACCCCACTTCATTTTCAGCGAAATCTCTTCATCATCTCGGGTATCGACCTCACCACCGCAAATCCGGATGACATCGATTTTCTTGTCATGGAACAAGGACGACAATGCCGAATAAAAGTTCAGGGCTTCGAGAGCTTGATTTTTTTCGAATCGGATCACGACGTCGGCGGGAAGTTCTGACTTGATGTCGGTCAGCTGCTGCTTACGGGTCCATTCCATGGGGTTCCAGCGCACTTTTGCTTTCTTTTCGCTGTTGCGGGCGTAGACCCGTACCGAAGGGGTTCCGTTGTCCATCCGAAACGACATCTCTCTCACTTTGAAATTATTGAAGGACTCCTCGGAGTGGGAACAATCCGATGCGATTCTAAGATCAGCAGCTTCTGCTCCCACAACTCCGACGATCAATAACCATACTGCCAGTTTTTTCATGCTTTCCCCTTTTTTCAGTACTCTACGACCATTGTATTCTTTTCGTTCCGAACGTGTCAATAAGAAGGGGTGAATTCGGTACAATGCCAGCCGAAACGGATAAAGGTTTTTATATGGAAAAAATCATCATCAACGGCCGAGAATACGGCTCGATTGAGCTTGCGCAGACGAAAGAGGCCATGAGGGTCTATACGATCATCACCAGGGCGTTCGCGGCGCGCCGGCCGATCCGCCTTTCCCTCCTCTTTTCTCCCGGCAAACTCAGAGCGCTGGGGTATTACCAAAAGGGGGGATCGCGGCAGGAGCTCGAAGATCTGGAACTCTACATCGAGCTTGGAAAAGCGCTCCGCTTCAACACGGCGGATGCCCTCAAGCTCAAAAACAGCATCGAGCTGATCAACGACATTTCCCACAACCATTTCAACATTGCCAAGCGGCTCAGCCTCGTCAACAAAGAGCAAAAGACAGCGGTATCTGCAACCTACCTTTTCTGGGATATCGAGAATTTCTCCAACATCGGCCCGATTTTCAACGATCTGATCGACAAATACGAGATCCCCGACCACCGCATCTACATCGCGGCCAATCCCGACTCCCTCTATCTGTTCAAAAACGAATGGGAAGCGAACCTCTACGATTACGGCAAAACCCTCAAATCGTTCAACTTCACCAAATGCGACCACGGCAAAAACGTCGCCGACGGCGTTTTGCTGGAGAATTTCCGGCAGCTTGAGCTCCAAAATTCCGACGTCTACGTCATGACGTTCGACCGGGAACTCAAGGGGCTCTTTGTCGAGGCCTGCGATCCGAGCAACAACCTTTTTATGATGCAGTAAGGAAGGTCCGGCCATGAAACGATTTATCGCCGAACCCATGAGCGACATCCTCGCATGGGCCCACGAGAGCTTCAAAAACTCCGATGCGATCACCCTCGAAGTGCTCAATCCCGATACGGCGCGCGGCAGTTACGCGGGGGAGAGTGTCATGATCGGCGGCACCTCCTATCTCTACCGCTCCTACAAGGCGTGGAGCGATCTGGGAGAGATCCTCTTTTGCCGTATGCTGACCCCCGAAAAAGTCTCGGAACATACGGTACGGATCACCTTCGAAAAACTCGACCAGAGCGACTCGTTTCACCGCTCGGACGCCAAAGAGGAGAAGTACGGCACCGCCTCGCGCTTCGCGGCCATCCATAAAAACGAGGAACCGGCATTTCTGAACGCCTATCTGCGAGCGCTCCGCAGCGTCAAAGTGGGAGAAAAAAAACGGATTCTGAATCTGGGGATCAACACGGGGGATGAATTCGACCTGATACGACGGATTCTCCCCCATGAGAGCTACGCTAACCTCGAGCTCGTCGGGATCGACCACTCGGCCTCTGCCATTTCCCTCGCGCGGGAGCGGTTTGATGAAGGAAACGCGACGTTTTACGTCCACGACATCAACGATCTGGAGACGCTCGCACTGGGGCGGTTTGACCTCATCGTCACAATCGGAACGCTGCAAAGCAGCGGACTGGATTTCAAACCGCTCTTTATGAAACTGGTACAGGAGTATCTGACTGCGGACGGGGCGATGATACTGGGATTTCCAAACTGCCGCTGGATGGGAGGGGAGATGATCTACGGGGCGAAAGCGCCCAATTATCCCTATTCGGAGATGTCGCTCCTGGTAAAAGACCTCTATTACTGCAAAAAATACCTGCAGCAGAAAAAATTCAGGGTCACCGTAACAGGAAAAGAATACCTCTTTTTAACGGCGACAAGGATTCTTTCTACTTCATAACGGTTTTGCTCCAGATGTCGTCTTGGTGCTCCCCTTTTTCTTTGATGTGGTTCTCATCGACTTTGATCGTATAGGCGGTCGTATCTTCGGTAATGCAGTAAATTTCGTAAATCAATGTATCCGGATTGTGTTTCAACACCACTTCCATGACTCCAAGATCCAGAGCAAACTTTCGGATTGCCATCATGCTCGGCTTCTCTTTGGTCGTAATTTTGAGAATCAAATCACCTTTATACCCTGAGTACGTATTGATATCTTCGATTTCGTATTGCAGTGCATGTTCAATGATTTTTTTCCGTTTGGCTTGCATCTGTTTCTCTCCTCTGAATGGTGTGAAAATCGTAACCTGTCATGTTACTTTGCACTAATTTAAAGTTGTCTTTGTCCACGTATCTTCGACGTATTCGCTGTGCTTCACCGAGTCAGTTTCCTCCCCCGCTTTCAACCCATAGACGTTTTCATCGGGGGTCACACAGTAAATCTCATAGCCTTCCACCGTATTTTGTTTTACGATCACCTCTTTTACCCCGAGCGAAAAGGCAAATTCCCGAATGGCAAGTGCGGTATCTTTTTCTTTGGCCGTAATTTTGACGATCAGATCCCCTCGGTATCCCGAATACGTATGAACATCCCCTATTTCATAATCCAGCGCATACTGAAGAATTTTTTTTCTTTCTATCTGCATCCAAACACCCCCATTACTCTGTTCACCCAAATTCATTTATTATAACTGAAAATAAACGTTGTATTGTTTATTTATAACACTTTTTTCCTGAACCTTCACAGGGAAATGGGGGGCGTTTACTGTTTCAAATATGCTATACTCCCCGGACATCCCATAAAGAGATTGCGCAATGCCCCTCCTTACCGCTCTGGCCCACTTCGATTCCCCTCTCTCGCTGATCCATCCGCTGCATTCTGCGATGCTGGGAATCGTCACTGCGGACCATCACGTCTATCTTTGCAATACCCAGACCCAAAGCATCGATAAACTGCTCCACCTAAACGTCCCCGACGATGCCGACGTACTCTACGCCTTCGACTCCCATTCCGCGCGTCTGCTCTTCGGGCTTAGAGAGGGGAAAATTCTCCATATGATCGACGCACGGCATAAAAAGCTCATCAACCGGTTCGAACTCGATCAGCAATCCCCCACGTCAATCTCCTTTTCTCCAGACGGCTCCCATTTCGTGTGCGGGACGGATCAGGGGCGTGTGCTGTTATGGCGATGCGATTCGACAACGCTCGTAGCCCGGCTCCACTCGTTCCCGGAATTTACGTCATTATACGTCCGGCCGAAAACAAATTTCGTCTCCGCATTGGCGTTTGAGGGAAAACAGCTTGCCACATCGGGGTATGGGGGAAGCATCGTCGTAACCGATTACCAAAGCCAGACGCAGACCAAGCGGTTCCACCCCGGTACAATGAGAATCAATGCCCTCCTTTTTTACAAAAACACCCTGATCGCGGGAAATCAGGAGGGGACCCTCCTAAAAATCGACCGCAGCGGCAAACACCCGAATCAGCGCCTTCCACTCCCGCACGGCCCTATCCGGTATCTGTTTCGCACCGGCACGGCCCCTTATGCGCTGGCGGTTTATGAACACCGCTACGTTTCATTGGTCAACCTCGAGACGATGAAAATCGTGCAGGAGCGCTACATCGAGCTGGACGAGCCGATCGTCTGCGCTGGCATGGGCGAAGAAGACAATCACATCTACCTCGCAACCGCTACAGGAAAATTCTACCTCTGTGATCTGCTCCCCCTGGGCCGGCTCGAATCGCTGATCGATTCCAAGTCCTATGCCGAAGCCTACCGCTATTGCGACCGCGAACCGCTGCTGCAAAACACCCCTCCCCATCAGACGCTGGAGACCATTTTTAACGATACGCTTCACGCTGCCCAGAGCGCCTTGGAAAAAGGGCAAACCGCTCAGGCCGCCGCACTGCTGGAACCGTTTCAAGCCGCCAAATCAAAAGAGATTGGCGCATTGAACAACGCTTTTTCGTATCTGAAACGGTTCACCTACCTTTTTGAGAACCAAAAGTTCTCCCCCTTCTACGGCCTGTCGGAACAATACCCGCAGCTTCAGTCGACTGCACTCTTCAAACAGGCGGAAAAAGTGTGGGCCGAACGGTTTACCATGGCACAAAAGCTCATGCTGGTAGGCCACATCAAAGAGGCCCAGGCTGCGGTGGAGCCGTTTGCGGCCGTCAACAACAAGCGCGCGTTAATCCAGCTGCTGCTTCACCATATCGACGTCCTGAAAGCCTATTCGAAAGCGCTTCACGAACACGACTATCCCGAGCTGGCCCAGTTGACACAGCGCTATCCTGTCCTGCGCAAACTCTCCTCCTATCTCCAGCTAAACGAGATGGCCGGAGAGCATTCGAATGCCATTGTCGAGGCATTGAAGAGCCGATCCTTCGATCAAGCCCGTTCGCTCCTGCACAAACTGAACGGCATGGTCCAATACGAAGAGGAATATGCCCATCTCAAAAACTACGTCGCCCTGGCGTCAAGCCTTGAACACGCCATGATTAATGGCCATTGGCGTTCGGCCTATCAACTGCTCGATGCCCATCCTGAACTGATGGCTCTCCCCTGGGCACAGGAACTTGAAACCCAATGGGACGACAAACTGCGCCAATGCGAAACCTTCGCCATCCGTGGCGATGTCTCTGAGATCAAAAACACGCTGGGAAATCTGATCAACCTTCCAAACCGGCATGAACGGATCGGCGATCTGCTGCGGATGGCCTATCAGGTACAGCTCAAATCGCTTATGCTGAACGATCCTCAGCTGTTTTCGGCAGGAGCCGAACACTACTGCGACGTCTTCGGTATCGATACGGAACTGCGCCACCTCCTGAAAAAAGCCCAACGGCGCAAAATCCAGGTCGGCATCGATCCGCAGAGGATGCATCCGAAAAAACGGGATCAATGGCTGATGGCCGCACGGACCCTTGCGGATCGTATCGCCTGAATATGCTATACTAAAAAGATGAATCGTTTAGTCCTTTTTTTATCGCTGTTTGCGTTGACCGCTGTCCTCTATGCCCGCAACGATGTCGAAGCCATCAACCATTCGCTCCAATCACTTCAGAGCGAAGAGACCCTGATGGATACGAACGTCCTGGATGGGACACTGGAACGATATCGTGGGACGGTCCGCCCCCTTTACAAACGCTACCTGGCGACGCAAACCGATTTCAAACGGATCGAAGCTAAATTTACCGAAGCAGGAATACCCCGTTTTTTCGCCCTGATCCCTTACTCCGAGTCCAAATTCAACCCCTCTTCCCGCGGATATGGAACGGCGGGTTTATGGCAATTCACGAAACAAAGCGCGCGCCATTTCGGTCTAAAGGTGACCAAAGAAGAGGATCAGCGTCTGGATATCGACCGCTCCAGCGATGCGGCGATCCGGTACATCACCAGCCTTAAAAAAGAGTTCGGAAGCTGGTATCTGGCCGATTTTGCGTATGCGATGGGGGAAGGAAAACTCAAGCAGCTGATTGCGCGGAACAAAAGCAAAAAGATTTCGGTATTGCTGAAAGATCCCCATTTTCCCTCGGGAACCAAGGCCCATTTTGCCAAAACGCTGCTGCTGGAGGCATCCATCATCGCAGCCGAAGAAGAGAATAAAGAGTAAGGAAATTGTGCTCCGGCAGGAGCAAGGTAGAGCGCGGCATCGGCTCGCGCTGCAAATTCGGATGGGTTAAAAACGGTATCCGATTTTGACCTGAGCACGGTAGTTGTCCAGGTCTTCTTTATATCCGGCTGAGAGATCGGCTTTTTGCGTCCACTGGTAGCGGATGTCGGCACCCGTATAGATCTCGCGGCTGATGTTGTATTTGAGCCCTGTTCCCGCCTGAAGGGTGAAAACCGTATCGCTTTTACCCGCATCGGAGAAGACAACCCCGAATCCCGGACCGAATCCCCACTCAATGCCGTTGTCAAGTGTGATCAGATAGTAGGGGTTGAATTCGAGATTCGTCATTTCCAGACCATCGCTGTCGAAATGGTTCAGCATAATCTGCTGGCGGAGGTTATCCCAGGGGAGGGTAAACACAGGGCAGTCAAGCGAAATCTCGATACCGGCGGTAGCCCCTGATGCATTGACGTTTTTCAGGTTCATATACCCGGCAGTGAGCCCCACCTGAATATTCGGACAGAAATTGGCATCCAGAATCGGAAGTGCTTTAAATTCCCCTGCATTTGCCGATGCGGCCATCAAAAGGGATGCCGTAACGGCGGCTTTGGCCAAATATTTCAGCTTCATTCATTACTCCTGTTTAGACGATTTAAAGAGAAAAAGTATAGCGCAGATAACATAAAATGTGACAGAAGTGTGATGCGGAGGTTCCCCGTGCGGGGAAAAATCAGCCGATGTTGGTATAAACGGCCTGGACGTCGTCGTCCTCTTCGATACGGTCGATCAGTTTCTCGATATCGACCATCTGTTCGTCGGTGAATTCCACTGTCGTGTTTGGGATCCGCTCCAGCGCCGCCTTGGAAGGGGCGATTTCCAGCTCCTCGAGGGCTGCGGAGAGGGTGCCGAACGCCGTGTAGTCGCCGGTGACGGTTACTTCGCCCTCTTCCTCTTCAAGCTCTTCGAGCCCCGCGTCGATAAGCGCCATCTCCAGCTCTTCGAGATCCATCCCGGCCTTGGGGAAACTGAAGACCGCTTTGCGGCTGAACATGAATTCCAGCGCGCCGTTGTTGAGCATCTCCCCTTTGGCTTTGGAAAAATAGCTGCGGATGTTCCCGACGGTGCGGGTGTTGTTGTCGGTCGCGCACTCGACGAAGATCAATACGCCGTGCGGCCCTTTTCCTTCGATGTTAACTTCGGCAATGTTCGCCGCGTCTTTTCCGAACGCCCGCTTGATCGCCGCTTCGATGTTGTCCTTGGGCATATTCTGCGCTTTCGCCGTCAAAATCGCCGTACGAAGTTTGGGGTTCATTTCGGGATCGGCGCCCCCCTCTTTGGCCGCCATCGTGATGACTTTACCCAGTTTAGGGAATATTCTCGACATATTCCCCCAGCGCTTCATTTTGGCCGCTTTACGGTATTCAAACGCTCTTCCCATACAACATGCTCCTGTTTTTAATCTCTAAAAATTGGTCGAATTATAGCCGTTTTAGGCGATTATGACAACCGCCCGCGCGTAGATCGGTTGATCAGATAGACCGCAGCCATACTGATTCCCCCGCCGATCAAGAGTGCCGCCGAGGGAATTTCATCCAGCAGAACATAACTCGATACCAAAGCGCAGACGGGGACGAGAAACATGTACGAACTCGCACGCCCCGATCCCATTTTTCCCGAAGCGATGAAATAGATCGTCGAGGCGACCGTCTGCCCCAGAACGGCAAGGTAGACCAGCGCCCCCCAGAACCGCATATCCTGAGCGAAAACCGATCCGATGCCGTGAGGATAGGCGATAAAAAACATGAAAATCGTCGCTACCAGCCCCAGAAAAAAAGTATAGTGGATCGGGTCGAGGTGCAGGTGCGATCTCTGCGCGCTGAGTGTGAGTGCCGCCCATACAAGGGCGCAAAGGATAAAAATAAGATTCCCGCCGTGCAGGAGAACCTCCCCGTCCCCTATCTGCACCATGACCGCCCCGCCGATCAGACCGATCACGAGTCCGGCGATATGGCGGGATTCGGGCTTCATCCCCAGCACCGCCACGGCGATCAGGACCGTCAGCACAGGGCTGAGCGTCGTGATGACGACGCCGCCCGCCCCGGCGGTTCCCACAGCCACCCCCCAAAACGACAGGGCCATAAAGACGGCATTGAGAAATCCGCTGAAACTGACCCATCCCAGCGCGCGGGCGGAGAGGCTGATGGGTTTGCGGTGCCACCACAACACCGGCAAGAACGCGATGCTCATCAGGGCGAAGCGCCAAAAAGTGGCGACCTCCCACGAGACGCTTTCGGTGAGGATTTTAAGTGCCGGCCAGCCGCCGCCCCAGAGCATCATAGCGAGAATCATCAGAAAACGGAGGGGAATGTTCATACGTAACCAAGTGGAGAATTCTCCCCCGAAGGGGTACGTTTGAGCGCTTTGGCGTTCGTGCGTTTAGTTGTCGATGTGGACGATATCGCTTTGGATGTTGTTAAACAGCAGCGAGCGGTTGTCAACCCGGTACTGGTACAAAAAGGTATGCGGCTTCATATTCCGCAATACGGTCGTATTGTAATAATAGGCATTCGAACACCGTCCGATGAAGAGGAACGAGAAGAGCAGTTTGATCCGCGGATTCTCGAAAATCTCATTCGGCTGCGCCAGGAACGTCAGCCCGAATTTTTTGAGGTTGACCAGATCAAACGTGTAGAAAATAAAGTCTTCGAACTTGGCATGGAACCCTTCGACATTGGCGATATCCTGCATGAAGTAGTAATAATTGTCCAAGAGTTCGCGTTTTTGCATCATCTTCGAGAGTTTGCTTTTGATGTCGCGTTTGCTGGCGAAATAGGAAGGGTTCACCGCCATATAGATGTTTCGCCGTTCGGCAATCGCCGCATCCACGGCCACGTCAAAGACATCGCTTTCGTCGAAACGCATGTAATGAAATTCGCTGCCGTGTTTGAACCGCTCTTCGATGTGGTCTATATCGGGGTCCGAGAAGTCCAGATACAGGGTCGGGATCCCGGCCTCGATGACAAATTCGCGGATTTTATTGGCCAAGTGGGTTTTGCCCGAACCCGGTTCGGCGAGAATCAGGGTGTTTTCCCGCAGCACGCGGTCATGGAGTTCGAGATTGGCGATAGAGCTTTTAAATGTTCCGATTTTCCGTTTCATGATCATATCCGTAAGTGAAAATAAATATAGGGTAAGTATAGCTAAAAAACGGTTACCTTTTTACTGCCACCTCTCCTGCGTCACCGTCACATCCTCCGCATCGCTGTGAAGGCTCAGTTCACCCTCGCTGATGGTGCATTGCAGCCGCAGGGAACGCCCGTAGAGCTTTTCTATCCCCTCCGCATGCAGATGGATGACTTCGAGATTTTTAAACCGCGCGAACGTCGCACCGTTCTGCCGCCACCACGCGCTCGCGCTTTTGAGATTGTAGGTGTAGACGATGACCCTCTTGGCTCTGCCGCACGCTTTGCGCAGCCGTTTTTCGTCCACTTGCCCCAGATCGATCCACAGCATGATGTCGCCGCTGTAGTCCTTTTCCCACAGGTCCGGTTCGTCCTCCCCGCCGATCCCCTTGGTGATGACGAGACGCTCGGTTGCGTTGAGGGCGAAAGCGACGAGGCGCATCATCAACCGCTCGTCCGTTTCGGAAGGGTGCTGGGCAATCGTGAGGTCGTGACTCTCGTAGTAGTTGCGATCCATATCGCTGATGTTCAGCTGCGCTTTGCATATTGTCGAACCGGCGGCCATAGAAACTCCTTGTATGGATAAAACTATGACACAAAGGGGCTTATTATCTGATGCGGGAGAAATATTATTGCTTTTTAAGAATGCAGCTTGTATTCTTGCGTTCTCAAAACACTGGGGTATCGCCAAGCGGTAAGGCTGCAGGTTCTGGTCCTGCCATCCGGGGGTTCGAATCCCTCTACCCCATCCACCTATCTCTGCTCAATATCCGTTATCAATCGAAAAAAAAGTTAGCGACTTTTCCAAATTAAATTTCTTAGATTATTGAACCTTCTTAATTCCGTCATTGTATTCCCAGAATCGTCTTTTATTTCGAATGCACATGCATAATGTAATGTGGCACTTGCTGGTTTGAATTCCATTTTATTCCTTCGTTTAATATTTTCATAATTGATAATAAATACGTCTGCACCCCAAACTTCCAAAGCATCTTCGGAAGGACATCAGCATCTCGGAAAAAAATTACCCTTCGACTGGCTCAGGGTGAACGGACATAAGCTTACCCCGCCTTTTCCAAATGCTGCGCCAAAAACATTTTCATAATCGCCTGACGAGCAACCCCGAGCCGTTTGGCCTCATAATCGAGTCTCTCAATCATCCATACAGGCAAATCGAGGTTCACCCGTTTTTGTTCCAGATTAGGACGGCGTGATGCAGACCAATCGACATATTCGGATACATCTTCGCCGCTGTCAAATGCTTCGTCAAACTCTTTAGCTGTTTTCATAATATTCTACCTCCACGTGCCGTGATCGTCTCACGGAAATAATTCGGATTACCTCCGAGCGATACGTTATTACAGCAGACCAGTGTTTTTCCCCGATTTTCCCGACACATAAAAAACGTATTTCATCAGGAAAATTCAAAGGAGCTTCAAGCAAGTTTTCATCATACCACAGTTCTTGTGCTTCATCGAAGTCAATACCGTGCTTTTGTTTGTTAAGCTCGCTTTTGGTGCTGTCATATTCAAATTTCATACCAATAGTATACCAAATAATGCAATAAATGTTTTAAAAGAGAGGAAATAGTCAGAAAGAAGAATATCCCGCCGGAGCGGGAGGAGAAAAAAAGGCAAATTACCCTTTGACTTTCGTTTCGATCGTCGCAACGATGCTTGGATCTTCGAGAGTCGAGATGTCCTGCGTGATCGCTTCGCCTTTGGCGATGGAGCGGAGGATGCGGCGCATGATTTTGCCCGAACGGGTTTTGGGGAGGCCCGGAACGAAAACGATGTCGTCGCAGATCGCGATGTTACCGATCTCTTTCATGATGACCTTGTTGATCTCTTTGACCATCTCCATCTCTTCGCCGACGGTGTCTTCGCTTTTGAGGACGATGTAGGCAAAGATTCCCTCACCTTTGATGTCGTGCGGTTTACCGACGACACTGTAAATGTAAAACTTCTTTCAAATATATGGCAAAACTTCTTTGCCAAGCTGTTCCATAACTTCATTGGCTGGCCGTTTTGAAAGCTTTAAATAAAAAATGATATGGTTAACCCCTATACTCTTAATAAGATGCAGGTACTCGATCAGATGATTTTTTCCTGAAGAAAAACCCAAATGAATTGGAAACGCTTTCGCTGTATCATCTTCTTTTAAATCCAACATCAATCCCTGCGTATAGGGTTTAAACCCCAAGGGATCGGTTAGTTTTCTCCACTGTATTATAGTCTCTTCTAATTTTTGCAACGGTCTTGGAAAATTTATCCACCCGTCACTGTTTTTTGCAATCCATTCAACCGATTGTTGTGCGTATCCTGTTGTCATTATCGGGATGGCATTCTCATAAGGTTTAGGCAATATATCACTATTTGTCATCACCCCAAGAGAATTATGAATCACTGGAAAATACTCCTCTTGCAAAGCTTTCATATAATGGATACTCTCCTGAAAGCGCTCCTGCCTGCTAGCATATGGTATATTGTATGCTGGAAATTCTAAGGGTCTATCACCTCCGGCGACTCCGAGTATAACCCTTCCACCTGATAAAACATCTACAGATGCAGCAGCTTTAAGTGTATCGATAGGATGGTGTAACGGTAGAACTACGCTACCGGTGGCCAACGCTATATCCGATGTCTTAGACGCGATGTAGCTCATATATACGAAAGGCTCAAAAACCTGTCCGACATCACCAAAGTTTGGATCTCGTAATGGTATATCTCGAAACCATAATGCTTTAAAAGCTAATTCTTCAGCCCTAATGGCATATTCTATCTGCCGTTCCATAATCGGAACATCTTTGGCGAATGCTTCGATGGGCATAAAGAGCCCACATGTCAATACATCCTTGTTGTACATAGAGCGATAAGCCCTATTAAATTGACTTTTCATAAACTATTTTTCCATTCATAATTGTTTTTTGTACTTGAATCATATGCAGCTCTTTTGCATTTGTCTTAAACGGGTTGCGATCCAATACAACCAGATCCGCTTTCTTCCCTATTTCTAAAGACCCGATTTCTTTTTCCCGATGCAGTTGATAGGCGGCATTGATCGTGTAAGCACGTATCATTTGCTCTATGCTCAATCTCTCATTCGGATCAGGCAAGATGGCGGCATCCATGGATGAATCTACCTTCTGTCGGGTAATACCCATCTCCATGCCATACAACGGACTGCACTGATCCAGATCATTGTTGCATGCCGGAAAATCACTGGAGGAGGATACGATAACCCCTTCTTTAAAAAAGGTGTTATATCTGGCCAGTTTGTTTTCCCATTCATCACCATAAAGCATATAGCGATAACTGTAATAACCATCGCCCTGTGCATTAAATGGTTGTATGTTGGCGATTACCCCTAAAGCTTTGAATCTTTTAAAGTCACTATCCCTCACCATATTGACATGAGCGAGGGTAAAACGGCTCTGTGTCTGCTTGACTTGGCTTTTCGCATATTCGATCGCATCCAAGGCACTATGAACGCTTTCATCGGCACTCGCATGAACCATCGCATCGATGTTATGATGCATCAGATTTAAAAAATACGGCTTTAACTGTTTCGTATCAAACTGCATTGCAAAATGGTCATCATCTGAGTTGTCGTTAGAAAACTTGACGCTGCTGATGGTGAGCAGTTTTGTGTTATATTGTTTCTGATACTGGATAAAGGTCTTGGCCGCATCTTTGGCATCTTGATGTGAAAGGATGAAATGAGATCCGAAATATCGTAGCGGTAAAGCGTTTTCCTTCTCAAGCTGCCGTAATGCTTCAAAGGATTGTGTTTCGACCGCCGGCGCACCTGCATCGAACAGCGCTGTTATCCCCTGCGCGGAAAGCTTCGGCAGATAGCTTTTGAGTGAAGCGTAAAACGAGGATTTATTTCCTATTCCCACTGTTGATAAATGAGGCCAGAATGCACACCCCTCCACCAAAAAGCCGGTAGGACTGTCCTGCGCATCCCGAACATAGTAATGGATCCCCGGCTGTGGATCAGGGGTCTCTTTGGTGATTTTCAGCATAGAGAGAGCTTTAGAGTTAACCCAGGCGCTGTGCCCGTTGTTCGAGATAAAAAACGCTGGCTTGTCGGGAATAATCGTGTCTAACTGCGCCGCGGTTGGCCCATTTTGTCCGAATGTGTAAGGATAGAAGCCAAAACCGGTAATAACGGAAGCTTCCGGATGAGCATCGGCATAGGTTTTAATCGCATTGAATATTGCACTTTTCCCCTTCACATCCAGTAAATTTACCCCTTCACTCAGTAGTACAGAAGCCATGGCGATATGGGTATGGGCATCGATAATACCGGGCATAACAAACGAGCCGTTCAAATCGACAATCTCATCGTCACGTTTTTTATAACGAAGGGCTTCTTTCGTCGTACCGACATAGCGTATCGTATCATGCTCGATGACAATTGCTTCTGCATAAGGAATTCTTGGATCAACTGTATAGACATCGCCATTGATAAGGATTGTGTTGCTTAGCAAGCTCATCGGCATAAATAATATGCCGATATATAAACGCAGCTTCTTTGACACTTTATGCCGATTGTAAGGTGGATAATGTGCCTAAAATTTTGTTTTGTATTTGCACATCTTCAAATGACCCATGATGATGCAATTGTTTATACTCACCATTTTCCTTAACAAATAGTCGCGACGTTCTAAAGCCAACACTAATTGTTTCATTACCTATACGCATGATGCCCCGCTCTCTTCCGACCGCCTGAAAACCATTATCCATTAATGTAATATGTACATCATAATACTCTACCTCAATATCAATTGGTGATTCAAAAAGTTCATTATGGGTGGATACGATGGCTTCATGCGTTCTAACAAACGGATGATCAAACACCGCATGCCCGCCTACTTCTTTTTCCAATGATGATAAGAAATTACTATTTGCTACGAACACTTCACTTCTTAACTCTTTTGCCGTGTAAGGACTTTCTAGATACTCCACGATTTTTCCTTTTGTGATTAAAATTTGATGTGTAATTATGTATTTTAGTGTTATCATGTTCAAGAGTCGTTTTTGACACTAATAATGCCTATTATGACAATATGGAGATTCTATGTATTTTGGTTTTAATTCGATTAATAAGATGACTTCAGTGAAAGTTGCGATCTTAAACCTTGAGAATGTTCTTGCATCATCAATTATTGGAATTATGGACATATTTTCTATTACAAATACTTTTTGCTGTTGCAAAGGACGAAGCAGATATTTTGAAGTAACTGTGATCGATGTGGATAAAACTGCAAAAAATTTTAATACTGCTATTACTTTTCCGAGTATTCAACCCGATAAAAGTCAAACCTATGATTTAATCATTGTCCCACCTATTATTAACCTGGAGCATAATTTTAATATTTCTGACGATCTTATATCATGGATACAAGCTATGCACCAAAAGGGAAGCTACATCTGCTCCGTATGTATTGGCGCCTATATCCTCGCTGGAGCCGGTCTTTTAACCGGTAAAAAAGCGACCACCCATTGGGCTGTAGAATCTAAACTGCGTAGTGAATTTCCAGAAGTCGATCTTCATATTGATAAAATCATTATTGAAGATAATAACATCATTACTTCCGGCGGAGTCAGTACTTATGTTGATTTATGTTTATACATCATCCGGAAGTTTATTTCTATCGATGCTGCATACAAATGTGCCAACTATTTAGTTGTTGACAGTGGGCGAACATCTCAAAAACCTTATAAGGACCTCACTATTGTTGCATCACACAACGATACGGATATAAATCGCTTAGTCGAATGGATTAACACAAACTATACACAGACATTTACCATCAAAAAAATGGCACGTAAGATATCGTTAGGGGAACGAACATTTTTGCGGAGATTTAAAAAGGCCACGGGAGAACTGCCAAACACTTTTATTCAAAAAGTACGTGTGCAAAAAGCCAAAGAATTTTTAGTTAATACCAATGAGAGTTTTGAATCTATTACGGAGATGGTTGGCTATACAAATACTTCCTCCTTTAGGAGGCTATTTAAAACGATGACTGGATTGAACCCTGGCGAGTACCGACATTCTTTTATGGTACAATAAACCTATTCCATGCCTATACAAGTTCAATATATTAGAGTTCCTGCCGAAGCAGGAAGAGGAAAAAAAAGTAAAACTTACCCTTTGACTTTCGCTTCGATCGTCGCGACGATGCTTGGGTCTTCGAGAGTCGAGATATCCTGTGTGATCGCTTCGCCTTTGGCGATGGAGCGGAGGATACGGCGCATGATTTTGCCCGAGCGCGTTTTCGGCAGTCCCGGAACGAAGACGATGTCGTCGCAGATCGCGATGTTACCGATCTCTTTCATGATGACCTTGTTGATCTCTTTGACCATCTCCATCTCTTCGCCGACGGTGTCTTCGCTTTTGAGGACGATGTAGGCAAAGATTCCCTCACCTTTGATGTCGTGCGGTTTGCCGACGACGGCGACTTCGGCGACGTTGGGGTGTTTTTTACACGCCGCTTCGACTTCGGCGGTTCCCATACGGTGCCCCGAGACGTTGATGACGTCGTCGGTACGGCCGGTGATCGTGATGTAGCCCTGCTCGTCGTAGATCGCACCGTCACCCGTGAAGTAGACCGGCTGACCGTCTTTTTTGACGTCGCCGAAGTACGATTTCACGAAACGCTCCGGATCGCCCCAGATGCCGCGGATCATCGACGGCCACGGACGGGTGACACACATGTAGCCCCCCTCTCCTGCCGGAACTTTCTCACCCGTTTGCGGATCGAGAATCTCGGCGATGATACCCGGAAGCGGGAAGGTCGCGCAGGCCGGTTTGATCGGAGTCGCACCCGGAAGCGGAGAAACGATGTGTCCCCCTGTCTCGGTCTGCCAGTAGGTATCGACGATGGCGCATTTGCTTCCGCCGACCGCTTCGTAGTACCATTTCCATGCCGGCGGGTCGATCGGCTCGCCGACAGTTCCGAGGACTTTCAGGCTGGACAGATCGTATTTGGCAGGCTCATCGGCACCGGTTTTGTGCAGAACGCGGATCGCGGTCGGCGCGGTGTAGAACTGGTTGATTTTGTACTCTTCGACCATTTTCCAGCAGCGTCCCGCATCGGGATAGGTCGGAACCCCTTCGAACATGATGGTCGTCGCACCCATCGCGAGCGGTCCGTAGACGATGTAAGTGTGCCCGGTGATCCATCCGATGTCGGCCGTACACCAGTAGGTGTCGTTTTCCTTGACATCGAAAACCCATTCCATCGTCATCTGCGCCCAGAGGATGTATCCGGCGCTGTTGTGCTGGACCCCTTTGGGTTTGCCGGTAGAACCGGAGGTGTAGAGCAAAAAGAGGGGATCTTCCGCGTCCATCATTTCCGGTTCGCATTGGTTCGGCTGGCTTTTGATCAGCTCGTTGTACGAGTAGTCGCGTCCCGCAACCCAGTTGATATCCTCACCGTTGCGCTCGACGACACACACCGCTTTGACGCATTCGCACCCGTGGCTCAGGGCATCGTCGACCACCGGTTTGAGGAGGTACGGTTTTCCTTTGCGGTACGCACCGTCTGCCGTGACGACGAGTTTGGCTTCGGCATCGATGATACGGTCGCGAAGCGCTTCGGCCGAGAATCCGCCGAATACGATCGAGTGGATCGCACCGATGCGGGCACACGCGAGCATCATGAACGCCGCTTCGGGGATCATCGGCATGTAGATGACGACGCGGTCGCCTTTGGCAATGCCGAACTGGTCTTTGAGGAGGTTGGCGGTTTTGTTCACTTCGTACGAGAGTTCGCGGTAGGTGATGATCCGCTGGTCGCCGTTGTCCCCTTCGAAAATGATCGCCGCTTTGTTTTTGCGCTCGGAGAGATGACGGTCGATACACTGATGCGATACGTTCAGTTTTCCGTTGACAAACCATTTGTAAAACGGTGCATTGCTCTCATCCAGTACCTGCGTATACGGTTGGAACCAATCGATTTTTTCGTTGGCGAAGTGTCCCCAGAACCCTTCGTAGTCCTCTTCGGCCCACGTCTGAAGTTCGTTGTATTCACACATGTTTTTGATGCGCGCGTTTTTGGCAAACTCACGGTTCGGATGAAAAATCGGTTTTACGGTATCGCTCATGGCAATGTCTCCTTAATGTAATTTAATGGTGTGTTTAAGTTTTATATAGACCATCGCGGTCATAATCGCATCGTTGAGCGCGTTATGCTGCCCCATCCTCGGAATTCTAAGTTCACGAAGGATTGTATCGAAGCGTAAATCAATGTTTCCTTGAGGAATCAGGGCAATTTTTTTATCAAAATAAAGCCCTGAAACCTCCACTTGACGGTTGGGAAGCGTGACTCCCAGCCACGGCTTGATCAGGCGGTTTACCATCGCCATGTCAAACTCCAGATAGTAGCCCACCAGCGGGCGGTTCCCTATAAATTCTAAAAACTTTTTCACCCCCTCTAACGGCTCGACCGCGTGTTCCAGATCACACGGACGGATATGATGGATTTTAATGCTCTCGGTGCTGATCGTCCGCTCAGGTCTGAGAAAAACCTCAAAACTCTGCGACGTGAGGATCCTGTCCCCTTTCACCTTCACCGCGCCGATACTGAGAATCTCGTCACGCTTGGGATCAAGCCCCGTCGTTTCGGTATCGAATACGACGACTTCGTCCCCCTCGTACGGTTCAAACAGCGGTGCGTAGTGCTCATCCCTGAGCCCCCTGCGGTTCCAGCTGCGCTTGAGAGATTCAAACATTACACGACCATCCCAAGATGGAAGTGGTAGGTCAGAAATTTTTTGAACGTATTGACGATTTTAAAAGCGTCTTTGAGCAGATCGCGATCGGCTTTTCCCAGAAGTTTCGGATTGACGTAATTTTGTGCTTTGAAATCCTGCTTCGGGGAGAGCATGGTACGCAGACGGATGCTGAGCAGCGTGTCGTACGCCTCGATCAGCTCACTCGCGAACCGTTTGTCGAAGAGGCCGATGTTATTGAGCTCCTTGATCCGCTCGGTCGTATTCGTCGTCTGAATCTTGTGCTCCAACGCCAGCGTCCGGATACCGTGGACGATCGCGAAAATTCCTCCCTTTTTAATGTCGAGCTCGCTTTCGTGCCCGGCATGCCCCAGGACGAATCCCGAAAACAGCGAAAGCGGCGTATCGAAAGCGAGCGCTGCTTTGGCCAGATGGGCCAGAACGTCGCTGCGCCCCTCGAATCGCTCGAACAGATACGCGGTACAGGTATTCAAAAGGGCTTCGTCCCCCGCGACACACTGCGCGTCCAGAAAAATCGAGAGCGACTGAAGGCTCTCTTCATCCAGCGTATCGATCCACTCGGAAAGCTGTTTTTTGTATCCCGCGACGGTGCGCCGCCAGAACGGGTTGCTCACCATGACATTCCCGCTGCATACCGGAAAGCCCAGACGGATCAGATGTTCATTCAGCTGTTCCATGTAGGGTGCGAATACGCCCTCGTCCTCCCCATCGGCGATGATCAGAGCGTTGTCCTGATCGGTACGGAGCACCTGCTCGCTGCGCCCTTCGGACCCCATTACGACCAACGCACAGCGCTGCTGCAGCCCGGAAGGAAGGACCATCTCGAAAACCTTGCGGTACACCTTGGCGTTGAGTTCACTGACCAGTTTGGAAACATAGCGCACCCGTACCCCTTTGGAGGTGAGCGACCGGATCACCTGCATCAAGGAACGTTCGATGTTCACGAGTTCGTCAATGGAGGCCGCACGATCGATCGATGCCGCGATAAGATGGGTATGGTTGGCGAAGTGGCTCAGCAGATCGAGCTGTTCGAGAATTCCGACGATTTTCTCCCCCTCCGATACGACGAGCCGCTTGACGCCGTACTTGGTAAAAAGGAGCAGCGCATTGAACAAAAAATCGCTACGCTCGATCATGATCAGGCCGTACGTCGCAATCTCCCCGACAGGATCGCCCATGTTCTTTTCGGCAAGCAAAACTTTCTCGCGCAGATTGGTATCGGTCACGATCCCCATCACGCCCTCATGGCGGACCAGAATCACTTTGGCACCGGTTCGCGCCATTTCCTGGAGCGCTTCGCGGATTGAAAGAGCGGCATCGACGACGCAGGAGGCGTGCAGATAGATCTCATCGACCCGTGCCACCATAAACGGCGTCAGGTCGTTCTGGTGCTGACGCTCTTTGAGGCGCTGGTGTTTGGTGATGAAATCCTGCATGAAATAGTTCTGGAAAGTTTCGGCATCCTGAAGAAGGTTGAGGAAGGATTCTTTGGGGAGGCAGTAGCAGATCAGGTCCTCGGCAACGGTGAAGGTGCTTTGGGTGTTTCCGTATATGAGCGAGTTGGCATCGAAGCTGTCGCGCTCGCCGTAGACGTTTTGGAGCTCGCCATCGATGGTTTCGTTGACAATCCCTTTGATGATTATGTAGAGAGATTCGGCCCTCACCCTCGGGGCGATCAGAACCGTCTCCCTCGGGTAATAGGCGATGTCCATCTGGGTAAGGAGTTTTTCGATCATCCTTTCGCTCAAGAGATCGAAAGGATGGATCGACATCAATAGTGCTTTTTGGTCAAAGAGACTCAAAGGAAGCTCCTGGTAACAGTTGTGAGAACTCTGCCCCGAAAGGGGCAAGCATCAGTGCCATAGCGGCAAGCGTAGCCGGAGGGATTTGATTCCCCCGGCGTTCCAATTTAATGTTCAACGGCACCCTCTGCTCCGATGCCGGTTTGGCTACGGATGTTTTGCGCTTCGAACGCTGCGTGTTCTTTGCGAGAGTTGTCACTCTTGTCGGTAATAGAGAAGAACCAGATTCCGACGAACGCCGCCGTTACCGAGAACAGTGCCGGATATTTGTACGGGAAGACCGCTTCCGCGTTACCCAGTACGTCAACCCATACCGTCGGACCGAGGATCACCAACACCGCTGCCGTAGCCAAACCGAGCGAACCGCCCAGCAATGCACCTCGGGTAGTCAGTTTCGACCAGAACATGGAGAGGAACAAAATCGGGAAGTTCGCACTCGCCGCGATGGCAAACGCAAGTCCTACCATGAACGCGATATTCTGATCTTCAAACGCGATTCCCAGAAAGATCGCCACGATACCCAGAATGACCGTAGCGATTTTGGAAACTTTCATCTCCATCAATCCGTCCGCACGTCCGGCACGAAGGACGCTCGCATACAGGTCGTGCGAAATTGCAGACGCCCCTGCCAGAGTAAGGCCGGAGACGACCGCGAGGATCGTCGCGAACGCTACCGCCGAGATGAACCCGAGGAAGAAGTCGCCGCCCACTGCGTGTGAAAGGTGGATCGCCGCCATGTTGTCGCCGCCGAGGATCGGAGCGCCGCCGTCGATTGCCTGTTTCGCCACATCAAGATACTGTGGGTTCTGGAATACCATAACGATCGCACCGAAACCGATGATGAACGTCAGGATATAGAAATACCCGATGAACCCTGTCGCATAGAAAACCGATTTACGTGCCTCTTTGGCATCGCTGACGGTGAAAAAGCGCATCAGGATGTGCGGAAGACCCGCCGTACCGAACATCAATGCGATACCGAGCGAAATCGCCGAAATAGGATCGCTTACCAGACCGCCCGGAGCCATAATAGAACTATCTTTCATCTCTACCGCCGTTGCGAACAGCGACTCGAAATTGAAGTTGTAGTGTGCCATAACGGCAACCGCCATAAACGTCGCACCCGATAGGAGCAAGAATGCCTTGATGATCTGAACCCACGTTGTCGCGAGCATCCCCCCGAACGTCACATAAAGGATCATCAACACACCGACGAGGACAACCGCGATTTCGTAGTCCAGCCCAAACAACAGCTGGATCAGTTTACCGGCCCCTACCATCTGAGCGATCAGGTACAGCACGACCGTCAAAATCGAACCAAAAGCGGCCAGCGTACGGATCGGTGTCTGCTGTAAGCGGTACGATGCAACGTCCGCGAACGTATATTTGCCGAGGTTACGGAGCTGTTCGGCGATCATGAACAAAATGATCGGCCAACCGACGAGGAACCCGATCGAATAGATCAGACCGTCATACCCTTTGGCATACACGAGAGCCGAAATCCCCAGAAACGATGCCGCAGACATATAGTCACCCGCAATCGCCATACCGTTTTGGAAACCGGTGATCCCGCCGCCGGCGGTGTAAAAATCCTTGGCCGTTTTAGTCCGTTTGGCGGCCCAGTAGGTGATCCCCAACGTCGCACCGACAAAAATCAGGAACATAATAATCGCCGACATATTCAGCGCCTGTTTTTCCACTTCACCACCCAAAGCGTCACCCGCGAAGGCGTAAGAGGCGGCCAGGAGGGTCAAAAGTACCGTTTTCATCATTCTCCCTTTGCTTTAGCTTTGATACGTTTGGTGAGTTCATCAAACTCGCCGTTGGCACGACGGACATAAATACCCGTCAGAATAAAGGCACTGAGGATAACACCGATCCCGACAGGAATGCCGATCGTAGTCACCATCCCTTCAGCGAGGGGGATTCCCAAAAGGGAAGGATCAAACGCGATGACCAATACAAATCCGAAATAAATGACCAGCATCACAATCGTCAAAATCCAGGCGAAACGACTCCGTTCACTTACCAAACGGATATAATCGGGATCATTTTTGATCACATCTACCAATTCCTGTTTCATAATTCAACCTCCTTTAAAAGTTGTAATTCGCGATGACGCGATATTCATCCCAGTCCATATCGTTCCCCGGAATCTCTTTGTATTCGCGGGGAAAATTTCCGCGAAAACGCAGCTGAAGGTTTTTGACCGCTTGGGGATTGTATATGATATCGAATCCCGCTTCGCTTGCTACCGAGCCGATTTCCGTGGAATATCCGTTCATGTCGCCCATATCAAATTCAACATAGTAAACACCGGTGTTCAGGCCGATTCCGTAATCTTTCCAGTCATAGCTGGCGGCCACTTTCCAGGCATCGGTTCCCGACATGAACTGGTGACGGGTCACCATCCCCTGCGTATAGGCCGGCATACCGCCCCACGGAGTGATCGTTC
Organism: uncultured Sulfuricurvum sp.; assembly: GCA_964468865.1. Classification (GTDB taxonomy): domain Bacteria; phylum Campylobacterota; class Campylobacteria; order Campylobacterales; family Sulfurimonadaceae; genus Sulfuricurvum. Next base: position 30,831 of record CAYXWQ010000008.1, on the reverse strand, counting down.
CGCCATCAATGGCGGCGTCAGCTTCCGAGGAGTTGTGCGAAACGGCGACCGATACATCGCAGTTGCCGATTTTGGCTCCAGCTTTCGCGCCGTAGAAATTGCTTTCGACCTCGCCTGCATAATCGTTACCGATGTTGTCTTCACGAATATACTGCGCCGCAACATACGGGGAAATCCCGCCCCCCATCGACCAGCCATAGTTGGCTTCGGCATAAATCGCGTTGAGGATGTCGTGGGCATAATAATCCCACACCTGGAGTTTCAGCCCCGCAACCCCCGTGTAGATCGCCGCTGCAACACTGACGCCGTCCGTGTTTTGCCCGATCGCGTAGGACCCCATATCGATAAACTCGCCGACATGGGTTTTCGAATCAACCAACGAGTATCCCGAAGTAACACTGAGAACTTTATCGGCATAACCACCGGCGCCGTTATAGGCACGTCCGAACGTCCCCTGCGCGAATTTCGTCACGTGGGCCGCGATGAGCGTCGTATCTTTCACATCGGTGTTGCTCAGGACGTACGCTTCGAACAGGTTGGGGAGCATCCGGGCATCGTCGCTTCCCGCCATCGGGGTATCGAGCTTCTGCCGTCCACCCTTGAACGCCGTGTTGCCGTTTTTGTACTGCACGTACGCTTCGCCCAGATAGGTGACCGAATCGTTGCTTTTCCCCAGCAGTGTCGGATCGACTTTTGGGTTGTCCGCTCCGGTCGAGAGTGTTTTGTCACCTAAAAACAATCCGTTGGAGGTATAGAACGCTGCGCCGAGGCTCAGGCCGTTCCATGCACCCGTTTCGTATTTCAGATATCCGCCGACTGCCGTTGCGTCGCGATGTACTGAAGCGATCCCCGAATAGTCACGGTCGATATAGAAAGCACGGATCTGTCCGCTCGCTTTCCCCTCTTTGAACATTCCCGCCAAATCATCAGCAGCAAACGCATTGACAACCAGCGCCGATGCCAAAAGCGACAGAGAAACTTTACCTCTCATTCTCACTCCTTCTTTTTTTTCACACTGTCATTATGAGAACAAAACGTAGCATGAACGTAGCAAAAACCAAATCCGAAAACAGAATGGGAAGAAACGAAAAAGAAAAAAAAGATTGTGGGTAAAAAAGTAACACTCAGGAGCGGGGGATGTCGATCATGTAGCCCAGTGAACGGATGTTCTGGATGAAATCCTCTTTGAGCGATTTTTTCAGACGGCTCACTTCCGCCCGTATCGTCGCATTATCGACGTACTCTTCGTCCCATATGTAGCTGCGGAACTGATCGAAATCGACGACGCGCCCCCGGTTCCGGGCCAGCAGGTCGATGATCTGCAGCTGCCGCTTTGTCAGGGGCTGTGTTACGTTTTCACACAAGAGTGTCGACGACGACGCATCGTAGCTGTAGCTTTTGGAGAGGCGCAGATGGCTCTGGGGGATCGTGCAGCTTTGCATCACCTTGTCGATCCGCAGCGCGAGCTCTTTGAGATGAAACGGCTTTTTGAGGTAATCGTAGCATCCAAGATCGTACGCGCGGCTGATCCCCTCGATGTCGACGAGGGCGCTGATATAGATGGCGGGGGTGCGGATTTTGAGCTCATGGAGCCTCTCCAGCAGATCGAGCCCGTCGATTCCGGGGACGTTGATATCCAGAACCAGCAGATCAAACGCATCGTGTTTCAGCCGTTCCAGCGCCTCGGCACCGTCATCGAATAGCGTCACGCGGTGTCCCTGGGACGTCAGGTATTCGTTGATCGCTTCGCTGAGCATCGTTTCGTCTTCAAGCAGGAGAATTTTCAACGACCCCTCCTTTCTCAAATCGGTATTCGAAACGGGTCACATCGCTCTCAGAACTGATCGTGATTCCCACGCCGTCTTCGTCACAGATCGATTTGACCAGACTCAGCCCCAGCCCGAAACCGTCGCTCTTTTTTCGTTCCCGATAGTATGCCTCGAAAATCTTTTTCTCGTCATGAATCTTCTGCGACCGGCTCTCGATCCAGAACCGGCATGAGCTCGTGCTGCATGCCACCCCGACGCGAATCGGCTCGCCGCTTTTGGTGTATTTGATCGCGTTGGTGATGTTGTTGTCGATCACCCGCTGCAGTTTCGTTTCGTTAAACTGGATCCACGACACAAGTTCGGGGCGGTTGTACTCAAAAGAGTGGTTGGAGAAATGGGCTACCTCATCGAAAAATTCGAGCCGTTTCTCGACGTACTCCCCCAGATCGATCGGTTTTTTGGGATAGTCGATCTGATCTTTTTTGACCAGATAGCTCAAATCATCGTAAATGCTGAAGATGTTTTTGACCGCCGCTTCGATTTTTGCCAGGTAGCGGTTGCGTCCCTCTTTCATGCTGAAGAGTTCGATATTGGCCATAATCACCGAAAGCGGCGTATGAGTCTCGTGAATCGCGTAGCGGATGAACTGCTTGTGCGATTCCAGCAGCCCCTGAGAAAAGTGCTGCTCGATTTCCAGCGCCTCGTTTTTGAGCTGAAGGGCTGCGGTTTTCTTCTTCACCCGCTCTTCGAGATCGGCGTTGAGCATCCTGAGGGACTTTTTTTGTTCCTGAATGGTATCGGCCATCTCGTTGGCATACCCCGCCATCCGCTTGAATTCGGTAAAATAGAGTTCATCGGATGGAATCGGTTTAGCCTTCGTATGAACCGCCTCAAAAAACTGCATGAACCTCTCCATGTCGCGGGCGATCATGCTGTTAACGATTTTGGTGACACCGAAAATGAAACCAAAAAGGATCAGGGCCAGCGTCGAAATCTCAACGATGATTTTGATCAGCCGCCCTTTGAGCGCATGGGGGTCGCCGCGTATTCCGAACAGAGTCGTATCGGCGGCCATAGCGAACTGGCGGTACTCATCATAGACCAGCAACGAGGCAAAAACAACCGTGAAAAAAAGGATAAAGACGACCGTATAGAAATGGAGTTCGCGAAGTGAAAGATGCGCCAAACGACGCTGCAGCCAGGATTCCACGGTCAATTTTCCCAAATAAATTTGGGTCATTATAACCGATTCCGCTGTGTCGGTTAAGATTCTTCGACTATAATTGCAAAAAATTCCCTCAAGGATACGACCAATGTTCGGACGCAAAGAACTGAAAAACTACAACGCCACAGCAGAAGAGCTCGCAAGCTACGCATGGGCGAAAATGACAACCTCAAAAGGGGTTATGTGGATCAAACTCTATAACGACGAAACCCCCAACACCGTCGCCAACTTCGCCGCACTCGTCAACGACGGATTTTACAACGGCCTCAATTTCCACCGCGTCATCCCCGGTTTCATGGCACAGGGCGGATGCCCCCACGGCACCGGTACCGGCGGCCCTGGCTGGGCGATTCCGTGTGAAACGGCGCTCAACAAACACCGCCACGTCAAAGGGGCCCTTTCTATGGCGCACGCCGGCCCAAACACCGGCGGGAGCCAGTTCTTCATCTGTTTCGTCAGCTGCCCCCACCTCGACGGTGTCCACACGGTATTCGGCGGAATCGAAGCGGATGACGCGGCTTCTATGGCCGTCCTCGACAGCATCCAAATGCGCGATGCCATTGAATCGGTTGAGATTTTGGCGGAAAGAAGCTAACTTTTATGATCAATTACGTCATTCCCGCGAAGGCGGGAATCCAGCCAATTTATAAGATGGATCCCCGGGTCAAGCCCGAGGATGACGGAAAATCAACAAACGATAAGCCATGCTAGTCCACATCTGCTGCAGCGTTGATTCGCATTTCTTCATCGAAAAACTGCAGCAGGAATTTCCCGACGAAAAACTCGTCGGGTTCTTCTATGATCCCAATATCCACCCCTACAGCGAATACCGCCTCCGCCTCCTGGACGTGATGCGCAGCTGCAAAAAACTGGGCATTGAGCTCATCGAAGGGCCTTACGACTATGAAACCTGGCTGAACGCCGTCCGCGGCCTCGAAAACGAACCCGAAAAAGGGGCGCGGTGCGAAGTGTGCTTCGACCGCCGGTTCGAAGTGAGCGCCCACAAGGCGCTGGAACTGGGGGAGAAGAAGATGACGACGACCCTCCTCGTCAGCCCCAAAAAATCCCAGGAGCAGCTGATCCGCAGCGGCGAAGCGTTCTTTGCCACACACGGCGTCGAGTTCGTCGCCTTCGACTACCGCAAAAACGGCGGCACCGCCGATCAGGGACGCGTCAGCAAAGAACAGCAGCTCTACCGGCAGGACTACTGCGGCTGCCTGTTCGGCCTGACCATGCAGCGCGACCAGCAGCACCGGCTTATGGACGAGATGTTCTCCCCCCTCTCCCGCCAGATTCTCCCCGCTTCGATCGAAGAGCGTCTGGAGATGTACGCCCATCGCATGCAGCTCGAAGAGGCAGGCACAGTATACCGGATCGTCAAAGAGCGGTTTTTAAATTATCGCCTCATGCGCGCTTCCCTGAGTGTCGGAGGGGCCGTCGTCCCCTCCCATCCCCTCTTCTATTCAACCATCAACCGTTCTTCAACAGAGGGGAAAATCGATTTTGAGATTGACGGACAGTTTTTTCTCAACCGCGAAGAGGTGCGTTTCATCACCCTCCCTACGTTCAACGCCCTCACCGGTTTGAACTACAAAAATACGCAGGAACTGATGTTCGACGCCCCCCCTATTAATGCAGAGATCGCTCTGCGCATCCGACTGACACAAAGCCCGTTCAATACCTCGGCCATCATCGTCGTCGATGAAATTCCTGCTGCCAAAATCGTCCTGATGCTGGAGACGAAAACCTACGACGATACAAAAGAGAAACTTATTACCGTCAATTAACAGTTTTTGCGCTAAAATAAGGGGATTTTTTACCCGAGGTGTTCAAAAACTATGATTGATGTTGTTCAAATACAAAAAATTTTACCCCACCGTTTCCCTTTTCTGCTTGTCGACCGTGTGACCGACCTTACCCCAAACGAATCGCTGGTCGGATATAAAAACGTCACCATCGGCGAACAGATTTTCGAAGGGCACTTCCCGGGGCATCCGATCTATCCGGGCGTCATGATCCTGGAAGGGATGGCTCAGGCCGGCGGTATTCTCGCATTTCAGAGCATGGACATGACCGAAGAGGAAGCGGCAAACAAGGTCGTTTATTTCATGAGCATTGACGGCGCGAAATTCCGAGCCCCCGTCCGTCCGGGTGACCGTCTCGAATACCGGATGAACGTTGTCAAACACAAAGGCTCGATCTGGGTTCTGGAAGGGAAAGCCTATGTGGACGACACCCTCGTCTCCGAAGCCGAACTCAAAGCCATGATCGTCGACAAGTAGGCCCTATGAGTCTGATTTCTCCACACGCCATTATCGAAGAAGGGGCGCAAATCGGGCCGGACGTCGAAATCGGAGCATTTTGTTTCGTTTCCGGCAAAGCCAAAATCGGCAAAGGGACCAAAATCGCGCAGGGTGCCTGCATCTACGGCAACACAACGATCGGCGAATACAACGAGATTTTTTCCCATGCCGTACTGGGTTCGGTACCTCAGGATCTCAAATACGCCGGCGAAGAGGTCGAACTGATCATCGGCGACCGTAATAAAATCCGCGAATTCACCCTCTTCAATCCCGGCACCGCCGGAGGAGGAGGAAAAACGGTCGTCGGCAACGACAACCTCTTCATGGGATACGTCCATCTGGGGCATGACGTCATTATCGGAGATCACTGCATCCTCGCAAACGCCGCGACGCTGGCAGGGCATGTCGAGATGGGAAATTACGCCGTCATCGGCGGGATGACCCCCGTCCACCAGTTCGTCAAGATCGGCGATTTCGCGATGATCGCGGGGGCATCAGCCCTCTCACAGGACATCCCGCCGTATTGTCTGGCAGAAGGAAACCGTGCGGTATTGCGCGGCCTCAACCTCAATGGCCTTCGCCGTCATATCGAACGCGCAGACATTGACGCACTGCGCAGTGCCTACCGTGATCTTTTCGAATCGGGCAAACCGTTGCAGGAAACTGCCTCGGCGCTGCTTGTGGATTCACAGAGCGATTACGTCAAAAAGATGTGCGAATTCATCATCAACACCAAACGGGGTATTCCGTTTGAAAGGAAAGAGTCATGATCCATCGCCATTGCAGCTTCTGTGAAGCACCAGAAAGCGATCATAACCCGCTGATTGCCGGAAACAACGTCTATATCTGCAAAAACTGTGTTTTTTCCGCCTACAAAATCATGTTCGGAGACCACGACACACAGGGTTCCGAGCATGTCGAGCACACGGAAACCGAGCTCCTGACCCCAAAAGAGCTGAACACCTTTTTGGGTCAGTACATCATCGGTCAGGAGCGCTCACGCAAACTCCTCTCCGTCGCCGTGTACAACCACTACAAACGGATCTTTAAACACCATCAGGTCGAGGATGAGACAGAGATCGCCAAATCCAATGTTTTGCTGATCGGACCGACCGGAAGCGGAAAAACGCTGATGGCGCAGACCATCGCCCGCGTCCTGAACGTCCCTATCGCCATCGCCGACGCGACCAGCCTCACCGAAGCGGGATACGTCGGAGAAGACGTCGAGAACATCCTGACCAAATTGCTGCAGGCTGCCGACGGTGACGTCGAGAGGGCACAGCAGGGGATCGTTTTCATCGACGAAATCGACAAAATTTCCCGTATGAGCGAAAACCGCTCGATCACCCGTGACGTTTCGGGTGAAGGGGTGCAGCAGGCGCTGCTCAAAATCATCGAGGGGGCCGTCGTCAACATCCCTCCCAAAGGGGGACGCAAACACCCCAACCAGGATTTCATCCAGATCGACACGTCCGGCATCCTCTTCATCTGCGGCGGGGCGTTTGACGGCCTCGGACAGATTCTGGAACGCAAAAAAGGGAACAACGTCATGGGATTCGGACACGAGAAGCGGAGTACCGCCGACATCGATGACAGTTTCGAAAACGTCGAACCCGACGATCTCGTCAGCTACGGACTCATCCCCGAGCTTATCGGGCGTCTTCCGATCATTGCGTCGCTGAACAAAATCACCGAGGAGGAGATGGTCCGTATCCTGACCGAGCCTAAAAATTCTCTCCTCAAGCAGTACACCAAACTTTTTGCGATCGACGATGTCGAACTCACCTTCGAAAAAGAGGCTCTGAGCGCCATTGCCGCAAAAGCGCTGTCGCGCAAGACGGGAGCACGGGGACTGCGTGCCATCATGGAAGAAATCATGGGGGACATCATGTATGAACTTCCCGAATACGCCGGCTACGAAGTAGTGATTACCAAAGAGGTCGTAGAGACACAGACTCAGCCTGTCTACATCAAAAAACCGAATCAAAAAAGCGCCTAGGACACACAATGCTATTTAACAAACTCATCGGAATGTTCTCCAACGATCTCTCCATCGACCTGGGGACCGCCAATACACTCGTCATCTCCAAAGGCAAAGGGATCATCATCAATGAGCCCTCCGTCGTTGCCGTCAAAACCGAAAAATACGGCCAGCAAAAAGTATTGGCCGTCGGCCGCGAGGCCAAAGAGATGGTCGGAAAAACTCCCGGCAATATCAAAGCGATCCGGCCGATGAAAGACGGTGTTATCGCCGATTTCGACATGACCGAAAAAATGATCCGAAAGTTTATCGAAAAAGCGCACGGCCGCAGCAGCCTCATCAGCCCGCGTATCATCATCTGCGTCCCCTACGGACTCACACAGGTAGAACGCAAGGCGGTACGCGAATCGGCGATGAGTGCCGGTGCACGCGAAGTTTATCTGATCGACGAGCCTATGGCCGCTGCCATCGGTGCGGGGATCGACATCCGCGAACCCAAGGGGAACATTGTCGTCGATATCGGCGGGGGTACGACCGAAATCGGTGTTGTCTCTCTGGGCGGCCTAGTTTTGTGTCGTTCCATCCGGATTGCCGGGGACAAAATCGACCGTTCCATCATGGATTACGTCAAACGCAAATACAACCTCCTGATCGGGGAACGGATTGCCGAAGACATCAAGATCAACATCGGGACTGCGATGCCTCTGGCGCAAGAGCTCAAAATGATCATCAACGGACGGGATCAGGTCGAAGGTCTTTTAACCTCGATCGAACTTAGCAGTGAAGATGCCCGCGAAGCGATGCGTGAACCGCTCAAAGAGATCCTCGAAGCGGTACGCGACGTGTTGGAAAACATGCCGCCCGATCTCGCCGGCGACATCGTCAACAACGGCGTCATTCTCACCGGCGGAGGAGCTCTCATCCGTCAATTGGACAAATACATTTCCGAAATCATCAAAATTCCGGTTTATGTTGCCGATGAGCCGCTGCTCTGCGTAGCCCGCGGAACCGGACGTGCTCTGGAAGAGATCGATCAGCTCCACGAACTCTTCGATAATGAATAAACAAAAGCTTTTACTGACCCTCCTGCTCGCCCTTGCGGTGAGCGGAGCCCTCTATCTTACCGGATTTTTGCAATCCCCCATACTCCGTGTGACCCTTGCGGTGAAATCTTTCTATCTCGAAGGGATCGAAACTCTGCAAGAGACCCTCGAAGAGCATTTCGACCAGCAGCAGACCATCATCTCCCTTCAGGAAAAAAACCGGTATTACGAAAAAGAGCTCTTGGCCCTTCATCAGGTCGCAGACGAGTACCAAAAACTGCTCAAAGAGCACAACAGCACTTTCATCACCCAGGGGGAAACGGAACTGGTCCGTTCCCTGTCGTATGTCCGATTCGGAGACCCCCACAAACTGTGGTTGGAGATGGAGCATTTCGATCCCGGACAGGTTTACGGGTTGCTCTACCGCGGATATGCGGCGGGGATTGTCGTCTCCAACAACGGCAAAGCGATGGCGCTGCTCAACGGTGATATGAAAAGTTCGTATGCGGTGAATGTCGGCGCTTCGATGGCGCCGGGAATCGTTCGGGGAGCGAATGCCAAGCATCTCGTCGTCGAATTCATACCGGCGTGGATTCCGATCGCGGTGGGGGATGAAGTGACCACCTCCGGTCTGGATCAGATTTTCCTCGCGGGGCTGAAAGTGGGAAAAGTCATTTCAACGGCCAAAGCGCAGGGTTATCAGAGCGCCGTGATCGAACCCTACTACTACGGCAAAAATCCAGCCTATTTTCATGTGATCACCAAGGTCAGATAATCCGATTTTAAGTGCCTTTGCCCTATAATTTACAAATTTTTTGTAGAAGGGTCACAATGCCAAAACGCGACGACATCAAAACGATATTGCTCATCGGATCAGGCCCGATCGTAATCGGTCAGGCCTGTGAATTCGACTACTCCGGAACACAAGCGGTTAAAACGCTTAAAGAGTTGGGCTACCGTGTAGTTTTGATCAACTCCAATCCGGCAACCATCATGACCGACCCAGAGTTTGCCGACCGCACCTATATCGAACCAATCAAACCCGAAATCATCGCCGAAATCATCAAAAAAGAGAAGGTAGACGCGATTCTGCCGACCATGGGAGGACAAACCGCCCTGAACGCCGCGATGAAAATGTATGAAGCCGGGATGCTGGAGGGGATCGAATTCCTCGGAGCCAACCCGAGCGCCATCAAAAAAGGGGAAGACCGTCAGGCCTTCAAAGAGGCGATGATCAAAATCGGGATGGACCTCCCGATCTCCCGCTACGCCTACAACATGGACGAAGCCCTCGCCGCGGCCGAAGCGATCGGTTTCCCGATCATCATCCGCGCCTCCTACACCCTCGCCGGAGGGGGAAGCGGTGTGGCGTACAACATCGACGAGTTCAAAATTCTCGCGCAGCGCGGACTGGACGAGTCTCCCATTACAGAGATCCTGATCGAAGAATCGCTTCTGGGGTGGAAAGAGTACGAGATGGAGGTCATCCGTGACCGAAACGACAACTGCATCATCGTCTGTTCGATCGAAAACCTCGATCCGATGGGGGTCCATACCGGTGACTCGATCACCATCGCCCCTGCCCTGACCCTCACCGACAAAGAGTACCAGCGGATGCGTGACGCATCGTTCGCGATTCTGCGCGAAATCGGCGTCGATACGGGCGGGTCAAACGTCCAGTTCTCCGTCAACCCGGCCACAGGCCGTATGATCGTCATCGAGATGAACCCCCGCGTTTCGCGCTCTTCGGCGCTCGCTTCCAAAGCGACCGGTTACCCGATCGCCAAAATCGCGACCCTTCTCGCCGTCGGATTCACCCTCGATGAGATCACCAACGACATCACGGGGACTCCTGCCGCGTTCGAACCGGTCATCGACTACATCGTCACCAAACTCCCCCGTTTCACCTTCGAGAAATTCCCCGAAGCCGAATCGACCCTCACCACCAGCATGAAGTCTGTCGGGGAAGTCATGGCCATCGGACGTACGTTCAAAGAATCCATCCAAAAAGCCCTCTGCTCTTTGGAAACGGGCCTTTGCGGATTTGATCCGATCAGCGCCGATCCGGAATTCATCAAGCACGAAATCCGCCGCCCCAACGCCGAACGTATCCTCTACGTAGCCCAAGGGTTTAGAATGGGGCTCTCCGTCGAAGAGATCTTCGAACTCTCCAAAATCGATCCGTGGTTCCTCGCCCAGATCGAAGAGATCGTTGCCCGGGAGTCCAGCGTCACAGCCGCCACCCTCACCGACGAGGCGCAGCTCCGCCGTCTGAAAACCGAAGGGTTCTCGGACAAAATGATCGCCAAGCTCATCTGCCAGAACGGCGGAAACGCAAAAGAAAACGATGTCTATAACGCCCGCAAAGCGTTGGCAATCGCGTTTGAGTACAACGAAGTCGACACGTGTGCCGCAGAGTTCGGGTCACTGACCCCTTACCTCTACTCGACAACGAATATCACCCGTCTGGGGCTTCAGGCACCGCGTCAGAGCGACAAGAAAAAAGTGATGATCCTCGGCGGCGGCCCGAACCGGATCGGACAGGGGATCGAGTTCGACTACTGCTGCGTCCACGCCTCATTCGCCCTCAAAGAGATGGGGATCGAGACGATCATGGTCAACTGTAACCCCGAAACCGTATCCACCGACTACGACACCTCGGATGTCCTCTATTTCGAACCGATCGATTTCGAGCACGTCAGAGCGATCGTCGAAGCTGAACAGCCTGATGGGATCATCGTCCACTTCGGCGGTCAGACACCGCTCAAACTGGCCAACAGCCTCCAGGAAATCGGTGCAAAAATCGCCGGAACCTCGGCAGAGGTGATCGACCTCGCCGAGAACCGCGAAAAATTCTCGGCGTTTGTCGTTGAAAAAGGGCTCAAACAGCCTGAAAACGGCCTCTCTATGACCAAAGAGGGGGCTTTCGAAATTGCACAGAGACTCGGCTACCCCGTCCTTGTCCGCCCCTCCTACGTTCTGGGCGGCCGCGCGATGCGGATCGTCTATAACGAGGACGAGCTTCGCACCTATATGGATGTTGCCGTATCGGTGAGCAACGATTCTCCCGTCCTTATCGACAAATTCCTCGACCAGGCCGTAGAGCTCGACGTCGATGCGATCAGTGATGGAAAAGAGGTCTACATCGGTTCGGTCATGCAGCACATCGAAGAGGCGGGAATCCACTCGGGCGACAGCGCCTGTTCGCTCCCCCCGGTAGGCCTTTCCGCCGAACTCAAAGCGCAGGTCGAAGCGCAGACCAAAGCCATCGCCCTGGGGCTTGGCGTCATCGGTCTGCTCAACATCCAGTATGCGATCTACCAAAACGAGATCTACCTGATCGAAGTCAACCCCCGCGCATCGCGTACCGTGCCGTTTGTTTCCAAAGCAACGGGGATGCCGCTGGCCAAAGTAGCGACGCGCGTTATGCTGGGCGACACCCTTCGCAGCGCATTGGCCTACTACGATAACTACAACATCGTGATGGAAGAGAACGGCCTCCTCAAACCGCGCCTCAAAGGACACGTCGCGATCAAAGAGGCGGTATTCCCGTTCAACAAACTCTACGGTGCCGACCTCGTCCTCTCCCCTGAGATGAAATCGACCGGCGAAGTCATGGGGATCAGCGCCAACTTCGGTATCAGCTTCGCCAAAAGCCAGCTGGCGGCGGGGAACAAAATCCCGACGTCGGGAACCTGCTTTTTGTCATTCATCGACTGCGACAAAAAACATGCGGCCGAAATCGCCCGCGGTCTGCACAACCACGGTTTCAAGCTGATTGCGACCCGCGGAACCCAAAAAGAGATCGAGGCGGCGGGTATTCCGTGCGAAGCGGTTCTCAAAATTTCCGAAGGACGTCCGAACATCGAAGACATCATGAAGAACGGCGAGATCTCTTTGGCGATCAATACCTCCGACAACCAGACGGCGAAAAAAGATGCCGAGCAAATCCGTCAGATCGTACTGCGCATGGGTATCCCCTACTTCACTACCCTCAGCGCCGCCCGCGCCGCGATCGAAGCGATGGGACACATGCAAGACGACAGCTGGATGACGCCAGACGCATTGCAAGACTATCTCCGTTCCTAAACCATGAAAGTGCTCCTCGCCCAGACCGACACCACCGTCGGTTTCCTCTCCCAAAGCGCCGATAAGCTAAGAGAGGCCAAACGGCGCGAAGAGTCCAAACCCTTTTTAAAAGTTTTCTGTGCATTCCAGACCCTGAAAACGCATCTCAGAGTCCCAAATGCCCATAAACGTCGCGTTCGCTATTCCAGAAAGACCACTTTCATCGTCAAGAACCAGGCTTTCCGTTATGTGACCGATCCGGATCATGCACGCCTGATTGAACGCTACGGCTGGCTCTACTCGACCTCCGCCAACGAAAGCGGAAGCTCGTTTAATCCTTCGTTTTGCCTCGAACAGGCCGACTGGATTGTCGAAGATGCGCAGGGGCTATCCGAACGCTCTTCATCCAAAATTTACCGTCTTGGCCGGCAGCGGCTCAAACGGATACGTTAATTACCTGTAAGGAGAAAAAAGTGAAACATATTTTCAATGCAAAAACCGCCGTACTGGGTTCATTCGGCATCGTTGTCATGAGTGCCCTGAGCGGATGCCAAAGCGCCCCGGAGGAGCAAGCCGCCAGCGAACAGGCAGAAGCCCAGAACAAATTTCTCGTTGTCGAACAGCTGAGCAGCGGCAAATACGTCATCGTCGAAGAGATGCCGACCACCGGCCCAAGCCGCGCCATCATCCGCGAAACGGATGAGAACGGAACGGTCCATGAACGGGTATTGACCGAAGCGGAGATGAAAGAGCTGGCCGATCAGGAGTACAAAAAGATGGAAGCCGGACAGTCCGAACTCAACGCCGAACCCCAAGGCGAAGGGATGGGGCTGGCCGGAACGATTCTCGCCGCTGCAGGGGGAGCCTTGCTCGGAAACATGATCGGAAACATGCTGATGAACAATAAAAATGTCCAAAGACATCAGGACGTCTCCAACCGCTCCGCCTACCACCGCTCGGCCAGCGGTGCAGGATCCACCTCCACGTCCGGAACCCAGAAAAAAAGCTACTTCGGCAACGACGCATCCAAATCGACAACCGCCAGCAGCAGTTATGGAGGCTGATCGATGGTTGCATTGAAAAAAGTCACCCCCATCGATGATGGTGTCCTAGAGCAGATCGGATTTCACTGGCATACCGATCAGGATTCGAGCAAATACGTCGCGGATGAACTCGTCGTCGTCACCGATGCCGAGGCAGAGGCCTACTATGAAGCGGTCAACGAGCTCTACGACATGTACGCCACCGCTGCCCAGCATGTCATTGACAACAACCTCTTTTTCGATCTGGGCATCCCTTTCAACCTGATCGACGCCATCAAAAAAAGCTGGGAGAACGATGTCCACTGGCATCTCTACGGCCGTTTTGACCTCGCCGGCGGGATCGGCGGCGCCCCCATCAAACTGATCGAATTCAATGCCGACACCCCGACTGCGCTGTTCGAGACGGCGATCATACAGTGGGCCATCCTCAAGCACAACCGTATGGACGAAGAGCGGCAGTTCAACAACGTCTATCAGGCGATCAGCGACAACTTCCGCCGCCTCGTTACCCTCTTCGATTCTCCCGAAGATTTCGAGCGCTACTACGAGGGGTGGAAGATCCTTTTCAGCTCCGTCAGCGGCAACCTCGAGGAGGAGCAGACGGTGCGGCTGCTGCAGCAGATGGCGATCGACGCGGGGTTCGAAACGGGATTCGAGCCCATGGGAGGCGTCAAATTCGATGACGAGGGGATCTACGACAGCCAGGAACAGCCGTATGAATACTGGTTCAAGCTTTTCCCGTGGGAGGAGATCGCCATTGAGGAACCGGAGCTCGCCACCGTTCTCACTACCATTATGAACAACCAAAAAGCGATCATCCTCAACCCCGCCTACACCCTCCTCTTCCAGTCCAAAGGGATGATGAAGATCCTCTGCGACCTCTTCCCCGACTCCCCCTACCTCCTCAAAACGTCGTTCGAGCCCCTCAAAGGGGTCCCCCACGTCGAGAAGCGGATGTTCGGGCGCGAGGGGGCCAACGTACGGATCATAGATGCATCCGGCAGCGTCACCGACTCCAACGACGGCCCCTACGGCAACTTCAAACCCGTCTATCAGGAATACGTCGAATTCCCGACGGATGCCGCAGGCAACCGCTATCAGGCAGGTGTTTTCTTCGCCTACGAGGCGTGCGGCCTCGGATTCCGACGCGGCGGAAAGATTCTGAACAACATGTCCAAATTCGTGGGGCACGTCCTGCGATGATCGTCTGCGCCTGCCAGAACGTCACGTTTGATGAGATCGTCGAGGCGATGAAAGAGGTCGGCAACGACGCCGAAGCGATCCGGAAACGGACCGACGCCGGGCGCGGCTGCGGCGAGTGTCTGGAGAGCGGATGCGGCGACGTCGACCTCCCCTTCCCCGACGCTCTCAAAGCGGCCGGGGCGGTTTTAAAGCAGTCATGACGTCATTCCCGCGAAGGCGGAAATCCAGCTCAAAAATCTAGTCTCTATCTCTCCAAAACCAGTCTTGAAAAACTCTCTTTGAATTCCGATTCCTGAGCATGATTGTAAAACGGCAGTCCCCACAGCCGCTAACACCGGTTTTCATAGAGGGCCAATCCGGCTTCATTGACACTCTACAAAATCATCATGCAGGGCTTCGCGGTCGAGGATGTCAAAAAGAGCCTGAGAGAAAGCATCGAGAAACTGGAAAGTGCAGGAGAAAGTGAGAAGAAAAAATAGCTGGATTCCCGCCTGCGCGGGAATGACGAAAATGAGAATCTTTTAAAACCCGCTCACCAAAAAATCAAGGGCGGCAATAATCTCGCTTCGCCGTTCCTTCAAAGAACCCACTTTTTCGCCCAATACCGACTGTTCTACCCCGGAAAGTTCCTGGGTCAGCATCGCGACGCTTTCACTGTTGACTTCGAAAACCGGGTTGAGATGAGCGATTGGCTTCTCCACGGGAACGAGGGGGACAACGACGCGCGTCGATAAAGAAGCGAGCAGATCGGCCTGAATGTCGAGCAGATAGGGGAACGTCTCGGCGCTTTTGGCATTGGCGTTGCGATAGACGTCGAACTGCGCCATCAGAACCGTCGCAGCCGGTCGCCGAATACGCCCCGTTTTTGGATATGGGTGTTGTACGTTTCGATCGCTTCGCGGTTTTCGGCAAGCCACGCTTTGGATTTTTGCTCGATGATTTTTTCGGCCAGCTGCTCTTCGAGCATTTTGGAGAGGTTGATTTTGAGCTCTTTGGCCTGTTGGAGCAGATCGCTGTTGATGCTGAGATTGGCCGCTTTTTTGGGAGCGTCGGGGTTGTAGAGGGCAGTCATGTCATTCTCCATGCGCATTGTCTATACGCATTATAGCACAAAACTCTACCGCACCTCTTTCTGATTCATCTTCGCCTGCAGCGCGTTGGAGATGTTCATCAGTGCGAACGTCACGATAAAGATCATCAGACCGGGAAAAAAGCTCACCCACCATGCAATATCGATCACCTCTTTCCCGCTGCTCAGGATGCTTCCCCAGCTCATCTGCGGTGCAACGATCCCAAGCCCCAGAAACGACAGTCCCGATTCCGCCAGAATCGCCCCCCCGACCCCGAATGTAAAACTGACCAGTACGATCGGAGCCAGCAGAGGCGCGTAGTATTTGAAAATGATTTTGAGAGGATGGACACCGCCGATGCGCAGTATTCGGATGAACGGCTTGGAAGAGATCGCGAAGCTTTCCGATCGGATCAGCCGCGCCGTACTCATCCACCCGGTAATCGATATTATGAGGATGAGAATCCAGACAGACGCATTGACGTAGCTCACCAGCGTCAACAGCAAAAACAGCGTTGGGAACGTCAAAAACAGATCGACGACGACGATAAACAGCTTGTCGAACCCTCCGCGCAGCAACGCCGCACTCACTCCGTACAGCAGCCCGATCAATGCCGAGATCAAAGCACTCATAAACCCGATCACAAGCGATACCTGCCCCCCTTCCATCAGCCGCGCCAGCAGATCGCGTCCCAAACGGTCGGTGCCGAGCCAATGAGCGGTTGAGGGAGAGAGCAGTATGGCTCCGGTATCAAAAAACTGCGGATCGACGGTATAGAAAAGGGGACCGAGAAAAGAGAAAAAAATCACCCCGGCGAGCGCGGCAATGCTAATCATCAGCTTTTAATGCCAAGCAGCGTCGTCATCATCTGATCGATGGTCGTAATCACCTTGGCGGCCGCGCCATACGATGTCTGGTATCGGATCAGGTTGGCAAGTTCTTCGTCAATGCTTACCTTCGAAATCGATTCATGCTCCAGCTTGATCGCATTGTATTGCGCCATGATCGTGTCGTTGCTGAGGATAGCCGAGTTCGTTTTCGTCCCTACCCGCGTGACTACCGTATCATAATTTCCATAGAGGGTATCGGAATAGACATCGTTTCCGTTTTTAAACGAGATTTTGGAAAACTGCAGCTCCACCATCCCAAGCGCTGTTTGACTATCTCCGCTCACTGGAGATTTGAAACCCCGGATCGCTGTCGGGTCATCCTGAATCTCCCGGTTGAGCGCAATGTTTTTGATGCTGTCGCCGTCAAAAAACCGGCTGACCCCCGTTACTCCCGCAAAATTGGTCCCGTTGTCCTCGATGGCAAGAGTATACCCCTGCCCCACGAAACCCGACTGGAAATCGATCCGCAAAATATTTTGATCGGTCCCGAATTGCGTAAACAGAAAATCATCGATATCATTGAGGGCATTGTTATCTCCCGTATCGTCTATTTGGGCATTTAGCTGCCCAATGATACTGCTTGAAGGAGGTGTGGGTAAACTTCCCATCACCGTAGTGTCGTCAATGCTAATAGTGCGACGTGCTGCCACACTGCCATCTATGCCGTAGACCACGATGTCGAATGTCCCCGCTTTGAAATTCCCATCGCTGCTCAGCAGCTGCTGCGCGTCGGTAAAAGGGAGCGGATTCGACTGCATGGACGATACAGCGCTCTGCGCGTAAATGTTGTTCGTCGCTTCGATCAGTCCGCGAGCCAGCGTGTCCAGGTTATCAATCGTTTCTTGCAAAAAACCGTCTTCAAACTGTCCGTCAATACCGATCGTCGTCCCGCGCAGCTCCAGCAAAGCTCCGATTTTCCCCCCTTTAACATCTTGGGCAAAAGGAACTTTGACACCGTCCTGGCGCTCGTAATAGAGGCTGTGATAGCCATTTGGATTATCAACGCTTTCTATCCCGATCGGATGAAAATTGGCGCCGTCGACGATATTGAATCCGCCCACGAGAATCGTATAATCCTCTTTTTTAACGGCGATGTTGGGATCCACAGCATTATTGCTCATGATATTGCCGGGCATCACTTTTGCCCCGATGAGTTCTGAGAGGGTCATCTCCAGCTGACTTCGCTGGTCTCTGAGGTCGTTGGCGTTGTTGACGCCGCCTGCTTCCGCATCGTTAATCGCCCGGTTCAATCCGGCAATCTTTTCGGAGATGCGATTTACCTCTTCGACATTGATTTTGATTTGATCGTTCACGGAATTTTGCAGGGAAGAAACCTGATCGCCCGTTTGCTTGATATGCTGAGCCAATGTATGCGCCTGTTGTGCCAGTGAAACTTTCAGCGCGCTGTTGCCGGGGTTGTTAGCAAGCGATTGCCAACTATTAAAGTAGTTTTGCATATCGGTTTTGATACCGACGTTGTCGATATCGGGAAAATAGGTGGAAAGTTCCTCAAGATGTTTTTTCAGCGTATCGGAATAGACTTTTGACTGTGACGCTGCCGAGTATCGGCTAAAGACAAATGCGTCGAAAATACGGACGATCTCGGTGATCTGCGTCCCGTTCCCGCGTTCTCCCGGAGTAAGGCTGACCGGGTACGCCGCCGCCGTGACCACACGCTGTCGCGAGTACCCTTCGGTTTCGGCATTGGAGATATTGTGTCCGGTCGTATCGATACCGATTTGAGCGGCGTTCAAACCGCTGTATCCGATGTGCAATGCATTGAAAATCGATGCCATATTACGCTCTCACTTCCAAAAATGACGCTTCCGAGGAGGCCACTTTCTGATACCCCTGCATCTGCGTGGGGACGACGCGCTCGAGGAGGGTATTGTAGAAGGCGCCGACGCTCAGAACCATTTTGGCGTATTGCTGGTTCACTTCCCGAAGCGTGGAAAGGTGCTCCTTGAGGAGGTCGAGTTGCTGATGTTGTTCATTATCCAAAAGATCGGCAAGCGGCTTTGAGGGTTCGGCCGTCATCAGTTTTGAAATCTCGCGATCGATCATCGCTTTTTTGTGCTCAAAACTTTTTATTTTCTCTTCTTTGATGGCGAACCGTTCAAACTGAGGATTGTGTTTGGCCTCTTTGATATCGGCTATATCCTCTTGCGACAAAGAGATGAGTGATTCCAGATCTTTGATAGCGCTTTGCAATTGATAAGACAACATCATAAACTCCTGCTATAGGTTAGATCAGCTCTTGCGCTATGCGCTTGGCCAACGCTTCGATATCGACACGGTATTCCCCTTTTTCGATCGAACTTTTCAGTTCTTCGATTCGGCTCGTGTCACCTTGTTTCGTAATGGATTGAGCCGGTTTTTCCTGCTCTTTTGTTTTCAATGATGCCTCTTGGTAGGCACCTTTTATGAGTGAGCTGTTCACACTTGAGATCATGGTGAATCCTTCTTTGTTGTCCGTTTATGATGTCTGCTCACTATATCGGCAAAGAGAGCGAAAAATTTAGTTTTTCTCCCCTTTTTGGCTTAGATGCTCAAACAGCATCTGTGAAAACCCAAATCCCCCTGCACTCGCATTCGAGAGTTCTTCACGATACATCGATTTGAAGATTTTCTCTCCCGGATCATTGGCGGAGAAAAGATTTTTTTCCTCTTTCATCGCCTCATCGAGCATCATTTTGACGATGATGGCTTCAAACTGATCGGTTTTTTCGCGCAGTGCGGCGTCGCCCTCTTTCGTTCCGATCGTCGGAACCGCTTTGTGGTATTGTACGTTGGAAACATCCATCAGATCACCTCCAGATCAACTGAGATCGCCCCGGCGCTCTTCATCGCCTGCAAAATCGCTATCAGCTCTTTGGGTGACGCCCCGAGTTTTTCCAGTGAGCGGACAATGTTAGCGACCGTTGTCGTCCCTTTTTCGGTATAGACTTCGTTTTCATTCAATCCGATCACGAGGCTCTTGTCCATCGCGACGCTTCCCGCAGGATTGGAAACCTCATCCTGTGAAAGAATTTTCACGGTGATGTCCCCCTGTGTCACGACCACCGGCTTCACTTCGACATCGATTCCGGCGACGATTGTCCCGGTCCGTTCGTTGATGACGATTTTGGAATCCTGCGCGTAATGGATATCAATCTGCTGAACTTCGGCTAAAAACTCGACCATTGAACGGTTTTGCGGCAAGCGCAGATTGATCGTACGCGGATCGACCGCAACGGCTACCTGATCCCGGTACTTGGCATTGACCGCATTCTGAATCGCCACGGCATTGTTGAAATTTGATGTTTTAAGCGAAAGGGTAGCGTTTTGCTGATGGTAAAGGTCCTGCTGAATTTCCCGTTCTACCAGACCGCCGCCGTACACCATTCCCGCGGTAGAATGCGATTCGGCGCCGGCGCCTCTTTCATTTCTTCCGCCGATGCTGACCGGTCCCTGTGCCAAAGCGTAAATCTTGCCGTCCACCCCTTTGAGCGGCGTCATCAGAAGCGTTCCCCCCTCCAGCGATTTGGCATCCCCGATGGAGGAGACAACGACGTCGAAGGTATCCCCCTGGCGGGCGAAGGGGGCGAATTTGGCGGTGACAACGACGGCGGCAACGTTTTTGGATTTGATATCGACGGGGTTCATGTCGATGTTCATCGCTTTGAGCATGTTGGCGATCGATTGGAGGGTGAATTTGGACGTGGTCCCGTCCCCGGTTTTCTTCAAACCGACGACAAGCGAGTACCCGATGATCTGATTGTCCCGGACACCGACGATGTTCGAAATTTCTCCGATCCGTGCGGCCTGCGACAATGTCAAAATACAAAACAGTAACGCAAAAATTCTCATGCCCATCCTTTAATGGACAAACCAAAGCAAAGTCTATTCCACTCTTGGGCTCAGGCGTAGTAGGTGAGAGAGGTCTTTCCGAATTTTTTAGTCTTGATCCGGTTATAGCGGCCGATCGAATCGGGCAATTCAAGGGTGCTCATGTGTTCAATGATGAACAGTTTTGACAGTTCAAGAGGGAACGATGCGATCAGGTTGAGCATCTTGTCATAGATGTCTTCCATCCCCTCCCGGTAGGAAAACGGGGGATCGACGTAGACAAAAGCACTTTCTCCCAGCGTTTCAAGCCTTTTTTTCACTTGTGAAATGGTCACAAAACTGTCCCCCTCAAACACTTCGCATGCATTCGGATCGGTCTGGGCAATGTTTTGGCGCAGCGTTTTGACCGCATCGCGATCTTTTTCCATAAAGAGGATTTTTTTTGCCCCCCGGCTGAGGGCTTCGAGTCCGATCGATCCGCTCCCGGAGAATACCTCGACAACGACTGCATCGATAATGTCGAACTGGATCGTATTGAAAAAAGATTCCAGCACAATCGCCTTAGAGCTGCGAGTTGTCTCTTTCGAAGGGAGCCGGAGCGTTTTGCCTTTAAACTTTCCGGCAATAATTTTTTTCGTCAGGGAAGGAGGATTATTTTTCATAAAATGCCCGTATGGCCTTGAGAATATTGTCCTGATACTCGCGTGTCAGTTTTTCGATATGGCGCTCCAATATCTCGAAACTGACCCCCTCTTCGCTTTTCGGAGCAGATTCTTCTTTTGTTGCAGCGGGTGTCTGTTTCAGCGAATCGAATTTCTGGGCCAGCGCATGAAGCAGCTGCGCTTTTGAAAACGGCTTGATCAGATCGGCCGATTCATTCGAGCCGATCACAAACGTCGGGTGGTTGTCGTCGCGTATCTCACGGTCGCGGATCAGGATGTCGCACTGGCGGATCGAGCTGAGCTGCCCCTCCAGAAAAAGTTCCAAAGAGCGCTGTAACAACGGCGAATCGCACTGAATGGCTATTTTCACGGCACTTCCCTCAAAAAATGTTCGATACTGTAGCGTAAATCCTCATCCATGTCCACCAGGCTCTCCAACATCCACTTGAGGTATCCCGGGTCCTTCAGCGCGATCTCCTCGATCCTGCGTTTGGCATATTTGCCGAACGGAAGACGGTTCAGAAGGACGTGGCTTTTGGAAATCTCCACCAGCCTGTCGTGTTCGGCCAGATCCAGCAGATACGTATACAGCATTTTCACATGGAGCGCATCGCTCAAAGGGTGGTGGGGCATTATCGAAGCACCGTGATCCTTGAAGAACGCCTCCTCCTCCCGATAAAGACGCAGCTCGTAGCGCAAAAACTGCAGACTGTGCCCTTCCAGATCATCCATCAGCGCTTTCGCGCATTTGAGGGTATCGATCACCTCGCCCTGCCATCCGATCCCCTCTTTTGCCAGCATGGCCAGATCGAACGGGGCATTATGGGAAATCAGAACGTGTCCGCTTTTACTCGATTCTTTGAGGGTTTCATAACTTTTCGAATCCGCAAACACGGGGGACTCTTTGACCATTTCATTTGTGATCTGATGGATGGCCGAAGCGGCGGGAGGAATTTTCCGTCCCGGATGGATCAGTTCGAAATGTGTCTGATCTTCCTCCACCATTCCGACGGCGCAGATGCGGTCATTCGCTTCAAGCCCTGTCGTTTCGGTATCGAAAAAAATCAGCATGCGTCCCCGACTCCCTTAAGCTGTCCCATCAGATTGTGGTAATGCTCCAGCGTCCGGAAACTCTTCTCAAACCGCCATCCGAGGACAAAAGAGATAATGTCGTTTTTCTCTCCCGCAGAGAGTTTTTCAACCCTTCCGTAATAGGCCAATGAGATGTTTTTGTTTTTGACTTTCGCTTCTTTGTCGTAGATGATCCCGATGATCTGGGCGTATTTCCCCTCTTTGAGAGTTCCCAGATCCTCTTCGGCGAGTGAAATGCCCGAGAGATTGATCGCTTTCAGGGCAAAAAGTTCTTCAAACGGCTCCACCTTCTTCGAAATGCCCAAAACACCGTACAACCGTTCAAGCTCTGCGAGGTTTTTTTTACGCTCCAACTCATAACTGGAAATTTTTGCAGTAAGGTTTTTGAGACGATCGAGAGCTGAACTCACATTTTTACCTTTGTATCTTCAAGTTATTGATAATTTTAACGAACATTGACTTATAATACCACACTTTTTTTATTGGGAAATTTATGGACTATCTACGCATTCAAGGCCCTACCAAACTCAGTGGCACTGTCACCATTTCCGGCGCTAAAAACGCGGCGTTGCCTCTCATCACTTTAGCGCTATTGGCACACAATCCTATCAAAATGGCCAATATGCCCGAAGTCGCCGATATCAAGACCCTGCTCAAACTGCTTCAAAACCTGGGAGCAAGCTGTACGCTTGAAAACCATCTGCTGAGTATTGACACCTCTACGGTAAGCCATACCATGGCCAATTACGATATCGTTAAAACGATGCGTGCCTCCATCTTGGTCCTTGGGCCTCTTCTCGCCCGTTTCGGCCATTGCGAAGTTTCCCTTCCCGGCGGATGTGCGATCGGTCAGCGTCCGATCGATCTGCACCTCAAAGCTCTCGAGCAGATGGGAGCAGTGATTACCATCCACGCCGGATACGTCCATGCCGTAGCCCCCAACGGGCTCAAAGGTGCCCATATCATTTTCGACAAAATCACCGTCACCGGCACCGCCAACATCGTCATGGCCGCCGCCTTGGCACACGGCAAGACCACCCTAACCAACTGCGCACGCGAACCCGAAGTGGTGCAGCTGTGCGAAATCCTCCGTGACAGCGGAATTGATATCAGCGGAATCGGAACCTCCGAGCTCGTTATCGTCGGAACCGGCGGTCAAACAATCGACATGGTCGATTTTGAAGTGATCCCGGATCGAATCGAAGCGGGAACCTATCTGTGCGCCGCAGCGATTACCGATTCCTCCATCACCCTCGAAAAAGTGCGCCCCGACCATCTCGATGCCGTAACGGCAAAACTGGAACAGATGGGATGTACATTTGAAATCGGCGAAACAGCGATGACGATCCATCCGGCCGAAAAACTTAGACATGTTGATATCATCACCCAGGAATACCCTGCGTTCCCGACCGACATGCAAGCGCAGTTCATGGCCCTTGCCGTTCGGGCAAACGGAGCCAGCACCATCGAAGAGCGCCTCTTTGAAAACCGTTTCATGCACGTCAGCGAATTGCAGCGTCTGGGTGCGGAAATCAAACTCAGCGGCCACACGGCCACCGTTATCGGGCCATGCGATCTCTTCGGAGCGGACGTCATGGCGACCGACCTGCGGGCTTCCAGCGCTTTGGTACTGGCGGCTATGGCGGCAGAGGGGACGACAAACGTCCACCGCATCTACCACCTCGACCGCGGATACGAAAATCTCGAACAGAAACTCCGCGCGCTCGGCGCATCGATCGAGCGCTTAAAAGAATAATCTCTGCAAGGTTCTCGCAGCGATGCGGGAACCTTCCTTTTCATTTCCTGCAACAACCATTCAGTTCTACACCATTTTATTTACGCGCATGCTTCTGAGATTCGAAAGATTTTAGGGGAATTTAATTCCTCAAAAAGAGGAAAGAAGATTTAGAGATCGCCTTCGATCACTTTTTTGAAGGTGTTGTAGTAGACGTCCTGCATCGCGGAGAGATCCATTTTGACGTCGTTCAGGGCGAACGTCTCGCCGCCGACGGTTCCGATCTTCTGGCAGGCCATACCGCCCACCATCGCTTCGAATGCGGCGCAGTTTTCAGGAGCGACTTCGATAATCGCGCGGCTCATGCTCTCCGCAAAAATATCGCGCACGTCGGCAACATTGATCGTCGCATCGACCCCTTTGTCGCTGACACACGCCATTTTGGCCAGTGCGATCGCGGCACCGCCGGCGCTACAGTCTTTTGCCGAAGCGAGAAGCCCTTTTTTATTCGCTTCGATAACGAGATTCCAAAGGGCACGTTCTTTATCGTAATCGATGGCCGGAATCGTTCCCGCAACGACGTTGTAAAGTTCTTTCATATAGAGCGATCCGCCAAATTCCGAGCGGTTTTCTCCGACGAGGTAAAGGGTGTTCCCCTCTTTCTGGAACGCGGAGAGAAGCACTTTGTTCTGATCTTCGTTCACGCCGACCATCGCGATGGAAGGGGTCGGGAAAACCGATTTGCCGTTGGTTTCGTTATAGAGCGATACGTTACCGCCGATGACCGGGGTGTTCAGTTCGGCGCATGCTTCCTTGATTCCCAAACATCCTTGCCCGAATTGCCACATCACTTCAGGATTTTCCGGGTTGCCGTAGTTCAGACAGTCGGTGATCGCTTTGGGGGTTGCACCGCTCATTGCGACATTACGGCCGCTTTCGATGACGGCTGCCGCCGCCCCGGCTTTGGGATCGATGTAGCAGAACCGGACATTACAGTCGGCGCTCATTGCGAGGGCTACGCCATTTTCTTTAACACGGATGACCGAAGCATCCAGCTCGCCCCCTTTTTTCACCGTATTGGTTTGCACCATCGAATCGTACTGCTGATAGATCCACCCCTTGTCGACGACTTCCATCGACGAAATGAGTTTTTCGAACGCGCTCTGGTTATCGACCTCATCGAAATCATTTAAAGAGACTTTTGCGATTTCGTCGAGGTATGCCGGGCGGCTCATAGGTCTATCCAGCACCGGGGCTTCTTCGCTCACCGGATCGACCGGAACTTCGGCACATTTCTCGCCATGCCAGAACAGCTCCATTTTCCCTGTAGCCGTTACTTCACCGATCACGGCACAGTCAAGGTCCCATTTCTCGAAAATATCGATGATCGCCTGCTCGGACCCTTTTTTCGCACAGATCAGCATACGTTCCTGCGACTCGGAGAGCATAAACTCATACGGCATCATCCCCTCTTCACGCGCCGGAACCTTGTCAAGATGCATGATCATACCGCTTCCCGCACGTCCGGCCATTTCAAACGAGCTGGAGGTGAGTCCCGCGGCTCCCATATCCTGAATACCGACGACGTAATCGGTTTTAAAGAGTTCCAGACATGCTTCGAGGAGCAGTTTCTCAGTAAACGGATCTCCTACCTGAACGGTTGGGCGAAGTCCTTTGGACGCTTCAGTAAAACTATCCGAACTCATAACCGCGCCGCCCAGGCCGTCGCGTCCTGTTTTGGAACCGACATAGATAACCGGGTTGCCGATCCCCTCTGCTTTTCCATAGAAAATCTCGTCACTTTTCGCCAGACCGAGGGTAAACGCGTTGACGAGGATATTACCGTTGTAACACTCATCGAAACTCGTCTCTCCGCCGATCGTCGGAACCCCCATACAGTTACCGTATCCGCCGATCCCCGATACGACACCCCGTACCAAATAACGCTGATGGGCGCTGATATCGTCTTTGTTCAGGACATTACCGAAACGGAGGGCATTGAGGTTGGCGATAGGACGGGCACCCATCGTAAAGACGTCACGCATAATTCCGCCGACACCTGTTGCCGCCCCTTGATAGGGTTCGATAAAACTCGGATGGTTGTGGCTCTCCATTTTAAAGACCGCCGCATATCCGCCGCCGATGTCGATAACACCCGCATTTTCACCCGGTCCCTGGATAACCCACGGCGCTTTTGTCGGGAAACCGCTCAGATGTTTTTTGGACGATTTGTAGCTGCAGTGTTCGCTCCACATGGCCGAAAAGATACCAATCTCAACAAGATTAGGCTCACGTCCGAGGATCTTCTTGATATGATCGTAATCATCCAGCGAAAGTTTGTGTTGTTTAAGAACTTTTTCGATGTCTTGAAGGGGAGCGCTCACGGCAGTTTCCTTAGTAATTGTAGTAATAGTGGCGCGATTATACCAAAGGGTACACAAGCCCCCCCTTAATTTGCTGTCCATTTACAAAATAGCTTTACATTTACAGGATAAATTTTTCTTTGGAGGTACACATGATGTCTGCTTTTTCCAAACGTCTTTTGATCTCTCTGGGGGCTCTTCCCCTGATGCTCTCAGCCGCAACGACGGCTCCGCAGAGTCCGTCCGAAAAACCGTACGAGCGCGAATGCCCGTTTTGCGGGATGGAAGAGTGGAACAGCTTTTTCAACCGGCCGTTTCACCGCACAGGATCAGTTTACAGTGCGTCAATGATGAAAGAAACGGACAAAGCCTACCTCATCAGCATCGATCTGCCGGGGATGGATAAAAAAGACATTTCCATCGAAACCGTGGGGAACCGCCTGATGGTCTCAGGCGAACGGAAAGAAGAGAGTGAAATCAAAGAGGGGAGCAAACGGACCTACACACAGTTTCGCCAAAGCTATCTGCTGCCGGATGATGCCGACCTCTCCGCCATTACCGCGACATCCAAAAACGGCGTGCTGAAAATCACCGTTCCCAAAAGCGCCACGCAAAAAAAGGGGAAAAAAATCGAAATCAAATAGGATTATTTAAATCCGAAATCCTCTTCCCCGCGGATATTTTTTTTCAGCGAAAAAATATCCCGGTAGCTGATAGAGAGAACTTCAAACCTCTTTTTTCCCCCTGGAAGCTGGACGCTGAATTCATCCCCTTCCTCTTTGCCCAGCATCGCTCTGGCAAGAGGAGAATGGACAGAAATCAATCCATTTTCCGGTTCACTCTCGAGCGTTCCGCAGATGCTGTACGAAAATTCTTCCTCATCTTGCGTATCGCAAATCTCCACCGTCGCCCCGAAATGGACGCGCGAATGGTCTAAACCAGAGGGATCAATGATCTGGGCTTTTTCGATCATCGCGTTCAGATAAAAGAGGCGCTTGTCGATATGACGGAGTTTTTCCTTGGCGGCATGGTATTCGGCGTTTTCGCTCCGGTCTCCCAGTTCCGCCGCACGCTGTTTCTCCTGGTTGACACGGGGTTTTTCGATGTCTTTGAGGTATTTGAATTCCCGGAGCAATTGATCGTACCCCTGCGGGGTCATCGGTTCAATGTGCATATTATTTGGCGTATCCGAGAATGTAATAGGTCGGCTTGGCTTCTACTTTTTGGAGTTCAACTTTGTATTTGTCGGCGAAGTGGTTGATTTTTTCCAGTGCCTCGGCAGCACTACTTTCGTTGGTCGCGTCGATTTTGATTTTAAAATAATCGTTGCTGTTGGAAAGGGCCACATACGATTCATCGGTTTTGAGTGCTTCGTGCAGGTCCAGAATGTGTTTGATGATTTTGTCATAACCGCGGGTATTGGCTTCGATCCGGCTGAGCTGCAGGCTCAACGCTTCATTGGGGGTATATCCGAGTTGGTTTAAAATAGCTTCATGGGTCATTCGCTTCGTTCCTTTATAAAATTGGTAAGTTATTCTAGCATAGAAGTATTTACGGGCTATAATTCTTTTTATGAAATCACTCCTAATCCGTCTTACCCACGGTCTGTACGACCAGGACATCGCCCCCGAAGAGCGCGAGCTCATCAACCAGTGGCATTCCATGAAACTCCTCACCCATGAGGAGGAAAAATACCAGTTTGCCTCGCAGTACCGCGCCGGAACGATCAGCCTGGCACTGGAAAAAGGGGCATACCTTCAGACCATCGGCGAGAGTATCCGTGACCACTTTATCGATACCGCCAACCTCATGGGAGCCAAAAACGGCGACCTCGTCATCGCCCAGCGGCTCCTCGGAAAACGGGGAGGCCCCCAGGCCAAGGTCGTCCTCATCGCCGGCCGGAGTGAAACCTTCAGCGTCGCTGTCGTGGCACAGGGGAGCGCAGGGCTCTTTTTGCAGGACATCCGTACCTCCCATCCCGCCGGATTCGCCCTCAGCGACCTTCCCAATACCGAGGAAGGTTCCCTCTACCAGATCAACAACCAGACAGGAAAGATTGCCGCCTTTTTGGGAAACCTCTCCGATCCGAAAGTGGATGAGAAAATTGTCCTCGCCCTCTACAACAAGCACGACGCTTTCGACGACGAGGTACTTCAGCAGGCACGGGAATTTCCCAAAGAGGTAGACGCTTCCCTCTATCCCCATCGCCGTGATCTGCGCCATCTCCCCTTCTGCACGATCGACCCCGTTACGGCCAAAGACTATGACGACGCCATCTGCTACCTTCCCGAATCCAATACCCTCTATGTCGCGATTGCGGACGTCAGCGAATACGTCCACCCCTTCGGAGCGATCGATGCCGAGGCGATCTACCGAAGTTTCTCGATCTATCTTCCCCACCGTTCGATCCCGATGCTCCCCAGAGAGCTCAGCGAAACCCTCTGTTCGCTCCAGCCCCTCGTCGACCGCCTCGCCTACACGTTCGAAATGCGACTGAACCCGACGACGTTCGAGGTCGATTCCTTCGACCTGTACGAATCACTCATCCATTCCCACCGCCGTTTCACGTACGAGGAGATCGACGCGTTTCTGGAAGGGGAGCTGGAGGCCAAAACTGAAAAAGAAGCGGCTGTACTGGCCTACATCCCCGCCCTGAACGACCTCACCCACAAACTCCGTGAAGAACGGATGAAGAAGGGATACAATTTCCGCTCCAGCGAACTGGAAATGGCCATCGATGAGGAGCAGAACATCGTCTCCACTGAATTCGCCGTCGAAACCCCGTCCCACGCCCTGATAGAGGACTGCATGCTTCTGGCCAATAAAGCGGCCGCCTCGATGTACGAGCGTGGCGTCTTCCGTATCCACGAATCTCCCAGCCCCGTTAAACTTCAGAGCCTCTATACCGAGCTGGCCAGCATCGGGATCTTCGTGGAGTTCCAGAGTTCGGTCAAAGAGACGATCACCGCCATTCAGGCCGAAGCCGAAAAACGGGGCCTTGTCAGCGAAGTCGACACCCTCATCATCCGAAGCCAGATGCAGGCACGCTATGCTCCCTACAACATGGGGCACTTCGGTCTTGGATTCGAGCGCTACACCCATTTCACGTCGCCGATCCGCCGCTACAGCGATCTGATCGTACACCGCCTCCTAAAAGCGATCCAGGCCCATGACACCGAAGAAGGCTCCTACGTCCTGCGCAACATCGAATCGCTCTGTACCTCGATCAGCGAAAAAGAACGCGAAGCGAGCGATATCGAAATACGCTTCCACGAACGCAAATTCGCCCGCTGGGCAGCCACTGTTATCGGGCAGGAATTCAAAGCCCGCGTCATGCGCGCCGAAGATGACATCTATGCCGAAATCCATGATGTGATCACGGGAGCGCAGGTCAATGTCACGGCCCATTTTGGCCTGATGCTCTTTGATGATATTATCGTTAAAATCGAAAAATCCGACCTCGCCACCGCCAAGATCACCGCATCATTTGTCAAAAAAACAGACAAGGATGCGAATGAATAGACAGGAGCTGGACCGCCATTTACAGAACAATACACCCCCCCGTGCCATGGCGCTGTTCGGCGAGAGCCATTTTCTGATCGACCGCTACGCCAAGCGTCTCGCCGCCATTGAGGAAGCCTCGGTGCTGAGCCTTTATTACGATGAATACGATTTCAACACCGCCAAAGCCCACCTTTCTCAAGGTTCTCTGTTCGGCGACCAAAACCTTCTAATCATCAAAAGCGAAAAGAAACTCCCCAAAACCGACCTCGATACCCTTGTCGAACTCGTAGCCAAAAATCCCGATAACACCTTCATCTACTGCTACTACGGCGACGATGTCAAAGGGGCCGACACGGCGTTCAAGGGTTCCCATGCCGGATCGGTCCGCTTTTTTCACCCTTATGCGAATGAGGCCCGCGCCATCCTGCTGCAGGAAGCCCAGGCATTTGGGGTCACGTTGGACAATCAGGCCGCGTTGCATCTTCTGGATCTCCATACGGGCGATCTGGCGCTTGCCTGCAACGAGCTTCCAAAACTCGCCATCCTCGGAAAACCGATCACACCCAAAGAGATCGATGAACACGTTCACGGGCTGAGCGAAATCAAACTCGACCGCTTCCTTTCACAGGTTGTCGAGAAAAAAGAGTTTCTCCCTACCCTCCGCCACCTCCTCGAATCGGGAGAAAATGAGATCCAGATTCTCACTTCCATCAGCGGTTTTCTGACCCAGCTCTTTCTCTTCAACACGGCGATCAAGCTCCACGGTGTTGCCGATTCCGCACTCGTTCTGGGATACAAGCTCCCCGGATTTATTGAAAAAGAGCGTGCCGCCCTCTCGATCAAAATTTCCCCCGAAGGGTACAAAAAAGGGCTCGGCCTCCTCCTGGATACCGAACTGAAAATGAAATCGACCGGATCTCCCGATCAGGAGTCGCTCCTCATATCCGCCCTGCTTAGGTTGCAGAACACACTATAGCCAAAACTTAAATTAAGCGAGATTTTAGTATAATCGCGGCGTTCCTTGCTCTTTGCAACACGACCGTCGTGCTGTA
>CAYXWQ010000007.1:0-85060 GCA_964468865.1 uncultured Sulfuricurvum sp. | reverse complement strand
TATTGCCGGTATGATCGTGTACGCATACAGAGATGCGATTCGATCCAACCGTAAAATTATGGATTTTTTACGGAAGATATTTTAAGTACAGATAGGAGGTTGTCATGTTTGGAATTTTTAAAAACTGGTTTGGAACGGGGCTCGATTGTACTGATCCGGTACAGCAGCAAATCTACTGTCCGATTGAGAGCGGTATGAGTCCTCACAGTTCAGAACCGATTGGGGGATGCGATCTGGATCTCAATGGCAACGGCATCTGCGATTTTATCGATCCGGTGTCACCGCTTGATTCATCGGACATGTTTAGTGATTCATTTTGTACTGGTTCATTGGTGTTTGATGAATAAGCAAAAAAGTTTTGGTGTATACCAATCACTGTAATTTAATAACCAACAACCAATAAAAGGAGCTTGATATGATCAAAATTATAAGTGGGTTTTTGGCGATAGGGATTCTTTCTTCCAACGTCTTTGCAGGATGTTTTGAAACGGCACAGACGGGATGGAATGTTGGATTGGGAATACGTGGTGGTGCTATGAATGAACAGCATGCTATGAATATGTGTCAAGCACAAATATCAGTTTTTAGGGGCGAGACGGCTGCTGTACGAATCGCATATGACGCTTGTGCCGCTGCTGTAACCGGAGGGTCACTTCAGCAAGTCATCACCAAACATTGCAGGTAAAGATAGTATAGCTTACTAATTTTTGCTTTACGGTTTTTAATAATGATCGTTAGTACCCCAGATAGTGCTCGGTAATTGAGGCTCGATTGTGCTTCATCTCCCAACTGACCGTTTGGAGGCTCTGCTCGTAGCTAAAGCCCGCTTTGGCGTATTCAAAAAGCCTGCGTTTCGCGAAATTCCAGCGCAGACCGTGCGAACCTTCCGGATTTAGCCCGATCTGCTCGCAGGTGCTGCGAATATCCTGACTGTAGCGTTGGCGATCAAGTTTGAAATGCTTATTGGTTTGGAGGAAGCGCTCTAGCTCGGCATACGTGGTCGTTGTAAGCAACACTTCTCCTTCCTTGCCCCCCTTTTCTTTGGTAAAAATGACCCCTTTATCGGTTTGGGTGATTGGATCGTGGCGTATTCCATGCAGCTGATCAGGTTTGATGAGGCTGACCCCCTCGATACGGGCTCCCCCCTCATATTGGATACGTGCTGCTAAACGGTGGAGGGGATCTTTGAGCGATTCGATCAGTAGTTCTGGATCTTTATAGGCGCGGTTGTGGTAGTTGTCGGCAACCAGATCAAAATCACGGGTCGTATCGAGTATTTCCTGTCGGATAGAGAAATCGTATTCCCTGGCTTCGCCGTATTGGAACAAGGTATAGTGCTTCAGGGCAATTTCGAGTTTACCCAGAGCGGAGGATATCTTCTCCAAATACTGCTCGCTCGGGTAGTATTCGATCTTGTACAGCATGTAGTCGGCGACCATAGCACCGGTGATTTCTTCGGCATTTTTTATGCCCCAGTGTTCTTTAAGATAGTTGAGAAAATTGTTCCACACTTCGCGGTAAGTAGAGAGAGTTCGGTAGGACGCAATCTTTTGATAATGGGGATGGTTCGGGTCGATTCGCTCCGTTTTTTTTGCCCCTTCGGCGAACACCGCTTTTGCCAGAAGTCCTGTCTGGTAATATACTGATCCACGCATACTCATCCTCCTTTTTTTGAAAATCAATGAACGGATTCAGCCGCCGTCCGGCAATGTGTTAAGTCATTCTGCTCTTTTTTTCCGATGATAGCATCCGCATCGCTGACAGTTCGGGAGTTGCCTGTAAGAAGCCAAAAATATAAGTGATTCAAAGACCCTTGCGATTCAAAGCTCGCCATACTTTCTACATGGTTTATAGCCAGTTTCAACAATCCAGTAGACATATTGAGTAAAACCGCGCTCTTTTGGTTACGGTGGTGCGTATGCTCCGTAGAGAATACTGAGCTCCATCGATTTGCAACTTAAAATTGAAAACATAAAACTCTAACACGGAAAAATGTTCGATGATCATGAGCTTTTTTTGAAGGAGATGCGTGTGTTTTTTATGGTTTCTGTTTTGGATTGGAAATGGAGGAAAAACTCCCAAAATATGGGAGTTTTTAGGGATGAATCAATAAGGCATGAAAACAGCGTAAAATACAGTACCGAACACTTGAAAAAACGGCTATTTCTCTTTTTCCGCTTTCAATTCTTCGTATTTTTGCAAAATCTCTTTGCCATGATGGCTGGAAAAGATCTTTTTTTGCATGAAGTCAATAAGCCCTTTTGGCAGATCATTGGCTTGGGATAACTGCTCTTGCACTCTTCCAAATCGCTCAATTTCGTTCGGCCACCCAAACGTGTGATACGAAGCTGAGACAGAAAAAATCGACATTGATCGGATCAGTTTAATGATCGAATGCCCCTTTAGAGCATCAGTCCATAGTTGCAGCATCGCATTTGCCTCAAGCTCGTCAATATAGACTTTTTCATTTTGGATGAATTTGCAACGCACTGATTTTTCTTTGACATCAGCGACAGTTCTATCGCTGATTTCGAACAGCTTGTTTGAGTATTCTTTGGTTATCAAACCACGAGTATACATGCGCAGTCCCTCTCTAATTTTATAGAGTTCGGGCAGTGAATGGGTGTGGTACCGTCCTCCATAACTGAGCCATATGCCAACGATGTAGCTTCGTTTGTAGTCTTCCTCCAGTAGTAAATGTAAAACCCATTTTTCATCTGTCGTCAGAGGAACCGAAATCCCCTGATATTTTTCGTTATTCATGTAAGGAATTGCTTCGTCGATCATTTGGATTCTCCTGTGTTATTTTCATTTTTTTCCAGCTCTTTCCACATTTTGTGAATAGTGGAATAAGCAACGTCAAACCGATGGTACTTTTTGAAATACAGTGCTATTTGGCGGAAACTGAAATCTTGTTCGAGTTTCAGCATACGCACAATCGCCCAGTATCCAAGCAGTTTTTCACGGGTTGGATCCGGCTTTTTGATTTTTCGAATAAACTGATCCGCATTTTTCTTTGAAAGGACTCTGATTTCTTCAATGTCCAAGCCAATGAACGATTTTTTTTGGAGAGATCGTTCTTCATCATGGGCTTTTTTTATAGCCATGATCAGCGCACAGTACTCAAGTATTGTTTTATCTCCATTTGTATACTCCTGACGAAGTTTGTGATAAAGAATCATTTTTTCACCGAGAATTTCAACACAATCTTCAGGCGAAAAACGTGAGAACAATCGCAAATATGATTTTTGTTGTTGTTGAGATTGTTTTAACAATTTCTCTATGATTAATTCCAATGTGACTCCTTGTAATTAAGTTCACCAATATGCATTTTTCACATAATCACAATTTGATGCTTCATAGATTGAAATATTTGTTTTATTGTGATATGATGATATGGTTTAAAAACAGTTTTAAAACAGTTTAAAAACTAATAAAAAATGGATTATAATGGTATTATCAATTATCAATAAAAAAGGCGGAGTCGGTAAAACGCCTATCTCATTTTCTCTCGCAAAAGATCTTGGTTACTACCTCCAATCAAACGATAACTCAGTAATTGAGTCGATCTATCCCGATATGGCTAAAATTACAAAAACCCCATCGTTACTGGATAATTGTGTTTATGACTTTGGAGGATTTACTGAAAGCGGTGTTTTATCGATCATTAAAGCTTCTGACGCCGTACTTATTCCCTGTTCAATTGATTACAACTCTATCCTTCGTACAGTTGAAACGATCGAGGAGATCCAGCCATACGCGAAGGCTCTTTTTGTGATCGTGACAAAGACGGAAAAAATAGAAGATTTTGAAGCGGTCAAAGATGCAATTTGTCAACACTTTGAGGGGATAGAGTTTTTCGAATTGCGATTATCCAAGGTATTTAAAAATGCGATCGAAACAGGGCTTTCCGTAACGGAACTTTACAATGAATCCCCGCTTTCTAAAAATGCATATAAAACAGTTTATAATCAGTATTTAAACGTTTTAAATATGTTTAAAAATAATTAAAAAAGGTATGGGATGGCAGAAAAAAAAAGTATTTCTGAAATGATGAAGACGGCTACAAAACCAATTAAGACGTTTGAAGAAGCGGATCGGCGAAAGGGCGGACGCCCGAAAAAAGAGGATGGACATACGAAGAAGAACAAAGTCACGGTTTATCTCGATGATGAAGAACTTGAGATCATCACCAAGGCTGGCAAAGAGATAGGGCTGAGTGTAGGGCTCTATATTAAGGCTTCGGCTTTGAAGGCTTCGAAGAGTTAATTATTTCTGGAACAGCGATTTGTGAAATTTGCATAGAAGAAATGATCTAATTAAAAGGATCTGTACTATGAAAACAGTATTTTTGAAAGATTCCGAAGTAGCAACAATGATCAATATTAATGTCAACACTCTTAGAACTTGGAGACGCCGAGGAATTGGCCCGAAATTCATCAAAGCAGAGGCGACAAAAGGAACGGTTCGTTACGACCTGAATGATGTTTATCAGTGGATTGAAGATTCTCGTATTCGAGGGATGCAGCAATCAAATTGATTTGCTAAATCTCCTAATAAATTTGAGAATTTTTTCATTAGAAGAGATAGCTGATTCGGCTTGCTTTGAAATTTTTTTGAGGATATCAATAAATATTTGGCTATTCTGAAGAAGATAATTACACATCTCATCTGACCAAGATTCGACAAATTTGGCAAGGAAATCGCGTTCTGCTTGTGAAGGAAGAACAAGCACATAGCCTTTTTGTGCCGCTTGTATCAGCTTTTCTTTTGCAGTTATTTCTGAATCGTTTTGAGAGGCTTGTTCGATAATACTCCAAATTCTTACAGTAGCACCTACATCATTCATAATTATCATTTTGATGAATTTATCAAAGATAGGGATTTCTGATACTTTTTCCAAGAGTGTTTCAACTAAATGATTGGCTATTTTTGCATTAATGATTGAAATCATTTCAGTGATGATTTCTGCTTCAATCTGTTCACGTTCATCATTAAGAGAGAAATTCTTTAAGATCTCAAAGTATGGATAAAATATATCATCAAGGTCATTACGGCATCCCAGCAAGTGACAGGGGTTAACACCACATATATTTGCAGCTTTTTTGAGACGATCTACACTTATGATTTCTCCAAAATCATCATTCTCATAGCCTCGGTAAGTTTTGGGGGTAACACCAAGTTTTTCGGCCATTTCGACTTGAGAAATTTTAGAAGATTCTCTTGCTTGTTTTAATAATGAGCCTACTTTTGATTCCATACAACTGCATCCAAAAATTTTAAATAAGGTAATTTACTACTTGACAATAGGTAAAATACTACCTATAATATTCATGTTATTCATAAAACATGCCCCTCTACTTTGGTCGGTCTTGGGGCGAGAAATGGAGTTTCTATGTCGAAAAATCCACATTTTGATTATAGCAAGTTTTGTTTAAACGGCTTCAAGAAAACCTTCCCAGTGCTGGCTGAAGCCGATTTGGAAGTCATAGCCAAGTGGCTATATGAAACCGTTTCTGGTTTTTCCGGCCGCGACGGTCGCAGCCTTGCAGGGGGCGGAGAAGACGATATTCGCTGTCTTATTGCGGCAGCCGGAGCTATTGAACTTGAGGTTTGCACAGGACGGCAAATTAAGGATGGGCTGCGTACCCGGCTCCGCCGCGCATGGCTGGCGAACGACCATTCCACGATCTTAACAGTAGCACGCGGATTCGAACGAGCCGCCGCGATGGCGGTAATTGATCTTCGCAATGTCTTCTGGGCGGACCCCTACCGGCTTCACGAGGACGAGGAGGAGGGAATCGAGATTCCCAAAATAGTTGAGGAGTGGGTCGAGACCCTCTGCGAGCCTTCATCGGCCCGGTCGGTGATCGGTAATCGATCCAGAAAGCGTCTTCGCCGAAAGCCGGCTGAACAGGCTGTTTGTAGCCTGTTTGAGGTGGCTTAAGTGGCCTATATCGTTAATGCTTTTCAAATTCCGAACGACCTTGTCGATCGGCTTTTATTAGAGCTTTCTCCTAACGCTCTGAAGTGTTATCTTGTAATCGTTCGTAAGACAATCGGTTGGGGAAAAGAGTATGATGCGATCAGTGCTAGTCAGTTTGCTGCACTTACGGGAATTCGTAAATCAGATACGATTTGGGCTGCGATACGGGAACTTAAAGAGCTTGGTTTAATCGAGGATATATCTATTCCCGGAAAGCCCACACAGTTCAAAGTTGTAACTCAAACCTACCCCGAAAATGGGGATACCCCAAAAAATGGGTTATCCCATCCAGAAGGGGTAATACCCACCCCGAAAAAAGGTATCACCCTAAAACGGGATACACAAAATCCATCTTCTCTAAAATCCAATAAATCCACTATATCTTCATCTTCCTTACCTCCTCTAGCGAGCAGAGAGGATGATAAGGAGGTAATCTCCGGGGAACTAATCGCTCTCGATCAGTATTCTGTCATCCCAGAGGAAGGTATGGACGATCTTAATCGTGAAACCATCGTAACAGGTATCGAACAGCTTGTTCTAACTCACGCAGGAGATGCCGACTCATACCGAAAGGCTTTAATTCGAGAAGTCATTTCGGGAGGGGGAAGGACGCTGGCAAATATTCGCCGCCAGCCCGCACTTCACCACAGTCGCCGAATCGGCTCGAATCGTACTCCTCCGCTCCCTCTGGGGCTCAGTGTATTCGACCTATACGAAGCTCTTCGTTTTCCAATTTCAGGGAGCACCGAATGAGTATAGAAAAACGTTTCTTAACCCCCGACGAACTTTTGTCCGAATATGGGTTTGGCCTTAAGTGGCAGGCCAAGTGGCGATCGGCGAAGATGGGCTCGGCCCGTCTACCCTTCGTGAAGCTTGGAGGATATGTAAGATACGACCGTATACAAATCGAAAAATGGATTCTCAAACACACGATTGTCTCGGAAGAATCCGCGTGATTTGTTCCCCGTATGCTATAATTTTGAAAATTCAGAGGAAATGAGGAGGAACGATGTCACGACTACCGCTTCAGCAGTTCGAACTCTATCATCAGCTTATGATGCCTCTTTTGAATATTGAGGCAGATTTAGAACCTGCTGATAACAATATTATTAAAACTCATGCGCGTACCGCTCTTGTGTTCACTCAAGGGATGAGAGACATTTTGGATGATTTAACATTCGATTACGATGTATTCGAAAAGTTACTCTTTGATCTCGACGATAATTATGACGTTGTTAAAGCTGAATACGCTACCGTCAATGATCCTGAACTCAAATCAATTGTCGATCAGTTGATGACTCAAATGGTGAAGCTCCAAATGGAGATCAGTGATAAATTGGTCGATTTCAAACATGCCAATCGAGCTTGAAAAACAATATCTAAAAGATCGCGATCGGGCTATTAAATCGATTGGTCAAGCCATCGTCGAAAAAACGGAAAAGCTTTTCGACGCTGATCCCTACCATCCATCTCTTCATAATAAGCCTATTATTTGTTCAAAAGACAAATTCAAACACTCTTTGCGCGTCGGTGGCACTGGATACCGGATCATCTATACAATACGAGAAAACTATGTCTATTTCCAGCGCCTCATCGATCATGATATCTATGACCGATTGACAAAAGATTGTTAAACCTTTTGTTTACTTTTTAGCCTTCTCAACAATAACGTCAATGACCTCACTTGCTTTTTCCGAACTTCTCAAGTAATTCATCGTCAGATACTTCTTGATCGTGTTGGGGTCATTGTGGCCCAATGCTCCAGATAGGTGCATGCTTTCCAATCCCTGCTCCGCCATCGCCGACACCATTACGTTCCGGAGATAATGTACCCCGAATTTTGGATCACCAAGCCGTTTTTTCATCCGATCAGTAACGCGGCGGATATCTTTGAGGTGCGTATCGCTTCGGCGGGATTGGAATACCCATCCCTCTTTTTCCCGGAATTGGTTCAGGAGTTCCTTGATCCGATCGGGTAGATAGATTTTCTGCTCCTCGTCGTTTTTTGTCTTGCGGAGTACATAATACGAAGCATCGAAATTGATATCCTCCCAACGTAGACTGATAATTTCTCCACGACGTCTTCCCTGGAGGGCAAATAAAAAAAGGGCATGATAGTACGGGTCGTACTTGAATTCTTCCTCGATAGCTTTGAAAATCGTGCTGAGTTTTTCACTGGCATTGACGACTATCTTTTTGGTGGCCGGGAGCTTTATTTTTATTCCATCGCACGGGTTGTATTGAATAAGCCGGTTAATGACCGCTTTTTTGAGAGCCGGTCCCAGTGCTTCGGTAGTTTGTTTACGAGTTCGTGGTGACAGCCCAGCTTCTTCTTGTTTTTTGAGAGCCTTTTCAATATGCATTTGACGCAATTCTGCCAGTTTCTTTTGGCCTATGTGTTGCTTTACGTGCCGCTCGTAATGACTTTTGCGGGTCGCTGTGTATTTTGTGTCCGGCTGCGTTTTCCAATACTCTTCCATATATGCTGCAAGCGTGATATTAGTATTCATGATGACATCGCGCTTCTCGTTCTTGATCCGCACCAGCTCGCCCTTGGCGTACGTCACGCGATCCTTTTTTCCCCATGATCCCTTATCGCTCAGATCGATCAGCCCACGGTAAGCCTTACGCTCATACTCAAATCTATAGAAAAATACAGTGTAGGCACTATTTGCCGATAGTCCCGTTTCGATCTTATTTGGATAATCTTTTGGATTGATGGCCATGTTTTTCCTGTGAGTAGTCACCGGCCGATAGGTGACGGCTTGGGTGACGGCTTTTGATATAAAAGTATAGGATTCGATAGGTTAATATAAAATTACACTCCCATAGAATAGGGAGTTTTAGAGCCTAATGTGTTACAGTGGAGTTATGTACAATTGGCTCATAACGGGTTGGTCGTAGGTTCAAGTCCTACAAGACCCACCACCTTGTCATTTTTTCTTCGCTTTCCCATCAATCACCATGTCGCTGTGCGCTGCTTTTTAGTGACTTTTTTTTGTTTTTTTAAAATATATTTTGGTGTATTGTTAGGACGCGGCCGGTGTGTATCGCTTAAGTTTATACGCTGTATAGTGTAAAAAGATTTGAAATGATCGGACGAGGTGCAATATGAAGAGGGTAGTTTTGATTGCTTTGATCATGGGGATGGCAAGCGTATGGGGTGCTCAGAACATTGCCATCGTCAAAAATGTGGCCGGCAGCGTTGTTGTGAAGCAGGGGACGGAATACAAAAAGCTCCGGCAGGGGAATTTCCTGCAGGAAGGGGATATTCTCCAGACAAGCGATGAGAGCAGTGTCGGATTGGCGTTCAACGACGGTACCCTCGTTTCTCTGGGGCCGAAAAGTATCTTCAGGGTCACCCGCTACCGCTTCAAGCCATCGTCGAATGACTATGCATTCGATATGACCCTCACAAAAGGGAGTGCCGCGGTCGAAACGGGCAAGATAGGGAAACTCGCCCCTGAAAACGTTTTGTTCAACGTGCCGCAGGGGTATATTGGTATCCGGGGTACCCGCTTCGTTGTCGATGTGAAGGAGTAGGGGATGGTCCCTTTTTTTATCTACACGGGGATTATCCTCACGCTTCCCTTCATTTTCTCCTCTCCCGAAACGACCGTTGTTTTGCTGGACAACAACAAAAGTACCAACAGCATCATCGTCACGACGCAAGGGGGGAGCGTAACCCTCGATCAACCCTATACGCAGACAACCCTGAGCTCGCCCGATGCGAGCCCACACTCCCCATCCGCCGTCGATGAGGCGCATGTGCGGGAAAAATATGGCCGGACGATCGAGGCGCTCCCCCTCGTGCCGGTCAGCGTCCTGTTTTACTTCGAAGAGGGGACGGCCCGGCTGACCCCCGAATCGGCAGCGCAGTCGGCATCGCTGGTCGAACTGATCCGATCACGGGAGCCGTGCGTTGTCGATATCATCGGACACACCGATACGCAGGGGAATGCAGAGGGGAACGACAGACTGGGACTTGAACGGGCACGGATGGTCAAGTCGTTTCTGGAAGAACGGCGGGTGGAGATGAAAGAGGTGAGCGTGACGTCGCACGGTGAGGGGGACCTTCTGGTTCCGACGGGTGATGGCATCGACGAGCCCCGGAACCGCCGGGTGGAAGTGATCGTCCGATAGCCCATGAAACAGAGAGCTGTTTTCCTCATTGCATTGCTGGCTACGGCTTTTTTTTATGCTCTTTGGTGGCAGAGTGCGCTGCTGGAAGAGCTGGACAACAGGGTATACGATGCTTTTCTCTCGGAGACGAGCGTTCCCTCATCGAGAGCGACGGTGATTGTCGAGATCGATGAGACCAGCCTCGAGGCGCTGGGGCAGTGGCCCTGGCCGAGGGTCGTCATGGCTCAGCTGCTCACCAAAATCGCATCGATGGAGCCTTCGGCGATTGTGATCGACATGCTTTTCCCCGAACCCGACCGTACCTCTCCCGCAGCGCTCGGTGCTTTTTACCGCGATTTTTTTCATTTCGATGCCGTTGTGTCGGGGTTGCCGGAGGCCTTGGCCGACAACGACGCGCTGTTTGCTGAGGCGATAAGGGGGACGAATGTCACCCTTGCGCTTTTCTTCGATTCCTCCCCATCGGGACGCAGAGAATGTTTTCTCCCCTCTGCCACAACGCTCTCTCCGGCGCAGATACCCGAGGGGCTTTACAGCAGTCCCC
The DNA here is from genome assembly GCA_964468865.1 of uncultured Sulfuricurvum sp. GTDB lineage: Bacteria > Campylobacterota > Campylobacteria > Campylobacterales > Sulfurimonadaceae > Sulfuricurvum. The sequence goes on along the minus strand of CAYXWQ010000007.1, from coordinate 74,390 downwards.
ATCTGCTGTGCAGCCTGCCGGTACTGCAGCAGGCCGCGCGCGGTGCCGGCCATATACAGGCCTCTCCCGACAGCGACGGTATCCTCAGACGTCTGGCGCTGTTTATCCGCCATGACGATCGGCTGATCCCGACGCTGGGGGCGGCGGCACTCCTGAGTCTCGATCCGTCGGTGGATTTTTTGCAGGAGATGCCGGAAGGCGACATCAAGGCCACGATCCTGGGGCGCAGGGTGATGGGGGATGACAAGGCGCAGGCTCTTTTGCGCTTCTATCCCCGGGAGTGGTATCGGAGGGTTTCGGCGCTGGAGGTATTGAACGGCCGTGCGGATGAGGCCTTTTTCCGGGGGAAAGTGGTCCTTGTCGGTGCCACGGCGATGGGGCTGCACGATTATCATACCCTCAGCGACGGGACGATCCGTCCCGGAGTTTATGCCCACGCAACACTGATCGAGAATTTTTTTGACGATGCGCTGCTGGTTCAGCCTTCTGCGTACAGGATTACCGCGTTTTTACTCTCCCTTCTGATTGCCGTGGTGCTGATGACGCTGATGTCCGCGAAAAAATATCTGTATGTTCTGATTCTGTATTCGGTGACGGTAGCCGCCGCTGTGGCCGCAGGCCGCCTGATGATAGGGGACAATGTGTATGTCTCCCCGGGGTATTTCATCATTCCGCTTACCTCCTATCTTTTTGCTTTGGCGGTCGTTTTGTTCGTCCTCTATTACCGTGAGCAGAAACGCTTTTTTGAGAAGATGAGCAAAGCCAACGAAGCGATGATCGACAGCATGGCCCTGGTCGCCGAAACGCGTGATACGGAGACGGGGGGGCATATCATCCGGACCAAGGAGTACGTCCGGCTGCTCGCGGATCACCTCGCATCCCGGGGGTATTTCCGGGAGATCCTGACTCCTGAGTACATCATGAATCTTTACCATGCCGCACCGCTGCACGATGTCGGCAAGGTGGGGATTTCCGATGAGATTCTCAAAAAGAACGCCAAGCTGACGGTTGGTGAGTTCGAGGTGATGAAAACCCATACGACGCTTGGGCAGGCGATCATCGACAATGCGATCCATTCGTATACGAACACGACGATGCTTGAGGTCGCGTACAACATCGCCCGATATCACCATGAAAAATGGAACGGGTCAGGGTATCCGGACGCCCTTGCGGGGGAGCAGATTCCTCTGGAAGCGCGGATGATGGCCCTGGCGGATGTGTATGACGCCCTCATCAGCCGCAGACGCTACAAAGAGCCTTTCAGTTACGAAGACGCCGAGGAGATCATCGTGCAGGGGCGCGGCACCCATTTCGACCCCGTTTTGGTCGATGCGTTTGTCGAGATCAAGGATGAATTCAGAGCGATCGCCGAAAGCGTCAATCGACAGAGTACCTCGTGACCATTGGTTCTGGTTGATCTGCAGGCTATTGACAAACACTCCACGATTAGAGGATACTGTTTGAACCAAAAAGGGGCAATTGTGAAAGCAATCGTTTTAATCATGATCGTGCTGGCGCAAATCGCCGGAGCCAAGGTACTGAATGCGACGTATGAGGTTTCGTACGGGATTTTTGATACGATGGGTACAGCCGATGCCCGTCTGGAGATTCGGGACGATCAAACCTATACGATCCGGATAGAAGCGCGAACGACGGGGCTGGCCAAAACCCTCTCCAACAACCGTATCGAGATCTACGAAAGCCACGGCACCGTCCAAAACGGCAGACTAATCCCCCAAAAATACGCCAAAACGCGCCGGACCGATTCGAAAAAATTGATCAAAATCTATACGTTCGACCATGCGAACAAAACCGTCTGGCGCGAGACGATCGAAAAAGACGAATGGGACCGGGTCAAAAACGACTATTACGCCACTGAAGATATCCTGAGCCTCTTTTTCAACTTCAACCACATTATGAATCCGCGGAAGAACCGCTCGATTGCGGCGATCGGAGGGAACAAAAAAGACGGCCGGATCGACGTCGTATTTCCCAACAAAAACGAGACGGCACTCATGAAGCAAAAACTGGAAATGGAGGGGGGAGAGTTTTTGAAGGTGATCCTCAACGACCGCATTTTCGCCAGCGAGAAGGGGGAACTGCTGATCAACCTCGGAAAAGACGGACTGTGCGACAAGGCGATCCTCGAAGACGTCCTGTTTTTTGGGGACGTTGTCGGCAGACGGGTGAAGTAGGGATTAAAGCTCGAATCCGAACACTTCGCGTAGCAATACGTCCAGATCGTCTCGGGTCGCCCCGGCAAAGGCGTTTTCGACGAATTTGTTGATCCCCTTGCCATCATGCGAGATGACCGGGACGATTTTGATCCCCGTGATCTCCGACATGAAATGCGATTCGTCTCCCTCCTCGTAGGCGTGCAGGAGGATGGAGCGGGAGAAGTTGTTCAGGATATGGTAGTAGATGTGCAGGAATTCCGCTTCGAGGACCTTGAGGCCGTAGAGGTGGGTGATCAGGCGGCTTTCGTGGCTCGCGATCGGGTGGACCTGGGAGGGCTTGATCGTAATGCCGATCTCCTCTTTGATCTCCCGCAACAGCGCTTCGATGAGGCTCTCCCCCTCGTTGACCGTTCCTCCCGGAAATCCCATCCGACCGTCCCATCGGTCGATCATGATGAAGGCCGGGCATTTGAGGTGGCGGATGTCGTCTTTGAAGTATTTCCACGGGGAGATCTCGTCGACGTAGATCGCCAGAAACACGGCGTTTTTTTTCTCGGGGAGAGTCTGGCCGAAAGGGAGACGGATGGTTTTCATAAGTCTGTGCTTTTTGGGTGGGATTATAACGTCAAAACTCTTCGAAATCGATCTCGCACGGGTGTTCGGGGAAACGCGTTTCGATCATCGTTTCGATTTTGCTGCGGTACTGCGCGGCTTGTAGCGCGTCGGGCGAGAGGAAGACGAGGGCGACGGAGGCCTCTTTGGGGTATTCGGAGCTGATGTCGAGGACCGAGACGTTGAAGGCTTTGAGCCGTTCTTTGAGACTGTTCAGGATGCTGCGGCGCCCTTTGAGAGAGTGGACATCGGGGAGGTCGAAATGCAGGTACATGGTACAGACGATCATAACGGCCACTCGTGAAGCGGGTGATATCGTGCCCCTTCCGGATGGAGGACGCTGCGGTAGAGGATCACTGCGGGCTTCAAAATCCCCAGCGGCTGCGGCGGGGGGGTGTAGAGACGGCGGTAAAACCCCTCCTCGTCGCCGAACCCCTTGACCCGCATCAGGGTGACATGGGGGCGGAGCACGGCGTTTTCCAGTTCCAGAAGGGGGGCGAGGCGTTCATAGAGGGCTTGCAGTGACGGATTTTCCGTCGTCGCGACAAAGACGCGGCTGCAGGCGAAATAATCCCATCCGTCGAGTTCGGAAATGTCAAGCGACCACTCGAACCCCTTCAGCTTTGCCATCACCGTCTCGGCGTCCATCCGTTTCCCAAGAAAAGCGATCGTGACGTGCAGGCTCTCCTCATCGCGCCACCGCCCCTCCAGAAACGGACCGAAGCCGCGCCAGATAGCGGGGTAGTCGTAGAGACGGACGGGGACGGCGAGAAAGAGGCTGGTTTTCGTTTCCATGATTTAATTGTACCCATAAATAGCGGAGGTGCGGTGTATTAGGTTATTTTTAGACTTGGGCTGCTATAATTCTGCCTGTGATGCGGGAGTAGCTCAGTTGGCTAGAGCGTCAGCCTTCCAAGCTGAATGTCGCGAGTTCGAGTCTCGTTTCCCGCTCCACATCTTCTTTCAACAAACAATCATTGACCTATTTATTTTTTGAACCTTGCCTGTTTTTTCGGCCTATTTTCCTTTCGGAACGATCAGCGGAACAAAGCGGAATCCGGGAAGTTCGAACATCCCCGTCGTGCCGTCGTCGTTTTTGGTGATTCGCCAGAGGCTTTCGCGTATTGGAATGACGAGGATACCTCCGGGCTTGAGCTGATCCAAAAGTTCCCGGGGAAATCGTGGGGCGCTCGCAGAGACGAGGATCCGGTCATACCGGTGGTGCGGTTTGCCCAGGACGGCTGGATCGGCGAGGTCGATCGAGGCGTTGGGGATGCGGGAAGCGCGCAGAGTTGCGCGGCCGTAGTCGACGAGATATGCGACACGCTCTATCCCCTCCACGAATCCCTTTTCCCCGACCGCCGAGGCGAGCAGCGCGGTCGTCCACCCCGATCCCGACCCGATATCGAGAACACGGTCTGTGCTGCTCGGATGGAGGAGTTCGAGCATGATCGCCACCGTCGTGGGCTGCGAAATCGTCTGTCCCCCTCCGATGGGGAGGGGATAGTCGCCGTAGGCTTCCTGCCGGAGCTCTTCGGGGACGAAAAGGATGCGGTCGCAGCGCAGGAACGCCTCGACCAGATTGGGGGAACGGAGCACTCCGGTGCGGATAAGGGTGTCGACGAACCGGCGATTTTCGCTCATATCGTTTTTATTCCTCTCCCTGCGTCAGCATCTGGTCGAGGTGATAAAACAGGTTCGGATATTCCTGTTTGATCTCGGTTACCAGCCAGTCAAGGTCCAGTTTCACGACGGTGCTTTCGGGATGGAGCTTGGCCTGGCGTTTGATACGGTCCATCGCTACGGCCCACACGTCATAAAAATCGATCGGATAGCGCTGCCATATCGCTTTTTCGAGTTTCAGCTGAAAGCTCTCCCCCTGAGCCGATGCGAGCATCGCGATCATTTTGGAGAGGGACTGCGGAGAGGTCATCGTATGGGGGTGGTCGTTTTCATCGAGGATGATCCAGGCTCGCTCTTCGTCCCAGCTCCCCTGCAGCAGTTCCAGCTCTTTGTGGCGTTCATCGCTGCCGGGTCTCATTTTGACGACCGTCATCTCCGCAGCATTCAGATCGAGTGCTTCGGCGATCTGTCCGAGACGGTTTTGCAGATGTTCGGGGAAAGCCATGGGTCCACCTTGTTGTAAGATACTGCACTTTAACGGTTTTTTGTTTATTTTGGAATAAAGGGGGAATTACGAGCACAGATCGCTTGTGCAGTAGCGCTCCATGAACTCTGCAGAACCGCCAAAGGCCGACCAGTCGATGTGGGGCATGGCGCGCACACGCTGTTCGTACGCCTCTTGGGTGATCTCCTCGTAGGGCATCTGTGGGTAGGCTCCCGCCGGGGTATGGGGAAGCATCGAGACCCCTTTGATGAGGGGGGCGAACTGCGCTAGGATATCCCCTATCTCCTCATGTTTGGGATCGAAGCTGACCGTGCACGAGACCATGTTGTCCGACCATTCCCTCTGAAGCAGTGAGAGAAAGGCGAACTGCTCCCGGGCCGGAACTTCCGATGCCGTGCGCCCCTCGCCCCGTGCGATGGGGAACTCGAAAACCGTCGTGTTCTCGCTGTACGCATCCTCTTCGTGCGGGACGCCGGCGGTTTTGAGGAACGAGCAGACAGCGGTGCCGTTCCCGGCCCGGAGGCGTCGAAGGGCGTACCGGAAAGGGGGGAAATGCATTCCGCTCGAAACCCCGGCGAGGAGGCTGATCGTTCCGGAGGGTTTGACGGTCGTAACCCGGATCGACTCGGGGACCCCCGCTTGCCGCGAAAGTTCGCGGTTGACGCTCCGGACGATTCCGTAGCCCTGTCTGAGCCTCCGGGTCAGCTCGGCTTCTCCCACATTGTCGAGGAGATCGCAGAGGCCGGAGAGACTGACGCCGATGCGGCGGTTTCGCTCCAGGACCGCGTTGGTCTCTTCGCGGTGGGTGGGGAGGAGGGCTACGGTCGATGCGTAGAACGTCGCAAACTCCAGCGCCTCGTGAAACGATCCCTCGTCGGGGCATTTCGTCGGGAACACTTCGGAGAGGTTGCACAGCTCGAAGCTCTCCAGCGCGATCTCGCCGCAGGGGTTCGCCAGCCACGCCGTGTCCGCCATCTCCTCGCCGAAACGGCCGTATTTTCGGACATTGACGAGGTTCATGATCCCCGGTTCGCCGTTGGCGCGGATCCGCCCGGCGATCCGGGGGAGTTTGAGAAAATCGTCCGGTTTCTCCAGAACGACGGTATTGTTGGATATCCATCCGATGCACGCGCGCCCGGGGTGCCTGTCGTAGTTTTTCAGATCCAGAAAGGTCTCGTCGTCTATCGATCCCAGAGCGATTTCGGCGCTTCGCCGGACGTTCCCGGCCACGACGCACGCCCCGATGGCGTTGAAAATATCGGCGACGCAGCGGGTGGCGTCGGTTTTCTCCTCGCAGTAATTATCGAGATAACCCTCCAGCCGGGCGTGCAGTTTTTTGAGCGGTTCGGGGCCGCTGGCCGTGCCGCCGAATCCGCGGATGGGGGAGCCGGCAGGGCGGATGCGGGAGTAGTCGAAGCGATGCCACGGGCGAGCCGACGTATAGCTTCTCAGAAGGAGGGAAACCGATTCGACCCATCCCTCCCGGCTGTCGGCGATGACGTGCAGGAGGGGGGAAGATTTGTCGGGTGCGCGGGCATCGCCTCTCCATGCCGTATTGAAGCCCACCCCGACCCCGCACATGAGCATGTCCATGCACCATCCGGCAGAGAGGGGCAGATCGGCCGTGTCGACCGCGCCGCAGTTGCACAGCGCCGCCGAACCCCGCTCATAGACGTATTCCGTCCCCATAGCCCACAATCCCCGCCCGGGAGGAAGCCACCGCATCGCAAACATCGCCGTGGCCATTTTGATGGCAAACTCCTGCCACTTTCCCTCGTCCCACGACAGCCGGTTGCGGATGCAGTGATCTTTACGGAGCGAGAGGACGCCGTTGATGACCCGCACAACGGTGTCTTCCCACTGTTCCTGATGCCCATTGTCCATGATCCGGCTGTAAGTACGGTAGTAGGTCGCTTCGCCGAACCCTGCGAAACCGAACGAAGGGGAGAGTTTCCGGATCGCCTCGACATGCTCTTTTTGCAGATAGAAACGTTCAGAGACCATCGCTGCGTTCCCGCTTCTCCCTTCTTAACCGGGAGTCTCCTCGGTGACGAGCGACCATTGCCCAAGGTCAGAAGGGACATTTCGTTCCTCGTTTTCAAACCGGTCCCATTCGATGTATCCGGTGTTGAAGGCCGCGACATCGGCTGCGGCCGCTTCCGGGCTTTCGTAGGTGCCGATCTGTTCGTCTTCGATCCACAGTTCGTAGAGCCGGTGAGCGGCCTCCCGGATTTCGAATGTCCCGATATCGGTGTTGTATGCATAGATGGCCATCGCCGCCCCTTTTTTTTGTGCTGGTTTATTTATTCTAATCCTCTTTGGCTTCATCGAACTTTAGGGATTTAGAGTGATTTTTAACAAAAATCGATTATGATGGATATCAGGAAAAAAAACGGGAAAAGGGGAATCATGTATCTGTTCACCTCCGAATCGGTCTCCGCAGGGCATCCGGACAAATGCGCCGACATCATTGCCGATACGATCGTCGACCGGCTGCTGCAGCTCGATCCCTCCGCCCGGGTCGCAACCGAGGTGTTTCTGAGCGGAAAGCATATCGTGATCGGGGGCGAGGTGAGGACATCGGCGGCGGTTGACGAAGCGTTTTATAAAACCGCCGCTCTCGATGCCCTCCGAAGCATCGGATACCCCGAAAAAGGGTTTGACACCACGGAGACCATTTACCCCGAAGAGGCCGAAATCCGGGTGCTGGTGTCGCGTCAGTCCGGAGATATCAGCATCGGCGTCGACCGGGACGGCGGGGAGATCGGGGCGGGAGATCAGGGGATCATGTTCGGGTATGCCTGCGACGAGACCGTCGAACGGATGCCCTGCGCGATTGTCTATGCCCGTAAAATCCGCGATGCCCTCTATGACTACGCCAGAGATCACGACGACCGTTTCGGGATCGATATCAAGACGCAGGTGACCCTCGATTACGGGACAAAGGAAAATTTTAAAGAAGGCCATCCGCAGACAATCGCCGCGATCGTCGCCGCGGTCCCCCACATCGCCGATCTTGCGATAGAGGAGGTACGCGAAACGGTCCGCAGCGTCATCACGCAGACTCTCCGGGGGGATATCCTTTTCGATCCGGAGAAAGTGGCGTTTTTCATCGACCAGACGGGACGGTTCGTCACCCACAGCTTCATCGCCGATTCGGGGCTGAGCGGGCGCAAGGTCGTGTGTGACACCTACGGCGGTTACGCCCCCGTAGGAGGAGGGTCGCAGAGCTCGAAAGACTATACGAAGGTGGACCGCTCCGGTCTCTACGCTGCCCGGTGGCTCGCCAAGCACATCGTCGCCGCCGGTCTGGCCCGACGCGCACAGGTCCAGATCGCCTACGTCATCGGCAGGGCCCGTCCGATCAGCGTCACGGTCGATACGCTGGGGAGCTCGCTGTGTATGATTGGCGATGAGATGCTCTCGGAAAAGATTGCGGAGCGTTTCCCTCTGACCCCTGCGTGGATCACCGCGAAATTTGCCCTTGACCGTCCTTGTGCGGAGACGTTTCTGTACGCCGATGTGGCGGCCAGAGGGCAGGTGGGGTATCCGGACTATCCGTGGGAACAGACGGATGAGCTGGCGTGGTTCCGAAGCATCAAGGAGTAGTGAATATGCAAACACCTAACGCCCGATGGCATCGCGTACAGACCAAAGAGGTTCTGGAAGGGCTTGATTCGGCCATCGAGGGGCTGAGCGCGGACGAGGCCGCCCGCCGGCTCGAACGCTACGGCCCGAACGAACTGGAGGAAAAGAAACGCCAAACCCCTTTTGGGATGTTTCTGGAGCAGTTTCGGGATTTTATGATTTTGGTTCTGATCGCCGCAGCGGTCATCGCCGGTTTCATCGGCGAGCCCTCCGATGCGATTGCCATCGTCATCATCGTCATACTGAACGCGGCCATCGGATTTGTGCAGGAATACCGGGCGCAGAAGGCCATGGAAGCGCTCCGGAAAATGGCAGGGGCTACGGCGACCGTGATGCGGGACGGGATGCCTACGACAGTACGTGCCGCCGAGATTGTTCCGGGTGATATTGTAACGCTGGAGGCGGGCAATATCGTCCCGGCCGACCTGAGGCTGACCGAGACGGTGAACCTCAAGGTGAGTGAAGCTTCGCTGACCGGGGAGTCGATCCCTGTTGAAAAACATAGCGAGCCGCTGGCGGAGGAAGAGCTGGGGCTGAGCGATCGGAAAAACATGTCGTACCGGGGCACCCATGTAACGTACGGGCGTGCCACGGGGGTTGCGACGGCGACGGGGATGGAGACGGAACTGGGCAGGATTGCGCTGATGCTTCAGGACGCAGGAGAAATGAAGACGCCTCTGCAGAAGCGGTTGGCCGCGTTCGGGCAGAAACTCGCCATGGCGGTTCTCGTTATCTGTGCCGTCATCTTGATGGTGGGGATTGTCCGGGGTGAGGAGCCGCTCATGATGCTCCTCACCGCCATCTCTCTCGCCGTTGCCGCGATCCCCGAAGCGCTTCCGGCGGTTGTGACGATATCGCTGGCACTCGGGGCCAAAAAGCTGGTCCGCCAGAATGCCCTGATCCGAAAACTTCCCGCCGTGGAGACGCTCGGGTCGGTTACGTATATCTGTTCGGACAAAACCGGAACGCTGACCCTGAACCGGATGAGTGTCGAAGAGATCTACGTCGACGGTGCTCTGCAAAAAAACGGAAGCATACGCCCGGCGGATTTTGGAAAATTGTACGAGGGGAGCCCTTCTGCCGAAGAGTATTTCATGGCCGGCCTTGGCCTGTGCAACGACACTCAAGCGGATGCCGATGGGAACCTGATCGGAGATCCCACGGAGACCGCGCTGTACGCCATGGCGGCAACGAACGGATTCGAGCGGAAAATTCTGGAGAACCGCTTTCCCCGCGTCGCCGAGATCCCTTTTGACTCGGAGAGAAAATGCATGAGCACGTTTCATGATTTTTCCCGGGCAAAAGCGCTCGGGCGGTTCGTATCGTTCACCAAGGGGGCACTGGACGTTCTGCTCCCCAAATCCGTGAATGTTCTGACATCACAGGGGTTGATGCCCCTCAACGCGGCCGAGTTGGAGCGTATCAACGAGGCGATGGCGGCGGACGGGATGCGAATCCTCTGCCTGTGTATAAGGCTGTGGGACGATCTTCCCATCCCTGTTTCGCCGGAGCAGGCCGAGGAGGGTCTGACGATTCTCGGCCTGGCGGGACTGATGGACCCGCCGCGCGAGGAGGCAAAAGAGGCGATTGGACTGTGCAAGAGGGCGGGGATCAAGCCGGTCATGATCACGGGGGATCATCCCCTGACGGCGGAGGCCATTGCACGACGGCTGGGGTTGTTCAATTCTCATTCCAGAGCGACGGTGACCGGCAGGGAACTCGAGAGGATGTCGGATGAGGAGTTCGAGGAGAGGGTGGAACATATCCGTGTCTATGCGAGAGTGGCACCGGAACAGAAACTCAAAATCGTCCGGGCTCTGCAGGAGCGGGGGCAGTTCGTCGCGATGACGGGGGACGGGGTCAACGACGCCCCCGCTCTCAAGCGTGCCGACATCGGCATCGCGATGGGGATCACGGGGACCGACGTCTCTAAAGAGAGCGCCGACATGATCCTCCTCGACGATAATTTCGCCACCATCGTCAATGCGGTGAAAGCCGGCCGGCGGATCTTCGACAACATCCGCAAATTCATCAAATACACGATGACGAGCAACTCGGGCGAGATCCTCACCATTTTCCTCGCCCCTTTCTTCGGACTTCCCATCCCTCTGCTCGCCATCCATATCCTCTGGATCAACCTCGTCACTGACGGTCTCCCCGGCCTTGCCCTGACGGCAGAACCGGCGGAAAAAGGGATTATGAACAAGCCCCCCCGCCATCCGGATGAGAGCATATTTGCCCACGGTCTGGGTATCCACATCGTATGGGTCGGTCTGCTGATGGCGTTCGTCGCCATTTTCACGCAGGCATGGGCAATTGAAACGGGGCATGGACACTGGCAGACGATGGTCTTTACCGTTTTGTGTCTGAGCCAGATGGGGCATGTGCTCGCGATCCGCTCGGAGAGCGAATCGCTTTTCAGCCAGGGGCTCTTTTCCAACAAACCGCTGGTGGGAGCCATCGCCCTCACGTTCGCCCTGCAGATGGCGACGATCTACGTCCCTTTTCTGAATCCGGTATTCAACACGGAGCCTTTGACATGGAGTGAATTGCTCATTACCCTGTTGCTCTCATCGGTGGTGTTTATCGCGGTGGAGATAGAAAAATGGGTGAAACGGCGGCGCAGAGGTGCGGAAGGTTAATTCCACACTCCTGCGATAGGGGTTGCGCAGTAGGGGCATTTCCCCTTCGGGGTCAGATGGTTCGTGACGTATTGCCCGATGTAGCCCCGGCGGTCGATGACCATCTGGCCGCAGCCGGGGCAGTAGGTCGATTCGCGGTCCTCATCGTCGATGTTGCCGACGTAGACGTATTTGAGCCCCGCCGCTTTTCCGATGTCGTAGGCCCGTTTGAGGGTGGAATGGGGGGTTCTGGGAACATCTAGCATCTTGTACATCGGATGAAACGCGCTGATGTGCCACGGCATCGAGGGGTCGAGCGCGGCCTGAAACTCGGCGATGGCGCGGATCTCCTCGTCCGAATCGTTGTGCCCCGGGATCAGCAGCGTCGTCGTCTCGACCCAGATCCCTTTTTTGTAGGCGTATTCGACGGTGTCGAGGACCGGCTTGAGAGATGCGCCGCAGATCTCCTTGTAGAAGTCCTGGGTGTGGGCCTTGATATCGATGTTCATCCCGTCCAGATAGGGGGCGAGGAGGTCGATCGCCTTGTGGGTCTCGTAGCCGCTCGTGACGTAGACGTTTTTGAGCCCCGCCTCGTGGGCGAGTTTGGCCGTGTCGTAGGTGTATTCGAAAAACACGACGGGTTCATTGTAGGTGTAGGCGATGCTCCGGCAGCCGTACTCCAGTGCCAGCTCGACCGCCTTCTGCGGTGAGAGGGGAGTGCCGACGATCTCGTGGTTGTGTTCTTTGGGATACTGTGAGATATCGGCGTTCTGGCAGAATTTGCACGAGAAGTTGCATCCGACGGTTCCGAAGGAGAAGATGCTCGATCCGGGCAGGAAATGGAACATCGGTTTTTTTTCGACCGGATCGACGTTGACCGCCGCGGCGAGGCCGTAGGTGAGGAGCATCAGCTCCCCGTTTTCGACCTTGCGGATGCCGCAGATGCCGTATTCGCCTTCGGAAAGCTTGCAGTGCTGGTTGCACGCGTCGCATGCGACGCGGCCGTCATCAAGTTTGTGGGAAAGCCATGCTGGAGAGGACATAATGACTCCTTTTCAGAAAATAAACGAGATCAGCGGGGGATATTGGGAAGCTCGCTGGAGAGGATATCAAGATTGGGCTGCATGACGATCTCTATCCGGCGGTTGAGTGCTCTTCCCTCCACGCTCCCGTTGTCTGCACGGGGATGGAATTCCCCAAACCCGGCGGCCGAGAGATTTTCGGATGCGACCCCGTGGTTTAGCATCAGATGAACGACGCTAAGGGCCCGGCCGCTCGAAAGCTCCCAGTTGCTGGCAAACCGGGCATTGTGGATGGGGACGTTGTCGGTATGCCCCTCGATCTGGAAACGGCGGCCGGGGAACTCTTTAAGCAGCGCCGCCACCTGAACAAGTGTCTCCTCTCCCTGTGGATTCAGGAGCGCCTGGCCGCTGGCGAAGAGGACATTTTCGGGAAGATTGATCACGAGGCGTCCTTTGTCGATGGTGACGGTGAGCTGCCCTCCGTCGATCATTGTCTGGAGTTTATCGATGAAGCGGGTGTAGATTTCGTTCCGTTTTTTTGTTTCCTCTTCGATCTGGCGCAGGGTCTCGATCTGTGAGCGGGAATCGCGCAGCCGGGCCTCCGTTTCGTTCAGGAGCCGCTGTGAATCGTTCAGCTGCCGCTGCAATGCCCCTTTTTTGAGATCGAGGTCGGCGAGTTCCTGACGGCTTCGGGCGATCTCCGCCTCGTTTCGCTTGATCTGAAGATGCTGGTCGCTGATGATGTTCTGTGCCGAAGCAAGGCTTTGGCGGGTCGTGTCGAGTTCCTGCAGTGCCGCTTCGTGCGTCTGTTTGGTAACGCATCCGCTGCTGAGCAGAAGTACCGTCCCGAGGGTCGCTATCGTGGCGATTTTCATGATATGCTCCTTGATGGATTGGAAATGATTATAGCATGTTTGTCAGGATGCCATCCGCTCGGCGAAATAGTCCCTCATCTTGTTCAGGGTGTCGACTTTGGCATAGTCGGCTTCGGGGACTTCGACCCCCAGAATCTCTTTGAGGGCGGTGAGGATTTTGAGAAAATCGAACGAATCGATCTCCAGTGAACGCTGGATGTGGGCGTCGGGGCGGATATCGTCTCTCTCTATCTCGGGAGCGATCGTCTGAATCTGTATGATGATCGCCTCTTGTATCTGTTCTTGCGTCATAGAAGCTCCTCGGGGTTTTGTAAAAGGCGTTCGAGTTCCTGCAAAAACTGCGCGCCGGTCCGGCCGTCGGTGGCGCGGTGATCCCCCGCGAGGGTGACCTGCATCACCTTGCGTACCGTCAGGGCATCCCCCTCGGCCCACGGGGCGTCGATGATTTTTCCCAGCCCGATCAGGGCGACTTGGGGCGGATAGATGACGCCGTAGACACTCTGGACTCCCAGATCGCCGAGGTTTGTGACCGTTACCGTTTGCTGCGTCAGCTCGCTGCTGCGCAGCTTTCCCGAACGGGTTCGGGAGATCAGATCCCCCAGCGCCTCCATCGTCTGGGTCAGATCCATCTCCCCGGCGTGCAGAAGCGCGGGGGTGATGAGCCCCTCTTTGCGCAGCGCGATGGCGATCCCCGGATGGATTTCGCCGCTGGGGTGGAGCGCGTCGTCACGCCAGAAGCCGTTGAGCTCAGGAACCTCCTGCAGCGCTTTGACGACGGCGCGGATGAGGAGGGCGGCGGGGAGGATCCTGTGATCGATGCTCCGCGCGGCGTTGAGCTCGGAAAGCCAGCGAAGGGCGGGGCTCATGTTGATGGAGGTGCTGAGATAATAATGGGGGATCTCGGCGTTGGAGCGGCTCATGGCCCGGGCAATGGCCTGGCGCATTCCTCCCATCAGTGGGGGCTGGGCCGGCTTGGCAGCTGCTTCGACTTCGCTGAGGTGCACCTCTTCGCCCGCCGCGGCCAGGGAGAAGAGGTCGATCCCGAGCTCTTTGGCTTTTTTGCGGGCTGCCGGGGAGGCTTTGACCCGCTCGGGGGAAGGAGACCCGTCCGGCGGCGTCTGCGGCAGTGTTTCGGGCTGTACCGTCTCAGGGAACTGGGGCTCTGGGGGCGCTTCGGGAATCGTGGGCGCTGCGGTCGGTTCCGCGACGCTCTCCCCCTCGCTTCGGATCAGGGCCAGAGGGGCTCCGACGGCACATTCGGTCTCTTCGGCGACGAGGAGCTTCTCGATCGTCCCCTCCTCGAATACCTCGATCTCGATCACCCCTTTGGAGGTTTCCACTTCGGCGATGATGTCCCCTTTGCGGACACGGTCTCCTTCCTTGACTTTCCACTCCATCAAGACGGCCGATTCCATATCGGCGCCGAGGCTGGGCATGACAAACGTGCTCATGATTCCTCCATCATTTGGTGTACGGCCGCGACGATCTTCTCGGGCTGGGGCATGGCCGACTGTTCGAGATGCCGGGCGTAGGGGAAGGGGACCTCGGCGGAACAGACGCGCCCCATCGGGGCATCGAGTTCGAAAAACGCCTGCTCGTTGATGCGGGCCATGATCTCCGCCGAGATGCTCCCCGATTTCCACCCCTCATCGACGATGACAACCCGGTGGGTTTTGCGTACCGACTCCATGATTGCCGCATCGTCGAGCGGACGGAGGGAACGCAGGTCGATCACCTCGGCCTCACACCCCTCGCGCGCCAGCGTCTCGGCGGCTTCGAGCGCTTTGAAAACGGTGATGCCGTACGTGAGGATGCTCACGTCTTTGCCGCTGCGGTGGACGCGCGCCTTGCCGATCGGCAGCGGTTGTGCCGCGGTATCGAGTTCCCCCTTGGCGTTGTAGAGAAGGGGATTTTCGAACACCAGGACCGGATCGGGGTCTGCGAGGGCCAGAAATACCATGTCGTAGGCGTCCTGCACGGTGGCGGGGGTGAGGATTTTGATCCCGGGGATATGGGCAAACCACCCCTCCAGCGAGTGCGAATGCTGGGCCGCGAGCTGCTTGCCTCCCCCTGTGGCCATCCGTATCACGAGAGGGACGCTGAACTGCCCTCCGGACATGTGGAGCATCGAGGCGGCATTGTTCATGATCTGATCGAGGGCGAGGAGGCTGAAGTTGACCGTCATGATCTCGACGATCGGGCGCATCCCGTTCATCGCCGCGCCGATCCCTGCCCCCGTGAAACCCGATTCGCTTAAGGGGGTATCGCGGATCCGCTCGGGGCCGAATTCGTCGAGCAGCCCCATGCTGACGGCAAAACATCCGCCGTAATGGCCGACGTCCTCCCCCATCAAAAAGACCCGTTCGTCGTCGCGCATCGCTTTTCGGATCGCTTCTCTGACCGCCTCGCGGTACGTTACGGTCTGGCTCATGCGGAGATCTCCGGGGAATAGACAAATTTTTCCAGATCCTCGAGGGGTTCGAGAGCGCCGTTTTCGGCGAATTCGACCGCTTCGGAAATGACGGCGGCGACCTCTTTTTCGATCCCGTCCGCGCCGATTTTCTCCCACAGGCCGTTTTCCTCGAGTCTTTGCCGGAAGACGAGTAGGGGGTCTTTGTGTTTCCACTCTTCTACTTCGGATTTTTCACGGTAGAGTTCGGCGTCGAACATCGAATGGGCCCGGAAACGGTAGGTGAGGCATTCGAGAAAAACGGGACCGCCCCCTCCTCGGATGTCGGCGATTGCGTTGGTGGCCGCTTTGGCGACGCCGATGATGTCCATCCCGTCCACCTGATGGGCGCTGAGGCGGTACGACGCCGCTTTGGCGGTGAGGTTGGTCTCCGATTCGGTATAGCGCAGGGCCGTCCCCATCGCATAGAGGTTGTTTTCGCAGACGAAGAGGACGGGGAGCTGCCACAGTGCCGCGAGATTGAGCGATTCGTGAAACTCCCCCTCGGCGACGGCCCCGTCACCGAAAAAGGCGACGGTGACGCGGTTACGTTTCATCATCTTGTCCGCAAGAGCCATCCCCACCGCCAGCGGAAGCCCCCCCGCGACGATGGCGCTGCCGCCGTAAAAACGGCTCGAAGCGTCAAAGAGGTGCATCGAGCCGCCCCGTCCGCGGGAACACCCCTCGAGCTTTCCGTACATCTCGGCCATGATGCTGTTGGCGCTTACCCCTCGCGCCAGCGCGTGGCCGTGTTCGCGGTAGCTGGCGAGAACGGCGTCTTCTGCGGAAAGGGCGCTCATGATCCCTACAGCGACCGCCTCCTGGCCGATGTAGAGGTGCAAAAACCCCCGGATTTTCTCATAGCTGTAGAGTTCGACGCATTTTTCTTCAAACCGGCGGATGAGAACCATTTGCCGATACCATTCACGCTCCTGTGATACATCGCTTACCATGGGATCCTCCTTTTAATTTTCCAGGGTCGAGGTGTCCCCTTCGGGGAGACCCAGTTCGCGCGCCTTTAGAAGGCGGCGCATGATCTTTCCGCTGCGGGTTTTGGGGAGATTGTCCTGAAACTCGATCTCTTTGGGGGCCACCGCAACTCCCAGTTTTTTGCGTCCGAATCCGATGAGGTCGCGCCGGAGTTCTTCGGTGGGCTCATACCCCGCTTTGAGCGACACGAAGGCCTTTACCAGCTCTCCGATCATCGGATCGGGTTTCCCGATGACTCCCGCTTCGGCGACGGCGGGGTGCTCCATCAGGGCGCTTTCGACTTCGAAGGGGCCCACCATGTGGCCGGAGGTTTTGATGATGTCATCGCTGCGTCCGACAAACCAAAAATAGCCGTCGCTGTCCTTATATGCGAGGTCTCCTGAGAGATACCACCCGCCGACAAAACATTTGTCGTAGCGCTCCGGCTCATGCAGATAGCCACGGAACATCGATGGCCAGCCGGGCCGCAGGGCGAGGTCCCCCTCTTTGAGCGGTTCGGTGACAATCTCGACTCCCCCTTCTTCGGTACGCCGGACGATAGAGGCCTCGATTCCCGGTAGAGGCCTCCCCATCGATCCGGGCCGGACCGGTTCTGCGAGGTAGTTGGCGATCATGATGCCTCCTGTTTCGGTCTGCCACCAGTTGTCGTGGATGGGAAGATTCAGTTTCTCCATCCCCCATATGACCGCTTCGGGATTGAGCGGTTCACCGACACTTTGGATCAGCCTCAGGGATGAGAGGTCGTATTCCCGGGAGGGATCGTTGTCGATGCGCATCAGACGGCGGATCGCGGTTGGGGCGGTATACCACACGCTGACCTGTTCCTCTTGCAAGATGCGGTACCACCGTGATGCATCGAATTCTGCCTCGTCGACGATGTTGGTGAGGCCATGCAGCCACGGGGTGATAATGCCGTACGAGGTTCCCGTCACCCATCCCGGGTCGGCGGTACACCAGTAGATATCTTCGGGGTGCAGATCGAGGACGTAGCGGCCGCTCGTCCAGTGGTTGTAGATCGCTTTATGGACATGAACGACCCCTTTTGGCATCCCTGTCGTTCCGCTGGTGAAATGGAGGATCGACATCTCTTCGGGATCGGTGGGGGGGATGTCGAACACGTCGGATGCCCCTTCCATCAGCTGTTTCAGGGAGAGGACCCGCTCATCGAGATGCTCCGGGGCATCGAAGAGAATAATGTGTTTGAGCTCGGGCAATTCACCCAGCAGGGGTTCGACTTTTTTTTCATAAAGGGTCCGGGTGGTGAGGAGCGCCTGCGCATCGCCGCGGCGGAGACGCTGCAGGATGGGCTCGGGGCCGAACTGCGAAAAGAGGGGACACATGACGCTGCGGTTTTTGAGGATCCCGATGGCGCTGTAGTAGAGTTCGGGGAGACGTGTGGAGAGGGTGAAGATGCGGTCCCCCTTCCCGAGTCCGAGAGAAGCGAGGGCGTTGGCGACCTGGGCACTGAGCCGTTTCATCTGCGCAAAGGTGAACTCGCGTTTCCCTCCGTTCTCCCCCCTCCAGACGAGGGCCCGTTTCTCCGCAAGTTCCCCGTTCGCATGGCGGTCGATCGCCTCATGGGCGATGTTGAGTCCTCCCGAGGGGAGTCCTTCGAAGGCCTCTGCAATCTTTTCCCACGCAAAGGTTCGGCGCTCTTCCTCATAATCTGTCAGATTCGGGGTAAGCGAAAATCCGCCTCGGTCCTTTTCGATTTGCTCTAGTCGCATTCTGTATCCTTCGAAAAAAATATTTTCTGGTACAATCGATCACAGCCAATCATAATATAAAGCATATTTTAGTTTTCTTATGAAAAAATTTATGGAGCGTGAAGGAGGAGTGCAGATGCAAACATGGCGGCTCATCGATACGGGTACCGGATCCGCGGCATGGAACATGGCTGTCGATGAAGTGCTGCTGGAGGGGTTTGCGCAAAGCGCTCTGCCGGTTCTGCGTCTGTATTCATGGGAGCCTTCGCTCAGCTTCGGGCGGTTTTCGAAACCGCACGGCAGCATCGATTTTACACGGCTTGAACAGCAGCGTGTCGCGTGTGCCCGCCGTCTGAGCGGGGGAGGAGTGCTGGTGCATGGCGGTGATCTCTCCTACACTCTGATTGTGCCTCGGGGGGTGTTGAAAGAGAAAAGCGTCAAGGAAAATTATCGTTATTTGTGTAGGTTTCTTATCCGTCTGTATGAAAAAATGGGGTTAAAGGCCGAATTTGCCCAGGATTTTGGCGCAAAGATCAACCATTCAAATATCTGTCTGGCAGGACATGAACCCTATGACATTCTCATCGGGGGGAAAAAAATGGGGGGAAACGCACAGCGCTACACTTCGCGCGCCCTGTTTCAGCACGGTACTATCCCTATCACGCTCGATGACACGCTGTTCGAGCCGTTTTTCCGGGAGGAATCGGGGCTTGGAGATTCTGCGTCTTTGGAAAAACTCGGGATAGCGCTGAACGCTCAGAGGGTGGCGGAAATGGCGGTCGAATCGTTTTGCGAAACGTTTGAGACCCGGGTCGTTTCCGGAGGGCTCACCCCCGCGGAAGAGAAGCGTGCGAAAGAGCTTCTGGCGGACAAATACAACACAAGGGAGTGGACGTACGATGGACAACAGAACATGGCGTAAGCCCGAGTGGCTCCGCAAAAAGATCACCCCCGCTCATCTGCGCGAGGTGGAATCGATGCTTGAAAAGGGGAAACTGCACACGGTGTGCCAGGAGGCGATGTGTCCCAACATTGGAGAATGTTTTGCGGCGCGGCAGGCTACGTTTATGATTCTGGGCAACGTCTGCACCCGGGGATGCACCTTTTGCGCCGTGGGGAGGGGGCAGACCCTTGCGCTTGATCCCGACGAGCCGCGCCATGTCGCCGAAACGGTGGCGCAGCTGGGGTTGCGCCACGTCGTCATTACGAGCGTCACCCGCGACGATCTCCCCGATGGCGGGGCAGAGCAGTTTTGCCAAACGGTCCGTGCGATCAAGGAGATGGATGAGGGGATCGCCGTCGAGCTGCTGGTCCCCGATATGCGCGCGCATCTCCCCTCGCTGGAGAAGATTTCCCGAAGCGACGCCGAGATCCTCGGCCACAACCTCGAGACGGTGCCGCGCCTCTACCATGTCCGAAGAGGGTCCGACTACCGCCGCTCGCTGGAGGTGCTCGAAACCCTCCGCCGTTGCAACCCCTCCTCTGCGACGAAAAGCGGCATCATGCTGGGACTGGGGGAGAGAGAGGAGGAGGTGATGGCTTTGATGGGCGATCTTCTGGACGTCGGGTGCCGGCTGCTCAGCATCGGGCAGTACCTCTCCCCCTCGCCGCATCATGCTCCCGTCGTCGAATATGTCGTGCCGGAGCGGTTTGATTATTTTCGCCGGATGGGGATGGAGATGGGGTTCGAGCATATCCAGAGCTCCCCCTACACGCGCAGCAGTTACAAAGCACACGAATATCGGGAGGGACATCATGAAAGAGGTTGACGCGGTGGTGATCGGGGCAGGCCCCGGGGGATATGAGACGGCGATGGAACTGGGGCGCGGAGGGATGAAAACCCTCCTGATCGACCGTTCAAAAGAACGGATCGGCGGCACCTGTCTGAACGAGGGGTGCATCCCGGCCAAACTTTATCTTGAATGCGCCGCGTATGCCTCGCGGGGGGGCTATTTCAGCGGATGCGGTCTGGACGTGCAGATCGGGAAGCTCGATCTGGGGGTTTTGAAAGAGAAAAAAAAGGCTCTTCTGAACGAACTGCGCTCGGGAATTGTCTGGGGGCTGGATCAGGCGGGTGTCGAGTTCATGGAGGGAAGCGCGACCTTCGTGGATGCCCATATGCTGGAAGTTTCGGGGGTGAGTATCAGTTTTAAAACGTGCGTCATCGCAACCGGTTCGGTCTTTCGGGGAGTTCCAGGCCTCCTGCCGGACGGCAAACGGATCATCTCCAGTAAAGAGGTGTTCGAGCTGGACCGCCTTCCCGGGTCGGTCGCGATTCTGGGGGGCGGGGCGATCGGATGCGAAATGGCCTCTTTTTTCAATGCTTTCGGGGTGGAGGTGACGCTGATCCAGCGGCGGGAGCGTCTTTTGCCCTCCGAAGATGCGGAGGTGGCCAAGGCGCTGATGCGGGAGTTTAAAAAGCGGGGGATCCGCGTCCTGAGCGGCACAATACTCGAAGAAGCTACCGTCGGCGATGGGGGGATCGGGCTGCGGATCGGGGGGGGAAATCCCGAAGAGATCCGGTGCGACATCCTCCTGTGCGCGACGGGGCGGAGCCCTTTTACCGAGGGGCTTGGGCTGGAGAAGGCGGGGGTGGTCCGGGACGCCAATGGGTTCATCGATGTCAACGGCTATCTGCAAACGTCCCGTGATCATATCTATGCCCTCGGTGACTGTATCGATACTCCGGCGTACGCCCACACCGCCTATTTCGAAGCCTCCATAGCCGCCCACACGATCCTGCACGGGCCGCAGCGGGCCAACACCCCCATCACCCCATCGGTCGTCTTTACCCATCCCCAGATCGCCAGCTGCGGTTTGGGCGAGGAAGAGGCGAAGGAGCGGGGGATTGCGGTCGAGGTCCGCAAAGCCTATTTCAAAGTCAACTCAAAAGCGAAAATCTACGGGGATGACGCGGGATTTGTCAAAATCGTCACAGACGCTCAAAACGGGACGGTTCTGGGGGCGTCGATCATCGGAGCGGACGCGACGGAGATCATCCATGAAATGGTCGTGGCGGTGGAGAAGAAGATAGCCTTGCAGGAGCTAAAATCCTTCATCCATGCCCATCCGACCGTTTCGGAGATTGTGCGGTTTTTATAGGGGGATTACGCCGCGTCCATCGCTTTGCGTAACACGTCGATCGGCATGACAAAGAGGGCTTTAAACAGAGGCGATACCTTCGTTGTTTCGGCATCCGTGACGTCGAGGGCATTGAAGCTGAACCCCGCGCCATCTTCCGCGTTGGCCGGAGTGACCGTAAAGGTGAGCGGCTTGAGGGTACGGATCATGTTGAGAATGTTCTTATGCCGTTTATCGGTGGAGGGGAGGAGAATATTGCCGTCTTTGGTACGGACCTTCGCCGATTCAATGAGGAGGCGCCAATTGTCAGCATGCAGCGTTTTGTTCCATGTCATGGTTCCGCTCGCGTAGTTGACCTGTTTTTTTTCGCCGACCATGATCCCCTCCCGGGTGGTGCGGATCGTTTCGGCGAGGGTGAGAAAAAAGTTTTTTCCCCCGACGGAAGCGGCGCACTGGCGCAAAAGCTCCCCCAATGTCTGTTCTTCGTCACCGGTTTTGTGTGTGTTCATTTATATGTCCTTATCTTTTGCCAATCATACCCAAATTCGGGCGAATCCGCGTCGATTACGTCAATGGGTTTGGCTCAGGGGGCCAGACGCGAAATGCTCCATTCCACGCCGGTGCGGGTGTAGAGGATCCGGTCATGCAGTCGGCTCTCCCGCCCCTGCCAGAATTCGATTTTTTCGGGGACTACCCGATACCCTCCCCAGAAATCGGGGAGAGGCACCTCGCCGTCTGCGAATTTGGCCTTGATCTTTTCAAACTGCATCGCCAGGGCTTTGCGGGAGGTGATGACGCTGCTCTGATCGCTGACCCACGCGCCGATCCGGCTGCCGTGGGAGCGGCTCAGAAAATATTTGAGCGATTCGGCGGCAGAGATTTTTTCGGCGCGCCCTACGATTTTGACCTGCCGTTCCAGATCCAGCCACAGAAATTCCAGCGCGACATTCGGATTTTCGGCAATATCACGCGCTTTGTCGCTGTTGTAGTTCGTAAAAAAAACGAACCCCCGTGCGTCGAACAGTTTCAGAAGGACGGCCCGGATGCTCGGGACCCGGTTGGCTCCCGATGTCGCCAGCAGCATTGCGTTGGGCTCGGCGACCTGTGAAGCGACCGCTTCGCCGAACCATTTTTCGAACTGCTTGAGGGGATCGGGATCGACCGACGTCTCATCGAGTGTGGCGTGGGTGTATTCGCGGCGCATTTGGGTGAGATCGAACATACAAACTCCTCTTTAAAAACGGATCAACGGTCCATGGCAGTAATGATTATAGCGTTTTATCGCAACAGCGGAACAGGTTTTTTGCCGGTTGGTGCCAAGCAACAGGAGGTTGGCGAACAATGGAATTCAAAGAACTTTTTTAAGCTATAATCATGCCAAAAGAGAACGTGCTGATGCTACTAAAAAGGAAGAGGAATGCGTACCGCAACCTTTTATTTTGATAATAAAGAGTGGCCGAAGCTGAGTGCATTCCTTTCCCGGGAAGCCGAAAAAGCTTCGGGTGCGGTACTCGTTCAGCTTTTCAGTTCGATCATCGACCCCGAAGCGATCCGGAAGGTTTCGGCTGCGGTGACGTCGGCGCTCCCCGAAGCGGTGATCATCGGAGCGACCAGCGATGGAGAGATCATCGACGGAACAATGCGCGAGGGGGGGATCGCGCTGAGCATTACCCATTTTCACTCCACCCGTCTGAAGGTGATCGAAACGGCGGACAAAGAGCCTTTCGAGATGGGGACCCTGATCGCCGGGACATTGATCGAGGATGCGACACGGTGTGTCATTATGTTCGCCGACGGCCTGAAGATCAACGGGGACGCCCTTCTGCGCGGGTTTGCGTCGGCCAATCCGAAGGCTGTTGCGCTGGCGGGGGGGATGAGCGGCGATCTGGGACGTTTCGAAAAATGCTATACCGTCTGCGCAGAAAGCGTCCGCGAGGGGGCGGCGGTAGCCGTCGCGCTGCAGAGCGAGACGCTGCAGGTCATGCAGCATTACAACCTGGGATGGAAAGGGGTCGGCCTCCCCATGCAAATCACCCGTTCCGAAGGAAACCGTGTCTGGGAAATCGACGGGGAGAGCGTCGTAGAGGTGTACCGAAAATTTCTGGGGGATGAGGTCGTTGCGCGCTTTCCCGCTTCGGCGACGGAATTTCCGCTCGTTCTGGAAGCGGGGATTCCGGTGGCACGGGCGATGATTGCCGCGTTGGAAGACGGATCGGCACTGTTCGCCGGAGATGTCCCCGAAGGGAGCCGTGTCCGTTTCGGGGTCGGCAGTCCCAGTCTGATCGAGCGGACGGTGCAGAGCGGATGCGCCGAGATCGAGCGCGGATCGGCCGAGTCTGTTTTTGTCTATTCGTGCTCGGGGCGGAAAGCGTTTTTGGGGGATATCCTCCAAAAAGAGTTTGCCCCGCTGGCCGAAATCGCTCCGATGAACGGATTTTTCACGTACGGAGAGTTTTTCCCCGATCAGACGAGCGGACGGTTTCTGAACATCACGACGACGGTTCTGGCCCTGCGGGAAGGGGAGAGCGCCGGTACCGTGGCGGCAAAATGCCGTCTAAACGAAAAAGCGCTCCCCTCCGAAGCGCTGCTCCATCTGGTCGATCGGATCAGCGACGATCTGCTCCGTTTCGAGGGGACGAACCGTGTGATACGCGAACATCTGGAGGAGTACGACGAAGCGATCGACAAGGTCCTGATCCTCTCAAAAACCGATGCGCAGGGGATGATTACCGAGGTGAATGACCATTTTTGCCGGATCAGCGGCTATGCGCGCGAAGAGCTGATCGGACGCCCTCACAGCCTCGTCCGCCATCCCGATACCCCTGAAAGCTTTTTTGAAGAGATGTGGAAAACGATCCGTTCGGGAAAAGTGTGGACCGGCGAACTGGAAAACCGGGGGAAAGAGGGAGAGAGCTATTACATCAAAAGCGCCATCATCCCGATTAAAAACGCTGAAGGGGAGATCGCCGAGTACAAGATGATCAGCCAGGACGTCACCGATCTTCTCCTCGCCAAAGAGTCTCTGGAAAAGGAAAAACGGTTTATCCGCGGGGTCCTCGACAGCAGCCAGGCGATTACCGTCATCATCAAGAACCGGACGATGATCGATATCAACCGCCCGTTTTTTGAGCGTTTTTCGTATCCGGATCTCGAACATTTTGTGCAGCGGCATCGCTGTATCTGCGACATTTTTGTCCCTCGCAAGGGGTATTTGCTTCCCGGAGCGCTGCAAGAGACGATCTGGTACGCACCGCTGCTCTCCGACCCCGGCCATCTGCACAAAGCGATCATGGTGGACCGGTGGGGAGAAGAGCGCATTTACAGCGTCACCCTCAAAGAACTCGATTTCGGGATGGAACACTATCTGATCGCTTCTTTTAACGATGTGACCGAAATCGAAGAAGCCAAGCTCAAGGCCGAAGCGGCGCAGAAAGCAAAATCCGATTTTCTGGCCGCCATGAGCCATGAGATCCGCACCCCCATGAACGGGATTATCGGCTTTACCGAACTGCTGGAGGGGACGGCGCTGGATGCGACGCAGCGGCGCTACGTCGAGACGGTGCGGGCCTCGACGAAAACCCTGCTGGGGATCGTGAACGATGTCCTCGATTTTTCGAAGATCGAAAGCGGAAAAATGGTGCTGGATATGATCGAAACCAACCTTCAGACAGAGATACCGCTCCACGTCTCGCTGTACGACGCGTCGGCCAGGGCAAAGGGGCTTACCTTGGTGTGGAAGATCGACCCTCTGCTTCAGGAGTGCCTCCGTCTGGATACCCTTCGTTTGAAGCAGGTGCTGACGAACCTGTTTGGCAATGCGATCAAATTTACCCCGGAAGGGGGAAACATCGAACTCGAGATAGCGGTCGTTGAGACGGCCCGGGAGACCCAGCGTCTGCGCTTCGCGGTCAAAGACACGGGGATCGGCATCGCTCCGGAAAAACAGCGGAAAATTTTTGAGGCATTCAGTCAGGCCGACACCTCGACGACGCGTGAATTCGGAGGGACGGGGCTGGGATTGACGATCAGCGCCCAGCTGGTCACGATGATGGGGGGCACCCTGACGCTGCAAAGTATTCCGGGGAACGGTTCGGTCTTCGCGTTTGAGATAACGGCGACCCGATGCGACCCGAAAAACCGTCTGGCCGATGCTTGGGCCGCCCACAGGCTCGGATTCATCGAGGATTCGGGAGAGGTGGCCGAACGTGCCCGGACGACATTGGAAAAATTCGGGGTGCCGTTTCAAACGATCCCCTTCGAAGAGATTCGCGACGGTGTTTTTGATGTCCTGATCTGCGTCGGGGCCCGTATGGGGATAGCCGTTTCGGAAACAGGGTTCGAGGGGGCAATGATTGTTGTCGGGCGCCACGATCCGAAGCTGCCGGACGAGGCGATCGTCGTCGATGATGGCGTCAGCTGCTGTTCGAGTCTGTACAATACATTGTGGGAAATCGTCACGAAGTTCGACGAGCTGCATGAGGATGGAACCGAACCGGAACATTTTTCGATGAAGGTCCTGGTGGCAGAGGATTACGACATCAACCGGATGCTGATCAAGGAGCTGTTGAGGCTGCACGGGGTCTATCCCGATTTTGCGCTCAACGGAGCCGAAGCGGTCGACAAAGCGTTTTCGGAGATGTACGATTTGATATTAATGGATGTCAATATGCCGGTGATGGACGGGATCGAGGCCACCAAACGGATACGGGAACGCCAAAACCGGCCGATACCGATCGTGGCGCTGACTGCGAACGCTTTAGAAGGGGACAGAGAGAGGCTGATCGCGGCGGGGATGGATGAATATATCTCCAAACCCATCGATCCGCAGGAACTCGAAGTGCTGCTGGCACGGTATCGTCCGCAGCACCTTCAAGAGAAGAAGGAAAGCACACTGATGATAGAATACGAAAAGGCCAAAGCCTCTTTGAGAAGCGATCTGGGATTGGACCAAGAGACAGTGAAACGCCTTTTCACGCTGTTTGTAAAAAGCGCCGGCGACGAGCTGAAAACACTCAACGAAGGGATAGAGGCGGGGAACTATGAACAGATGTATCACAGCGCGCACAAGATCTCCGGTGCGGCGTCAGGTCTGATGATGCACGAGATACAAGAGTATGCCAAAACGGCAGAAGAGCGTGCGATGAATCGGGACCCGAATCACGATTATCGGAGCCTTGCCGACAGGATGGACGCCTGTATTGCCGAATTGTCCGAAATGGTAACTACCCAGGAGGGAAAGTGAACAGCAAAATGAAGATTGTCATTGTCGATGACGAACCCACGAATTTGATGCTCTTGGAAGCAATCGCCGAGGGGTATGAGCCCCTGACGTTCACAAACCCTCTGGAAGTGGTTGAATATCTCCATCATTCGGATGTCGATTTGCTGATTACCGATTTTAACATGCCCAGAATGGACGGCATAGAGCTGCTTAAAAAAGCCAAGGAGATCCAGCCTGATATTATGAGCATCATGATTACGGCCAACGGTGAGGAATCGATCCGCAACCAGGCACTGGAAGAAGGGGTCGATGATTTTCTGACCAAACCCTATTCCCCCTCGGAGGTGAAACTCCGTATCAAGAACCGGCATATCCTGCGCATCGAAGAGCGTTCAACCAAAGCACTGAAGGAGCGGGAACACGAAGCGCTGCGGATTTTGTCCAAAACGGCCGAGTACAAAGACCCCGAAACGGCGTCGCACGTCGCCCGTGTGGCCCATTATTCGAAACTTCTTGCCAGACTTTGCGGTCTGGATGAGGAGCAGCAGGAGATTCTTTTCTACGCCGCGCCGCTGCACGATATCGGAAAAGTGGGGATCAGGGATGATGTTCTCCTCAAACCCGGAAAACTAGACGATGACGAGTTTGAAGTGATGAAGACCCACAGCAGTGTGGGATACGAGATCCTCGCCGATGCGGAAAATCCTTTTCTGCGGGCGGGGGCGCTCATCGCGCAATCGCACCATGAGAAGTACAACGGAGCAGGATACCCGCAGGGGCTGGCAGGCGAGGATATTCCCCTCTATGGCCGTATCGTCGCGATCGCCGACGTATTCGACGCGCTCACCTCGATCCGCCCTTACAAGAGGGCGTGGAGTTTCGAGGAAGCGATGGAGCTGATCAAAAGCGAAAGAGGGGAACATTTCGACCCCGTTCTGGTTGATCTGTTCGTCGAGAGTGAAACTCAGATTCGCGAAATTTTCATCCGTTTCGGCGCGGAATAGTGTTGCGGGGTATGTTTTTGTTCTGATAATAGCGGTCGACCGCCAGCAGCAGTACGGGGAGAACGAAAAGATCGCTGAGGAGAGAAATGAACATCAGTACCGCTCCGTAGGCCCCGATCAGCTGGAGCGATTGCAGTTCAGTCAGGGTCAGCAGGGCAAAAACAATCATCAATACCAGCGCACTGATAATGGCCGGTACCCCGGCATAAAAGAACATGATCTCCAGAGCGTGTTTCTGGGAACGTTCGTAGTAGCGGCTTCTGAAATATTTGTAGCCGAAATGGATGATGGTATCGGAGCTCAAACCGACCGAGATGGTCATGGCGATCAAGGCTTCGATGCTCAGTTCGAATCGGAACAGCAGCATGAACAGGATAAACCAGACGATGGGGACGGCATTCGCCGCCAGCCCCACCAATCCGATGCCGATGGAGCGAAAAATAATCCCCATCACCAGCGCGATCATGACCAGAGCAGAAAGCAGCGAGGAGACCAGAAGAAATGTTTTTTCCATTTTCGAGCTTTGCGAGAGGCTGTTCACATCGGTCATATAAATCGGCAGCGCTTCATAGGATTCGAGAAACCGGATGATGGCGGAGTGATCGGCATTGCTCAGGGTGATCGTGATATTGAGGGCATCCTTGTCGATGTAGGATTTTTCCAGATCGTACAGCTCCAGGAAAAACAGTGCCTGCAAAAGACGCTGTTCGTCAAAACCGTTTCGCGGGACATTGGCCATATCCAGCCGTTTGAGAACGCTCACCACTGAATCGACTTTGAGCACACCCTCGTGGGCGGTGCGCAGATCGTGTTCAAACGTTTCGATTTTTTGGAGCGTGCCGAGATCGATCTCTTCAAAAGGGACTTTGAGGGTGATCGTGGCATTTTCGACATCCCTCTCGAACAGTGTCGGGGCGGTAGAGAGGCGAACCCCGATGAACACAAGGAGCAGCAGGGTGAAAAGCATGAAAATTCGAAGCAGCTTCGGATTGTAATGGATCTCCTGGTTGGCAAACCAGTAACACACCCGGGCAAAAGCGATTTTCGGATGCCTTACCCTAAAATAGCTCAGCAGTGCCGGCAGAAATGCGATACTAACCAGATACGCTACCGCCGATGCGATCATCAGGCTCAGGCTCATCATCGTGACGATCGACGAGTCGATAAAAAGAAGCGACCCCAGACTAATGGCCAGGACCGGCAGGGTCCAGAGGGCCGGATGGAGGTTTCGGTTTATACTTTTGTCAAGCGCCCGGTTGGGATCGTTTTTGAACTGGGAGACATGCCACCGGTAATAAAAATAAAGATAGTGCCCGATGGCGATGCTCACCACCATCAGACTCATGGCGATGTGAATTTGTTTGTTCCCGGTGAGGAGGTAGATCAGTGAAAACGTCCAGATCAGGGTAATGGCAGTGACACTGATCACTCCGATCGCAGCGATATAGTTTCGGAAAATCATGCGCGACATGGCGAGGACCACCAGTGCGATGATGAGTACATACCAGAGATAATGGACCCATTCCGCGTCGGTTTCCGGTTCGGAATAGTGATGCTCAAACGGAATGTTCACCCCTTCGATCCGTATGGGCTCTTGGGAATGGATGATGAAATAAAACCGGCGGAAGTCGTCACTGACAAAACGGCGGTACGGTTCGGGAAACGAGTGGACAAAGGAAACGATTTTCTGCGAAGGCATCTGCGCGATCGGCAACGCTTTGACCAGTGCCGATTCTTCGGATGTCTGGTCGTTGAACATCATGTAGGCGGAGAAGAGCGATTCGACCTGCTCCACCCCTTGCAGATTCTGAAGTTCCGTCTGGAGTGATCGCAGTGTATTTTTGGTCGTTTCGTCAAACGACTCGACATCGATGCTCAAATGCCCTACGTAGGTGGGTGCATAGGACTGGTCCTGCGTTTTCTGGAGTTGTTTGGATTCACTGAGCCACAACATCGTATCGGAGGAGATGAGCTCGGGTTTCAGGGTGATGAACGCGGCGGCTGAAACCAGCAGAAAAAAGGCGATGATGGCCATCCGAAATCGTCGGATCGTATCGATAAACCGTGATGTGTTGGGGGTATGGTAATACATGCTCAGTTCTGCTCTTTCACTATGATGAGGTATGGGCGTTTGGAAACGCCGATCTCCTCCGCGACGCGTTCGATGTCGGCGATTTTTCCCTCAACCCTGGGGTCGGCGGGATGATCGGTGGGGAGTTCCTGCTGTCCGACCATCACCTCCAGCGTCCGCTGCAGCGGGAGAGCCGAGGTGTAGATAGAGGCGATGAGCGGGTGCGATTTGAACCGTTTCAGCTCGTAAAAAAAAATATAATACCGGTAGATGCTCCGCATTTTCGCATTTTCGTTGATCATGGAGATAAAATCCCGCGAATGGGGACATTTAGGGTCGATGAATACATAGACTTTCTTTCCCCCCTCTCCATAGATCATGGCATGCTTTTCGATCGGCTCGATGAGAGCCCTTTTCTGCTGGACCGAAAGCTCTGCCGCATCGGCGCTGATGCCGACGGCCAGTAAAAGCGCTATAAAGAAGGTTTTCCAAAAAGGTGAATGTTTGGCGGTGCATATCATAACACCATTGTATACACGGGATATTACGGTTCAACTACAAAAGTGATGAAAAAATGATCATTTTGATCATTAAGAGATCAGTTTGGAATCTCCTCATCCAGAAGGTACTCTTCCAGATCGATCTCCTCTGTCTCCAGAACGGGGTTCAGCGCGTAGATGCCATAAGGGCGTACGCTCTCTCTCGTCCCGCTGATGAGCGGGTGCCACTGTGGGAGGCTCAGCCCGTGATGGCGCAGGCGGTAGGCACACGTCTCGGGGAGCCAGTCGAATTCCGCGGCCCGATCCAGGGTCAGCTGGGTGCATTCGGGGACAAGGCGGAACCGGTTGGCATAGTCGCTGCATCCCCCCTTTTGGAGGTCATAGCAGCGGCAGACGACGCGGGTCGTCAGCACCGGGGCGTCCTCTTCCTCCCCCTGCAGGCGGTGCAGGCAGCACAGACCGCATCCGTCGCACAGCGCTTCCCACTCTTCGAAGTTCAGCTCATCCAGTTTTTTCGTTTCCCAGAAAGGGTCTGTCTTTTTTTCCATGGGCGAAGTGTAGCACTATTTTGTTTTATTGGTAATGGTATAGATGAAACGGAACACCTCGGCCACGGCGACGTAGAGTTTTTCGGGGATCTCGCGGTCGATCTCGACCTTGCTCAGCAGCTCGATCAGATCCTCGTCTTTGCGGATCGGAAGGTTGTGCAGCTCGGCGACCTTGATGATGTTTTCGGCGCTCGCCCCTTTGCCCGAGGCGACGACGCGGGGGGCGTTTTCTTTGTCGGTATCGTAGCGCAGGGCGACCGCTTTTTTCACACTTTCACCTCAAACCCGAAATCGTTTCCGTACTCCCGGGGCGAATAGCTCTCCTGCTCCCGGGAAGCTTTTTCGCGCATCTCGAAAACCCGGATCGTTTTGGGGACGAGTCCGGCCTCGATCAAAACAGCCCGCAGCTGCGGCAGGTTCTCGTTCAGCCGTTCTTTGAGTTCGCTATTCTCGGTGTGGGCCTGGAGGTCGAGCCGGTTTTCGTCGTAGAGGGCCATCATCAGATTCAGCTCACCGTACTCTTTGAGACGGAGGTTGATTTCGCAGTAAAATTTCTGCTCTTTCCCCTTTTTGAACGCCAGCGACCCCTCTTCGAGCAGATCCCACGAAAAGGGAAAATAGATCGAATTGGAGGCGCCCAGGTGCGAAACGAGCTGATGATAATCGATGATCGAGAGGAGTTTGTCGACGTGATCGAGGAGTTCGGCGGCTTTGGGATGGGAGCTGTTTTGCAGCTCTTCGGATAGGGTTAGCAGCTGCGATTTGAGATCGTCTCCCAGAGACTTTTGCAGGAGCGTGTCGATGCTGAGGAGATCGGGATCGGCGAAGGCGCCCAGCTGCGGCAGGAGCGCCAGAGCCCGTGGAATCGGATCGCTCTTCTCCAGCACGCTTCCAAGCTGGCGGGAAAAAGCCTGGAGATCATCGGGAAGGGGTGTTTCGGGCTTGAGCAGCAGCTCGATCCCATCGAGCAGGAGAGTGCTTTGTCCTGCGCTGCTGGAGAGGAGCGCGCCATAGAGCTGCGACAGAAGAGGTTTTGTCTCCTGCGAAGGGGCGGAGGAGAGGGCAAGGGCTTCGATCTTGGCGGCCAGCAGCGCCACCTCTTTGGAATAGAGAACATCGACCGAGCCACTCAGAGAGCGGAGCGATTCGGCGATCTTCTGCACGCCGCTGCCCAGGATCTTGGCGCTTGCCGGATCGGGCGAATCCGCCTTCATTGAGGGGTGTTGCAGCAGCGAGACGACGGCATTTCCCAGCTCCCTCGCCTCCGGGCGCGTGCTTTGGGAGAGGAGCGTCTTCAGGGTCTGCAGCGTCTCCTTGAGAGAGGGGAGGGTTTGCAGAGCCTGGGCTATTTTCGATTCCATGAATACGCCGCTTTGGGCGAGCTGCGATTTGAGCGTTTCCCCGTTCAGGGAGGTGACATTTTTGAGAAAATTCTCCACTACTTTTGTTTTTTGGGCGAGGTCGGGGACGTTTTTGATCTCTGCGGCGAGGGAATCCAGCTGGTCGGAAAAGCTCCCCATGTTTTTGAATGCGGGGGCATTTTTGAGGATCTGCAGGAGAGCCTGATCCGATTTGGAGGAGGTGATTTTTTCCTGAAACACCGAGGTTATCAGGGATTTGATGTCTTTTCCTTCCCGGATCTGAACGAGCTGCTCGGGGGTAGCGCTTTTGATCGCTTCGGCAAGCGCCTTGTTGGTATTGGGAAGGATGATCTTGAGCCGTGCATCGGTACTGAGATGTATCATGGAAACAATCATAACACACAATACTCATGGTGCGATCCCCTCTAGCCGTTATCGCCCGCGTTTTTTTCCGAAAGGTAGTTATAGATCCCCGTCCCGACAATCAGCAGCGTCACCCCGACGATCAGATAGAAGGCGTTAATGATCTTGCTGTAGTCATCCAGAACAATCTTGAAAACGGCCATCAGCGATTCGATTGAGAGGGCGATGATGATGGAGGTGAGAAATTTGCTCAGGATCTTGCTCTGCAGATGGCTGCCGTACTCGATTTTTTTGAACAGCACCTCGTTCTCGATGAGGGTTTTGGCCAGGTCATAAATCGCCAGCCCGATCGTGATCGAGATGATAGAGGTGAAAATCTCATGCATGATTTCATGGTTTGTATGGGGGGAGAGGAGCATTTTTAGAAAAACACCCGCACCGTAAAGGATCAAAAAGATGGCGACGATCCCGAGCAGTATCCCTCCGATTCCCATGACCGTTTTGTTGATTTTCTCAAAAGCGCTGTTATGCTCGATGAGCCGGAGTTCTTCGAGCAGTTTGAGCATATCGAAATCGGCGACGAGGTAATGATCCTCTTCCTGCTTCACGGCGGTGAGGGTCGGACGCCCCGTCAGGTGGTGGAGATAGGGGTTGCTGATATGGATCGGTTCATTCTCGAAACTGACCCATTTGAAATAAAACGATTTATCCGCCCCCTCCCGGCTTTCATCGACATAGCGGCGTCCGAAGCTTGGGGTCGCCTGGACAAAAGAGGGGGTGACGGCATAGACCACTTCGGCCGATTTTTCGCATTCGAAAAGACGGCGCAGATCTTTTTGACCCGAAGAAAGGGGGGAAAAATGCGCCAGAACCGTCCGCAGATAGAACTGAACGCTGTTTTTGTGGTCGGTATAGATGGTGATGATCCGTTTCATAAGTACCTCCTTACCAGATCGCGAAGCAAAGCTGGTTACAGATTTAGCACTCTTTGGATAAAGCACGGTATTCGAAAAACAAATAGTTTAAAAAATTAATCTTCGGCGGCAAAAAGGTGCAAAATAACATCTGTTTTAGATTAAACGGTATAAAATGGGTTTACTTGGCGAAAAGGGGATGAATGAGGATTGCTTTTTTGTGGGCAGTGATGGCCTGCGCCCTATTGGCACAAAACGGATTGGACAAAATATCGGTGCAGATGTCGTGGAAATTCCAGTTCGAATACGCCGGATTCATCGCCGCCAAAGAAAAAGGTTTTTACCGCGAGGCGGGGCTCGATGTCGAGCTGCGCGAGTATCAACACGGCGTCGATACCGTTTCGGACGTACTGAACCAAAAAGCGACCTATGGCCTCTACAACACGAGCATCGTGGTCGCCGAGGGGCGCGTCAAGCCGATCGTCCTGCTGGGGACCTATTTCCAGCACTCTCCGCTCATCTTTGTCGCCCGAAAAGGGATCACCAACCCGGCGGCGATGGTCGGAAAAACGATCATGGGGACGAAAGACGAGTTCAAATACAGCACATTGGGCCTTTTGCTGAACCATTTCGGCGTAACTACCAAAAACGCGCGGTTCGTCGACCATACTTTCAATGTCGATGATTTTATGAAAGGGAAAGTCGACGTGATGAGCGTTTTCCGCTCCAACGAGCTGTATTATCTCGACAAGGCGGGGGTGGAGTACGAGATCATCGATCCGGCCGAATACGGATTCGTGATGAGTGCGGTGAACCTCTTCACCTCCCCCTCCGAAGCGCTAGGGCATACCGAGCGGACCCAGCGGTTCATCGACGCGACAAACCGGGGATGGCACTATGCGCTGGAACACTCGGATGAGATCATCGGTATACTGCTGCGAAAATACACCACCAACAAGTCGAAAGAAGCGCTGGAATACGAAGCGAAAGTGACGAAAAAGCTTCTCCTTACCGATTTTTACAAAATAGGCGAAGTAAACCCGGAACTGACGGTCCGGGCGTTCAAACAGCTTTCGCAGGCGGGGATGATCAAGCCCGACCAGAAACTGGGACGGTTTATGTTTACGGAGATCGCAGCATCATCGAACGGGGAACCGCTCCTGAGCGCGGATGAACGGGCGTATCTCCTCCACAAGAAAAAAATCACGATGTGCGTCGATCCCGAATGGTACCCCTTCGAGGCGCTGCGGGAAGGGAAGCATATCGGCATCGCGGCCGATGTGATGCACCGTTTCGAAAAACAGCTGGGGGTGCCGATCGAGCTCGTTCCGACGAGGTCGTGGAACGAAGCACTCCTCTATGCGCAGCAGCGCCGTTGCGATATCTTTTCGCTCGCCTCCTCGACGCCGGCGCGGCTGGGCTACATGGATTTTACCCGCCCCTACGTGACCCTTCCGGTCGTCATGGCGACGACGATGGAGAAACCTTTCACCGAGGATATCGCGACCCTGCAGGGCAAACGGCTGGGGGCGGTAAAAGGGTACTCCATCACCGAGCAGCTCAAAACGGACCATCCCGAGCTGGAGCTGGTCGAGGTCGAATCGATCACCGAAGGGCTCAAAATGGTCGAGCAGGGGGAACTCTACGGCTACATCGACAACCTGATGGTCGTCTCGTCCTATATCCAGAAAGAGTACACGGGGCAGCTGAAAGTCTCTTCGCGTCTCGAACAGAAGGTGGAGTTGGGGGTGGGAACGCGCAACGACGAGCCGCTCCTGCATGAAATCTTCGACAAACTGGTGAAAAATCTGGATGAACAGACGATGCAGACGATCTACAACCGGTGGGTGACGACGGTCGAGGAGGTGCCGTGGATCGACCGGGAGATGGTGTGGAAAGCACTGGTGTTCCTGGTTCTGGCGCTGGTGGCGTTCGGCTGGCACTATTACAATCTCAAGCGGTACAACGCGAAGCTGCTGGAACTCTCCGTCACCGACAAACTGACCGGCCTGTTCAACCGCCAGAAAATCGATGAACGGTTGATCGAAGAGACAATGCTGCTGGAACGGTATCCGGAGTACCACTGCAGCGTCATGCTGATCGACGTCGATTTTTTCAAAACGGTCAATGACACCTACGGGCATCAGACGGGTGATGCGGTTTTGAAAGGATTGGCCGATATCTTCAGACACAATCTTCGGATCAGCGATGTCGTCGGTCGATGGGGAGGGGAAGAATTCATGGTCATTCTTCCCCATACGGCGCTGAAAGAAGCCGTTGCAGCGGCCGAAAACCTTCGGCATGTCATCGAGCATCAGCGATTCGGACACGGTTTTACCGTGACGGTCAGCATCGGTATCGGAGAATTGAAGCCGGCACTGGGGGTTCATGAAAATATCGCCGGGGTGGATCGTGCACTCTATGGGGCCAAAGCCCTTGGACGCAATCAAATCTCTATCGCGTAAAGTGAAGCGTAAGAAATTTAAATGACGTATTTGTGTAAAATTTATACGTCATTATCGAAAGAATCTGATATAATCATTTAAAATAATATCTAACGGAGGGCGCATGGACGAGATCGGACGGTATCTGGAACATTGCCCCGCGATATTTTTTAAATGGCGTAATGAGCCCGGATGGCCTGTCGAGTATGTCCGAGGGGAT
Source organism: uncultured Sulfuricurvum sp. (assembly GCA_964468865.1). Lineage (GTDB taxonomy): Bacteria > Campylobacterota > Campylobacteria > Campylobacterales > Sulfurimonadaceae > Sulfuricurvum. The sequence goes on along the minus strand of CAYXWQ010000007.1, from coordinate 38,435 downwards.
GTATTCCAGGTTCTGGGATACACGATAGAAGAGTTGCTCAGAGGAGATGTCCGGTACGACCAGCTGATCCATCCTGACGATTTGCCGAGGGTGATTGATGAGGTCAGCAGCGCGAGCAATACATTGGAAAAACAATTCTGGCATGCCCCTTATCGGATCATTACCCGTAATGGGGAAGTGCGGTGGGTCGAGGATTCGACGAAGATCGAGCGCGATGAAAACGGTGCGATCCTTTTTTATTATGGTTATCTGAGCGACATTACCTCTTTGGAACGTTCCAAGGAAGAACTTCAAAAAACACTCGATGAACTGCGTAAAATTGTCAAGGAGGCGGGAGAATACCGCCGGGTACTGGATACGAGCTACATCGTCTCAACCGGCGACCTTTCGGGGACGATCACCAGCGTCAATGACTATTTTCTTAAACTTTCCGGATACACGCGCGAAGAGATGATCGGCAAGCCGCACAGCATACTGCGCCATCACAGCGTCCCAAAAGAGCTCTATCAGGAAATGTGGAAGACGATCCAATCTAAAAAAACATGGCACGGCATGCTCCGTAACCGGACCAAGGACGGCTCATCGTATTTCGTCAAGATGACCATCGTCCCGATTCTGGATGACAACGGAGAGATCAAGCAGTACATGGCCGTCCGATATGACATGACGGGATACATGAAACAGCAAGAACAGATCAGGCAGATGGCCTTTCGCTCCTTTTCGACGGGGCTGCCCAACCTTTATGCCCTCGTGCGGGACATCGACAGAAAAGAGAAGCCCAGGCTCGCGATGGTCAATATCGACGGTTTCAAAGTCCTGAACAACCTCTACGGATTCAAGACGGGCGATGCGATCATCAAGGAAATGACGAAACTTTTGTCTTCGGAACTGGCCCGGGCGGGATACGGGATTTACCACATCCATGCGGATGAGTTTGCGATCCTCTCCGATACGCACGAGGGTGAAACCTTTACACAGGCTCTGCGTGATTTTCAGCACGATCTGCATGTGTCCGGACTGAGGATCGATGAGAAAACGATCCCGTTGCATATCAGCATCGCATGCTCGGAAGAGCCCAGCAAACGGCTGCTGGTGAGCTGCAATATGGCGATGCACTATGCGAGGAGCCAGCATGAGCGGTTTGTCCATTACGACGAAACCATCGATTTTTCAAAAGACTATCATGACAATCTTCGCTGGACAGCCATTTTGCACGAAGCGATCAATGAGGGGCTGATCCGTCCCTATTTTCAGCCGATTTACGACATCAGCAACAACCGTATTCAAAAATTCGAAGCGTTGATGCGGATTGTCAAAGGGGATGAAGTGTTTACCCCCGTTCTTTTTTTGGATATCGCCAAAAAAGTGAAACTCTATCCCGAAATATCGATGATGATGCTCGAAAAGACATTTGAAGCGATTCAGTCGCACCCTTACGCTTTTTCGATCAATCTGAGCGTGGAAGACATCATGTGCAGCCGCTATACGAAACGTCTGTTCGAACTGCTCTCTCTGCCGCGGGAGGGGGATGTGATTTTGGAGATTGTCGAATCGGAGGGGATTGAAAATTTCGATGCCATGAACCGCTTCGTCGAACAGGCGAAAGCTTTGGGATGCAAAATCGCGATCGATGATTTCGGTACCGGGTACTCCAATTTCGAATACCTCCTCAAACTCAACGCCGATTATCTCAAAATCGACGGCTCACTGATCAAAAGCATCGATACCGATGGGGATGCAGAGGATATCGTCCGCACGATCGTCTCGTTTGCCAAAAAGAAGAATATCGACGTCATCGCCGAGTACGTCGCGAATGAAAATGTGCTGCAGACCGTTCAGAATGCCGGGATTGATTTCGCACAGGGGTATTTTGTCGGCAAGCCCTCGTCGAATATCGTCACGGACCTCCCCCGATTTCCTCAGGCCGTTTCGGGACCGCAGAGGATGGCGCAGCTGGTTTATGTCAGCCGGGCTGAGGAGACTCTGCAGTTTTCTGATGTACAGATGATTTTGGACCGGTCATGGCACAACAATCGTGAGCAGGGCATCACGGGGGTGCTGATTTATGACGGCACCTATTTTATCCAGTGCCTGGAAGGGGAGAAGGCGGCCATTGAGCGCTGTTTTGACCGGATAGTGCAGGATCCACGCCATCATGATATCCGGCTGATCGGTCAGCGTGATATCGATAAGCGACGCTTTAAAGACTGGAATATGTCGTATATAGGTTATTATGTCTATACATCGATTATGCCAAAATATGCCCGTAGCGACATCTTCGATCCCTATGCAATGGAGATGGAACATCTGTTGGAACTTCTCGACGATGTTCACAAGGTGGCATAGTATTTTGCGCTGAACACCCCAGACGAAAGGGAAAACATGCGGATATTACTGACGGGAGCCAACGGCTACATCGGACGGCGGCTCAAATATGCCCTGATCGGCAAAGAGGACATCACGTTGCGTCTGATGGTGCGCCATCAGGGGAGCCTTTCGGATTTGGCCAAAAAAAAATGCGAAATCGTCCAGGCCGATGTGCTTCAACCGGAGAGTTTGGATGAGGCGCTCCGAGACGTTGATGTCGCCTATTATCTGATTCATGGCCTGGCGCATGAAAATTTTCGTGAGCTTGACCGCCTGAGTGCCCAGAATTTTCTCGATGCGTGCATTCGCCAGAATGTCCAAAAAATCATCTACCTGGGGGGGCTCGGAGACAAAAAAACGGGGAGCGAACACCTTCTGAGCCGCATCGAGACGGGGGAAATCCTCAGCTCACGCCCGGATAAAATCCGCTGCATCTGGTTTCGTGCCGGGGTCATCATCGGATCGGGGAGTGCGAGTTTCGAGATCATCCGCAACCTTGTGCAAAAACTTCCCGTCATGGTCACCCCCAAATGCATCACATCGCTTGTCACGCCGATCAGTGTCGATGATGTCATCGCCTATTTGGTTGCCGCAGTGGATCTGAATACGGAAAAAAATCTGATGATCGATCTGGGCGAGGAGGCGATGAGCTATGGTGATCTGATGCTGCGCGCCGCTTCGGCGATGGGGCTGAAACGGTATCTGATCCCCATCAACGTTCTGACGCCGAAGATTTCCTCCTACTGGGTCGCTCTATTCACCCCTGTCCCCTACAGTGTTGCGAGTGCGCTGATCGAGGGGCTTGGAAGCGAAGTGACGGTGAACAACGATCTGCGGCATGAGTATTTTTCGATCCGGCCGCACACGCTCGAAGAGGCGGTGCGTCGGGCGGTAGAGGAGATTGAATCAAACCAGGTGATGAGCCGGTGGAGCGACAGCGGTGCGGGGGCATGGGAGATCGATCACGGGCATGATGTCGCCGATGCGTTGTTCGTCGACCGACGGACGATCGAACTGGGCTCCGTCCCTCCTGCAAAAGTGTACTGGAGTTTTTGCTCGGTCGGAGGAACAAACGGGTGGTTCGGCTACGATTGGCTCTGGAACATCCGCGGGTTCATTGACAAGCTTCTCAAAGGGGCCGGGATCAACCGGGGGCGCAGAGACCCCCAGGCCGTCCGGATCGGAGACAGTGTCGATTTTTGGAAGGTTGTCGACGTAGTTGCGGATGAGCGTCTGCTCCTTTTCGCGCAGATGAAGCTCCCGGGCAAGGCATGGCTCGAATTCAAGATTCATGAGGGGAAACTGATCCAAAGCGCCTATTTTTATCCTGAGGGGGTGTGGGGAAGAATCTACTGGTATCTGCTGATCCCGATTCACTCTCTGATTTTTACGAACATGGCGCGTTCGATCATGGAACGCGCACGTGAAGAATAAACGGAGACAAAAGAGAGGCAGTACTTTCTAAGGGGTCTTCGGTGGGGGATTCAGGGTATTGTCTTTAATCTGCTGGGAGATTTTCCGGAGCTGCTCTTCGGCTTTTTTGGGCCCCGGCTCCTCGTGCAGCGGGAGGACGAAAGCGAGTAGGATGAAGATGAGGCCAAAAATAATACCGCTTAAAAGGGCAAGAATTATTTTGAGTTTATCATCGTTCATGCAAACCTCCCATGCAATGGCTGGAGGTATTATACTATAACTGATATTACGCACTAAAACGAATGCATCCGTATTAGTGGCAGGGACAAATGTCCCTTGCAACCCCCTAAAGCTACAAAAACTACGTTTTTGAGAATTTAAGAGGTATCGATACGCTCTTTTTGGTAAAGTGTGTAAAGTCAGACTATAAGAAGGACCACATCCTCACCGTGTGAGGATCAGGAGAGTTTTCCTGAGGAGATCAGGCGGTTGACCAAATCCATATTTTTCATGACGCGGTTGTAATAGGGGCGGTTTGTCATCCCGCCGTTGTAGCCGCTGATCGCAAAGAAATGGTCTTTGCGGTTGTTCTGGAGTAATACGAGATAGTGGGTGGCGATTTTAGCGGAGAGTTTGATATCCCCCAGCAGCCTGCCAGCCAGCTGCACATCGCTCAGGTCGTTGAGCCAGCGCAGTTTTTTGACGTTTTGGGAGACATGGCGCGCCGTTGCTACCTGGATCTGCATCGGACCAAGCGATGCCTTGGTAATCGATTTTTTATTTTTGAAGTCTCCGATGATGTTTTTTCCCGCACTGCTTTCAGTTAAACAAATGGCACTGAGTGTATTTTCATACGTTTTACCGTTTTTGTCGGGGATCGACTTGGCTACATCGCGCACCGTTTGTAAAACATAGAGTTGTTTCGGAGTCATTTTCTTTACGACATCGTTGCCTAAAAGAGACAATGTCAGTAATGCAATCAGAGAGAGAAATTTCAACATTTTCACCTCGGTAATTAGGATGTGAAATTTTAAGGTATAAGCTGGACTTCAACAATGGTGTAAACTTTTTAAATAAATCAGTTAAGAAAAACAAATAGAAAAGAGCCCTATGACACCCTATGGCGGGAAAGAGGGGCTTAAGTTTCAGTCAAAATACAGTTATAATATGTTTTATAATGCTTAGAAAGCTGTTGTTGATTTAAGTTTGAGACAAAATTTTTTTTTAAATCCTTCCAAAAAACACCCGAAAAAGAGACCTATGAGTAAAACAGAAACATTTTTGCGATATGCCCTATTGTCAACGCTGATCATCTCTCCCCTGAGAGCTGAAATGACGCAAGCTCTTTTGACATCGGTCCAATCCAATGCCGCCATGAGACTCCTGTATCGAAACGTCCCTTTTGCCTGCGAACCCTTCGGAGTTATCCCGCTGGAAAAAATGCCGGCCGCCGCCCCTGATCCGCAGGGATGCCGCGAGCGTATCGGGGAATGGTACCGTTCGCATCCCGGTGAACGTCATTTTGCGTCGGAGCGTTTGCGCATTCAGCAGACGTACCGTTTTGAGAGGATCCGGGAAGGGTGCGTTTTGTATGCCAACGGTCCGGAGAGTTACAGTGAGATGCTTTTGGCGCGGGGAATCGCCCTGATAGATCCTGCGTTTGACAACAAAGAGTGGAACGCCAAACTGCAGCGTGCCCAAAAAGGGGCCCAGATGAACAAACGGGGATTGCACGACAGCGAGATAGAAAAATACTGTATAAAAAAAGAAGAAGACTAAAGCGGTTTAGCGATCATTGCTGGTGAGGTATATCCAAAACTCTTTGTGGCTATGTCCGCGGTCGAGAAAATAGAATTGCAAGATGGCGACACGGTAGAGGGTGATGACCATTTTGGCGTAGGGGACGGCCAATGAGAGGGAGAGCCACCAGGGCTGCTCCCGGTTCCCTTTGGAGAGGATCATCTCTTCGGTCCCGATGTTTTTGCTCAGATAGAGGCCAAACGCGATCGAAAAGACGAAATTGAGGATCAGTCCGAAAATCGCGTAGGCAAAAATGTCCTGGGAACCGAAATCGATCATGACGCTTACTCTTTGTAATTGTTGATGGCGTCTTGGAGGATTTTAGCTGCGGCTGCTTTGTCCTCGAATCCTTTTACTTTTACCCATTTGCCCGGTTCAAGCATTTTGTAGGTTTCAAAGAAGTTCTTGATTTTTGCCAATGTGTGTTTTGGGATATCGCCCAGATCCTGGATCTCTTCGAAAGTCGGATCGATTTTGGATGTCGGAACAGCCAGCAGTTTTTCATCGATACCGCTTTCGTCTTCCATGATCAGTACACCGACAAGACGGCAGTTGGTAACACACCCCTCGACCATCGGATATTCGGTCAGGATCAGGATATCCGCCGGATCGCCATCCTGTGAAAGGGTTTTATTGACGAAACCGTAGTTCGCAGGATAGTACATCGCTGAGTGCATGACACGGTCCAGCACCAACGCGCCGCTCTCTTTTTCCACTTCGTATTTGATGTTTGAACCGCATGCGATCTCGATAATTGCTTTTACCTTGTCGGGGTTTTCGCCGTAGCCGATTTTACTAAGATCCATAATGCTCTCCTAATGGGAATTTTAATGAGCGGATTGTAACCAATCATATTTTAAAGATTGTGTAATCGATAGCGTAGAGTAACACTTTTCAGACTTCAGGGGGTGGCGGAGAATTTGGTAAATAATCTTTAAACATCGTTTGGATAAAATCACCGCGTTACGATTTGATTACACCACAAGGATGCAATACGTGTTTTTTGAAAGCGTTAAAATCATGCTTCTTGGTATGGGTACCGTTTTTCTGTTCCTGATTATCATGAACTATATGACAGTATTGATGTCCAAGATGATATTGAAATATTTCCCCGAAGCCCCCAAAGCTCCTGTGCCGACCCCACGAGCACAGGCTAAACGCAGTGATGACAAGGCAAAAGTAGCGGCGATCGCTGCGGCAATTCACCATCATCAAACTACCCAGAACTAGGAATCTAAATGGCCAAAAAATACATTGATATCATGGATACGACGTTTCGCGACGGATTCCAGTCCGTTTTCGGCGGACGCGTTCTCATGGAAGATTTCTTTCCCGCGGTCGAAGCGGCCAAAGAAGCGGGAATCCGCCATTTTGAATTCGGCGGCGGTGCCCGTTTTCAAAGTCTTTTCTTTTATCTGAATGAAAACGCCTTCGACATGATGGACCGTTTCCGCGCCATCGTCGGGCCTGATGCGAACCTCCAGACTCTTGCCCGCGGTGTCAATACGGTGATGCTCGATACCGGAAGCCGCGAGCTTGTCGACCTGCACGCCAAAATGTTCAAAAAACACGGGACGACGACGATCCGCAACTTTGATGCGCTCAATGATGTCGAAAACCTGAAATATTCCGGTGAGCGGATTGCCCACCACGGCCTCAAGCACGAAGTGGTTGTGACCATGATGGACCTTCCTCCGGGGTGCGTCGGTGCACACGACGGAGCGTTTTACGAAAAAACGCTTCGCGATATTCTCGATTCGGGAATTCCGTACGATTCGATCTGTTTCAAAGACGCCAGCGGAACCTCCAGCCCTCAAAAAGTATATGAAACCATCAAAATGGCACGCCGTCTCGTCCCCGAGGGGACCCATCTGCGTCTGCATACCCACGAAACGGCAGGCGTCAGCGTCGCCTGCTACATGGCCGCTCTCGATGCGGGAGTCGACGGTATCGATCTCGCTGCGGCTCCGGTCAGCGGCGGAACGTCTCAGCCTGACATCCTCACGATGCTCCACGCCGTCAAAGGAAAAGATTTCGACCTCGGCGGGCTCGAACTCGAAAAAATCCTCAAATACGAAGATGTCCTTACCGACTGCCTGAAAGACTATTTCATGCCGCCCGAAGCGACGCAGGTATCGCCTCTGATCCCGTTCTCTCCGATGCCGGGGGGTGCGCTCACGGCGAACACGCAGATGATGCGCGACAACAACATCCTGAACCGTTATCCCGAAGTGATCCGTGCGATGCGCGAAGTGGTCGAAAAAGGGGGATACGGTACCTCTGTGACACCGGTATCGCAGTTTTATTTCCAGCAGGCGCTCAACAACGCATTAATGGGGCCGTGGAAAAAAATCGCTCCGGGATACGGACGGATGGTACTGGGCTATTTCGGTAAAACGCCGGTAGCACCCGATGCGGAGATCGTCAAAATCGCCGCGGAACAGCTCGGACTCGAACCGACAACCGAAAATGCCATCGACCTCGCCGACAAAGACGAAACCAAATCGATCGCGTTCTGGACAAAACGGCTCGAAGACGAAGGGATTGCGGTCAATGACGAGAATATCTTTATCGCCGCGTCGTGCGATGAAAAAGGGATCATGTTCCTCAAAGGAGACGCCGAGATCAATGTCCGCAAAAATATCCCTGAAGCGGTTGTCCCGGCAGGACATACACCTACACCTATTAAATCAGAAGGAAAGAAAACCATGTCAAACGCTACCGGAAATTACACTGTCGTCGTGGACGGCCAAAAATTCAACGTTCAAATCGCTGCGGGCAATGTCGATGTGCAGGTTGTCCCCCATGTAGCCACTGCCGCAGAAGCGCGTGACGAACTGCCGGTAGCGGAAGGTGCCGAAGTGCGCGCGATGCTTCCGGGTGCGGTGTGGAAAATCATCGCCGAAGCGGGAACACCGGTGAACGAAGGGGATAAAATCATGATCCTCGAGTCGATGAAAATGGAAGTGGATATCGTCGCTCCGTGCAACGGCGTCGTGCAGAGCATTCTCGTACGTCCCAACGACAAAGTGGTCGAGGGCCAGGCGCTCGCTATCATAGGATAAGTGACGGATGAAAAATCTTTTATATTCTTTGATCGCGGTATGGATGTTCGCCACCGCGGGTATGGCTTCAGACACCGCTCCTACAGCGGTAGCGGCTGCCGTCGAAACCAATGCAACGGTGCACGCGGCGGCGAACACGCACCGTGAGGAAACCTACACGCCGATGAGTGCAGGGCAAATGCTGGAGAGTTTCTACCAGACGACTGGTATCAATGCTCTGATGAACCCAAAAGAGGGGGTACTGACGGCGCACGGTGAACCGATGGGCGATTTCCACCAGACGTGGGGTCGGATCATCATGTTCTTTATCACGTTTCTCCTTTTTTACCTGGCGATCGCCAAGGATTTCGAACCGCTGCTGCTCCTTCCGATCGCATTCGGTGGGCTTTTGGCGAACATTCCGATCGCGAATATCGCAGGTCCGGAAGGGTTCCTGGGGATCATTTACAGTATGGGTATCTCCAGCGGGCTTTTCCCGCTCTTGATCTTTATGGGGGTCGGTGCGATGACCGATTTCGGTCCACTGCTGGCCAATCCGAAGCTGTCGCTTCTGGGCGGTGCGGCGCAGTTCGGTATTTTCGGAACGCTAGTCGGTGCGTATGCGCTGAGCCAGTATACGACGGTATTCGATTTTACACTGCAGCAGTCGGCGGCGATCAGTATCATCGGCGGAGCAGACGGCCCGACGTCGATCTTTATCGCTTCGGCCCTCGCGCCTGAATTGCTCGGTGCGATTGCCGTGGCATCGTATTCGTATATGGCGCTTGTACCGATCATCCAGCCTCCGATCATGAAGGCTCTTACAACTCCGGAAGAGCGCAAGATTAAAATGAAAACGCTGCGTCACGTGACACGTCTGGAAAAATTGATTTTCCCGATCATCGTGCTGATGCTGGTCGTCTTGATTCTTCCGGATGCCGCTCCGCTGGTCGGTGCGTTTGCATTGGGGAATTTCTTCAAAGAGACGGGTGTTGTCGATCGTTTGAGTGATACGATGCAAAACGCGCTGATCAACATCGTGACGATTTTCCTCGGTCTTGGGGTCGGATCGAAGCTTGCTTCTGATCAGTTCCTGGTCGTCGATACGCTGGCGATTTTGATGCTTGGTCTGTTGGCATTCTCTGCGGGTACTGCCGCAGGGGTTTTGATGGCCAAATTCATGAATCTCTTCAGCAAAGAGAAAATCAATCCGCTGATCGGTTCGGCAGGTGTTTCTGCCGTTCCTATGGCTGCACGGGTATCGCATAAAGAGGGGATGAAAGAAGATCCTACCAACATGCTGCTCATGCACGCTATGGGGCCAAATGTCGCGGGTGTCATCGGTTCGGCTGTTGCTGCCGGTGTTATGATCGCCCTCTTTAAATAATTTTCTTCTTCTTTCCGGCACACGCCGGAAAGAGTCCTCTTTTTTTCCCACTTTTTTATAATGATTATGGTTCCATCTTTCCCCTCATTGGGAAGGAGCTGCAGAAAACTTGGCAGTAAACGCTTTAGCGGGAGAGGAGAACGGGTTCGGAAGCTTTCATCTGTTCGATGATGAGGGGCAGGATATTGGCGCTTTTGGTTTTGTCGATGAACCCGTCGGCCCCTAGACCGGCGGCTTCGCGCTTGTTATTTTCTCCGGTCATCGAACTGTTGACGATAATGGGGATCGATTTGGTCAAGGGATCGCTTTTCAGCCGCTGAATGACGGTAAATCCCGACATCTCCGGCATCTCGATGTCGGTGATGATGGCCGGGATCGATGCGGGATCGGGGTGCCTGGCGATGAAGTTGACCAGATCTTTGCCGTTGTCGAAAATCTGGTATCCGATTTTGGCGTGTTCGAAAATTTGTCGAAGATGGCGCTGGGCCGTTTTCGAATCTTCGGCGATGAGGACGACCCCGTTTTTGAGCTTTTCGGGGATGGCCATCTGGCGGATTGATTTGGCCGATTCGTCGACGTTGACCATCGCCTGCGGGATGACGTCGGCGAGGAGCTTTTCGTAGTCGAGGACGAGGCAGAGGCTGCCGTCATCGAGGCGGGTGTCGTTGATGACGAGGCCGTCTTCTCCCATCCGGTAGCTGTCAGGCGCGTGCATTTCGTTCCAGTTTTTTTTGAGAACCCGATAGGCGTACATGATCCGGATGCCGATGATGATCCCGTTGAAATCGCAGATGAGAAGGTTGGACGCTTTTTTCTGCTCGTCGCTCAGCGTTACCCCGAGCCATTTGGGGAGATTGAGGATCGGGATTTGGAGCTCTCGCAGCACGATGGTCCCCTCCAGCAACTGATGGGCCCCGGGGATCTGGGTCAGGTAATGGCGTTTGGCCTCGACTACTTCGCGTGTTTTAAAAACGTTGATGGCGTAATAGGGAGACTCTTCTGCCCCGTCAATTTTAAAAACCAGCAGCTGAACTTCGTTGTTTTTGGCCAAGCTCGTTGCGGCATCGACATGTTCCAAAAGAGACATTCTTACCTCGATATTTTATATTCTTTAATGATATCCTAATTTGGGAGTTTTTTACTAAATTCTAAAGGGTGGGCGGTGTAGAATACGGTCAAATTGATCCATTAGAGGCTGCATGAGAATTCCCATCCTCTCATTAATCGCCGATGCTTCGGGGTTTGGCTTGCCGAAAGCAACGTTGCCGTGCAAAAAACAGCTCTCAAGCGGATAGAAGTGGAGTGTAGATGAGTGTTCCAACGACTGTTTGCCCGCTTGACTGCTATGATGCCTGCCGCGTAGTCGTGGTGGAGGATGGAACGCCGAGAGGGGACAAAACCCATCCCGTTACGCGTGGCTATCTGTGCCCGAGCCTGAACCATTTTGCCCAGCAGGAACGGATCACTTCCCCCCGCCTGAAGGGGAAAGAGGTCACGATGGCAGAGGCTCTGGAGTCGCTGAGCGGCGTTCTTGGAGAAACGAAGCCCTCCGAAACCCTGTATTACCGCGGCAGCGGGAATGTCGCTCTGATGCAGCGCTCGTTAGAGCATTTTTTTGCGGGTTTCCGCGCCATCGGAACGTCTGGATCGCTGTGTGACGGGGCAGGAGAAGCGGGGATACTTCAGGGGCGGGGGAGCAATTACTTTCTTTCACCGCAGATGATCGGCGAAAGCGAAGCCGTCATCGCGTGGGGGCGCAATCCGCACGTAACCCATTCGCACCTGCTGCCGTTTATCGAGGGGAAAACCCTGATTGTCATCGACCCGGTACAGACGCAGCTGGCGAAAAAAGCGGACCTTCATATTCAGATCAAACCCCACTGTGATTTGCATCTGGCGTTGATGCTGAGCCGCTTCGCGATGATTGAGGGTTCGCATGACACCGAATTTCTCGAAGAGCATGCAGGCGATTTCGAGGAGTTCTACGAACTGACCCAGACGGTGCGGATCAAAGCGACTCTGGATGCGATCGATGTGAGTCTGGGACAGATCGGGACGATGCTCTCGCTGATCCACGGAAAAAGGACGGTGATTCTGGTCGGTACGGGGGTTCAGAAATACCGCAACGGCGCAGAGGTTCTGCGATCCATCGACGCCTTCGGCGCCATCCTAGGGCTGTTCGGGAAGAGCGGATGCGGGGTCAGTTTTCTAGGCGATTCGATGATCGGGATTGACAACCCTTTCGGGGTGATCAAAGAGCGGGTTGCCAAGCCGACCGTCGATTTTTCGAAGTATAATTGCGTTTTCGTTCAGGGGGGGAACCCACTGGCGCAGATGCCCTCGAGCCGCAGGGTCAGGGAATCGTTCGCCGAGGCCGGGTTCACAGTCTATTTCGGACTGTATGAAAACGAAACCTCCCGTGCGGCCGATCTGGTGATTCCGGCGAAAACCTTTTTGGAAAAAAACGATTTTCGAAGTTCGTACGGCGACTATACGCTGCAGGAGATGCCCAAAATCGTCGAAAGCGAGACGGGAATTGGCGAATTTGAGCTGACGAAGGTATTGTGCGAAGTGTTCGGCATCGCGCTGGAGAACGAAGAGGCGTATCTGGAACATTTCCGGGCCCAGATTGAGTTCAAAGACGGGGTCGGTTACCGCCGCAACGTTCCCGAAGTCCCGTATGCCGACGGGTTTGATAACGGTAAATTCGAATTCATTGACGAGATCGATCTGGGCATTGACACCGGGGATGGGTTCTGGCTCATCACCCCCAAATACGCTCGGGGGATCAACTCGCAGTTTCATCGTCCTGCCGGGGTCCATCTCCACCCCGATGCGGGTTTTGCGGAGGGGGAGAGTGTCCGCCTCTCGTCATTGGAGGGGAGCCTGGAGATGCAGGTACGCCTCGATGAACGCCTCAGGAGTGACTGCGCCCTTATCTACGCTGGAACTCCCGACGTCAACGTTCTGACCCCTGCGCGGCTCAGTTACGATGGGGAGAGTGCCGTGTATCAGGAATTTAAAATAAAGGTAGAAAAAATATGACCAAGAATTTTGAAAATTATGTGTTGCCCACGTATGCCCGCCAGAGCGTCAGTTTTGTGGAGGGAAAAAATGCCGTTTTGATTGATTCGGAGGGAAAAGAGTACATCGATTTCGCCGCCGGTATCGCTGTGTGCAGTGTCGGACACGCCAACGAGCGTCTCAGCCGTGCGATCTGCGATCAGGTTTCCAAGGTGATTCACGTCTCCAACCTCTATTACATCGAAGCACAGGGGGAGTGTGCCCGCCGCATCGTCGAGCAAAGCGGCTACGACATGAAATGTTTCTTCGGCAACAGCGGTGCCGAGGCGAACGAGGGGGCGATCAAAATCGCCCGCAAATACGGAGAGGTGGACGGATCGCCCAAGCGCTACAAGATCATCACTTTGGAGCATTCGTTCCACGGCCGCACCATCACGGCGCTCAAGGCGACGGGACAGGAGTCGATGCACAATTACTTCGGCCCTTTTCCCGACGGTTTTGTCTATGCCAAAAACATCGACGAGGTCGAATCGCTCCTCGATGAGCATACGGTCGCGGTTATGATCGAGCTGGTGCAGGGAGAGGGGGGCGTGCAGCCACAGGACCGCGCGAAGGTTCAGGCCCTCGCGGCGCTTCTGAAATCGAAAGACGTCCTGCTGATGGTCGATGAAGTGCAGACGGGTATCTACCGTACCGGAGAGTTTCTCGCTTCGAACCTCTACGGGATTGAACCCGATGTGATCACCCTGGCCAAAGGGCTTGGCGGCGGCGTTCCGATCGGGGTGGTCATGACGTCCAAAAAAGATATTTTCGTTCCCGGTGACCATGGTTCGACATTCGGCGGAAACTACCTCTCCACCGCGGCAGCCAACGAAGTGCTCGACATCCTCGAAGAGACCAAACAAAACGGTGAACTCGATCACGCCCTGATCTATTTCGAAGAGTCATTGGCTCGTTTTGCCGCGGCACACCCGGCTATTTTTCTCGAACATGTAGGGCTTGGGATGATGCGCGGGCTTCGCGTCGCCAGCGGCGACACATTGTCCAAAATCATCAACGCGTCACGCGATGCGGGTGTCCTGGTACTCAAAGCGGGACGCAACACCCTGCGTTTCCTGCCTCCGCTCACCATAACCAAAGGGGAGATTGATGAAGGGTTCGCACGCCTTGAAAAAGCGATGGCAACACTATAAGGCTAAACGTGCGATTTAGCGATTATATGAACGACTGGCTCTATGGAGAGGAGGGGTACTATGCCACCTACCGTCCGATCGGCAAACACGGCGATTTCTTTACGGCGGTGAGCACCTCGAAATTTTTCGGCGGGACGATTACCAAACACATCATCGCACGTATCGATGAAGGGTTTCTGGCCCCCGATACTCTCGTATGCGAGATCGGTGCCCACCACGGCTATCTGCTGGCCGACATCATCGAGTTTATCCATACGCTGCGCCCGCAGCTGCTGAGAACGCTTCGTTTCGGGATCGTCGAGCGGTTCGAAGCGCTGCGGGAGGCGCAGAAAAACTATTTCGACGAATCTTTCGGCAACGCCGTCGTCCTCGAACACTACAGTGACCTCTGCGAAGTCCGGGAAAAATGCGCCTTTTTCATCGCCAACGAGATTTTCGATGCCTTCGGCTGCGACTTGTTTTACAAGGGGAAGATCGGCCGGGTCGAGAATCACAAGGTGATTTTTGATGTGGATGATCCTGAAATCGCTGCACTGGCTGAAAAATATAAGCAGGACCGTGGGGAAATTGCGAGAGGATACGAATCGTTTGCGCACGCGATGAAGGAAAGCGCCGAACGCTTTGAATTTATGAGCTTCGATTACGGTGAGCTGGAGGCGCGGAGCGATTTTTCGATCCGGGTCTACCAAAACCATCAGGTCTATCCCCTCTTCGACGAGGCGCTGAACCTCTCCGAGGCGTTTGGCCGGAGCGACATCACCTACGACGTCAATTTCACCCATGTGAAGGAAGCGTTCGAAGGGGAGGGGATAGTGTGCGCGCAGTATGCGACGCAGCTTGTCGCCCTCGTCGAAATGGGGATACTTGACCTGCTTGCCATCCTCAAAGAACATGCAGGCGATGAGATCTACAAGCAGGAGCTTGAAAAAGCCAAAATACTGATCACCCCCTCCCTGATGGGGGAACGGTTCAAAATGGTGCGGTTTGTAAAAGGATAAGCAATGTTCAGAGCTATTTTCGCAGTGCTGGCTGTAACGGTTTTCTCATTGAACGGCACCGTGCTGCATGACGCCGCGTTCGAGAGTGACCGTGCGGCCATGGAGCGCCATCTTCGTGCGGGACATCCCGTCGACGAACCCAACGCGGCAGGGCTCAGCGCGCTGCACGTGGCGATCAAACTCAGCGACACGCAGATGGCGGCCTATCTACTCGAATGCGGTGCGGACATAAACCATCAGGACAACAACGGCAATACCCCCCTCATCCTGGCGGTCAAGAAAAAAGACCTCGATCTCGTCACGTTCGTCGTGATGCGGGGAGCCGACGTGAACCTGGCGAACAATGAGGGGATCACGCCGCTCCATCAGGCGGCGTTCAGCGGGAACGAGAAGATCGTCGATTTTCTCCTCAAAGCCAAGGCAGACCCGCATCTGAAAAACAACGACGGTGCGACAGCGTATGATTTCGCGGTGGCGAAGGAGTTCTTCCAGATCGCCCAACTTATTAAAATGTCGATGTAGGAGAGAGAGAATGCAGATAAAAGTGAACGGCGAAATGCGCCAGATGGCGGAGAATACGACCCTGCTAGAGCTGATCCGCTCGCTGGGGCTGGAGAACAGGGTAATGGCGGCGGCGGTGAACATGCAGATCGTCAAACAAGACGCGTGGGGCAGTGCGCTCCTGCATGAGGGCGACGCCGTCGAACTCCTCGATTTCGTCGGGGGAGGGTGAGCCTTACACTTTCTTGCTGAGCGCCTCGATGTGGGCGCTGTTCCCAAGGACGACGAGGATATCGTCTTTTTCCATGATATCGTCGTTTTCGAATGAGGTGTACCATGTCCCCTGATGTTTGTAGGCGATCGGTTTGACTTCGTAATCGCTTTCGAACACCGGGGAAAGGATTGACGTGCCGACCCAGAATGACGGAACGGTCAGCTTGGCGATCTTCATCGTGATCGATAGGTCGATTGTTTCGTAGTGCATGTTTTTGACCATTTTTTTGACGATCTTCTTGGCCGATTCCATTTCGGGGTAGATCACTTTGGCCGCGCCGAGTTTGGAGAGAATCTGACCGTGGACCGTCGTGATCGCCTTGGCGATGACTGTTTCCACCCCCAGCTCCTTGAGCGCCATTACGGTGAGGATGCTCGCCTCGATGTTCTCCCCAATGCTCACCACTGCGACGTCGACACTGCCGATTCCCGCTTCGCGCAGTGCGCGGATATCGGTCGAATCGAGAACGATCGCATCTTGCACGAATTCGTTGATCTCTCTTACCTGCTCTTCATCCTGATCGATGGCGATGACGCTAAGCCCCTGCTGTGCCAGACCTTTGGCAACATGAAAACCGAATTTTCCCAAACCGATGACGGCGAAACTGTTATTCATAAAACGACCTTTCCTTCTGCATATTTGATACGGCTCTGGACCGCTTTTCCGACGATCACGACGGTAAAGGCGAAAACGCCGATACGTCCCATGAACATCAAAATAATGATGTTGGCTTTCCCCCAGTCACTGAAGAGGGCGCTGTAGCTGAGTACTCCCCCGTTTCCGGTAGAGAGTCCAACCGTTCCGAACGCCGAACACGCTTCGAAGAGGGTACGCAAAAACGGCAGCCTCTCGATCTCGCTGAGCAGCACCGTTGAGGCGACGACGTAAATCGAGGCGATAAAGATGATCGCGTATGCCTTGTTGATCTGATAGGCCGGAATCGAACGGCGGAAAAGATGGACATGGGTATTCCCCCGCAGCGTATACCATACCCCCACCAGCGCGAGGGCGACGGCGGTGATTTTGATCCCCCCGGCCGTTCCCCCCGGAGCCCCTCCGATCATCATGAAAAAGGTGGAGAAAAAGAGGTTCGCATCGCTCAGGGTAGAGAGGTCGATCGTGTTGAAACCGGCGGTGCGGTAGTTGACCGACGCAAACCATGCCGCCAGGATCTTCTCATGCCACACCATCGGGGCGAACGCCTTGTTCCATTCGAGAGAAAGGAGCAACAGCATTCCCAGGACGATCAGTGCGGCGCTCATCGTCAAAACGATCTTCGTATGGGTCGAGAGGCGGACGATATCCCGTTTGCGGTAATGGTTGAGTTCGATCAAAACCAGGTACCCCAGCCCCCCAAGGATGATGAGAAAAGGGATCGTGATATTGATGATTACGTCTCCGCGGTATCCCATCATGTTGTCGCTGAAGAGGGAAAAGCCTGCATTGTTGAATGCCGAAACGGAGTGGAAGACTCCGAACCATGCCGCCCGCTCCAACGGCATGTCGACCCAGAACCGCAGGGTGAGGATCACCATCCCGATCACTTCGATGATGACGATGGAGGCGAAAACAATTTTCAAAAACCTCACCAGCCCGTCCATCCCCGGGTGGTTGAGCGATTCTTGCAAAATCAGACGGTCGCGATGCCCGATTTTCTGCCGCCGCATGATGGCCATAAAGGTGACGGCCGTCATATACCCCAGTCCCCCGATCTGGATCAGGAGCATGATCACCAGCTGCCCTATCGGAGTAAAATCGACGGGAGTGTCCTTGACGATCAGCCCCGTCACGCATACCGCGGAGGTCGATGTAAAGAGGGCGTCGATGAACCGAAGCTCGCCGTGGTGGGCGAAGGGCATCAGCAACAGCAGCGTCCCGAACAGTATCAATCCGATGAAACTGTAGACGATTAGTTTGATTTCGTGGGTATGTATGGTGACTCCTTTGAATCAGTATCGTCGTTGCAGCAAAAACGGTAGCCGATCCCCATTTCCGTCACAATGTATTTGGGACGGGCCGGTTCATCCTCGATTTTTTTTCGCAATGAGTTGATGAACGTCCGCAGATACTGCATCTCAAGCTGATAGCCTACCCCCCACACCTCTTTGAGCAGACGGGCATGGGTCAGGACCTGATTGGGATGGAGAATGCAGTATTTCAAGAGATTGAATTCCGTGGGTGTCAGTCTGAGGAGCGTATGGTCCTTGTAGACACTGTGGTGCTGCAGATCCAGTGTAATGGCATCACACGTTATCCGCTCCGACGATCGCGTTAGCCCCAGGGAACGCCGTTGCGCCGAACGGATGCGGGCGAGGAGTTCATACGTCGAAAACGGCTTGGTCACATAGTCGTCGCTCCCCATATCGAGGGAGGCAACGATCTCTTTTTCATCGTTTCTGGCCGAAACGACAATGATCGGCGTCAGGGATTCGGACCGCACCGTCCTGATCAGGTTTTTGCCGTCTCCGTCGGGAAGGCCCAGATCGAGAAGGATAATGTCCGGTTTGCATGCCTGAAGGTGCCGCATCGCATGGTGCATGTCTTCGGCGACAACGCATTTATACCCTTCCTGCGTCAGTGAAAAGCTCAGCATTTTGCTGATCGACGGGTCGTCTTCGACGATTAGAATCAGTTCTTTGGGCCTCATAGCAGCTCTTTTGGGGTGTTTATAGGGTGTTTGCTTACCGGCAGGGTTGCTTCGATGTACAGACCCTCATCACCGTTGTAGGCTCTGATCGTACCGTTGTGGGCCGTGACGATATCTTTGCAGATCGACAAACCGATTCCGCTTCCGCCCATGTCCGCAGTATTGTCCAGCCGATAAAATCTTTCAAACATATTTTTCAGGTCCGCTTTTTTGATGGGGGGGCTTTCGTTGAAAAAAACGATCCGGACTTCCGAGGGGGTAGATGCAATCGATACCCGGACGGGACGGTTTTTATAGGAGTATTTTAGCCCGTTGTCAATAAGATTGACCAGCAAACGGGTCAGCAATGCGCTGTCGCCCCAGAAAAGGCTCAGTTCCGGATCGATCGACAGAAGGATCGCATCTGGCTCCTGGTCGAATTCCTGCAACGCCACTCCGAGCATGTCTTCGAAATCACACCACTCTTTCTGTAAAAAACTCTGGCTATTCTGAAGTCTGGCGCTGTCGAGCAGATTCAGTACCAGGCGGTTCATGTGCTGGCCGGAGTTTTTGATTTGCACGATGATATCGTTACGGTCTTTTTCGGCAAGGGAACGTTTCTGCAGCAGTATGGAGGTGTTCCCCAGTATGGAGGAGAGGGGCGTTTTCAAATCATGGGAGAGGGTATGGAGCAGAATATCCTTGATGGCCGTGGCGTGGAGCCGCCGGGCCTGAATCGTGATGATGTAACCGACCACGTAAAAAAGGATAAAGCTCCAGGCATACATCAGATCCTGCACGCTAAAACTGAAGCGGGGAGGGACATAGAGTAAATCAACGAGGATGACCGATATCGAGGCGATGATCATGGTAGCGGTCATGTCGCCCCGGATTGCGATGACCAAAACCGGTATCAGATGGATCAAGGCGATATTGACCATTCCCAGGGATTCTGTAAACAACGTGCTTACGACTGTGATGAGTGCCTGCAATGCGAGCGGCAGAGCATAGTGCTTTAACGGAGGGAGAGAGTTCATTTGTCCCATGTATGTGCCAATTTGACAAGCAAGGTAATAATAAGCCCGAATATTATCAGACATTCTGCGATGACAACCCAAATATTATCAGCCAAATGCATCTTATACCTTTCATAATGAATGATGGTATTATAAAGACAATCATATCAACGGGATATCAAGATTGCGTAGACGGCCGCGGAAATACTGAACCCCTCCTGAGATATGATTTCCACCTCGACGCTTTGTGCATCCCTTTAACATTATAAGTTAAGATGATGGGTGATACTTTCGCTTTGAGGAGGATCACATGCAACATCAACTGATGCCACTTCCCTTTGAGCCGACGGCATTGGAGCCACAGATCTCGGCCGAAACGCTCTCTTACCACCACGGCAAACACCACGCCGGATACGTTAATAAGCTCAATTCCCTGATTCCCGGGACCGAATATGAAAACATGGCGCTGGAACAGATCATCAAATCGGCGAGCGGCCCGATATTCAACAACGCGGCGCAGGTCTACAATCACGATTTTTACTGGAAGGGGCTGAGCCCAAATGCGACGTCCCCCTCTGCGGAACTTTCAGAACTTATAGAGCGCGATTTTGGTTCCCTTGATGCCTTTAAAGAGGCGTTTTTGGGAGCGGCGGCAGCCCTTTTCGGATCGGGGTGGACGTGGCTGGTCATGACGCCCGAGGGGAGGCTGGAAATCCGGACAACGTCGAATGCCGATACCCCGCTTCGGGGGAAAGAGGCACCGCTTCTGACATGCGATGTGTGGGAACATGCCTATTACGTCGATTACCGCAACGCACGGCCGGATTATCTGGCAAAGTGGTGGGAACGTATCAACTGGAATTTCGTTTCGGATAACCTTGCCGCCGCGATAAACGATCCTATCGCGGGGTACAATCAGCCCTGCATCCGAAACGACGAGGTGTGCGAATACGTTGACGCGATGCAGGAAAATGAGCGGACTCCCTCGTAACGGGGATTTTCACTACTCGCACGGGAGGGAAGAGGCTGTTAGCAGTTTTTCGTATTTGGTTTTGAGGACCAGATATTCTTTGTGCAGGTCCTCATACGCTTTTTTATAATCGATTTCATCCTCCGGCGGTGTCGAGCCAGCGTCCGCTGACGGAACCGGTTCATGGGCTGTTTCGGGATTCAGGATGATATAGGTCACATTTTTGCCGTTTTCGACTTTTTCGACGGTGGCGAGTTCCCCGCTCATCGTTTTTTTGATGACGTTATGGATGCTCAGCCGGTATTTTGAGGCGTATTTTTGGACAGTGATCAGTTCTTCCATGGTTTTCTCCTAAAGGGCCGCTTTTCTCAGAACGATGCCGCTGAGATAGGCGGAGTTGGGGATATTGAGAATGTAGGGGTGATCCTCATCGGCGCGCAGAAGCTCGACCACCTCCAGAGGGGCTTTGGCTCTTGCGGAGGCTTCGAGGGCGATCTCGAGCAGATCGTTCTGTGCCACATGGTGCGAACACGAGAACAATGCGACGATGCCGTTTTCGTTGAGGAGCGAAAGCCCTGCGGAGAGGAGGTATTTGAACCCCTTGATCGCGCCGGCCGCCTCTTTTTTCGTTTTGGCGAAGGGGGGAGGATCGAGGACGATGCAGTCGTAGCGGTTCTGCGTCGTTTTTTCCAGCGTCAGAAAATCAAAGGCATCCTGTTTCAGGATATCGCAGGATTCAAAGCCGTTGAGTTCGAGGTTGCGCCCCACCTGGGTGAGAGCATGGTCGGAGAGATCGACGAACCGTACCTCTGCCCCTCTTTGGAGTGCATAGAGTCCGAACCCGCCCGCATTGCAGAAGACGTCCAGAACCTTGTCCCCTTGTTTGATGTGGCCGGCGACGGCGGCACGGTTGCGGCGCTGGTCGAGGTAGAATCCCGTTTTCTGTCCTTCGTGGAGGTTGACGAGGAAACGGACGCCGTTTTCCGTGATCGTGACCTCCTGGGGAACGTCGCCGTACACCACGCCGTTTTGGGTCTCTATCCCCTCTTTGGTCCGTACCTTGGCATCGGATTTGTCGATGATCCCTTTGGGAGAGAGGAGGGAGATGAGGGTATCCAGGATCGTCTGGCGCTGCAGCTCCATCCCCAGCGTATTGATCTGGATACTGACGTAGCCGTTGTACCAATCAACGATCAATCCGGGGAGGAAATCGGCCTCCGAATGGATCAGGCGGTAGGCATCGGATGTCTGGGAAATGTGAGCCCGCTTGGAGAGGGCATTGGAAATCCGTGCGGAAAAAAACACGGCGTCGATTTCGCGCGGCTCAAATGAGAGGATACGGACGGCGATCTGGCTTTTCTGATTGATATAACCGCGTGCCAGAAACGCTCCGTCCGGGGCCAGAACATCGACAATCTCACCGTCTTTGACATCACTTGGGGCGATGAGTTCGTTTTGATAGACCCATCCGAAATAGCTGCGAAGCTGTCGGGCGGCATGTTTGGTGACGGTAATCTGGTTCATGGTTGTCCTGTTTCTAATCGATACGTTATCGTAGCACAGGAGCGATAAGAAGGGTGTTAAAAGGCGAACGCTCCAGCGCGACAACGCTGATGGCATACTCTCCGTCATGGGTGATGGAGACCGAAGCGCCGGTGATTCCGAAACTCTCTGCGACTTTCGCGGAGAGGGTGAGAGTTGGTGCCCCTTTGGGCGTTTTGGAGAGGAGGATGTCGTGAAAACCGCATTCGCTTCCGATGCCGCATCCGAGCGCTTTGGCGCACGCCTCTTTGGCGGCCCAGAATCCGGCGGCGGTTTTGTGGTTTTTTACAAGGGCTATTTCGGCTTCACACAAAAACCGATGGAGCCCATGATCGCCGAAACGCTCCATGAAACGCTTCATCCGATCGGTTTTGATGAGATCGATACCGATCATTGCACCACGAATTCGGTGAAATAGACGTTTTTGACTTTGCCGTCTTTCAGGCGCATATTGAGTTCCTCGACGATTTGCTCTTTGAGTTTCTCTTTCCCTTTGATCGTCGAGATCTCTTCGAGGGATTTGGAGGAGAGGATACGGATGATGATGTCACGGAAAACCGGTTTTTTGGTGTCGAGTTCGGGACTCAGCTCGCTTCCTTCGATCTCCAGATTCATCTCCACTTTCAGATAGCGGCGGCCGCTTTCGCTGAGAAGGTTGACGGTAAAGGTATCGAGCGGATACATGAGGCCGACTTCGGTCAATGAAGCATGCGACTGATACGATCCTCCCTCTTCCCCTTCCTGCGTAGAGTCCGTCTGGGAAGCTGTCTGAGGCGCGCTGTGCGTTGCTTCCGCCGCGGCATCATCATTGCCCATCATCAGCATGGCGACCGCCGCACCGATTATTAAAACCAGTATCAACACGATGATGATGACGATCAGCAGAAGATTGGACTTTTTCTTTTCGCCCCCTTCGGTGTTCTGATCCTCGTGTTCTTTTTCCGCCATCCATTGCTCCTTTGGGGATTAAAACTCCCCTTTTTCTAACTCTTGGCTTATTGTAGCGAGAAACTTTTGAATTTTAGGCTTAGTTTGAGTAAACTTAGGGGATTAAAATGAGGATTGTGGAATGATAGAGACGCTTTTAGGGTACATCGGCCACCCGTTTGTCCGTCTGTACAATACGGTAGAACGGTTCGGCCTTTTTATCCTGTTCCAGATTAAACTTGTAGCCCTTTATCCGCTTGTTTTTAGACGCCCAAAGATCCTTTTGACCCAGATCGAAGTGATCGGGATGGGATGTATGGGGGTTATCACCCTCACGGCGTTGTTTACTGGAATGGTTTTGGCGTTACAGCTTTATAACGGCTTTCATCAGTTCGGAGCTGAAAGTTTTATCGGCTATACCCTTTATTTCTCGATTGCGCGGGAACTTGGACCTGTTTTCGCCGGATTGATGCTGATCTCCCGCTCCATCAGCGCGATGGCGGCGGAACTCGGGACGATGCGGGTGAGCGAGCAGATCGATGCGATCGATATTCTGGGGGTCAATTCAAAAGAGTACCTCATAACCCCCCGCATCGTTGCGACGGTGATATCGCTGCCGCTGCTGGTGATCTGGTTCGACTTTATCGCGATCGGATCAGGGTACGTTATTTCGACCGCAGTTCTGGGGATCAACCCTGTAGAGTATCAGAATACGCTGATGCGTCTGGGAGAAATGGATGACATCATGACCGGGGT
Organism: uncultured Sulfuricurvum sp.; assembly: GCA_964468865.1. Taxonomy (GTDB): domain Bacteria; phylum Campylobacterota; class Campylobacteria; order Campylobacterales; family Sulfurimonadaceae; genus Sulfuricurvum. The sequence goes on along the minus strand of CAYXWQ010000007.1, from coordinate 14,597 downwards.
GATCAAAGCGGCGGTATTCGGATTTATCGTCAGTTCGATCGGCAGCTATATCGGCTACCATACGCACGGCGGAGCGCGCGGCGTCGGACAGTCGACGATCTACGCCGTCGTCTATTCGGCCGTAGCGATTTTTATCGCCAACTACTTCCTTTCGTCACTCTTTTTGTACCTGGACTGGTAAGCCTCGCCCAAAACGGTGGCCTACCGCCCATATCTTCATTATCCTACCTGGTTGTCCTCAATTTCATAAACGATCGTTTGTCCACGCCACTCTTGTCGAAAAGACGAGGAACAATATTTTTTTTCCATGGATAAATATAATTATAATTAGTTATATCTAAAATAAATATTTACAGTTTGATTATAATCGTAAAGTGTTATAAAAAATTATACGATATTGTGTTCTTTTGCAGTTCCCACAGGGAAATGACTGTGTATGTAGATGAGATGGAGGATTATAATGTTTTTTGGCTACAAAAAAGAGGAATATGACGCACGCATCAAAACACTTACCGATGAAAATTCGGACCTACTTCTCAAACTTTCCCGGCAGGAAGAGGAGACGATGTTGTTGAGGCAAAAGCTGGAGGAAGATGGAAAACAGCACAAGGCGAATGTTTTGAAAACGGCGCTGGTGGATATGCTGGTGGGCGGATGCAACGAAAATATTGCCCTGATACAAATTGATTTTACGGGAAGTGTTGAGGGGTTGCAGAAAATGCAGACACATATAAAATCCTCTTCGCTCGGATCTCGGGAAAGTCTGTCGGCTGTCTCGGCGAACATCCGGAAAGTGATCGAGTCGATCAATGAATCCAATGAGGGAGTAGAGAGGCTCACAAACGGTATCAATGATGTGTCATCCCTCATGATGCTGATCAACGACATCGCCGACCAAACCAACCTGTTGGCGTTGAATGCGGCGATTGAAGCGGCAAGGGCGGGAGAACACGGGCGGGGATTCGCCGTCGTTGCCGATGAAGTACGAAAGCTCGCCGAACGGACCCAAAAAGCGACGAAAGAGGTCGAGATCACGATTCATTCGCTGAAACAGGAATCATCGAACATCCAGGAATCGTCCGAGGAGATGACTAAAGTTGCCGATGAATCGGAACGGTTGACGGCCAACTTTGAAGTTACGCTGCAGCGATTTGCCGAGGATGGCGAGATGCTGGCATCGTCAATTGATGAAATACTCGACAAAACATTTATCGGACTGGTCAAACTCGATCATCTTCTATTTAAGACCAAAGCCTATATTTCGATACTCCATGAAGACGCATCGGCTCATTTTTCGGATCACAGATCCTGCCGTCTGGGCAAATGGTATGATACGGGGATCGGGAAAGAGCGTTTTGCCCATACACCGAGCTATAAGGCGATAGAGCGTCCGCATCATCAGGTCCATCATAATATTCTCGAAGCGGTCGACTGCCTGAAAACAGGATTATGCGATGAATCAGAAAAAATTCTTAGCCGTTTCCGGTCCGCCGAAACGGCGAGCAGCGAACTTTTTGCACTGCTTGATCGTCTGCCGTCCGAACATGGAATGGGAAAAAGATAAAGCGGGCCTTCAATCTCCCAGCTCTCCAAGAGGGCGAAACTGGTAGGTATCGGGATCGTAATACTCGATTCCTCCCGTTTCGATGTCGTAATACCAGCCGTGGATGAAGAGTTTTTCCTCGTCAACCCGTTTTTTGACATACGGATAAGTGAGAAGGTTTTCGATCTGGGTAACGATCGAGAGATGCTCGGTCGCTCGCAGGAGTTCCTCTTTCGGAGCGTTTACGCCGAGTGCCAGAAGCGCCATCGATTTGGCTTTTTCTCCCAATGTCAGCCATTTGTGGGTATGAACCATCGACGGATCGCACGAGCTTTTGTACAATGCCTCGATGGCACCGCAGTGCGAATGACCGCAGATGATGATCTCGGAGACTTCCAGGACACCGACGGCGTATTCGATAGCGGCTGCGGTGGAGTGGAAATCTTCATCGGGTTTGTAGGGGGCGACGAAGTTGCCGACATTGCGGACCACAAACAGATCGCCGGGGTTGGATTGTATGATCAGGTCGGGGATGACGCGAGAATCGGAGCATCCGATGAAAAGGGCACGGGGGTTTTGCCCCTCTTTCACCAGATTCAGCAACTGAGCTTCGTGTTTTTTAAAATAGGTTTTTTGAAATGTTTCGTTGCCGGCGACAAACTCTTTGAGAAGCTCGGCGCTCTGGTATGAAGCGCTTTTACTCAGTGACACTCTGCGATTCCCAGTTTTTTGATAATGGCTTCGAAAACATTGCCCCCTTCGCGATCGCAGTCGTCATGGTACTCGATCGTTACCATCCGTTTTCCTTCCGTCACAGCGCCGCCGTAGATGTTGGGCTGGATCGAGCACATCGGAGTACACGCCGCAATCGCATCTTCGATCAGTTGATGTTCTTCTTCGGTCGAATAGGCCAAAGAGAGTTTGGAATAGCGCTCTTCAGATTTATGATCGGCAATAATGGAACACATCGGCATGTTAAAATCTCCTGTTTATGTAAATGGATAATTATACTCGTTTCACCTTTAAAACCACTCCAGAAGTTTGCTCACTTCGTCGATTTCATAGCATTTGATCGCCGTTTTTTCGATCGGTTTTTTGGGGATCAGCGCTTTGGTGATCTGCTGGGATGCGGCCTCTTTGAGCCGCTGGTCGAGCTGGTAGACTTCGCGGATGTCGCCGACGAGGGAGACCTCTCCGATAAAAACGGTCTCTTTGGAAATGGCTCGGTTGCGGAAGCTGCTGATGATCGCGGCGAGGATCGCCAGATCGGCGGAGGTCTCGGTGATCTTGATCCCCCCCGTGATGTTGATGAAAACGTCGTAGCTGTTGAGCGGGATCTCGAGCTTGCGCTCCAGCAGCGCCAGGAGCATGTTGAGGCGGTTGTTCTCGAATCCCGTCGCCTGCCGTTTGGGATTGGGGGCGTGGGTGTCGCTGACGAGCGCCTGCACCTCCAGCACGATCGGACGGGATCCCTCCATGATGACGGTCAGTGCCGAACCGCTTTGGGATTTGCTGCGGTTGAAAAAACGCGAGGAGAGGTCTTTGGCCGACATCAGCCCCTCCGAGCGCATCTCGAATACCCCGATCTCGCTCGTGGGGCCGAAGCGGTTTTTGAATCCGCGCAAAATCCGCAGCTCGTGTCCGCTGTCCCCTTCGAAATACAAGACGACGTCGACCATGTGCTCCAGGACGCGCGGTCCCGCTATCGATCCCTCTTTGGTGATGTGGCCGATGATGAAGATGGCGATTTTCCGCTCTTTGGCGATCCGCATCAGATCAAACGTGATCTGGCGCACCTGCGTCACCGATCCGGGAGCCGAGGCGATCGTCTCGGAATAGAGGGTCTGGATCGAGTCGATGATGATGCACTCATAAGAGCGCTCATGCAGTTCGCCGAGCACCTGTTCGAGGCGGATTTCGGCCAGCAGATAGAGGTTGTCGACGTTGGCACCCAGGCGGTTGGCGCGCAGTTTGATCTGCCCCTCGCTCTCCTCGCCGCTGACGTAGAGGACGTTGCGGTTCTGTTTGGCCAGGTTCGAGCCGATCTTGAGGAGCAGCGTCGATTTCCCGACCCCGGGGCTTCCGCCGATCAGAACCAGCGAGCCGGGGACGATCCCTCCGCCGAGGACCATGTCGAGTTCGGCGTCGTCGCTGCTGAATCGCTCCGTCGTCTCTTCGACGATCTGGGTTATCTCTTTGGCTTTTGGACCTGCGGAAGGGGAGGAAATGGAGGTGAGCTTGATGATCTCCTGCTGCTGTTCGTTCAGTTCAACGAACGATTCCCATGCACCGCAGCTGGGGCATTTTCCCATCCATTTCGGGGTGGTGAAGCCGCAATGCTGACATTCGAAGAGGGTCGTTTTTTTCTTGGCCATGATCAGGCGGCTTTTTCGCCGAAAATCGCGTCGAGAATGCCGTCGACGAATTCGTATTTGTCAAACGGGACGAGGTGGTCGGCCTGCTCGCCGACGCCGATATAGAGGATCGGGAGTTTGAGGGCGTAGGCGATGCTGAAGACCGACCCCCCTTTGGCCGTGCCGTCGAGTTTGGTGATGATAATCCCGTCGACCCCCACCATCTCGTTGAACGCTTTGGCCTGCGCGATGGCTGATGAACCCTGCGTCCCGTCGAGGATCAGGAGTTTGTGGTGGGGAGAGCCGGTATGGGCTTTGTCACAGATGCGGACAATCTTTTTGAGTTCGTTTCCGAGGTTCGTCTGGGTGTGGAGGCGTCCGGCGGTGTCGATGATCACCTGCTCGAACCCGCGTGCTTTGGCCGATTCGATCGTGTCGTATGCGACGGCGCTGGGATCGTGCCCCTGGCGGGAGGAGACGATGGGGATCTCCAGTTTGTCGGCCCACCGGGTGAGCTGCTCGATCGCGGCGGCGCGGAAGGTGTCTCCCGCCCCCAGGATGACCCGCTCGCCGTTGTTCAGGTGGCGTTGGGCCAGTTTGGCGATCGTCGTCGTTTTCCCCGCGCCGTTCACCCCGATGATCAGGGTGACGGTCGGTTTGTCGGGGTTGTCGGGAAGTTTGTTCTGGGCGAAGGCGAGGGTGGCCAGGAGTTTGGATTCGAGCTGCTCACGGGTAACGTTCTCCTGATAGAGTTCGCGCATGATGATCTCGACGAGGTCATACTCGACGTCGGCTTCGAGGAGGATGTTTTCCAGATCGCTCTTGGAAATCGTCGCTTTTTTCTCGGGCAGTACCGAAGCGATCGCTTCGACCGTTTTCTGGAGCCCTTTTTTGATAAAACTGAACATGATTATTTCTCCAATGCCTGAGCGATATCGTGGTCGATGATCTCTTCGTGGGTGGCGCCGGCATAATGGGTGACGTATTCGCCGTTTTTGTAAAGCACCATCAACGGAATCGGGAACTGCTGGCCGACTCCGATCGTAGAGGCGATGGAGCGGGCCAGCGCTTTGTTGTCGGCTTTGTTGGAAATCAGGTATTCCCCTCCGCCGAATTTTTCACGGAACGCATCGAGCTCGGCGTTGCTTTTGTCATCTTCGATCGTGATGCCCATGACGATGAGGTCCTCGCCGTATTTTTTCTGCAGGTTCCCCAGGTGTTTGACGGATACCCGGCAGGGGGGGCACCAGGTGGCGAAAATGTCGAACAGGACGACTTTGTCGTCTCCGGCGTCGAGGGTGAAATTGGTCCCTCTTTTTTCGACGGTATAGTTTTTCCCCTGTGTGTCCATGAGGGTGAATTCGGCTGTCGAGACCATCGCCTCTTCGGCCGTTTCTTCACCGCATCCCTGAATAAGGAGAGTCAGAGCGAGTAAAGGGATCAAAAGTGTTGAAAAACGCATAGAAAACCTTTTTTAGAGTAAAATAACGGCGATTATAACGAAGCAAAGGTAAAAAGTGACCAAAAGCGATTTCAGAACCTATTGCCTTCAGCGGCTCAAACACTCCCAAAAATCGACCAAAAACTACCGCGATGCCAAGGTGCGCCAGACGCTTCAGGCAGTACTGAAAGAGCTGGGTGCCAAGAGGGTTTTGGCATTTTGGCCGATGAGGTTTGAGGCCGATATCCGCAAAACAATTATCTCCTCGCGCCGCACGAGTGAAGTATATCTGCCGTTTATGGATGGCGTCAGTTTCAAGATGGTACCATTAAGATTGCCGTTGGAACGCAAAGCTTTCGGGATTTACGAGCCGCGGAATACTCGAAGAACAATTAATTTAATAGATGTAGCTATTGTCCCTGCTGTAGGGGTAGACGGGTCACTGAGCCGAATAGGGTTTGGCAAAGGGATGTACGATCGATTTTTTCCGACCCTTAGAACCAGACCTTTTACGATTTTTATCCAGCCATTTGAATGTCGAACGACCAAGTATGTATGCGACGCGTATGATGTGCGATCGGATCTGTTGATTACCCCGAACAGGGTTTATAGTATGAGGAACAATGATGTTAAACGAACTACTCGTAGGGGGTGGCGTCGCCACCCTAAGCGGTGTAGTCGGTTTTTTAATTTCAAAAAAGATTTCAGTCGCTCATTTTGATCTGTACCTGGAACAGGCCAAGGCCAAAGCCAAGGCGATCGAAAACGAAGCGCAGATAGTACTCGAACGGGCTTCGATCCGCTCGCGCGACATCGAAAAAGAGGCCCAGAAACGGTACGATGAAGCGTACGATCAGGCCAAAAAAGATTTGGCGGAGCGTGAAGAAAAAGTTCAGCGCCTGGAGCGGGAGTTTGAGCAGTTCCGAAAAAGCGAACAGGAAAAGCTCTCAGGAGAACGTTCCGTAATCGAGAACCGGAGACTCAATGTTGAACGCAACGAACGGGCTTTGGAGAAATTAAAAGAAGACTACCGTAAAAAAAGTGACCAGATGCAGGTGATTGTCGAACAGCGCGCGGGACTCTCCATGCAGGAAGCAAAAGCGATTTTGCTGGAAGACGTGCGCGAAAAGGAGCGTTTGGAACTGGCACGCGAAGTGCGGCTGCTCGAAGAGCAGTCCAAAGAGCAGCTCAAGCGGAAGGCCAATTACATATTGGCACAGGCGACGTCACGATTTGCCGGGGAATTTGCGGCCGAGAGGCTTATCAGCGTTATCCACCTGGACAACGATGAACTCAAAGGGCGGATTATCGGGAAAGAGGGGCGTAATATCAAGACGCTTGAGATGGTGAGCGGGGTCGATATCATCATCGATGAAACACCTAACGCGATCATCGTCAGTTCGTTCAACCTCTATCGACGTGCCATCGCGACCAAAACGATTGAGCTTCTGATCGAAGACGGCCGGATACAGCCCGCCCGAATCGAGGAAGTGTACCAGAAGGTATGCGATGAGTTTGACGAGGCCGTCGCGCGCGAAGGGGAAGAGGTCGTTTTCGAACTGGGACTGAGCGGGGTCCACGATGAGCTGATAAAACTCATCGGACGGCTCCGGTACCGTTCCAGTTACGGGCAAAACGCCCTGGCCCATACGCTTGAAGTCGCCCATCTGGCGGGGATTATGGCCGCCGAAATGGGTGGGGATGTCAAACTGGCCCGACGTGCGGGGCTGTTGCACGACATCGGCAAGGCGCTGACGCAGGAAAGCGGCGGAAACCATGTCGATATCGGTGTTGAGCTGTGCCGCCGTTACAGCGAGGATCCCGTCGTCATCAATGCGATTTATGCCCATCACGGCTTTGAAGAGATCAAGAGTGTCGAATGCGCCGCAGTCTGTGCGGCCGACGCCCTCTCGGCCGCACGGCCGGGGGCCAGACGCGAGGTGCTGGAGAGTTTTCTGCGCCGCGTCAGCGAAATCGAGGAGATCGCCACCCAGAAAGCGGGGGTCAAGCAGGCCTATGCCATCAATGCGGGGCGTGAAGTCCGCGTCATCGTCAATGCGCTCAGTGTCAATGATGACGAAACGGCATTGATTGCCCGCGAAATCGCCGACGAGATCGCCCAAAAAGTGCAGTTTCCAGGCGAAATCAAGGTCAACGTCATCCGCGAAAGCCGCGTTGTCGAGTACGCGCGCTAGATACAAATGCCGAAGGAGCTTTTCTCCGTCGGCGTTTTAAATCAATCACCCATTTCGACTTTGATCATCCCTCTTAAATCCCCCATTTTATACCCCACCGCTTTGTCTTCGGGATAGGTCGCATGAATTGCTTTGGCTACCGGTGAACCCTCTGCGATGTCGCCGTGGCATTTAAGACATGCTTCATTGTTGATCAGGAGAGGTTTGTAGTAGACCATCCCTCCCTCCGCTGTTTTTTTCAGCTCATGGCCCGGAAGGCTCTGGCCGCTTTGAACCATCTTTTCCCATTTTTCCAACAGTTCTTTTTCTTCTCCGGTAGCGGCATTGACCGGGTTGCGGTTTTTGAGGCTTAGGCGCTTGATCTGCGTTCCCGTCTCCTTGGCGATCTGATCGGTCATTGAGAGGGCATGGAGGGAGCAAAATTCGACCGTTTTGACCGGGCCGTTGGCCTGCATGTTGATTTTGACTTCGTTCCCAAGTTTTTGGAGCAGCGCGGCGGAAGTCGCAGCACCTTTGGAGATAGCGTGTTCTTCCGAAACCGGGGCAGCGACAAGCAACGAAGAGATACAGGCGAGAGCTATCAGAGTGTTACGGTTCATTTATATCCTTTAGTTATGATTTTTATTATTATAATGGATCGTGATGATCTATTGGCATAACCTCTCAATCTAAGTGATCGTTTTCAGAATCGTCATAGGGATCGAGGTGGATCAGGGGGTGGACGGTGTTCTCGGGGAAAAGATTTTTCAGGGCGAGTTCAATCCGATCCCCAACCTGATGGGCATCGTAAAGGGATGTGCTGATGCTGAAAACGATGTGGACACTCAGATAGATATCCGAACCTGAGCGGCGGGTGCGCAGGTCATGATAGCCGGTAATATCCATCTGCCCGTCCAGCAGGGAATGGATTTTCGAGACGCTTTGGGGATCCAGCGCCGCATCCAGCAGCATCAAAATTCCCTCTTTGATCAGCGGATACGCCGAATAGATCATGTAGATGGCGATCCCTATCCCCAGAAGCGGATCGATAAAGGTGTAATCGGTGAAATAGATGACGGCCAGGGAGATGAGGACGGCACCGTTGGTGAGGAGGTCGGTTTTGTAGTGCAGAGCGTCCGCCTTGATGACCATATTCCCCGTTTTTTTGGCAACCATCTGCAAAAAGATGACCAGGGCCGCGGTGATGACAAGTGAGAAGACCATGACGCCGATCGAGAGATCGAGCCTCTCGATCGGGCTGCGTTGAACCATTTTGGAGATGGCTTCGTAGAGGATGAAAAGGGCCGAAAGGCTGATGATCGTCCCCTCGATGACGGCGGCAAGCGGTTCGAGTTTGCGCCGTCCGAAGTTAAAATGTTCGTCCGGTTCTTTTTCGGCGTTGTGGAGGGCAAAATAGTTGAATGTCGAAACGACCATATCCAGCAGCGAATCGATCGCGGAGGCGAGGACGGCGACCGAACCGCTGATGATTCCGACGGTCAGTTTGAACGTCACCAGAAAAAAGGCGACGGTGGTGGAGATAAGGGTGGCTTGTTTTTCGATACGCATTTGAAGATTTTAGCCTAATATCGCTAAAATTTGCCGTTACAGTTGAGGAGAAACGATGGATTTGAACGCGATACGTGCCGAGCGGGCCAAATGGATGGAATGGAAAAACATCGCACCGCTGCGGGAAGCGATAAAATCTCTTCCCGATGTACATGCGGAGCTCTTGACTCAGAACACGGTCACCCTTCGCAGCGACGAAGCGGTCGATGTGGCCGAGCTGGAGCGGATTGCGCGGACGATGATGCCCTGGCGCAAAGGGCCGTTCGATCTCTTCGGTCTTTTCATCGACACCGAATGGCGCTCGGACCTGAAATACAATTTTCTCCGTCCCCATTTCAACCTCCGGGACAAAAAAGTGGCCGACATCGGCTGCAACAACGGCTACTACATGTTCCGTTTCCTCGAGGACTCCCCCGCAAAAGTGGTCGGATTCGACCCCTCGGCGCTGTTCAAATCGCAGTTTGATCTGATTGACCATTTCGCCCAAACGGGGATCGTCTACGAATTGCTCGGGGTGGAACATCTGCCCTATTACGAAGAAAAATTCGATGTGATCTTCTGCCTGGGGGTACTGTACCATCGCAGCGACCCGGTCGCGATGCTCAAAACACTCCGGCAGGGGCTTGAAGAGGGGGGCGTAGTCTATCTCGATACGTTTATCATCGACGGCGACGAGGCTCATGCCCTCTGTCCGAGCGAGAGCTATTCGAAAATCTCGAATGTCTATTTCGTTCCGACGCTCAAAGCGCTGGAAAACTGGTGTATCCGCGCCGGGTTCAAAACGTTCGAGGTGCTCGGGACGGTCGTGACAACCTCGGACGAGCAGCGCAAAACCGACTGGATCGAGTCCCAGAGCCTTGAAGATTTTCTCGATCCGGCCGATAGTAGCAAAACAGTTGAAGGGTATCCCGCTCCCAAACGGGGATACGTTCGAATCACAAAGGGGTAAATTTGGCCAAAGAACCAACAGAGACATACAACGAAGAGACACTGCAAAGCGGTATGAAACCGCAGGTTGTGCTAAATACGCATGAAAAGATCAACAGCGCGTACAGCGGATACATTGTCAAATTGGAAAGCGGCTATGCTCAGGTATCGCTGGAAACAAGCGACATGATGCGTGCCGATGACGTCGGGCTGGTTCATGGGGGGTTTATTTTCAGCGCCGCCGATTTTGCCGCCATGGCCTCGGTCAATGAACCCAATGTCGTCCTGGCGTCAAGCAACTGTTTATTCCTGGCTCCGGTCCGGGTCGGGGACGTGGTCGTGTTCGAGGCCACGGAACACCAGAAAGAGGGGCGCAAGCGCAACGTCAGCGTGCGCGGGTTCGTCAGCGACATCAAAGTATTCGAAGGGGAGTTTAAAACGGTCGTGACCGAGCGGCACGTTCTGCGCCTCGATCTGATGAAGAACGTCGAAAAAGGGGCGTAGGGCTAAATAGCCTTGAGCCAGTACTCGACGTGGCGCTGTTCGGCACGGACGCTGGTGGTGCCGCCATGTCCGGGATAGAGGGTCTTGTCCTCTTCCATCCGGGCGAATTTCTGCAGGCTCTCTTTCATGGCAGAGGGATCGGAGTAGGGAAAATCGACCCGTCCGATCGAATTGTGGAACAAAAAGTCTCCGCTGAAAATCGCATCCCCGATTTCAATCATCGAACATCCCGGGCAATGGCCCGGGAAGTGGTGGAATGTGACCTTGATCCCTTCGATCTCAAAGCTCTGGTCTCCGTCGACTTCGACATCGGGGGTCGAGGGGGGGAGGCCCGGCATGAAGGTGCTGTTTTGCAGCAGGAACACGTCCCCTTTGGGGGTGTAGAGGGGGATGTTCAGTTTTGTCTGAAGCTCATGGTTGCTCCAGACGTGGTCAAAATGGCCGTGGGTATTGAGGATGGCGATCGGGTGGATGACGTGTGAAAGTACCCATTCGACGGCGCCGACACCCGGATCGATAATGATCTCTTTGCCCTCAATCCGTACGATGTAGCAGTTCGTCTGATAAGGCCCCATCGGCTCTCTCAGTATCTCCATGATAACCCTTTTTTTAGCCAAATTCTAGCATAATAGAGTTTATGGAACTTTATTCAACGCTAGAATCGGTTTTGATCGCCCAAACACCGAACGACAAAATTTCTCTTTTCCGAAACCTGTACAGCTCTTTTCAAAAAGGGGAGATCACGCGTACGCCGGATGCCCCCTCTCGAATTTTTGACGCTCCATCGTACCGGGAATTCTGCACCGTCACGGATCCCAAAGAGGTCCCCCGGCGCAGCAATCTGAACACCCCAAAAGGGCAGATACTGCTCCTCCATGCGATCGCCCATATCGAATACAGCGCGATAGACCTGGCCCTCGATGCGGTGTACCGTTTCCGTGATTGGGGAGAGGAATTCGAGCGTGACTGGCTCGAAGTGGCCGATGATGAGGTGCGCCATTTTGAAATGATCGATACTTTGCTGCATGAGCTGGGGAGTTTTTACGGAGAATATCCCGTCCACGATGCCCTGTTCGAAGCCTCCATGCGCACTCTCGATCCGGTCGAACGGATGGCGGTTGTCCCGCGCTATCTGGAAGCCAACGGGCTGGACGCAACGCCGCAGATCCTGCGAAAACTCCACCCGTACCGGAACGACGGGATGATCCAGAAGATCATTGCCGCTCTTCATATTATTTTAGATGAAGAGATTGACCATGTCCGAAAAGGGGACAGATGGTTTGAGAAGGCATGTCTGCGCGCAGGAAAAAACACTTCGGTCTATTTTGATATCATCGATAAATATTATCCGCACAGTTTTCCCCGAAAAATCGAGATAAATTGCGAGGCGCGGCGGCAGGCGGGATTCGATACGGAAGAACTGGAGAAAATTTCCTCAAGCCGGTGTTGATATTTCGTTGCGAAAATAAGTTATAATGCAAAATATTAAATTTTTGATAAGGTTGACAGGTGGGCAAATACGCATTGATCACGCGCTATTTGACCGGTTTTCTGGAACAGGAAGTTCGTAAGACCGGTTTGAAGAAAGTCGTTGTGGGGCTCAGCGGCGGGATCGATTCTGCCGTTGTGGCGGTGCTGGCGCACCGTGCATTCAAAGACGATCTTCTGTGTGTGAAAATGCCCTCGCACTATTCGTCGCAAAGTTCTCTGGACGATGCCGACGAGCTTTGCCGTGTGTTTGGACTCCGTTCCGAGACCCGCAGTATCGAACCGATGCTTCAGGCGTATGAATCCCCCGAGATGTCACCGCTGCGGGTCGGCAACCTCTCCGCACGGCTGCGGATGGCAACCCTTTTTGACCTTTCGGCCAGAGACGGCGCGCTCGTGCTGGGGACCAGCAACAAAAGCGAATTGATGCTGGGATACGGGACACTGTACGGGGATCTGGCCAGTGCGATCAATCCTATCGGAGATCTCTATAAAACCGAAGTATTCGAGCTGGCCCGTTACCTGGAGATACCCGATTCGATCCTCTCCAAGCCTCCGAGCGCGGATTTGTGGGCAGGACAGAGCGATGAGGCGGAAATCGGGTATTCGTACTCCGAGTTAGATCGTGTGTTAAAATGTTACATAGAAGAGCGCCATACCCGCGAAGAGATCATCGCGGATGGAGAAAAACCCGAACTGGTCGATATGATTATAGAGAGAATCTATAAAAACCAGTTCAAACGCCGTATGCCGATCATTGCGAAACTGACCTCGCGTACGGTCAATATTGATTTCAACTATCCCAGAGATATCACCCTATAAAGGAACAGCAGATGAGTATCCCATTTTATCGTATCGAAGTCGGTGGAGATGAGCGAGAAAAAATTGATGAGGTTTTGGACGGTGAAGTACCGAATATCATCGAGGAACTGGAATCGGCGTTTGAATCGTATGTCGGTGCTTCCTATGCGCTGGCGACGTCCCACGGAACGGCGGCTTTGCATTTGGCGATGTTGGCGATTGACCTGAAGCGCGGAGATAAAGTCCTCTGTTCGATCAATGCGTATCCATCTGTGCCGGAAGTGGTACGCCATTTCGATGCGGAACCGATCTTTGTCGATATCGAACCGGAGACGTTTAACATCGATCTGGATAAGCTCGAAGCCTATCTGGCGGAGAACAAATCGAAAAAACTCAAAGCCGTCATCGTATCGCATGTGGCGGGTCAGAGTGTCGATCTGGAGAACCTGTACCGTATCGCCAAGCAGTATGATGTGAAAATCGTCGAAGACGCTTCCGACGCACTGGGAGCAACGTACAAAGGACAAAAAATCGGCTCAACGGGCGCCGATATCACCTGTTTTGATTTCAGCCCCCATTTGCGCCGAAACGTCTGCAACGGCGGCATGCTGGTGAGCGATGACGAAGAGATCATCGAACGGGCCCGACTGCTTCGGAACCATGCGATGGTTGTGGAGGATGAATCGCTCGGATACATCTATGATGTGACCGATATCGGCAGCCAGTACATGATAAGTCCTCTGGATGCGGCGACAATTCTGGTGCAGCTTGAAAAACAAGACGAGATCATTGAACGTCAGCGTCATATCAGTGAAGTTTTCAATGAACGTCTCAAAGATGCCCCCCATATCAAACTCCCCGTCGCGAACGAAGAACACCCTTATGCGCTCTACATTCTGAAAGTGGACAAAAACCGCGATTCATTCGCGCGTGAACTCTCTGCACGCGGGATCCAGTGCGGGCTGCATTACATCCCTTTGCACCTTCTGAGCTATTACAAAGCCAAGTACTCCCTGCGGGTCAATGATTTTCCCGTAGCGCTGCGCAATTATCAGCAGGTTCTTTCCATCCCCAACTATGCAGCTCTTAGCGATGATCAGGTAGATGAAATCTGCGACGCAATTTTGGACGTAGCCTCTACCCGAGTGTGAAGCGCTTTTTCACACGATGGGGGGAGGGGTACTTCTATCACCCCTCTTTGATCCAAAAAATCCTTTCGTATCTGCTGTTGCCTTTGAGCTGGCTCTATTGCCTGATCGCCTATTTGCGGTATGTGCGCAGCGTTCCCACATATTTGGGAATACCGGTCGTCAGCGTCGGAAACCTGACGGTCGGCGGGAGTGGAAAAACACCGCTGGTGAGCGAGCTTGCCCGCCATTTTGCGAAGCCGGCGGTCGTGTTGCGCGGATATGGACGCCAAAGCCGGGGGATGGCCGTCGTCAAGGACCGTGACATTTTATGCGACATCGCTCAAAGCGGCGACGAAGCGATGCTCTATGCGACGGTACTTCCCCATGCCGTCGTGATCGTCAGCGAAGTGCGCGAGCGGGGGATCAGCGAAGCCAAAGCGATGGGGTGCGATGTCGTTTTTCTCGATGACGGCTACGGCAAGCATGCGATCGAAAAGCTCGATATCGTGATCGACGTACAGACCCCCAACCGTTTTTGTCTCCCCTCGGGTCCCTACCGGGAGCGGCTGTGGAGAGGCAAAGAGGTGATGCAGGTGCGGGAGGGGGAGACTTTTGAGCGTTCGGTTACCTTGAAAAATCCGACCCGTAAGATGGTGCTGGTGAGCG